>NZ_JBEYSG010000003.1:334489-556933 GCF_040642635.1 Micromonospora sp. NPDC047793 | reverse complement strand
CCTTCCTAACATCTCTCCATGGACAGACGCTGCCGGCCGGTACCCGTGGTGGGTACCGGCCGGCAGCGTTCTTGCTCCCCCTTGTGCGAGGAAAGCCTGTTCAGTGTGGGGTCAGCTGTTCCAGTGCTCGGCGACGAGGTCGGCGGCCTGCTGCTCCCACTGGGCATAGTGATCCGGGAACGCCGACACCTGCACCGTCTGCGCCGCCACCGTCAACGGCATGTCCTCCCAGCCGTCGACCTGCTTCAAACCCTTCAGAAAGGCCAGGGTGGAGTACTCGGGGTCGGTGATCTGCTCCACCGTGCCCCAACCACTGGACGGACGCTGCTGGAACAAGCCCTGCGAATCGTGGTCGTTGCGGTCACCCAGATGACCCAGGTTCTCCAACTTCGACTCCTGAAACGCGGTGCCGATCGCGATGACGGCGGCACGCTCGTCCATACCGGCCTTCTTCGTCGCCGCGATGATCGCCTTCGCGTTGGCGACCTGCTCATCGTCCAAATCGATACGCGACTGGGCACCCTGCACACCATGCGGCACCAGCTTGCCGGAGTCCGGCTTGTCCGCCTGCACCGCCACCAACGAACCAGCCGTGACGGGGGTGGCGTCAGCCTGCCCGATCGGACCAGCGAACACACCACCAGCAAACGCCAGACCAGCAACACCAAGAACACTCTTACGCAGCAGCTTCGAGTTCATCACAAGCTCCATTCGGGGGTAGACGCCACCCACAGGGGGATTGAGAGTGACGCAAACGCCGTCAGGCGCTAGAAGAAAGGGGAAATCCGACGCACACAGGTCCGAGAAGGGGAATCACCGGACCAGGCTTTGCGGCGTCGGGTCAATACACAACCACCCGCCAGCCCGCATCATTCCCCGGCCACCCGGAAGCCTGACCCGGCGCCGCGACCAGGCATAACCACCGACCGGGCCAAGCCATTCCGACACCCGCCCGCCACCAATCCGGCGGAGCGAGAATTCGTCCGCGACCTGCCCGGCGCATGCGGCCCTGCGCGGTCAGCCACCCGACTACAACGCCCCGACCCCACCCCGGATTCCACCCAACCCCCACCCACCCGCATCCGACAAACCGACATTCAGCGCAAACGGCGCGCCAGCCCATCTCCGCCGTCGCCCGCCTTGCGCGCCAACCCCGTTGATCAAGAAGTTTTGGTGCAAGCACGACAGGAATCGCGACGGAAACCTCTTGATCAACTCATCCAAGGCCGGGCGGGGCCGGGGCCGGGCCGGGGCCGGGCCGGGGCCGGGCGCGCTGGGGCGGGGGGACTTGGGGGAATTGGGTGGTGGGAACGGGACGGCTGCCACGATCGGCGCGACTCCGTGTCGACCTCGCCTTCCGCCCACCGGTCCCACTGCGCGGCAGGCCGACATCGACCGGATGCGCCGGACCGCCGGGCCCGTGGCGGGACCTTCCGCGACGCCCGAGGCGGTCGGGCGGACACGTGACGGCAACGAAGATTTCTCATTTTCACCGGATCGGGTCCCAAGCCCACCTAGTGTTGGGCACACCGGTGCTAGTCGCGGAGTTGGCCACCCGAACGACGTCCCACGCAGTCAGCGGACGAAAAGTGAGGGAAGACGCGTATGAAGGCAACCAGAGTTCTCGTACCGGCTGCGGGCAGCATCGCCTTGGGCGCGCTGCTCATGCCCGGAGTCGCCTGGGCGGACACCACGGTGTCACCGGCGACGACCCCGGTCGGGGGGACGGTCGTGCTCACCGCGACCACCTGCAACCCGAGCACCGGTGACGCGCTGTTCCGGGTCACCGGACCCGATCGGGACCAGAACGTACGCTCCACCACCGCCGCAGCCGGCGGCGGCCTGAGCGCCGAACTGTTCACCGCAGGTTTCACCCTCGGCACCTACACGGTGGCCGCCACCTGCGGAGACGGCACCTCGGACGGCAGCACCACGTTCACGGTCACCCCGATCGGTGGCGCCCAGGCCGGGGGCCGCACGAGCGACGACGGGCTCGGCACCCTGACCACCGGGGCGACCCTGATCGCCACCGCACTCGGTGGCGGCGTCATCCTGGCCCGCCGCCGCCGGCACGCCGAGGCCGCCGCGCGTCTCTGACGCGCCGGCACACCCCATCCATCCTGCGACGGGTGCCCGCGCCGTACGCCACGGTGCGGGCACCCGAGGGATACCGCACGGCAGGTGTCCCGACAGCCGTCTGACTCTCGCGATCGGAGGTGACCGTGCGGGCATACCACGGGGGGCGCGTTCTGCTCACGCTGGTCGCGGCCGTCGGAGTAGCGCTGGTGGGCGCGGGGATCGGGCGGCTGCCGGCCGGGCCGCCGCAGCCCGACGGCGCTCCGCACCGGGCCGGCACCGCGCCGAGCCTGCCGCCGCTGCCGCGCGCCGACCCCGTCGAGGTGCGGATCGAGGCCATCGGCGTACGCGCTCCGCTGGTGCCGGTCGCCGCCGACGCCTCGGGCGCGCTGGAGGTGCCGGCGCTGGACCGGCCGCAGGTCGCCGGGTGGTACCGACCCGGTGCCAGCCCGGGTGAGATCGGCAACGCGGTCCTGGTGGGCCACGTCGACTCCGGGGACGGCCCGGCCGTCTTCTTCGAGTTGGGGCGGCTGCGCCCCGGCGACACCGTCCACATCACCCGGGTCGATGCCACGGTGGCCCGTTTCACCGTGGACGCGGTCGAGGCGTACCCGAAGGAGCGGTTCCCCACCGACCTGGTCTACGGTCCCGGCGGCCTGGCCGGGTTACGGCTGATCACCTGCGGCGGCCGGTTCGATCCGGCACGCGGCGAGTACGCCGACAACGTGATCGTCTTCGCCACCCGCACAGCGTGAACCCGCGCGGGCGTGAACCCGCACGGGCGTGAACCCGCACGGCGCGAACCCGTCCGAGGTGAGCCCGCGCGGCCGGTGGCGTGCGTTCGACCATCCCGACGCCGGGAAGACCCGAGCGTCCACGGCAGACCCGAGGAGCAACGATGGCCCAGGCAGCGATCAGGAAGAACACCGGAAAGGCCACGGCCGCGTCGTCGCGCACCGCGACCAAGCGGAGCAGCCCGGCGACCAAGCGGTCTCCCGGGACGGCAGCCGCCACGAAGACGACCGGCAAGGCAGCCACCAGCAAGGCGGCCGGCAAAGCGGCCGGCAGGTCCACGAGCAGGAAGGCCACGGCCGGTACGGCAGCGGCGACCTCCGCCCGGACGGCGCGGAAGAAGGCCGTCTCCGCCACCGCGAGCCCGACCCGGCGTCCCACCGCCAAGGCGACCGCCGCGAAGAAGACCGCTGTCGCGAAGAAGGCGCCTGCGGCGAAGAGGACGGCGGCGAAGACGGCACCGGCGGGCAAGGCCACCGGTGGCCGGGCGCCGGCCACGAAGACCACCACGAAGAAGGCGGCGACCCGGAAGACGTCGGCCACCCAGGCCACCGCCGCGCGGTCCCGGGCGGCCGGAGCACCGAGGCCGGCGCGGAAGGCGACCACGATGGAGTCTTTCGGCAGTCGGCGCGGCGCACGGACCCGCTGACCGGGGCGCTACCCGTCGGACAACCGGTGGAGGAAGCCCCGGGCCCGCTCGGTGATCTCCGGGCCGGAGCGCGATGGGCGCGCCACACCGTCCACCGCCTCCGATGTCCGGGGGCACGCCACGCCCCCGGCGTCAGCCGTCGGGTCCGGTGTCGAGAGGATGTCGAGGTGGCGAAGCGAGACAGGCGGACCGAGGTGACCGGGATGTGCCCCTGCGGGCAGGGCATGCCGTACGCGGACTGCTGCGGGCGACTGCACCGTGGCGAGGCGGACGCGCCGACGGCCGAGGCGCTGATGCGCTCCCGCTACGCGGCCTTCGCCGTCGGCGACCACGCCTACCTGATGCGCAGCTGGCACTCCCGGACCCGTCCACCTCGCCTGCACCTCGACCCCGCCCAGCGGTGGACCGGGCTGGAGGTCGTCGGCACCGACGGGGGCGGGCTGTTCGACAGCACCGGGACCGTGGAGTTCCGCGCCCACTACCGGGAGGGCCGCGATCCGGGCACGGTGACCGAACGCAGCCGCTTCGGCCGGGAGGACGGTCGCTGGGTCTACCTGGATGCCGAGCGGCCCTGAGCCGGGCGGGGTCACGCGTCGATCCGGGCGGTCGGCGCGTCGACCGGTCCACGTCGGATCCGGCCCGCCCGGAGCACCTGCGCCGCCGCGATCAGCAGGTACGGCACGACGGCCAGGGCGAACGCCCACGCGGTGTCCGTCGCCGTGGCGAGCAGGCCGAACCCGGCGTACACCGCGATCGTGGTCAGGTCGGTGAGCGTGCCCGCCAGCGAGGTGACGGTGGCCCGGGTCGGGCCGCTGATCCGGGCCTGAAGGCGGGCGTCGGCCAGCACCGAGGCGAGTTGGAAGCCGGCGAACGCCGCCGCGACCAGCAGGAACCCCACCGGCTTGCGCAGCAGCACCCCCACCGCCAGGGCCACCGCCGAGGCGGCCAGCAGCAGGGCGTACCCGCCGGTGCGAAGCCGCTGCCCGGCCGGGGCGAGCAGCCCGCCGGCCATCTGGCCGAGGGTCACCACCAGCAGCAGCAACGGCACGGTGGTCAGGGCGACGCCGGTGTCCCGGGCCAGCAGCGGGAGGTACTCCTCCAGCGCGCCCCAGATCGCGCTCAC
Source organism: Micromonospora sp. NPDC047793 (assembly GCF_040642635.1). Lineage (NCBI taxonomy): Bacteria > Bacillati > Actinomycetota > Actinomycetes > Micromonosporales > Micromonosporaceae > Micromonospora > Micromonospora sp. NPDC047793. Next base: position 552,293 of record NZ_JBEYSG010000003.1, on the reverse strand, counting down.
CACCGCCACCAGCAGCACCGCCACGCGGACGGATCGACTGCCGCGCGCCTCGGCCACGCCGAGCCGTAGCCTCTGCCACCAGCCCGGCTCGTCGGGTTCGGTGGACGGCGCGGCGGCGAGGCGGTGGTGGCGGCGGCGGTGTTCCGGGAGGCGGGTCGCGACGGCGGCGGCCAGCAGACAGGCCGCGACGCTGGCCGCCCCGACCATCGGGTAGCCGCCGAGCCCGAGCACCGGCCCGGCGAGCAGGATCGACCCGAGCACCCCGGCCGTGCCGGCGGTGCGGGCGCGGCCGATGGTCCGGGCGTACCGGTCGGCGGCGCCCACGTGGTCGAGTTCGTCGAAGACCAGCGCCTCCAGCGCGCCGGACGCGAGTGCACCGCCGGCTCCCCAGAGCACGAACCCGACGGCGAACGCCGGATAGGACGGCAGGAGCGTCCACAGACCGAAACCGAGAGCGCTGCACAGCGGCGCCAGGGCGAGCACCAGACGCCGGGAGGTGGCGTCGGCCCAGGCACCGGCGGGCACCTCCAGTACCAGACCGGCCAGCGACCAGATCACGAACAGCGAGGAGATCTGCCCGACCGACAGCCCGGTGTCGGAGAAGAGCAGCACGTACACCGGGTAGAGCAGGACCAGGTCGGTGAGGAACGTGTAGGCGTAGAGAGTGGCCGCTAGGCGACGGCCGGCGGCGGTGGCGAGGGTCATCGAGGCCATCCGGACGGGTGGGGGGCGATTACGGACACCGTGTGTACGGCGTCCGAGGGCGGTCCCCGGCCTCGGTCAAGGCATCAATGTCGCCAGGTCATGCGGTGATCGTAGGCGCCGGCACCACCCGATGCCACCCCGTTGCGGCTCGGGCGGACGACGGCGTCGCGGCAGACGACGACTGCCGCGACGCGACGCGGGACGGGCCCGTACGGTCCCGTCCCGCGAGGTGACGCCGTCTGGGTCAGCGACCGGACGGGCCGTCGTTCTTCGGCAGGATGATCGTCGACTCGCTGTCGTCGGCAGCGGTCCGCGGCGACGGCACGTCCGGGCCGGTCGACGTGACCTGGGTGGTGTCCGGGTCGTCGGTCGTCGCGGCGGACTGGCGCGGCAACGCGGTCGTGGTGTCGGAGTCGTCGTCGACCGGCTGCTGGCGCGGGAACGCCGTGGTGGCCTCCGGGTCGTCGGAGTCCGCCGCCGACTGACGCGGGAACGCCGTGGTGGCGTCCGGGTCGTCGGAGTCGGCCGTGGACTGACGCGGGAGCAGCGTGGTCGGGTCTGAGTCGACGTGGGGCGGGGTGACGACCTGGGTCGCCTCCGGGTCGTCGGCCACCGGCACACCCGACGACGTTCCGGTCGCGAACACCGGCGTGGCGGGCGGCGGGTCGGCGGCCGGCGCGCCGAAGGTCGCCCCACCGGGCGGTACGGGTGCCGCCGCCGACTCGGCCAGCCGACGCTCGGCGGCGGTCCGCTGCTCCTCCCGCTCGCGGGCGGCCTGTGCCTCGCGCTCCCGGGCGGCCTCCGCCTCCCGCTCCCGGGCCGCCTGCTCCTCGCGCTCGCGGCGGGTGGCGGAGTAGGCCCGAGCGTGCTCGGCGATGGTGCGCGACTCCGCCTCGGCGCGGGACAGCCACGACTCCCAGCGGTTCTGCATCGGGCGGATCAGCCCGCCGCCCACACCGACGACGAGGATGCCGCCGATGGTGGCGAGCACCGCGATCAGCACCGGGGTGGTGACGGCGGTGGCCACACCGATCTGGTTCAACGCCGCGATGACGCCGAGACCGAGAATGAACGCCGAGGCGATGGTGGCCAGCAGCCGGCCGTAGGACAGCCCGCCGAGCGCGCCCGAGATCAGGTCCTTGACGGCGCTGGCGATGGCGGCGGCGACCACCACGATGACGATGGCGACGAAGGCCCTCGGCAGCCAGGCGATGACCCCGGCGATCAGGTCCGAGATCGGGTTCGGCCCCCAGATACCGAACGCCAGATAGAGGGTGAGCAGCAGGATCCCGTAGTACGCGAGCTTCGCCACGACGTCACTGGCGTCGTACCGGGAGCGGGCCAACGCCCGACGGATACCGCCGCGTTCGACCGCCCGGTCGAAACCGACGCGTTCCAGCAGCCGGCCGACGAGTTTCAGCACCGCCTTGGCGATCAGCCAGCCGGCCACCAGGATCGCCACGAAGGCGACGGCCTTGGGTAGGAAGAGGAGTATGCCACGGAGGGTGTCCCCTACCGCGTCGCCGAAGTTGTCTCGCATCCGTTGGTCCTTTGCAGGGGCGGTCGGTTCGTCCGGCCCGACCTACCCCCGGGCGCGGCGCGAGAAACGTCGCGAGTGTCCGGCCGTCAGCCCGGACAGGAGTACGCGACCTCGGTGGCCGCCTGCGCCGACGACGGCGAGACGACGTTCACCGTGGCCGTCTCGGTGGTGCTGCCGACCCCGCTGAACGTCCACCGGAGGGTCAGCTCCACGGTCCGCTGCCCCGGACCGACCCGCTCGGTCAGCAGGGCACCCGGTGCGCTCCCGGACCGCAGCCACTGGTACTCGACGGTGCCGGGGCGGCCGTTGGTGCGTACCGTGGCGACGACGTCGACGGTGACGTCGCACCGCTGTCCCGCCGGGTGGGGCACCGCGACGCTCACCCCGCTGATCTCCATCGGGTTCAGCCGCTGCCAGATCCAGAAGCCGACCGCGGCCAGCAGCACGAGGGTGAGCAGAGTGGACAGCACCGACACCGACCGACGCCAGAGCGACCTGCGGCGCGGTGCCGGTGTCGGCCACGCGGGCGCCGACGGCGGGGCGGCCGGCACTCCGGGCCCGAAGCGCAGTTCACCGCCGGGTCCGGTGGTCGGTGCCGCGAGCGCACCGCTCGTACGCACCGTGGCGGCCCCTACCGGGTACGCGGTGGTCGTGCCGGACGGCGGATGGGTCGCCCCCTGAGTGGCGTCGAGGTCCGGGGTGGGCCACGACGCGGTGCCGTCCCGCGACACCGGCCGCCCGGCAACGCCCGACGGGGTCGCCGTCTCGGTGCGACCGAGGTAGACCGTCGGTTCCGCAGCCGCCGGTCGGGCCGACGCGTCGGTGCGACCGAGATAGACGGTCGGCTCCGCCGTGCCCGGCCGGGTCGGCGGTGCCGTGCCACCGGGACGGGTGGTCGGATGGGCGCCGTCCACCCGGACCGTCGGTTCGTCGGTCGAGGTGGGCGGGGGCGGCCACGCGTGGGTCGGGTCGTCGGGCTGGGTCACGGCAGGTCTCCCGGAGGTCGTGAGGCGCGCGCCCGGTCAGCCCGGGGTGCAGAAGGAGTAGAGGGTGACGTACGTCGTGTCACCGCTGGTGGTGTTGCCGGCGGCGTCCGTCGCGACCACCGTCACCGGGATCCGGACGGTGGTCGCGGGACGGGGCAGATTCGCGAGGACGCCCTGGAAGCGGTTGCCGCCGGCCGGGTCCATGCGCCGCTCGTACGACTGCTTCTCGATCGTGTAGCGGGCGCGGACCCGCAGGTCCTCGGCGTCCGTGCGGTCGTCCTGCACCAACGCGGTGACGGTGCTGGCGGTGGGCCCGTACGGGCAGCCGGCGGGATCGAGCGCGGTCGGGCTCGCGGCGACCCGACCGACGGTGGGTGCGGTGACGTCCGGCGGCGGGGCGCTGGTGCTCGTCGACGGCGACGGGTCCGCCGTGGACGGTGCGGGATCGGTGGGTGTCGGCGAGCCGGTCGGCGCGGTGGTGGTGGCGGTCGGGGCGGGGGGCGTCACAGACGTCGGGGCGGGGGTGGCGGTGGGGCCGGGCGTGGGGGTGGGGGTGGGGGTCGGCGCGGCTCCGGTCGGCGCGGGTGGCCCGGTCAGGTCCGTGGTCGCCTCGGAGGCCGCGCCGGTCGGCACCGGCGGCTCCTCCATCGTGTAGCCGAGTCCGGCGCCGCCGACCAGCATGGCCGCCACCAGGCCGCCGCCGACCAGCGCGGCCCGGGCCCGGCCGGTCCGCCGCGTCGCCGGGCGGCGACCGGTGCCGTCGTCGGTGGTGGTCGCGCCGAGCGCGGTGGTGGCCACGCTGACGGTGCCGCCGCTGCCGTCCCGGAACGGGAACAGGGCGGCCAGCAGGGCGGCCCGCTGCGCCAGCTCCCGCAGCCCGCGTTCCTCCCAGTCCGCCCCGTACGCGCCGACGGCCGTCTCCTCCAGCTCGGCGAGGAAGACCCGGGCGGGCTGCGGCCGGTCGTCGGGGCGCTTGGCCATGCCGTGCCGCAGCAACCCGTGCACCGGTCGCGGGGCCGGGTCGGTGGGGATCGGCGCACGCGCGTGCTGGCGGCGCAGGGTGGCCAGGTCGCCCCCGTCGTACGGGGGGCGGCCGGTCAGGCACTCGAAGAAGGTGGCGGTGGCCGCGTAGATGTCGCACGCCGGTTCGGCGGGGGCACCGGTCCACTGCTCGGGGGCCATGTAGCGGGGTGTGCCGGTGACGCTGGCACCGGCGTCGGCACCGACCGGCATGGCGATGCCGAAGTCCGCCAACTTGCTGGTGCCCTCGGCGGTGACCAGGACGTTCTCCGGCTTGTAGTCGCGGTGCACCACCCCGTGGGTGTGCGCGGCGGCCAGCCCGGCGAGTGATCCCTTGAGGACACAGAGGGCGGACTCGGGTGTGGTGGGCCCCTGCGCGCGCAGCATCTGGCGCAGCGAGACGCCGTTCACCAGCTCCATCACGATGGCCGCGCCGTCGGGCGCCTCGACGTACTCGTAGAGGCGGCAGACGTACGGGTCGTCGATCTCGGCCAGGAGTCGGGCCTCGTCCCGGAAGGCGTACCGGAACAGCTCGTCGTGGAGCTGACCGGTCAGGTACTTGATCGCGACGGGCGTGCCGGTGGCGTCGTGCACGGCGAGGTCGACGGTGCCGGACGCGCCGGCACCGAGCCGCCGGACCAGGGTGTATCCGGGAACCTGCCATCCGATCATGTCGCCGCTCCCCGCGCTCCGCCCAGCGTGAGGGTGGGCACGCTGCTCATTGTGGCCGTCGACGGCGGCGGGACCATCCGCCCGACAGGTGCCTTCGTCACCCCGGGTGGCCGCCCTGCGGCTCGTCCGATCGACGACGTGGCCGCCGGGGGCTCGGCGGTCGACGGACGATGGTCGGTCTCGGACACGACGTCAGAGATAGCACCTCGGGTCAACACCTGCGGCGCACCCGGCACGGCGGAGTCGGACGTCGAACTCCGTCGACCTCTGGCGCCGGGAACGGTCCGGCAATATCCTCCACTCTTAGAGTCATCTGTGGAGCTGGTTTTCACGAACGCGCCGTTCCGGAGGAGAGGCGATGCCTGCCGAGCACACCCAGTGGGACCGCCGGACGATGCTGCGCGCGGGCCTCGGCGCCGCCACCGCCGTCGTCGTCGGGACCGGTCTCGCCCACCCCGCACCGGCCGAAGCCGCCGACGACCTGGACTGGATCATCGACTGCGACGAGTGGGGCGCCCGCCCGCCGACCGGCCCGCTGTCGGCCAGCGGGACAGCCACCAACAAGATCATCGTGCACCACATGGCCTTCCCCAACGTCACCGACCACTCGCGGGAGCGGGCGGTCGCGCTCGCCCGGGAGTGTCAGGACCTGCACGTCGACGGCAACGGCTGGTCGGACACCGGCCAACACTTCACGATCAGCCGGGGCGGTTTCGTCCTCGAGGGCCGGCACGGCAGTCTGGACCGGCTACAGGCCGGTGAGCGGCAGATGATCGCCGCGCACTGCCCCGGGGAGAACGGGCGGGCCATCGGCATCGAGAACGAGGGCACGTACGTCGACCAGACCCCGCCGGACGCGCTGCTGGACTCGCTGGTGCGGCTCTGCGTGGCCGTCTGCCGGCGGTACGGCCTGCACGCCTCCGACATCTTCGGGCACTGGGACTTCCGCACCACCCAGTGTCCCGGGGCGGCTTTCTATCGAGAGTTCCCGACGCTGCGGCACCGGGTCTTCCGGGCCCTGGGCACACCGCCCCGCGACGTGCCGGCCCGCCGCTGGCCGGACGTGTGGCGCTTCGTCAACGCCCCCACCGTCCGCGTGGCGCAGTACCTGCTCGCCCACCACGGCTACCCCGTCGAGCCGACCGGCACCTTCGACGCGGCCACCGTGGCGGCGGTGCAGGACTGGCAGGCCCTCCAGGGGCTTCCGGTCGACGTCGACGCCACGCTGACGGCCGCCACCTGGGAGACCCTCGCCCCGGACCTGGGCCGGGGCAGCGCCGGCCTGCCGGTCACCGCCGCGCAGGACCTGCTCGCCGGCAAGGGGTACGCCGACGTGGCGCCGACGGGGGTGCTCGACGAGCCGACCCGACGGGCGGTACGCGACCTGCAGGCGCTACACCGGCTGCCCCGCACCGGCACGGTCGACAGCGGCACCTGGTGCACGATCGTCGGCGGGGTGGTGCGGCAGTCGCTGGTCCGGGCCTGAGCCGCGTCGCCGGGACGTTTGACCTGGCCCGGAGTCGGAAAGTGTGGCGGGATGAGATGGGCCCGCCACGCCGTACCCGCCGCCGTCGCCGCACTCGCCGCGCTCGCCGCACGCGACCTGCTTCAACGCGAACACGCGCTGCGCCGCAACTTCCCGGTGCTCGGCCGGGCTCGCTACCTGCTGGAGTCGATCGGGCCGGAGCTGCGGCAGTACATCGTCGCCGGCAACAACGAGGAACGCCCGTTCACCCGCGACCAGCGCCGCTGGGTGTACGCCTCGGCGAAGCAGGAGAACAACTACTTCGGGTTCGGCACCGACAACGACATCGAGTACACCGCCGGTTATCCGATCATCAAGCACCGCACCTTCGGTCGGCCCGTACCGCCGTCGGTCCCGACCATGGGCCACGACGTCCGGCTGCCCGTCGCCAAGGTGCTCGGCGCGGCCCGGGGCCGGGCCCGCGCCTTCCGGCCCGAGTCGGTGGTGAGCATCTCGGGGATGAGCTTCGGTTCGTTGTCCGGGCGGGCGGTCGAGGCGCTGAACCGGGGTGCGGCGCTCTCCGGCTGCCTGCACAACACCGGCGAGGGCGGGGTGTCGCCGTACCACCGCAACGGCGGTGAGCTGATCTTCCAGATCGGCACGGCGTACTTCGGGTGCCGCGACGACCGGGGCCGGTTCGACCTGGCCCGGCTCAAGGACGTGGTGGCCGCCAACCCGGTCCGGGCGTTGGAGATCAAGCTCAGTCAGGGTGCCAAGCCGAGCCTCGGCGGGTTGCTGCCGGCGGCGAAGGTCTCCGCGGAGATCGCCGAGACCCGGGGCATCCAGGTCGGTCGGGACTGCGTGAGCCCGTCCCGACACGCCGAGTTCTCCGACTGCGACAGCCTGCTCGACTGGGTGGAGTTGCTGGCCGCCGAGACCGGCCTGCCGGTCGGCATCAAGTCCGCCGTCGGCGACCTGAGCTTCTGGACCGAGCTGGCCGACCTGATGCGGGACACCGACCGGGGCGTCGACTTCGTCAGCGTCGACGGCGGCGAGGGCGGCACCGGCGCCGCACCGATGATCTTCACCGACTCCGTGTCACTGCCGTTCCAGCAGGGCTTCGCCCGGGTCTATCCGATCTTCGCCGAGCGCGACCTGCACGAGCAGGTGGTCTTCGTCGGTGCCGGCAAGCTCGGCCTGCCGGACAACGCGGTGGTCGCGTTCGCGCTCGGCTGCGACATGCTCGCCGTCGGCCGCGAGGCGATGCTGGCCATCGGCTGCATCCAGGCGCAGAAGTGCCACGACGACAGCTGCCCGACCGGGGTGGCCACCCAGAACGCCTGGCTGGCCCGGGGCCTGGACCCGACGTCGAAGGCCGAGCGTGCCGCGCACTACGTCAAGACCCTGCGACGGGATCTGATGAAGGTGGCCGAGGCCTGCGGGGTGGAACACCCCGGACTCATCGACGCCGACTCCGTCGAGATCCTCGGCGGCCGCACCAGTTCCACCCCGCTACGCGAGGTGTACGGGTACCAGCCGGACTGGGGCCTGCCCTCGGCCGCCGATCAGAAGGCGATCCGGGACCTGATGTCCACCGAGGCTCCGCAGGGCGGCAGCGCTCCCCCGTCCCCGACCGCACGCAGATGATTCTCCCGACGATCTGACGTGTCGGGCGACGCGCTCGCGCATCCTGGCGAAGCCGACCGCCGACACGGTCACGGTGCTCGGCACCGCGCGGGCGCTGCTGCGGGTGCTGCCCGACCTGTGGCCTCGGTCGATGCGGGCGCGGCGGGTCCGGGGCCCGGTCACCGGACGAGCGGGGCGTCCGCGTCGGCGGCGGGCAGGGGCGTGTCGCGGTGTGCAGCGATGCCCGCACGGGACCCGACGTCGACGACCCGGTCGAGGCGGGCGGGCGGGGCGGGGCGCCAGAGCCCGGCGACCCGGCGCCCGTCGGCACGGACGAGACGGCACCGCTCCTGGTAGCCGGCACGGCGATAGAGGCGGTGGTCGGCCTCGTGGTGCGCCTCGGCGTAGGTGGGCAGGCCGAGCGTGTCCATCCACTGGTGACTGCCGGCGAGGATGGTGGCGGCCTGCCCCGCCCGGTCGGCGTCCGGCGGTGCGGCGAGCAGGGCCAGGTGCTGGTGTGGCTCCTCGGGGCGTCGCGCGGCGAGGACCTCGTCGAACCGGCGGAAGCGGGCGGCGTGCACGCCACAGGCGTCGTCGAGCCGTTCGTCGTAGCGGGGCGGCGGCGGGATCGGCCGGTACCGGTGGAACCAGACCGTGGCCGCCGCGCCGTTCGCCAGCAGGAAGGCGTCGCCGAAGAGAAGGGCGTGTTCGACCCGGATCCGGGCCACGGCGGCGAGGACGGCGGGCCGCCGTCGCGGATCGGGTACGAGCCATGCGCCGGTGGCGGTCGGCGCGACGGTGGCGGTGACGAGGTCGACGATCCAGTCGATGTCGCTCCAGCGGGCGCGGTGGACCAGCGGGGTGACCTGCACGAGAGCTCCTGTGTCGTCGGGCCGGTCGGTGACGCGGACACCGGTGCCGGCCGGTGCCGTCTGGTCACGGTCAGCGAACGCGAACGACCTTAACCCACAGCGATACTCCGATCACAGATTGCTCCATGTGTTGGGACATGGACAGTTCACGGACACTGGTCCAACCAGTTGACGAGTTGACGTGCGTTGCGCCACACTGCCCGGCATGGCATTCGTCCCCGTCACTCGTGCCTCCGTCTCCGACCTCGTCTTCGGGCAGCTCCGCGACGCCATCGTCAGCGGCACCTACCGGACCGACGACACCCTGCCCGGCGAGCGGGAACTGGCCGCCGCGTTCCAGGTCAACCGGCACGCCGTCCGCGAGGCGCTGCGCCGGTTGCAGCAGCTCGGCCTGGTGCGGGTCAGCCAGGGCGGGGCGACCCGGGTGCTCGACTGGCGGGTGCACGCCGGGCTGGACCTGGCCCTGTCGCTGGTGCAGTCCGGTGACGTACTCCCGGTGACCACGCTGCTGCGCGACATGATGGACATGCGCGCGTGCATCGGCGTCGACGCCGCCCGGCTCTGCGCCCGTCGGGCCGACCCGGCCGCCCGGGACCAGGTCGTCCGCGCGGTCGAGGAGTTGAGCGCCCTCGCACCGGACCTGGTGGCGATGGGCGAGGCCAATATCGTGCTCTGGCGGCGGATCCTCTGCGGCAGCGGCAACACCGCGTACCTGCTGGCCTTCAACAGTCTGGTGGCCGGCGCCCTCGCGGTCGGCAAGGTCCCGCCGCAGCGGCGCGCCGCCGAGTTGCTCGACGTCACCGGGCACCGCCGGCTGGCCGGGGCCATCGCCGAGGGCCGGGCCGACGACGCCGCCGACCAGGCGCGGGCCCTGCTGACAGCCCCCCTCACCGATCCCGCCAGGAAGGACAGCCGCGCATGATCCCCGCCGTGCTCTACGCCGTTCCGGCGTTCCTGCTGCTGATTCTCGTCGAGGCGCTGTCGTACCGGTTCGCGCCGGACGACACCGCACGCGGCTACCAGGCACGGGACACCGCCACCAGCCTGACCATGGGTGCCGGCAGCCAACTCGTCGGCGTGCCCTGGAAGCTGCTCACCGTCGGGCTGTACGCGGCGGCGTACACCGTCTCGCCCTTCCAGCTCTCCCCCGGCGACTGGTGGGTGTGGGTGCTGCTGTTCTTCGCCGACGACGTCGCCTACTACTGGTTCCACCGGGCACACCACGAGGTACGGCTCTTCTGGGCCGGGCACGTGGTGCACCACTCCAGCGTCTTCTTCAACTTCTCCACCGCCCTGCGGCAGAGCTGGACGCCGATGACCTCGCTGCCGTTCTGGCTCGTCCTGGCGCTGCTCGGCATCCCGCCGTGGATGATCTTCCTCCAGCAGTCGATCAGCCTGCTGTACCAGTTCTTCCTGCACACCGAACGGATCACCGTGCTCCCCCGGCCGATCGAGTTCGTCTTCAACACCCCGTCGCACCACCGGGTGCACCACGGGTCGAACAACGAGTACCTCGACCGCAACTACGGCGGCATCCTGATCGTCTGGGACCGGCTGTTCGGCACCTTCGCCCCGGAGGGCAACGCCGTGCGGTACGGACTGACCACGAACATCGGCACGTACCACCCACTGCGGGTGGCCACCCACGAGTACGCGGCGATCTGGCGGGACCTGCGCGGCACCACGAGCTGGCGACACCGGCTCGGCTACCTGCTGGGTCGCCCCGGCTGGCAGCCCGCGCGGGCGACCGCCCGACCCGGGGCGCTGGCCGGATGAGCGGGCCGACTCACACCACCGACCCGACGCGTCGACCGGACCGGTCAGCGCGTACCCGGCGCGGCACGCCCTGGCTCGGGGCGTTCCTGGTGGTGGCGGTCGTGGAGCTGATCGCGGTGGCGGTCGACGCGACCCCGGTGCAGTGGCTGGCCAAGCCGCTGCTCGCGCCGCTGCTGCTGGCCTGGCTCTGGCGGGTACGCGGACAGACCGGCCTGGTCGCTGTCGCGCTGGTCTTCGCCACCGCCGGTGACATCGCGCTGCTGGTGCCGGGCGAGGTCGCGTTCCTGGTCGGGATGGGCTGCTTCCTCGGTACGCAACTGGCGCTGATCACCGCGTTCGTCCGCCTGAGGCGGCCGCCGGTGCCGGCGCTGGTCGGGTACCTGCTGCTCTGGGCGGGCGCGATGGCGCTGCTCTGGCCGCGCCTCGGCGACCTGCGCTGGCCGGTGCTCGGGTACGGCCTGGCGCTGACCCTGATGGCCGCCACCGCGACAGCCGTCAACCGGTGGGTCGCGGTCGGCGCCGCGCTGTTCCTCGTGTCGGACCTGCTGATCGGCCTCGGCGCGGCCGGCACCACGCTGCCCGCACACGGGGTGCTGGTGATGACGACCTACAGCGCGGCGCTGCTGCTGATCACCACGGGCTGGGCGGCCCGCGACGAGCCCGGTCATACCGGCGGCATCAGCCCGCCCCGGTAGGCGGCGGCGACCGCCTGGGCACGGTCACGAAGTCCGAGTTTCATCAGCACCCGGCCGACGTGCGTCTTCACCGTCGCGTCGCCGATGTGCAGCCGCGCGGCGATCTCGGCGTTGGACAGCCCGTGTGCCATCTGCACCAGCACCTGCCGCTCGCGGTCGGTGAGCCGGTCCAGCTCGGCGGTGGTGGGCGCACGGTGCTCGCCGAGCGCCGCGAACTCGGTCAGCAGCGCCCGGGTCACCGCCGGGTCCAGCCACGCCTCGCCGGCCGCGACGGCACGGACCGCCATGGTCAGTTCGTCGGGGACGGCGTCCTTGAGCAGGAACCCGGACGCACCGGCCCGCAGCGCGGCGCGGACCGCGTCGTCGACGTGGTAGGTGGTGAGGACCAGCACCCGCACCTCGGCGTCGTCGGCGGTGATCTGGCGGGTGGCGGTCACCCCGTCGGTGCCCGGCATCCGCACGTCCATCAGCACCACGTCGGGGCGGATCCGGCGGGCCAGCTCGACGGCGGCGGCACCGTCGTCGCACTCGCCGACCACCTCGATGTCCGCCTCGGCGGCGAGCAGCATCGCGATCCCGGACCGCACCAGCGGTTGGTCGTCGGCGAGCAGCACCCGGATCAGGAGGTCACCGCCACGGTCGACAGGGCGCGCAGCGGCAGGCGCGCGTACACCCGGAAGCCCTCGCCCGGCAGCGGTCCGGCGGCCAGCTCGCCGCCGACCACGGCGACACGCTCGCGCAGGCCGAGCAGGCCCCGACCGGTGGACGGCAGCCCGCCCGACGGCGTGCCGCCGGTGTCGCGGACCTCGACCTCCAGGTCGTCGCCCCAGGTGAGCCGCACGGTGGCGGTGGCCTGCGGGCCGGCGTACCGGGCGGCGTTGGTCAGCGCCTCCTGCACCGTGCGGTAGGCGGCCAGGCCCACGCTCGCGTCCACCGGTCGCGGCGGGCCGTCGACGGTCAGGGTCACCGGCAGTCCGGCGTCCCGCATCCGGACGACCAGGTCGTCGAGATCGGCGGGCCCGGGATGCCGGTCCTCGACGGGGGCCGGCGGGTCGCCGGGCGCGATGACGGCGAGCATCCGCCGCAGTTCCTCGACGGCCTGCCGGCCGGCCTGCTCGATGTGGGCCAGCGCCTGACCGGCCCGGTCCGGGTCGGTCGTCACGATCCGGCGGGCGCCACCGGCCTGCAACAGCATCACCGTGACGCTGTGCGCGACGATGTCGTGCAGCTCGCGGGAGATCCGGGCCCGCTCGTCGGTGACCGCCCGCTGCGCCTCGACCACCCGCAGCCGCTCGGCGGCGGCGAGTCGCCGCCGGTTGCTGCCGGCCCACCGGCCCAGCGCCCACGTGCCGGCGACGACCGTGGCATAGACCAGGGCGAGCCCGACGAAGACGGCGGTACGCCGGCCGGCGTCCTCCCGTCCCGCCAGCCACGCCTCGTTGGCGGCGATGACCAGGTACGGCGCCAGTGCCGGGACGGTGGCCCAGGCGCGGTCGGCCGGCGCGTGGGCACCCACCGCGTAGAGGGCCACCAGCACGCCGAGCACCGGCTGGTAGCCGGGAACCAGCGCGGTGCCGACCAGGCCGAGTGCCCAGACCAGCGCGAACACGGTGACCGGCGCCCGGCGACGCCAGAGCAGGGCGACCGGGGCCAACGCCGCGAAGGCCACCAGCAGCAGCGTCGAACCGTCGGGTCCGGCCCGACCCAGGTCGGAGCCAGCGGTGGAGAAGAGCGCCAGGTCGAGCACCCAGACCACCGCGGAGACCAGGACGTCCCGCCCGGCCGGTCGGCGGGTACGGTCCGACGGGTCCACGCTCCCGACCGCCGCCGACTCGGGCCGGACGGCCGGTGCGGGCGGTGACCCGGCGGCGGTCGGCGGGCCGGGCGGCGTGGGCGGCGGGCCGGCGGCGCTCGGCGGGCCGGCGGCGCTCGGCGGGCCGGCGGCGCTCGGCGGGCCGGCGGCGCTCGGCGGGCCGGGCGGGGTGGTCATCGGGGGCCGTGCGGCTGGCAGAAGCAGAAGAGGATGCAGAAGCCGCCGGTCAGGTCGCGCATCGAGTCGAACCGGTGCTCGGCCCGGCGCGGCTCGCGTTGGGCCTGCTCCAGTTCACCGGCCCGGCGCAGCAGGTCCTCGTCGATCACGTGGATGTCGCCCCGGACGATCTCCTGCCGACGCAGCGCCTCCCACAGGTCACCACCGGCGGCCTCGATCGCCTCGGCCAGGGCGGCCGGATCGGCGTGCCCGACCTGGGCGCGGTAGCCCGAGGTCCGGCCGAGGGAGGCGACGAGCGCCAGCGGCGCGCGGTCGGTCAGTCCGAAACGCCGCCACTTCCACACCGGCGCCACCTCGATCGGCAGGTGTTCGACCAGCCCGGCGGGGAAGATCACGACCTCGAGGTCGGCGTGCGGGTCGAGCAGCAGCTTCGGCGGGTCGGGTACGAGCACCTGGTCGCCGTCGATCAACACACCGGCGGCGACGTGGCCGGCGGCCCGGTCGGTCGCACGACGGTCCTGGACGGAAACTCTGATCTCGGCGCGAATGGCCGTGTCGACGCACACTCTGGTCCTCCGGGGGAGCGGGTGCGTGAACCGTAGGCCGAAAACGATCATCCGGCTGTCAGATACCGACACCGAATCCGTCCGCCCGCCGCTTGACACCTCCCCCCTTCACCCGACCCCCACCCCACCACCCCGCCCCGCTCTGCCCTGCCCCGCCGCCCCCCACCGCCCCGCCCGGGTTGATCAAGAAGTTTGAGTCCTGTTTCTTCGTGGATCGTGAACCAAACTCCTTGATCAACAAGGCAGGGGCGGGGGCAGGGGCAGGGGCGGGGGCGGGGCGGGCGGGGGGTAACGGGCGGGGTCAGGGTTGGTGGTAGAGGGCGGAGATGTCGTCGGCGAAGTGGGACTCGACGGTGTTTCTCTTGATCTTGAGGGTGGGGGTCAGTTCGCCGTCGTCCTCGGTCAGGTCCCGGGCCAGGATGCGGAACGTCTTGACCTGTTCGGCGCGGGAGACCGTGCGGTTGGCGTCGTCGATGGCGTGCTGGATCTCGCCGCGCAGACCCGGGTCGTCACGCAGGGACGCCAGCGAGGCACCGGAGTGCCCGTGACTCTCCCGCCACCGCAGCCACGCCTGCGGATCGACGGTGACCAGCGCGGAGACGTACGGGCGGCCGTCGCCGACCAGCATCGACTGGCTGACCAGGGGATGCGCGCGGATGAGCTCCTCGATCGGCGCGGGCGCGACGTTCTTGCCCGCCGCGGTGACCATGATCTCCTTCGTCCGGCCGGTGATCCGCAGGTAACCGTCGTCGTCGAGTCGACCGAGGTCACCGGTACGCAGCCACCCGTCGTCGGTCATCGCCGCCCGGGTGGCCTCGGGATTGTTCCAGTACCCCGGGAACACCACCTCGCTGCGGACGTGGATCTCCCCGTCGTCGGCGATGCGGACGCGGACCCCGGGCAGCGGCCGACCCACCGTGCCGATACGGATCGCGGTCGGCAGGTTGGCCGCGAGTGCCGGCGAGGTCTCGGTCAGCCCGTACCCCTCCAGCACGGTGAGGCCCGCGCCCCGGAAGAAGTGTCCGAGCCGCTCCCCCAGCGGCGCCCCGCCGACGATCGCCAACCGGCACCGCCCGCCGAGGGTGGCCCGCAGCCGGCGGTACCCGACGAGGTCGAACACCCGGTGGGCCAGGCGCAGCGGTAGTCCGGGCCCGCCCGCGCGGTCCAGGGCCCGGCTGTACCGCACGGCCACCTTCTCGGCGAGCGTGAACACCGCGCCGCGGTGGCCGTCCTGCGCGGTCTGCCGGGCCTGGTCGTACATCTTCTCGAACATCCGGGGCACGGTGAGGATGAACGTGGGCCGGAACCGGCGGAGCTGGTCGAGCACGCCGGACATGTCGGCGCTGTGCACCATGGTGGCCCGGGTGTGCACCATGCCGACCTGGATGAGCCGGGCGAAGGCGTGCGCCAGCGGCAGGAACAGCACCGTCGACGCGCCGGGGTGCAGCAGGTCGGGCAGCACGGCGGTGGCGTTGCCGATGTCGGTGGAGATGTTGCGGTGGGTCAGGACGCAGCCCTTCGGCGCGCCGGTGGTGCCGCTGGTGTAGACGATGGTGGCGATGTCCCGGCCGGTCACGGCCGCACGCCGCCGGTCCACCTCGTCGGCGTCGACGGCCCGCCCCTGGGCCGTCAACGTGATCAGGTCGCCCGCGTCGATGCGCCACGTCTGCCGCAGCTCGGGCAGGTCCGGCCGCAGTCCGGTGACGGTCGCGGCGTGGTCCGCGGTCTCCACCACACAGCCGACCGCGCCCGAGTCGCCGAGGATCCACCGGATCTGGTCGGTGCTGGAGGTGTCGTAGATCGGCACGGTGACCGCACCGACGGACCAGAGCGCGTAGTCGACCACGGTCCACTCGTACCGGGTCCGGCTGAGCAGCCCCACCCGGTCGCCGTGCGCGACGCCGACCGCGAGGAAGCCCCGGGCCAGTGCCAGCACGTCGTCGCGGAACTGCCGGCAGGTCACCGGCAGCGGGCCGCCCCGCCCGGAGCGCCGTACCGGCCAGGAGCGGGGGTCGGGGTCGGGGCGTACGAACTGGACGGCGTCCGGATCCTCCGCCGCGTTGCGCCACACCCGGTCGGCCAGGCTGCCGTCCTCGCCGCCGACGATCGGATCAACCGCTGTCTCCCGCACGCCCGCCCACCTGCCGTCGTGTCGCCGTCGGGCTGATGGTGGCCCGGTGGCGCGAGCCCGGTCCCGGAAACGCGAATACGCGTCCCGCGCCGGTGCGGCCCGTGCTAGAACCGCACGCCGCCGCCCGACCGGCACCCTGCCGGACCGGCCCGGGAACACGGACGGCGGTGGCCCGACCGGGACAAGCCGGACCACCGCCCCCCACGCGCCGTCCGGTGGTTACGCCGGAGGCTCGGCCACCACGGGTACGCCGGTGGCCAGGTCACGCACCGGCAGGCCGAGTCGCCGTACCGCCGACTCGATCAGCTCACCGGTGGAGAGTTGCAGGTCGAGCACCACGCCACGCTCGTCCCGCCAGAGCGGTTCCAGCGTCGCGGTCTGCGAGTCCAGCAGGCTCGGCGGCATGTAGTGGTCGGCGCGCAACGACATCCGTTGCCGGATGGTCTCGGTCGGTCCGTCGAGGTGGACGAAGTCGACGCTCGGCGGGCCCTGCCGCAGCACGTCCCGGTAGGAGCGCTTCAACGCCGAGCAGGCCAGCACCGTCGACACGCCCTCCCGGTGCCGGTCGGCCATCCATCCGGCCAGGGCCCGCAGCCACGGCCACCGTGCGTCGTCGTCCAGGGGTACGCCCGCCCGCATCCGCGCCACGTTGGCCTCCGAGTGGAACTCGTCGGCCTCGGCGAACACCAGCCCGGTCAGCGCGGCGACGCCGTGGGCCACGGTCGTCTTGCCCGCGCCCGACACCCCCATCACCACGATGTGCCGGGTCGGTAGGTCACCAGTCATGGACCGTGCCGTCCATCAGCCGGTTGAACGGCAGGTAGGCCGGCTGGTACGGGTAGCGCGCGGCGGCCTCCTCGTCGAGTTCGACACCGATGCCGGGCTGCTCACCCGGGTGCAGGTAACCGTCGTCGAAGGTGAACGACTGACGGAACACCTCGTTGGTGAGCGGACCGTGCCGCATGTACTCCTGGATGCCGAAGTTGTGGATGGCCAGGTCCAGGTGCAGGGCGGCGGCCATGCCGACCGGCGAGATGTCGGTGGGGCCGTGGATACCGGACTTGATCTGGTACTGCGCGGCGAAGTCGAGCAGCTTGCGCATCGCCGTGATGCCACCGGTGTGGGTGACGGCGGAGCGCACGTAGTCGATGAGCTGCTCCCGGATCAGGGTCTGGTAGTCCCACACGGTGTTGAAGATCTCGCCGATGGCCAGCGGCGTGGTGGTGTGGTGACGCACCAGCCGCAGCGCCTCCTGGTTCTCCGCCGGGGTGCAGTCCTCCAGCCAGAACAGGTCGTACGGCTCCAGGGACTTGCCCAGCTTGGCGGCCTGGATCGGGGTCATCCGGTGGTGGCCGTCGTGCAGCAGCGGCAGTTCCGGACCGAACTCGTTGCGGACCGCCTCGAAGACCCCGGGCAGGTGACGCATGTACGCCCGGGTGTCCCAGTCCTCCTCGGCCGGCAGCGGGGTGCGCTGGGCCGGCTCGTAGTCGTACCGCTTGCCGCCGGTGCTGGGCTGCGCGGCGACCCCGTACACGGCGTTGATGCCGGGCACCGACGTCTGCACCCGGATCGACCGGTAACCCTGGTCGAGGTGGGCCCGGATCGAGTCGAACAGCTCCGGCAGGTCCCGCCCCGACGCGTGCCCGTACGCCATGATGCCGTTGCGGGACGCACCGCCGAGCAACTGGTAGAGCGGCATCCCGGCGGCCTTGGCCTTGATGTCCCAGAGCGCCACGTCCACCGCGGCGATGGCCGCCATGGTCACCGGTCCCCGCCGCCAGTACGCCGAGCGGTAGAGGAACTGCCAGGCGTCCTCGACGCGGTGCGCGTCCCGGCCGATCAGCAGCGGGACGACGTGGTCACGCAGGTACGAGGCGACCGAGAGTTCACGCCCGTTGAGTGTGCCGTCGCCCAGGCCGGTGATGCCATCCTCGGTTGTGATCTTCAAGGTGACGAAGTTGCGGTCCGGACTGGAGACGATGACGTCTGCAGCGACGATCTTCACGAGGGTGCCTTTCTCGCAGGTGATGCTCAGCGAAGGGTGGTGCCGGCGGCGCTGCCGGTGATCAGGGACAACTCGTCGCGGCGGGGTAGGCCCTCCCAGTCGCCGTGTCCGGCGACCGCGAACGCCCCGAGCGCCACCGCGCGCCGGAGCCGGTCGGTCAGGTCCAGCCCGTCCAGATGCCCGGAAAGATAGCCGGCGGTGAACGCGTCACCCGCGCCGACGGTGTCGACGGCGGTGACCGGCACCGCCGGCACGTGCTCCACACCGTCCACGGTGTACGCGCGGACGCCGTCGGCACCGAGCTTGACCAGCACCGTCGACACCCCCCGCCGGAGCAGGTCGGCGGCGGCACCGTGTTCGTCGGCCCCGGCCTCGGCGACCAGGTCCAGTTCGTCGGTGGAGGCCACGACGACCGAGGCGTACCCGGCGAGCGGGGTCAGGGCCGCGCGGGCCTCGTCCCGCGACCAGAGGCCGGCCCGGTAGTTGACGTCCAGGCTGACCGGGATGCCGGACTCGGCCGCCGTGCGGACCGCCCAGCTCACCGCAGCCCGCGCACTGTCGGAGAGCGCCGGGGTGATCCCGCTCAGGTGCAGCAGGCGGGCACCGGCGGCGAGCGGAGCGCGCAGGTCGTCGACGTCGAGCGCCGCGCCCGCCGAACCGGCCCGGAGGTAGCGCACCCGGGACACGTCGGCGGTGCGCCGCTCCAGGAACATCACGCCGGGCGGGCGCTCCGGGTCCCGCCGTACGTCGGCGGTGTCGACGCCCTCGGCCCGCAACTGCCGCAGCACGAACTCGCCCAACTCGTCGTCGCTGACCCGGCCGGCCCAGGCCGCCCGGTGCCCGAGCCGCGCCACACCGATGGCCACGTTGGACTCGGCGCCGGCGAGGTGCATGCGCAACGGGCCGCCGGCCGCCAGCGGACCGGAGGACCGCAACGACACCAGCGCCTCACCGACGGTGAGCAGATCCCGCCGAGGCTCGGTCATGTCACCGCTCCGCTGCGCTGCGCGTCGCCATGACACACCCGAACACGATGATTCACTCGCTGACGCTCGTTCATGTCACCGCACCGCGTCGAGGAAGCGGCGGGCCCGGTCGCGCAGGGCGTCGAGGTCTCCACCGGAGGCGGCGTCGCCCACCAGCGGACCGCCCACGCCGACGGCGATCGCGCCGACCGCCAGGTAGCCGGGCAACTCGGCCAGGCCGACCCCGCCGACCGCGACGAACGGGATGTCCGGGAACGGGTCGCGCAGCGCTTTGAGGTACGAGGGCCCGCCGACCGAGGCCGGGAAGAGTTTGACCACGCTCGCCCCCGACCGCACCGCCGTGTACGCCTCGGTGGGGCTCAGCGCGCCGGCCGCGACCGGCAGACCACGCCCGGCCGCCTCGGCGATCGATTCGACCACGGCCGGCGTCACCACGAACTGCGCGCCGGCCGCCGACACGTCGGCGACGTCGGCGACGGTGAGCACCGTGCCGGCGCCGACGAACGTGTCGGCCGGGGCGTCGGCCCGGATGGCCGCGATGACGTCGAGCGCACCCGGGGTGGTCAGGGCCACCTCCACCACGCGTACGCCCTCGGCCAGCAGGGCGGTGCCGGTGGCGATGGCGGCGGCGGTGTCGGTGCCCCGGATGATGGCCAGCATCCGGGACCGGGTGAGTTCGGCGGTGATGTCGAAGGTCATGGTCACCATTCCGCGTAGGAGCCGTCGGGGTGCCGGAACATCGGGCTGCGCCAGGCGTGGCCGCGCTTGTCGGCCGCCCGCACCGCCTGCTCGTCGATCTCGATGCCCAGCCCCGGTGCGGTGAGTCGCTGCACGTACCCGTCGACGAAGGTCAGCGGCTGCTGGTCGACGCAGTAGTCCAGCACCTCGGCCCCGAGGTTGTAGTGGATGCCGATGCTCTGCTCCTGGATCAGGTAGTTCGGCGTGGCGAAGCCGACCTGGAGGCAGGCGGCCAGCGCGATCGGCCCGAGCGGGCAGTGCGGGGCGAGCTGCACGTCGAACGTCTCTGCCAGCGCGGCGATCTTGCGTACCTCGGTGATGCCACCGGCGTGCGCGAGGTCCGGCTGGGCCACCGCGATGCCGGCCTGGAGCACCGGGAGGAACTCCTGCCGGTTGTACAGCCGCTCCCCGGTGGAGACCGGCGTGCTGGTGGAGCGGACGAACTCGCCGATCAGGTGGGAGTTCTCCGGCACCACCGGCTCCTCCAGGAACAGCGGCCGGAACGGCTCCAGCAGCGGCGCGACCCGACGGGCGTTGGCCAGGGTGAACCGGCCGTGGAAGTCCACCGCCACGTCCCGCTCGTCGCCGAGCACCTCGCGGGCGGCGGCGACCCGCTGCACCACCGCGTCGAGTTCGGCGACGGAGGCCAGCGGGCTCATCCGCCCGGACGCGTTCATCTTGACCGCGGTCAGACCCGACTCGACCCGCGCGGCGATGTGGTCACGGACCTCGCTGGGTTCGTCACCGCCGACCCAGCCGTAGACCCGGATCCGGTCCCGGACGGGTCCGCCGAGCAACTGGTGCACGGGCGCACCGTACCGCTTGCCGGCGATGTCCCACAGCGCCTGGTCCAGCCCGGCGACGGCGCTGGCCAGGATCGCCCCGCCGCGATAGAAGGAGCCCTTGGTCATCACCTGCCAGTGGTCCTCGATGCGCAGCGCGTCCTGCCCGACGAGCAGCTCGGAGAGCTGCTCGACGGCGGTGCGGACGGTCTCCGAGCGGCCCTCGCAGGTGGCCTCGCCCCAGCCGACGATGCCGTCGGTGGTCTCCACCCGGACGAACAGCCAACGGGGTGCGACGAGGAAGGTCTCGACGCGGGCGATGGTGGTCATGATCGTGTCAGCCCTTCGTCGCACCGGCGGTGAGACCGGAGACCACGTACTTCTGCACGAACAGGGCGATCAGCATGATCGGCAGGGTGACCACGGTGGTCGCCGCCATCAGGCCGCCCCAGTCGATGCTGGCGTATCCGACGAAGTCGAAGATCGCCACGGGCAGGGTCTTCGTGCTCGCACCGGAGAGCACCAGCGCGAACATGAAGTTGTTCCAGGAGAAGATGAACGACAGGATGCCGGCGGTGGCGATGCCCGGTACGGACAGCGGCAGGGTGATCCGCCGGAACGCGCCGATCGGGGTGAGCCCGTCGACCAGTGCGGCCTCCTCCAACTCGTCCGGCAGGCCGTCGAAGTAGCCCATCATGATATAGACGATGAGCGGCAGCGAGACGAACATGTGGCTCAGGATCAGCACGCTGAAGCCGCCGACCATGCGCAGGTTCGAGAAGACGTAGTACCAGGGCACCAGCAGCGAGACGCCGGGGATGATCCGGGCCATCAGGACGACCAGCGCCGACTTCTTCATGTTGAAGCGGCTCATCGAGTACGCCGCCGGCACGCCCAGCAGCAACGACAGCGTCGTCGCCGCGAACGCCACCCAGAGGCTGTTGACGATGAACTGGACGTAGTTGGCCTGCTGCAGGACCGTGTTGTAGTTGTCCAGCGTGGGCGTGAAGACCAGCGCCTTGCTGGAGTCGTAGATGTCGACGTTGGTCTTGAACGAGGCGGCGACCATCCAGATCAGCGGCGCCACCAGCGACAGCACCACGACGATCAGCGCGACCACGCGGAAGATCTTGAAACCCTTGCCCGGTTTCATCGGCCCGCCTCCTCCTTCTTCTTGCGCGCGGTGAGGACCCACATCAGGGCGATGATGAGCAGGAAGAACAGGATCAACACGGTCGACGACAGGCCGTACTCGTTGTAGTCGAAGCTCAGCCCGTACGCGTACACGTTGAGCGTCTCGACCTCGTTGAACGAACCGCCGCCGCGCCCCTTGGTGGCGTACAGGATGTCGAAGGTCTTCAGCGCGTCGATGCCGCGCAGCAGCACCGCGACGATCACGGTGGGCATCAGCAGCGGCAGTGTGACGTGCCGGAAGCGCTGCCAGGCGCTGGCACCGTCGATCATCGCGGCCTCCTGCGGCTCGTCCGAGAGCGAGGTGAGCCCGGCGAGCAGGATCAGCACGACCATCGGCGTCCACTGCCAGATGTCGATGAAGATCGTGGTGGGCAGCGCGGTGTGCTGACCGGCGAGCCACGGCTGTGGCCCGATGCCGACCCAGCCGAGCGCCTGGTTGGCCAGGCCGATGTTCGGGTCGAAGATGAGCCGCCACATCATGCCGACCGCGACCGGGGTGGCCACCAGCGGCAACAGGATGGCGACGCGGACCCACTTCTCGCCCCGGAACGGCCGCCACAACAGCAGGGCGATAGCCATGCCGAGCACGACCTCGACGAGCAACGCGACACCGGTGAAGGCACCGGTCCGCGCGACGGCGGGCCAGAACCGGTCGGTGTCGGTCAGGACGTCGACGTAGTTCCGGAAACCGATGAACTCCGACTCGGCGCGGACCGACCCCGAGGAGTCGGTGAGGCTGAGGTACGCCGTCCAGGCGAGCGGAAAGATGATCAGCGCGGCGACGAAGGCCATGGCCGGGGCCGCGAAGAGCCACTTGCGATGGTCGTTGGCCCAACGCGCCCAACCGGGCGTGTCGGGCATGACGGAGGCGCTACTGGTCGCCCGCTCGGGGGCGCTGACTGCTGACATCAGATCTCCGTGATGGGAAGGCCGGGCGGGGGTGGCGGGACGATCGGCCCCGCCACCCCCGCGCTCGGTCCTAGCGGGCCTCGTCGTCCAGGAACTTCTGGAACGCCTCGTGGGCGGTGTCCGCCGAGGCGGCGGCGTCCCGACCGGTGATGGCGTCGACGATCGGCTGACCGACGATCTCCCGGGCCTGCGCCACGCGCTCGACCACGGGCCGGTCGTGACCCACGCCGTTGGCGAGGCTCACGGTGATCGCCTGCGCCATGTCCTCCGGGTAGGTCGAGGTGCCCTCGGGGTTCTCGAAGACGGAGGCGCGGGCGCCGGGGGTGCCGGCCTTCTGCTGGTCCAGCGACTGCTCCTTGCCGGCCGCCCACTCGATGAACTTCCAGGCGTTGGTCTGGTTGCCCGAGGCCTCGTTGATCGCCAGGCCCCACGAGGGGATGTTGTACGGCTTGGAACCGGCCGGACCGGCCGGGAACGGCGCGAAGCCGACGTTCTCGGAGACCCGCGACTTGCTCGGGTCGGTGGCGTTCGCGTAGAGCGAGTTGGCCTCCGGGTAGAAGGCGGCCTGGCCCTGGGTGAAGATGGCCATCGCCTCGGACCAGCTCATGTCGGTGCTGATGTTGGCCGGACCCTGCTCGCGCAGCAGCCCGCCGTAGAAGGCGTACGCCTGCTTGGCGGCCTCGCTGTTGACGGCGGAGTTGCCCGCCTCGTCGACGAAGTCACCGCCGAAGCTGTAGAGGAAGCTGGAGAACTGGGTGACGGCGGCGGCCTTACCGGTCCGGGCCACGAAGCCGGCCACGCCGGGGTTGTCCGCCTGGATCTTGGTCGCCTGCGCCTTGAGCTCGTCGAGCGTCTGCGGCGGGGCGCTGAAGCCGGACTTCTCCAGCAGGTCCTTGCGGTAGTAGAGCACCTGCTGCTCGGTGATGATCGGGATGCCCACCACCTTCTCCTCGTAGGTGGTGGCGCTCACCGGGGCGTCCTGGAAGTCGGCGAAGTCGAAGTCCGAGCTGTCCTTGGCCTTGTCGGTCAGGTCGGCCAGGTACCCGTTCTTGGCGAACAGTCGGCCTTCCTGCAGCGGCCGGTACATCATCACGTCGATGTCGTCGGAGCCCGCGTTGAGCTTCACGTTGTACTGGTCCGAAAGCTGGTCCTCGCCGAGCTGGGTGACCTCGACCTTGAGACCGGTCTGCTGCTCGAACTCGGGCAGCGCCTTCCGGATGTTCTCGGTCCAGACGTGGTTGACCAGCGTCACGCGCACCGTGTCCGAGGCTCCGCTGTCCTCACCACCACCGCCGCAGGCGGAGAGGGTCATGGCGGCCACGACCGCCAGAGATGTCCCAACTATTGATCGACGTCCCACGTCCGTCTCTCCTTCTGTCCTGGCCGACGCCTCGGGGGGACGAGCGCGACCTCGGGCTGTTACATCCGCTTAACGTCCGGATGTTAGGCCGAAAAAGCAGACTTATACAAGGGGGAGACCTAACTGATATGATCCGAGCCGTGAAGGTTCCCTCACCCGGGGTGACACCCACCCAAACCGCCCCGACCGAGACCGGGCTGCACGGCCGCGTCCTCGATCACCTCGGCACGGCCATCTGCGGAGGCGAGCTGGCCTCCGGAGCCGTGCTGAACATCGACGACCTGGTGGACCGCTACGCCGTGTCCCGCTCGGTGGTCCGGGAGGTCCTCCGGGTGCTCGCGTCGATGGGATTCATCGAGACCCGCCGCCGGGTCGGCGTCATGATCCGGCCGGCGCACCACTGGAACGTCTTCGATCCCCAGGTGATCCGCTGGCGGCTCGCCTCCGCCGGACGCATCGCCCAGATCCGCTCGATCACCGAGCTACGGACCGCGGTGGAGCCGCACGCCGCCTGGCTCGCCGCACGCCGGGTCGACCACGACGAGGCCAGCGACCTGGTCGGCCTCGCCGCCAAGATGTGGGCCGCCGGCAAGGCCGGTGACGAGGAACGCTTCCTCAACCTCGACATCGAGTTCCATCAGCGGGTGCTCCGCGCCTCCGGCAACGAGATGTTCGTCAAGCTCCAGAGCCTGGTCGCCGAGGTCCTCATCGGACGCCACCACTACCACCTGATGCCGCACTACCCGCACGAGCAGGCCCTGCAACTGCACGCCGACGTCGCCCAGTCGATCCAGCGCCACGACGGCGAGACCGCACGCGAGGCGATGGTGCAGATCATGGAGCACGCGTTCGAGGAGATGTCCTCGATCTGGGAGCAGGGGCTCACCCCCGAGCCCGAGCCCGAGCCCGCCTGACGGGACCGGAACCGGCCCGGGCGGAGCGGTCGACGTCCGTCCCGGGTCGGCACGGCCAGGCCGTCCGCGTCCTGCCGGATCGGACCGGCCGGCAGGACGGTCGGATCAGACGGCCCCTCGGTCGACCAGGCTGAACGTGGTGTCGACCTCGCCGTCGCCGAGGAACTCCACGTAGATCACCTTGCGGCTCCGGCTCCACTGCACGAAGCCGTGCTCCTCGTTGTACAGCACGTGGGTGGGGCGACCCTGGTCGTCCTTGCTCTCCTCGATCGGCCTGATGCTGAACAGTGTCGCCTGGGTCGCCACACAATCGGCGCCCACCAGCGAGGAGGACGTGCTCGGCTGGCGTTTCACCCCGAGGCAGGGCCGGTGTGCGATCTCGGGATTCAAGGATTTGATCATGTAGTCGACGCCGAACGGCTGAAGGACGAAGACGGCGTCCGGCCCCGTGCCGTCACCGACGTGGACCCTGCCGTCGCCGTCCACCGACAGGTCGCGGTCGATCTCCGCCACGTGCAGCAGGGTCCGACGCTGCCCGTTGAGAATGCCCAGGGCGGCCTCGACGGGATCCAGCGAGGTCCTCGGCTTACCCGATCCGGCCGGCACCGGATCCAGACTCCGGGAGACGGACGGCCCGGTGGAGGTCGCGGCACCATCGAGGACGCCACGCAGCAGACGCGGGCCGACCAGCACGGCCGGCACCAGCAGCGACGCCGCGACCACCGTGGCGACCAGCACCAGCCGGCTCCGCCGCTTCCTCACCCGGCCGTCGGACACCGGCTTCGGTGCCACCGGGGCGTCGCTCCCACGACCGGGCGTCCCACCGCCGCTCACCGCCGACACCGACGAGACGGCGGATGCCGACGCCGCGGCGGCCAGCATGCGGTCGGCCTCGCGCGACGACGGTGCCGTCGTCAACAGTTCGTCGAGCAGTGCGCGGGCGGTGGGACGCTCCGCCGGGTCCTTCGCGAGCGCCCGCTCGACCAACCCGCGCAACGGCCCGCCGAGGCCGGTGAGGTCCGGCGGCTGGCTGAGGATCCGCATCGCGGTGGAAGCCGGCGAGTCGCCCGCGAACGGCGTCCGCCCGGTGGCCGCGTAGGCGACCACCGCACCCCAGGCGAAGACGTCCGCCGCCGGACCGACCGTACGATCACGCCCGGTCTCGAACCGCTCCGGTGCCATGTACGCGATGGTGCCGACCATGTGGTTCGTCCGGGTGTGCTGACTGGTCGCCTCGAAGGCACGGGCGAGGCCGAAGTCGATGACCTTGATGCCGCCCAACGCGACCAGGACGTTGGCCGGCTTGAGGTCCCGGTGGATCACCCCTGCGCCGTGGATCGCGGCCAGCGCCGTCGCCACCCCGACGGCCATGCTGTGCAGGGCGCCCGCACCGAGTGGTCCCTGCGCCCGGACCACCTGGGCGAGGCTCGGCCCGTCGACGTACTCCACCACCAGGTACGGCGGATCGTGATCCGGATCGGCGTCCAGCACCTCGGCGGTGCAGAACGGCGGCACCTGGCGAGCCTGGTTCACCTCGCTGCGGAAGCGGGCCCGGAACTCGCCGTCGTCGGAGAGATCCGGGCGGATCATCTTGATCGCCACCTGCCGGCCCTGCCCGTTGCGGGCCAGGAACACCTCACCCATACCGCCCTCACCGAGCCGGCCGAGCAGGTCGTACCCGCCGAGCCGCGCCGGATCACCGGGGCGCAGTGGCTGGTTCACGTCCCCATTCCACAGTTCGTGGCCGACCCGGGAACCGTTCTGCGCATGATCTTCCCCTACGGATACTCGGAGGTCGATTCGACACCCTACCGCCACTCCTGAGCGAAACGGCCAACGGTGAGTGCGGGCCCGGCGGGCCGCCTCCGTACCATGCGGACATGGCGTTGCTGCACCGGGCGGAACTGCGCCCCACCAAACTGGAGCTGTTGGCGACGTGGCTGCCCGGCCGCGTCTGGTATCGCGGGGACGCCGACGCCGAGGTGGTCCGCGTGGGCGCGTACCGCTTCGACGATCCAGCCGGTGAGGTCGGGATCGAGACGCTGCTGGTGCGCGTCGGCACCGGCCCGGTGCACCAGGTGCCGCTCACCTATCGCGGCGAGCCGTTGGCCGGCGCGGAGGACCGGCTGGTCGGCACGATGGAGCACTCGGCGTTGGGCCGACGGTGGGTCTACGACGCCTGCGGCGACCCGGTGTACGCGTCCGCGCTGGCCGACGCCGTCCTCGCCGGCACCGGCCAGGCCGAGGAGTACTTCGAGGAGGACGGCGAGCGGCAGGTACGCCCGCCGAACATGGACATCGCCAGCGACGCCCCGGCCGCCGAGGTGCCTCCGGTCGGTGCCGTGCGGTCGATCGTGGACGGCGACCTGACCGTGATCGTCACGGACGGCGTCGAGCTGACCGTGGTCCGCCGTCCGGGCGCGGGCGCGACGGCGACCGGGGTCGCGTTGATCGGCACCTGGGACGACGTGAGCGCGCCGCTGGCGTACGCCGCACCGCGCTGACCACCGCCGATACGGCTTCCCCAGCCAGCGGCGACCCGCTGCATACCGAGTATGCTTCTGCGCCATGCGTCCCGCCCCCGACCACCGACGCGTGGCCCTCCTCGCCGTGCTCGGCGGTTTCCTGCTCGGCTTCCTCGACTTCGTGTGGATCAAGTACGTGCCGTATCCCTTCGCCGAACTGGGCAACTCCAGCGCGGTGTGGGCGGTGGCGGCGTTCGCCTTCGGGTTCCGGGTCCGCTCCGGCCCGGTCCGGGCGGCCGTCGGTGCCGCCGTCGGGCTCGTGGTCGCGGTGCCGAGTTACTACGTCGCGGCGGCGCTCATCCAGGGCGACGACTGGGCGGTGCTGGGGGCGACCACCTCGCTGATCTGGATGGCGTTCGGAGTCCTCGCCGGAGTGGTCTTCGGCGTCGGCGGTGTCTGGGCACGCGGAACGGGGTGGCGGCGGGTGATCGGGACAGCGCTGCCCGCCGCCGTTCTCTTCGCCGAGGCGCTGTTGCAGGCGCGACGGATCAACCACCCGAGCTACGGCATCGAACCGCTCTGGAACGCCCTGATCAACGCGGTACTCGGCGTCCTGGTCGTGGTCCTGGTCGGCCGCACCGCCCGGCAGCGGCTGGTCGCGCTGGCCACGGCGGTGCCGCTCGCGCTGGTGGGGTTCGCGGCCTTCCGGTTGGCGAACTTCGGCTGACCGCCCGGCGTCAGTCGGTGAACGCGGCGAGATCCAGCGCGTCCAGCCGGTCCGGATCGGCGATCACGTCGATCGCGGCGACGCGTCCGTCCGCGACGGTGAAGGCCATCACCGACAGGGGACGTCCGGCGGCGACCACCACCACCCCGGCGGCGCCGTTGACCACCGCCGGCCGGGCGAACGGCGAGAACCGGCCGAACGACGTGGCCTCGGCGGCGACGGAGGTGGCACCCCTGATCACGGTGGTGAACCGGGCACGGCCCGCACCGCCGTCGGACCGCAGCACCACCTCCGGGTGCAGCACGGCGACCAGCGCGTCGAAGTCACCGTCCCGGGCAGCGGCGAGGAACGCGTCGACCACCTCGCGCTGACGGCCGAGATCGGCGTCCGGCAGCGGCGCCTGTCCGCGTACCCGGCGTCGGGCCCGGCTGGCCAGTTGACGCGCGGCCGTCGGCGTCCGGTCGACCATCGGCGCGATCTCGTCGAACGGCACACCGAACATGTCGTGCAGCACGAACGCCAGCCGCTCGGCCGGGGCGAGCGTGTCGAGGACCACCAGCAGCGCCAGCCCCACCGAGTCGGCCAGCACCGCGGCGTGTTCCGGATCGTCGGCACCCTCCGGGTCGACCACCGGATCGGGCACCCGGGCGTCGAGGGGCTCCTCGCCACGACGCCGACGGGTCCGCAGGGTGTTCAGGCAGACCCGCGCCACCACCGTCGTCAACCAGGCGGTCAGGTTGTCCAGCGCGGCGGCGTCCGTACGGGCCAGCCGCAACCACGCCTCCTGCACGGCGTCGTCGGCCTCCCCCAGGGAGCCGAGCATCCGGTAGGCCACCGCCCGCAGGTACGGCCGCTGCTCCTCGAACTGCGCGGCCAGCCGATCAGACTCGATCATCGTTCGCCCTCCTCCGGGTCCACCCGCTCGACCCCGCCGAGCCCGCCGATGTGACGACGCCGATCACCGGTCACCATCGTCGTCCGCGCGGGGTCGAGCCCGGTGAAGCCACGAACGGTAGCCGACCGCACGGCGGACGGCCCCGACGCAGGGAGAGACGATGCACCCACCGATCCTGGTCACCGGCGGTACCGGCACCCTGGGCCGCCTGGTCACCCCGCTGCTGCGCGACGCCGGCCGCCCGGTACGCGTCCTCAGCCGACGAGGTGGCCGTCCCACCCCCGGCACCGAACAGGTCCGGGCCGACCTCCTGACCGGCGAGGGCGTGGAGCGAGCGGTACGCGGCGTCGACACCGTGCTGCACCTGGCCGGCGGTCAGAAGGGCGACGACACGATCGCCCGCACCCTGGTCGACGCCGCCCGACAGTCGGACGTACGGCATCTGGTCGTCGTCTCGGTCGTCGGCGCGGACCGCGTCCCGCTCGCCTGGCTGCGGAGCAAGCTGCACGCCGAGGAGGCGATCAGCGGCTCCGGCCTGCCCTTCACCATCCTGCGGGCCGCGCAGTTCCACAGCCTGGTGCTGACCATGGCACAGAAGCTGACCGCCCTGCCGGTGGTGCCGCTGCCCGGTCTGCGGTTGCAGTCGGTGGACGGCCGCGAGGTCGCCGCCCGCCTCGCCGAACTGACCCTGGGCACCCCGGCGGGCCTGGTGCCCGACATCGTCGGCCCCCAGGTGCACACCACCGGGGAGCTGATGCGTGGCTACCTGCGGGCCAGCGGGAAGCGTCGACTCACCCTGCCGGTCCGCCTGCCCGGTGCGGCGGGACGCGCCTACCGCGACGGGGCGAACCTGACGCTGCGCGGCGCCACCGTCGGCAGCCGGACCTGGGAGGCGTTCCTCGCCGAACACGTCGCCGCCCGCTAGATCGGCGGGACAGCACGCAGCGCCACCGGTTGGTAACGTGGCGGCGTTCTGCGGTGGTGTCCCCTGGGGAGGGTCGCGTGTGGGCGGACGAGGCGGCGCTGGACGCGACGCAGCGCCGCCTGGACGAATGGGAGTCCGCCGCCGCCGACCGGGCCCGACGAGCACAGTCCCTGGCGGCCCGGGTCGCGGCCCTCACCGGCACCGCGCACAGCCCGGACCGCACCGTCGAGGTCACCGTCGACTCGGCCGGGCTCCTCGTCGACCTGCGGCTGCACGACCGGGTACGCCAACACTCCGCCGCCCACACCGCCCGCCTCATCCTGACCACCACCCGCGCCGCCCACGCGGACCTGCTGCGCCGCGTCACCGCGACGACCCGCGAGACCGTCGGCGCCGACGACCCGACGGGACAGGCCGTCGTCGACTCCTACCGACGGCGGCTGGGCGACGGGCGACGCCACCCCGATGCCGACCGATGACCCGCTCCGGGTCGACCCGGACGAGCTGACCACCCACGCGGCACGCCTCGACCGGCACGCCGACACCCTCGACACCGCCCGCCGGGCCGGGCAGCAGGTCCGGCTCGGCACCGCCGCGTACGGGCAACTCTGCGCGATCATGCCCACGCTGCTCGACGGCCTGCACCGGGTCCTGGTCGACGGCATCGGCACCGCCACCACCTCGGTCCGCGACACGGCCACCCGCCTGCGCACCGGCGCCGACCACTACCGGACCGCCGACGGACGCGCCCGGCATCGTCTCGACCGGGTGCGGGAGCGGCGTGACCGGTAACCCGCTCGTCGCCGCCCCGACGCAGGTCGCACCGAGCGCCTGGGCCGGCGTCTGGATCTGCGAGGACATCGAGCTCATCGCCCGGGGCGTACGCGAGGGAAGCTGGATCGACGGCAGCCTCGGTGTGGTCAGCGCCGGCCTGGATGCCCTCGCCTTCGTCTCCGACCCGGTCGGCGCCCTCCTCCAGTACGGTGTCGCCTGGCTCATCGAGCACGTCAAGCCCCTCAGCGAGGCACTGGACTGGTTGGCGGGCGACCCCGCGCAGATCACCGCACACGCCCAGACCTGGCGCAACGTCGCCGCGTCGCTGCGCGCCGAGGCCACCGCGCTCGCCGACGCCGTCCGCACGCAGGTGACCGGCTGGGACGGCAACGCCGGGCGCGCCTACCGCGCCTGGGCCACCGAGCAACACCAGGCCGTCACCGGTCTGGCTCAGGGCGCCGACACGATGGCCGCCATCACCGAGGGCACCGCCGGTCTGGTCGCCGCCGTCCGGCTCCTGGTCCGCGACGCCATCGCCACCTGCGTCTCCCGCCTCACCGTGTACGCCGCCGAACTCGTCGCCACCGCCGGACTGGCCACCCCACTGGTGGTGGAGCAGGTCACCACACTTGTCGCGTCCTGGGCGGCACGGATCGCCAGACTGCTGCGCGGGCTGCTGAACAGCCTCCGGGCGATCATCCCCCACATCCGCCGCCTCGCCGACCTCATCGACCACCTCAAACGCGCCCTGGACAGGCTCCGGCGAGAGCCTCCAGCGCCTCACACGCCTGACGATCCCAGGCCGGCCCATACGCCCCGCGATCCCCGTCAGCCTGACTTCACGAGTCCGGACATCGACCCGAAGAAGATCACGGCGTACGCCATGAATCCGGACCATCCCGTCGGCAAGAACAAGTACCGGGTCATCAACTCCGCCACCGGGCTGGGCCCCGACGACTCGGAGTCGGTCCTGCGACAGGTCCGCGACGGTGTCCGGGCCGGCAGCCCGTTGCTGGGAAAGTCGGATCAGTTCGGCGAGCGATGGAGCGTCGACCTGCCGCTGTCCGGCCCGAAAGGAACGATCATCGTCCGCACCGCCTGGATACTTGAGAGCGGCACTTCGACGCCCCGCATGGTGACCATCTCGTTCCCACCGAAAGAAGGATGACCGTTGGACCTGTATGACGTGGTCGAGCTGAGGGAGGCCATCCCCGACGAGAACCTGGAACCTGGGGCTGTCGGCACGATCGTGCATGTCTTCGATCACGTTCCGGCCGCCTACGAGGTGGAGTTCGCCGACTCGGACGGGCGAACGGTAGGGATGGTGACCCTCACCCTCGATCAGATCCGCCCGCTCGACGCCCCGTCCTGACTGTTACGGCGGAGCACGCGTTCAGGTCAGGATGATGGGGTTGGTGAGGGCGGCCATCTGGTGGGTGGGGTGGCGGACCTCGACACGGACGTAGCCGGCCTCGTCCGCCGTGGTGTGCCACCCGGTCGTTCCCGTTCCGTCGGGAGACAGCGCCGCGCGGTGCACGGTGCCGCGTTCGGTGTGCAGGGTGACGACACCGGCGAGTACGCCGGACACCTGGACGCGTACCGTGACCTGCTCAGCGCCGGTGGGTAGGTGTTCGCCGACGGCGGCGACGTGGTCGGCGGTCGACGCCTCGACCTTGAGGTGGACGGCGGTCGACTCGGCGATCCAGCTGCGGCCCCGGCGGAGGCCGGCGAGTATCGCTTCGGTGCTCAGGTCCTCGGCGAACACGACGGTGTGCGGTGTGCCGAGTTGGCCGGCGAGGTGGGTGTCGCTGTTGCCGACCGCCGGTCGCCAGCGTCCCCGGTGGACATCGTGGGCTAGGGTGCGTCCCCACTCGGCCAGGGCGGCCTCGTTGTCGGCGTTCCACGGCAGGTCAGATGCCCAGAGGCCGTTCCACACCTCCACCGCGTCGAACCAGCGGTACGGGTAGGCCGACGTCCCTGACGGGTACGGCGCGTACGGGTGGGCCAGCACGCAGAGGCCGCCGGTGTGGCGTACCCGATCCAGATGGCGTTCGACGGTGTCGTCACGGATGCCGTAGCCGGAGTCGACGTGCTGCTCCGGCGGGAGTCCGAGGGCCAGCCAGTGGCCGGTGCGGGTGGTGACCTCCTGACCGAGGATCACCAACAGGTCGTCGCCGGAGTGGGGCGGAGCCCACTGCTCATGGCCACGGACGGTGTCGTGTTCGGTGGTCGCGACGAAGTCCAACCCGAGCGCACGGGCCGCCGCCGTGAGCTGCGGCACGCTCAGCTCCGCGCCCTGGGAGAGCACCGAATGCAGGTGACAGTCGCCCCGATACCAGGCCGGACCCCGGCCCGTGGCCCGCAGGGCCGGGTATCGCGGCGCGGCGTCCGGTCGGGTGACCATGCCCGGCAGCGTACGCGGATCGCGTCCCCGCCAGGGGGCACTCCCCCGGTCCGGGCCGGAGGTACGGCCGGCACCTCCGACCTGGGTAGGAGACGCCGCTCGAACCGACGGCCGCAGGTGGGGCCGCTGGTCGGGCGCTTCCGGGTCGCCGCCCGAACAGCATCAGGACATGTCTTCCGCGCTGCCCCTGCGGGCACCCTGGCACCGTCCCCTGTTGGTCTTCGTCTCGGCGATGGCGGTCCTCGCCGTCGTCTGCGCCGTCGGTGTCTTCGCCGATCCCCGGGTCCTGACCGGCGCGCCGATCTGGCTCAAGCCGTTGAAGTTCTCCGTCTCGTTGATGCTGTACGGCGCCACCCTGGCCTGGATGCTCACCCTGCTGCCCCGGCGCAGCCGGGTCGCGGAATGGGCCGGCACCGTCGTCGTCGCCATGGGGGTGGTGGAGATGACGATCATCGTCGGGCAGGTGCTGCGCGGCACCACCAGCCACTTCAACGTGAGCAGCCCGCTGAACGCCGCTCTCTGGCAGGCGATGGGGATAGCGATCAACGTGCTGATGGTCGCGCACATCGTCATCGGTGTGGCGGTGCTGCGGCGACCGATCCCCGACCGGGTCGGCCGGTACGCGGTGGGGCTGGGTCTGGGTCTGACGCTGCTCGGCATGCTGACCGCGGTCCCGATGACGATGAACGGCGCGGAATCGGCTGTCGCCGGGATCGTCGGGGCGCACAGTGTCGGCGTACCGGACGGTGGCCCCGGGTTGCCGGTCCTGGGCTGGAGCACCACCGGTGGGGACCTGCGGATCCCGCACTTCGTGGGCATGCACGCGTTGCAGGTGCTGCCGGTCCTGGCCCTGCTGCTGGGCCGGTTCCGCAGCGGGCGGCTGGATCAGCGTGCCCAGGTGCGGCTGCTGGTGGTGGCCGGCACGGCGTACGGTGCGGGAACTCTGCTCCTGACCTGGCAGGCGTTGCGCGGACAGCCGCTGCTGGGCCCGGACGCGCTGACCCTGGGCACCGCCGCGGCGCTGCTGGTCGCGACCGTGGTCGCCGTCGGTGCGGTGCTCGCGCGCCCACGTCGACCCGAACCGGTGGCCGCGCCCGTCGACGGCAGCCCGGCGCAGGCCGACGCCGCGAGGGACGAGGTGACGGTGTGACCGGCGCCCTGTTCACGCTGACGTTCGCGCTGGCCGCGCCCTTCTGGGTGCTGATGATCCTGCTGCCGCGCTGGCACATGACCAGCCGGATCATCGCCTCGCCGCTGATCGTGGCCCCGGTCCTGGTGATCTACACGGTGCTGGTGCTCCCCGCGTTGGGCGACGTGCTGCCGGCGGTGGCCTCGCCGACCCTGGACGGTATCCGCGACCTGCTGGGCACCGACGACGGTGCGGCGGCGGCCTGGGCGCACATGATCGCGTTCGACCTCTTCGTCGGGGCGTGGGCGTGGCGGGACAGCCGCGAGCGGCGGATGCCCGCGCTGGTCATGGCGCCGGTGCTGGTATCGACGATTCTGCTCGGGCCGATCGGGCTGGCCGTCTATCTGGTGGTGCGTACCCGCTGGACCCGGCCGGTCTCAGCGCCGAGCAGCAGGGCCTAGGCTTGGTCACCGTGGGATGGCTGGGTCGCTTGTTCGACGCGCGGGACGCCCGCGTGCGGATGGTCCTGGTCATCATCGCGGGCGTCTTCTACCTCTCCTTCGGTGGGCTGCACGCCGGTACGCCCACCACCACGCAGTTGGTCCTGGCGGTGGCCGCGTTCACCGCCGGGCTGCTGCTGTTCCGCCGGCTGGTGGGCAACCTGCTGGTGCAGGTGGCGCTGCTGGCGGTCGCGATCCACGTCATCGACGACGTGATGATCAACCAGGTGGGCGCCGGGTGGGCGTTGCTGGAGTTGACCGTGCGGGCGAGCCGGACCCGCACGATCTGGTGGGGCGCCGGTCTGCTGGCCCTGGTCGACCTGACCGGTGTACGGGGCGAACCGGTCGAGTGGCTTCTCGCCGCGGCGTCCGGGCTGGTGGTGGACGTCGGTGTGCCGGTGCTGCTGGGCCTGGTCATCCGGACCACGCAGGAGCTGGGCCGGCAGGCGCAGCAGCGCGCCGAGGAGGAGCAGCGGCGGCGCGAGTCGGAGAACCGCGCCGCCCGGGCCGACGAGCGCAGCGCCATCGCGCGGGAACTGCACGACGTCGTCGCGCACCACGTGGCGTCGATGGTGCTGCGGGTCGGCGTGGCCCGGCACGTGCTGACCGACCTGGATCCCCGGGTGGACGAGGTGTTCGACGACGTGCACGGCACCGGCAGCGCCGCCCTGGCCGACCTGCGCCGGCTGGTCGCGGTGCTGCGCGACCCGGACGGCGTACGCGGCGACGCGGCCCTCACCGCGATCGAGCCGTCGGCGGTACCGGCCGCGATCGGCGCGGCGGTGGATCGGGCCCGTCAGGCCGGGGTGACGGTGGAGGCGGAGGTCGACCCGGCGGTCGCGTCACTCGACGCGGTCCGGGGCCTGGCGGTGCTGCGCCTGACCCAGGAGTCGCTGACCAACGTCGCCAAGCACGCCGGTGCCGCCGCGCTGGCCCGGCTGAGCGTCACCGTGGTCGACGGCGCGGTGCACCTGGAGGTGACGGACAACGGGCGCGGCGCGGTCCCGACGGCGGTGCCGGCGGGCGGCGGCCACGGCATCACCGGGATGCGGGAACGGGTCGAGGTCCTCGGCGGGCACCTGGAGGCGGGGCCGACCGGCAGCGGCTGGCGGGTCCGTACGGTGCTGCCCGCCACGCCGGACCGCGACGTGCCGCACCCGGTGGAGGCATCATGATCCGCGTACTGCTGGTGGACGACCAGCACCTGATCCGCGCCGGGTTGCGCATGCTCTGCGACGCGCAGCCCGACATCGAGGTGGTCGGTGAGGCCGACAACGGCCGCGAGGCGATCACGTTGGCGGCGCGGTTGGTCCCCGACGTGGTGGTGATGGACCTGCGCATGCCGGGCGTCGACGGCATCACCGCGACCAGCCGCATCCTGGCCGACCGGCCCGCCATCCGGGTGCTGGTGTTGACCACGTTCGGCGACGACGACCACCTCTATCCGGCGCTCACCGCCGGCGCCTGTGGGTTCCTGCTCAAGGACGCGCCCCCCACCGAGCTGCTGGAGGGCGTCCGGCGGGCCGCCGCCGGGGACAGCCCGTTCAGCCAGGACGTGCTACGCCGCCTCGTGACTCGGGCGGTGCACGCCCGCGCCGAGACACCGGCACCGGTCGACGGTCTGACCGCTCGGGAGCAGGACGTGCTCGACCTGGTCGCGGAGGGACTGTCCAACGGGGAGATCGCCGAGCGGCTGCACATCGGCGTGACCACGGTGAAGACCCACATCACCAGCCTGATGACCAAGACCGGCAGCCCCAACCGGGTCCGGCTGGCGCTGTTCGCCCGAGGGCTGTGACGGTCGGCTCTCCCCCGGCCGCGACGGAGGCCCGCTATCCGCCGGCCATCGCGCCCAGGACGATGTACGGTTCCGCGCCGGTGAGCACCTCCTCGGGCAGCGGTGCGTCGGGTGGGGAGTGCGAGAGGTCCTCCTCGCAGGCGTAGAAGCGGACGAAGGCGCGACGTTTGCCGCTGTGCCGGTCCCGGATGGTGCCGAGCAGCATCGGATAGCGCGCCTCCAACGCGTCCAGCACCAGGCGCTGGGTGGCCGGCCCCCCGTCCGGACCGGCCACCTCCAGGCGTACCTCGCCGGTGACCTTGGCGAGGGTCTTCAGGTGGGCCGGGAGGACGACCCGGATCACGGCAACACCTGGACTTCCACGGAGAGCACCGGGGGCAGGTCCCGGACGATCGGCGCCCAGGTGTCGCCGCCGTTCGCCGAGTGGTAGACCTGCCCGCCGGTGGTGCCGACATAGATGCCGCACTCGTCGAGCGTGTCGACCGCCATCGCGTCGCGCAGGACGTTGACGTAGCAGTCGGACTGCGGCAGCCCGGTGGTCAGCGGCTCCCACTCGTCGCCGCCGGTGCGACTGCGGTAGACCCGCAACCGCCCCTCCGGTGGGTAGTGCTCGGAGTCGCTCTTGATCGGTACGACGTAGATCGTCTCCGGCTCGTGGGCGTGCACCGCGATCGGAAACCCGAAGTCCGAGGGCAGGTCGCCGCTGATCTCACGCCAGTTCGCACCGGCGTCGTCGCTGCGCATCACGTCCCAGTGCTTCTGCATGAACAGCGTGTCCGGCCGCGACGGGTGCTGGGCGATGTGGTGGACGCAGTGGCCCACCTCGGCGTCGGTGTCGGGGATCTCCCCCGACCGCAGGCCCTTGTTGATCGGCAGCCAGCTCGCGCCCGAGTCGTCGCTGCGGAACGCGCCCGCCGCCGAGATGGCGGTGTAGATCCGGCCCGGGTGCACCGGGTCCAGGATGATCGTGTGCAGGCAGAGACCACCGGCGCCGGGCTGCCACGACGGGCCGGTCCGGTGGGTCCGCAACGCGGTCAGCTCGGTCCACTTCTGGCCGCCGTCGTTCGAGACGTAGAGGGCGGCGTCCTCGGCACCGGCGTACACGGTGTCGGGGTCGTCGCGGGACGGCTCCAGGTGCCAGATCCGCTTGAACTCCCACGGGCGCGGCGTGCCGTCGTACCAGAGGTGCTCGCCGACCTCGCCGGTGTACGCGAAGTCGTTGCCGACGGTGGCCCAGGTCTTACCGCCGTCGTCGGAGCGCTGGATCAACTGCCCGAACCAGCCGCCGGACTGTGAGGCGTAGAGCCGGTCCGGGTCGGCCGGTGAGCCGGTGAGGTGGAAGATCTCCCAGCCGCCGAAGTGCGGCCCGTCGACAGTCCAGTCGGCGCGTCGACCGTCCGAGGTGAGCAGGAACGCGCCCTTGCGGGTGCCGACCAGCACCCGTACGCCGGTCATCGCGGCTCTCCGTGGCGCGTGGTGCCGACCTGGTGTGGTGTGTGTTGTCGTGTGGCCATGTCGCCATTCTCCTGTCGTGTCCGATGAACCCCGATTGCCACGCCGGTGCCGTTCACTGACGGTCATACCGGCCGGGTACGACAAGTTCCGGCCGGTGGGCGCGCGACACCCGTCCGCCCGGCGGGCAGACGAGGAGGGGTCGGACAGCTCAGGTCGACATCACGCGGGCGTGCAGGTCGGACACGACCTTGCGGGCCGACTCGAAGGCACCGGCCTGCCAGGCGATGTAGTGGCTGAGGTGGTCACCGGCGAAGTAGACCCGACCGTCCGGCTCCAGCAGCCGCCCGTAGTGCCCACCGCTGGTCCGCGAGGGCCACGACATCCAGCCGCCCTCGCTGTGGCGGGTCCGCTCCCAGGCCACCGAGAACGACGCCTCCACCTCGCTGCGGTACGCCTCGCCGTGGATCTTCACGCCCTGGGCGACGGCGCGGGCCTCCCGCTCGGCGGGGGGCAGGGCCGCGTACGACTGGGCGTTGGCACCGAAGTTGTAGTAGCCGATGACCAGACCCTTCGCGCCGTGGTAGCCGTAGGACGGGTACCAGATCGCGGACAGGTCCAGGTTGGTGTTGGTGATGCCGGCGTAGATGTTCTCGTCCTGCTCCCACCAGCGCCGACGGTACTGCAACCCGATCTTGCCGGTGGCGGTCGGCACCGCGTAGTCGAGGGCGGCCCGCACCGGCTGGGACAGGTTCGACGGGATCCGCGCCAGCACCGGCGGCGGAATCGTGCAGACGCAGAAGTCCGCAGTGACGGTCCGCACCCGACCGCCGGGTCCGGCGTGGACGACCGAGACCCCGGAGCCGGTGTTCGAGATCGACCGCACCTCCGCGCCGTAGCTGATGCGTCCGCGCCCCACGGCCTCCTCCAGGGCGTACGCGATGCGATCCATTCCGCCGACCGGCTGGAACATCAGCATCGCCTGGTCGTAGCCGAACTCGAAGGAGAAGTACCGGCCGACGCCGCTGGCCAGCACGTCCGGCAGGGAGTGCGGGGTCAGTTTCGGCGTACCCGCCTCGTTGCCGGCGCCCGGTTCGACCTGGTAGCCACGGCGGTTGGTGCCCGCGTACCGCCAACTGGCCGCCGGGTTCCCCGCCACCCGGCCGCCGATGGCGCCGAATCCGCGCAGGAACTCCAGCAGACGTTCCTTGTCGTCGGCGGTGAGCTGCCCGTCGAGCGCACCCTGGTCGGTGGCCTTGGCGAGCAGCTCGGAGACGTACCCGTAGACGTCCGCCTTCGCCTCGCGGTGCCGAATCGGTGTGCCGGAGAGCGGACCGACGTCCTCGTTGTAGTAGTAGCCGTCGGCGTTCTGGTTGCCGAAGATCTCGACCGGGACGCCCAGCTCCCGGCAGTAGTCCATGGTCACCATGTGCTGGGCGATCCGCGCCGGACCGGCGTTCATGTACTGCCCACCGGTGAACCGGGCGCGCTGGGTGTGCCCGTCGAGGTCGGTCTCGCTGGTGCCACCGCGCACCGTCCAGTTACGCCCACCCGGGCGGCTCCGCGCCTCCAGCACGGTCACCCGGTAACCCGCCTTGCCCAACTCGTACGCCGTGGTCAGTCCGGCGATGCCCGCGCCGAGCACGACGACGGACTTCGCGGACCGCCCGGTCAGCGTGAAGTCCGACCGGTTCGGCGCGCGGAACGGCGGTGCGGCCTGCGCGGCGGGAGCCAACCCGAGCGCGCCCATCGTCCCGTAGAGCACCCCGGCACCGCCGGATACCCCGACCGCCTGGAGAAACTGCCGTCGCGTGGTGGGTGTCGTCATCGCCGCCTCCTTGATCGATGGACGACGATCTCAGCGGCGTGTTTCATCGGCGTAGCCCATCGGTAACACCCGCCCGACCGGTCAGCGCGCGCCACCGGGCAGGCGGCGGGCGCCCGGATCAGCGAGGAGGCCGCCCTACGGGCCGGTGACCAGCGGGTCGTGCACCCGCCCGAGGAACAGCGGCACACCGGTGAACCGGTCGTGGATGACGTACAGGAACGGCCGGTTCACGAAGAACTGCGGACCCTGCGGGATCGACGGCGGCCGTACGATGACAGCCGACGCGGCCGCCGCCTCCGTGCCCTTCTCGTCCACGGCGATGAACGTCTCGTGCAGCACGTCGTCGATACTCAGGGCCGGTTCGGTGCTCATGCCGGTGAAGTCGGCCCGCGAGCTGAACGCGGTCGGCATGCCGAGGTTGCCCAGCGCGGCAGCCAACTCCGCCGGCAGGCGGAAAGTCCACCGGGGCAGGCGCAGTTCGACGAGGGCGTTCCGGAAGCCGGTGAGCAATGCACCCAGCCACGTGACGTCGAGGTTGGCCTCGATCGCCGCCAGGTCGTTGCGGGTCGGCATGACGATCGCCATGCCCAGTCCGTCACCTGCGAACGGCACGTCGACCGCGCGCCACCCATCGCCCTCCTGGTAGCCCATCCCGTCGAAAGGCCCACGCATCATCGCGACGTCGACACCGGCACCGTCATCCCTGGTGAACCGCTCCGCCGCCGTGGCCGTCGCCCTGAACGGGTAGAGCCAGGCCGCCTTCAGATAGGTCGTGTTGGTGAGGATCAGACTGGTGTCGGGGGTCGGGACACCGGAGGGCAACAGCTCCGGGATCTTCGCGTTGGTCCGATCGGACACCCAGGTGTTGATCTCCTGGCGGGTCGCCTCCGGAGCGCCCCGGAAGTCGACCGGGTGCGGCGCGGCACCGTAGTAGCCGGCCAGAGTGTTCTGGAAACCGTGGCGCAGGCCCAGGTCGAGCCTCGTCCACAGAGCGTTGGCCGTGGTCAGCAGGGGCCGCGCGACGCCGTCACCGTTCTGGTACCGGTTGGCGAGCGACTGTGCGACGGTGTTGAGCCCGCTGTCGAGCGCGCCGGGCCGCGGATTCGGCGCGTGGAGCACGGCATCCATCTCGTCCGCCGTGGTCGAGCGGGCACCCGCCCGCGTCATCGCGAGTGCGAGATTGACCGAGTACGGCGCGCACACCACGTTACCGCCGGGGCGACTCGATGCCAGCTCGCGGTAGAGGCCGGCGGAGAAGCCGCGTACCGCAGTCGCGGCGGCGGCCATCGCGGCCGGGTCGGGCGGGACGCGGGTCGGTTCTGTCGAGGTGGACGACTCGTTCCACCAACGGGAACGGTCTCGGGTGGCGGTTAGCGCGGCGGCGGCGAGCGGCACCGTCCGCAAGAGAGATCGACGCGACACCATACATTGATGGTAGTCGAAGTATGTGCGGTAGGGCCAGGTCGACGGTTCGCGGCCCGCACCGTGAGACCATGCCTCGGTGAAAGACCTGACCGAGCGGGTACGCGCCTTTGCCGACGAGCGGGACTGGCAGCAGTTCCACACGCCCAAGAACCTCACCATGGCCCTCGCGGGCGAGGTCGGCGAGTTGCTCGCCGAGTTCCAGTGGCTCACCCCCGAGCAGGCGAGCGCGGTCA
Source organism: Micromonospora sp. NPDC047793 (assembly GCF_040642635.1). Lineage (NCBI taxonomy): Bacteria > Bacillati > Actinomycetota > Actinomycetes > Micromonosporales > Micromonosporaceae > Micromonospora > Micromonospora sp. NPDC047793. The sequence goes on along the minus strand of NZ_JBEYSG010000003.1, from coordinate 510,806 downwards.
TGGCCGACCCCGAGGCGGGTGCCCGCGTACGCGCGGAGATCGGCGACGTGATGATCTACCTGACGCGACTCGCGGACGTCCTCGACATCGACCTGGAGGACGCCGCCCGGGACAAGCTCACCGAGGTCGCCACCCGCTATCCCGTCAGCGAGGCCAAGGGTTCGGTGGCGAAGCGGTAGCGGTGCGTGCGGAGAAATGATCTCTCCGCTAAAGTCCGGCGCGTACAGGCGCGTAACGACGGGCTTCCGGCGCCGACCGGACACGCCCCCCATGCGCACGATCATTTCGTGCTGCCCGGGGGCAAGTGTTGTCAGCGTTCCGCACCTCCGCCGAGGGACTTCTCCGTCACGCCGCCAACGGCGATCTCGCCGACCGGATCATCGACGCGATCGGCCGTCGCGTGAGCCCGGCCGAACGCAGGTCCTGGGAGCGGAGCCTGCCGGTGCTCGCGCAGGATCTGGCCGATGCCGGACTCGGTCAGGTCGAGATGCTCGTCGAGTACCAACTGCCATTGACCAGCAAGCGTGTCGACGTGGTCCTGGTGGGCACGCACCCCCGCACCGACGAGGACTCCTACGTGGTGGTGGAACTCAAGCAGTGGTCGCGGGCGGAGTCCTACGAGGGGTCCGACACGCTGGTGCTGGTCGAGCACGCCCGCGAACCGCGCCTGCACCCGGGCGTGCAGGTCAGTGACTACTGCGAGTACCTCGGTGACTTTCTCGGTGTGCTCTCCGACCGACGTGCCCCGATCGCCGGTGTCGCCTACCTGCACAACGCCGTCGACCGGGACGTCGACGAACTCTTCCAGCTCAGGGCCACCGAGCAGAGCCGGATCTTCACGAAGCAGCGGCGCGGCCAGTTCCTCGACCACCTGCGTACCCACCTGGCCCCCACGTCGGGCGCGGCCGCCGCCGACCGGTTCCTCACCAGCGCCGTCCGACCGAGCAAGCACCTGTTGTCGTACGCGGCAGCCGAGTTGAAGCAGCGGTCGCACTTCACGTTGCTCGACGAGCAGCGCCTGGCGTACGAACTGGTGCTGCACGCCGTGGAACGCTCCCGCGCCGGGGACCGCAAGTCGGTCGTGGTGGTCTCGGGCGGCCCCGGCAGTGGGAAGAGCGTGATCGCCCTGTCGGTCCTCGGTGAGTTGGCCCGGCAGAACCGCTCGGTCATGCACGCCACCGGTTCCCGGTCGTTCACCCAGACCCTGCGCAAGTACGCCGGCAAGGGTTCGTCGCGGTTGAAGAACCTGTTCGGGTACTTCAACAGCTTCATGACCGCCGAACGCAACGGCCTCGACGTGCTGATCTGCGACGAGGCACACCGCATCCGGGAGACGTCGGTCAACCGGTTCACGCCCAAGGCCAAGCGGGACAAGGCACGCCCCCAGATCGACGAGCTGATCGCGGCGGCACGGGTGCCGGTGTTCCTGCTCGACGAGCACCAGGTGGTCAAGCCGGGCGAGTTGGGCAACGTCGAGGTCATCTCCGCGTACGCCGCACAGCTCGACCTGCACGTCGAGGTCGTCTCGCTGCACGACCAGTTCCGGTGCGGCGGCAGCGACGCGTACGAGCAGTGGGTTCTCGACCTGCTCGGCCTCGACGGTGGTGAGCCCTCGGTCTGGACCGGCGACGGCCGGCTCGACCTGCGGCTGGCAGAGTCACCCGAGGAGATGGAGGCGTTCCTGGCCGGTCGGCAGGCCGCCGGTGAGACCGCCCGCATGTCGGCGGGCTACTGCTGGCCGTGGAGTGACCCCTGCCCGGACGACTCCCTGGTGGCGGACGTGCAGATCGGAAGCTGGGCGCGGCCGTGGAACGTCAAGAGCGACCGGAGTGTGGGCGACGCACCGGGCAGCGCGTTCTGGGCCACCGATCCGAACGGATTCGGCCAGGTGGGCTGCGTCTACACGGCGCAGGGCTTCGAGTACGCGTGGTCGGGCGTCATCCTCGGACCGGACCTCGTCGCTCGGGACGGCCGCCTGGTCACCGATCGGGCGGAGTCGAAGGACCCGGCGTTCCGCAGCCGCAAGGCGCTCAGCGACGACGAGGCGGACCGCCTGATCCGCAACACCTACAAGGTGCTCATGACACGGGGCATGCGCGGAACCGTCCTGTACTCCACCGACCCGGAGACCCGCGACTACCTGGCCTCGCTTCTCGATGTCCGACGTCCGGTCGAGACGACGTACGAGCCCTCCGAGGCCGGCGGCGGCACGACGGCCGCTTCTCGACCTTAGGGTGGGCCAGAGAATTCCGACCTTCACGGCGGCACCGGGCCCGAACGCCACGCCTCCGAGGATCGCGCGGAGGGACGTTCGATTGGCTGATCTGCGCACTGGGCTCCTGGTGACAGCAGTCCTGTTGGGCCTCACCGGCTGTGTCACCGGCACACCCGACCACGGGCGTCCGACGGCGCGGACCACCACCGTGAGCCCACCACCCGTACGCACCGACCGGGAACCGATCACCAAGCGTTTCCCGCACCTCGGCGACGTCGCGGAGGTGCACTGGCAGGCGGGCGCCGCCGGGACGGGCGATTCCCGCGCGCCCGGTCCGACCGACATTCGCATCGAGGCGTTGGTCGTGTTGCAGCCTGGCGACCGAGTGTCGGCCGTCGAACAGTACGAGTGGCAGCCCGCTCCTGCCGGGTGGGACGGCACGCTGGGTGCCGCGCTTCGTCCCTTCCTGCCAGACAGCGGGAACTGGCAGGTCAACGAGCAGTATGCCGCCGACGTGCGGACCACGAAGTACCACGGGGTCGTGTACCTCGACACCACCAGCGGCACCGTCTACCTCAGGGTCATCGACGGCTGACGTCGCCATTTCCGCAATCATTGAAACTCGCGTACATGAATCACAAGATGTTGCACGGCCGCTTTTCAGCGCACCTCAGCGCAGCGTCAGACGACAGATGTGCGACGCCCAGGGGAATTGCGCGGTGATGGCTCGTTGTCGGAACTTCTTGTAAGGTCAGAGGCTCAGGCACTTTCGCGCGGACGGCGCTGATACCGATCATTTTCACGCAACCGTTCGACGTTTCACCGATGGCGTGCGGATGTAACAAAACGCAACACGGGAGGGTGGCGGATGGCCGACGACATGGGATCGACAGTCCCCCGGCGACAGCTCGGGCGAGCACTGCGCGACCTTCGCACCGAAGCACGCATGACCCTCGACGGCGCTGCCGAGGCGATGCAGTGCAGCCGACAGAAGATGTGGCGCATGGAGAGCGGCCTCGGCCCGGCCCGCCCGCTCGACGTCAAGGTCATGTGTGAGCTGTACGCCGCCACACCCGAGCTGACCACCGCCCTCGTCGCTCTGGCCACCGAGACCAAGGCCAAAGGCTGGTGGCACTCCTACGGGGTCGCCATCCCTGACTGGTTCGAGCTATACGTGGGGCTGGAATCCACCGCCCACCAGCTTCGGGAGTACGAAGACACTCTTATCCCTGGCCTGCTCCAGACCTGTGACTATGCACAAGCGGTCTATCAGCAGCGAGCCGACGCTACCGAAGTGGAACGGGAACGCTTGGTGAGGGTGCGCCTGCAACGGCAGGAGATTTTGAAACGTCTACTCCCGCAGGCCCCCAAGTTCGAGGTCGTCCTCGCCGAAGCGGCACTTATTCGCACCGTCGGCGATGCTGCGGTCATGGCCGACCAGCTTCGTCATCTCCTGACGGCCGACGAGATGTCGAACGTGTCCATCCGGGTGCTTCCACTGACTGCGAGGATGCACCGAGGAGCAGAGGCGGGTACGTTCGTCATCCTCGACTTCCCACCTGGCAAGCGGACCACGCCCGAACCGTCGGTGGTCTACTGCGAATCATGGACCGGAGCGCTCTATCTGGACCGGCCCGAGGAATACGCAGCCTACGAAGAGGTGTGGGCAAGCCTCGATGACCTGTCCCTGGATGAGGCAGAATCAAGGCAGCTCATCAACAAGATCATCGGGGAGGTCCACCATGGCTGATCTGGCTGGAGCCCAGTGGCGTAAGAGCACCCGCAGCGGCAGCAACGGCGGCAATTGCGTGGAGGTCGCCGACAACCTGCCCGGCCTCGTCGCCGTTCGCGACAGCAAGGACCCGGCCGGGCCTGTCCTCGCCTTCTCCCCCACGGAGTGGACCAGCTTCGTCCGAGCCACCAAGTCCCGCTGAGGCACACACCTCACTCACCGTTGCCGAGACCACTCACCCGGCGGGGACGCGGGTGCGTTGGGTCCACACGACACAGACGAGCACGACCAGCGCGGCGACGATCGACGCCGCGCTGACGGTCTCGGCGAGCAGCAGCGCGGACCAGAGCAGGGTCAGCACCGGCTGGGCGAGTTGGATCTGGCCGACCTGGGCGATGCCGCCCCGGGCCAGGCCCGCGTACCAGGCGAAGAAGCCCAGGAACATGGAGACCGTGGTCAGGTAGCCGAAGGCCGACCAGGCGGCGACGTCGGCCGTCGGCGGGTGGGTCACGGCGGCCACGACGGTGACGGGCACGGTGACCGGCAGCGCGAGCAGCAGGGCCCAGCAGATGGTCTGCGCGCCGCCGAGTTCGCGGGCGAGTGCGCCGCCTTCGGCGTAGCCGAGGCCGCAGAGGACGACGGCGGCCAGCAGATAGAGGTCGGCCAGGGACAGGGCACCGTGCACGGTGCCGGTGGCGACGAGGAAGGTGAGGACGGCGAGCAGGCCGGCGGCACCGGCGGCCCAGAACCGTCTCGGTGGGCGTTCCCCGGCGCGCAGCACCGCGAACACGGCGGTCATGGCGGGCAGCACGGTGACGACGACGGCACCGTGGGCGGCGGTCTGGGTGGTCAGGGCCAGCGAGGTGAACAGCGGGAACCCGACGACCACGCCGAGGGCGACGACCGCCAGGCGTCGCCACTGGCGGCGGGTGGGTGGTGGGGCTGCGGTGAGTCGCAGGTACGCCCCGGCGAGCAGCGCGGCACCGACGGCCCGGCCGAAGGCGACGAACCAAGGGTCGAGGTGCTGCACGGCGACGCGGGTCGCGGGCAGCGACAGGGAGAACGTGAGGACGCCGAGCGCGCCGAGGGCGAGGCCGAGCGGCCGGTCCACCGTTATCGCCGCGCGGACAGTACCGCTACTCTGTGCTCTCATGGATCACGATAACGCATCCGCTCGCGTTGTCCTGGACCTGCGGCGGCTGGCGGCGGCTGCGGAGCCCGGCGCCCGACTGCCGTCGGTACGCGAGCTGACCGCCCGGCACCGCGCGTCGCCGGTCACCGTCGCCGAGGCCATTCGACAGTTGGTGGGCGAAGGGCTGATCGAGGCGCGGTCCGGCCGGGGCACCTTCGTGGCCGCCCGGCCGGACGAGCGACCGGCGCCCGACCTGTCCTGGCAGACGGTGGCGCTCGGTCCCCGCCCGGCCGGCGAGCAGGAGATGCAGGCGTTACTGGCGTTACCGCCGGAAGGCGCGATTCCGTTGTCCGGCGGGTACCTCGACGCCGAGCTGCAACCGGCCGTCGCGCTCGGTACCGCGCTCGCGCGTGCCGCCCGGCAACCCGCCGCGTGGCAGCGCGGTCCGACCGAGGGGCGGGCGGATCTGCGGGCCTGGTTCGCCCGCGAGGCGGGCACCGGGTTGCGCGCCGACGACATGGTGATCTGCCCGGGAGGTCAGGCCGCGTTGTCGACGGCGTTGCGGGCGCTCGCCACGTCCGGCGACACCCTGCTCGTGGAGTCGCCGACCTATCTGGGTGCGCTGGCCGCCGCGCGGGCCGCCGGGCTGCGGGTGGTGCCGGTGCCCGCCGACACCGAGGGGGTACGCCCCGACCAGCTCGCCGCCGCCTTCGCCCGGACCGGCGCGCGGCTGTTCTACTGCCAGCCGCTGCACGCCAACCCGCACGGTGCCACGTTGGCGGCCGACCGGCGGGCCCCGGTCGCCGAGGCGGTACGCGACGCCGGGGCGTTCCTGATCGAGGACGACTACGCCCGTGATCTCACGCTGGACGGGGTGGCCCCGCCACCGTTGGCCGCCGACGATCCGCACGGACACGTCGTCTATCTGCGGTCGCTGACCAAGTCGGCCGCTCCCGGTCTGCGGGTCGCGGCGATCGGTGCACGGGGCCCCGCTGGCGCGCGGTTGCGCGCGGCCCGACTGCTCGACGACTTCTTCGTCGCCGGGCCGTTGCAGCAGGCCACCATCGAGGTCGTCACCGCACCGGCCTGGGCGCGACACCGGCGGGCGCTGCGGGCCGCACTGCGTACCCGTCGTGAGGCGTTGCGGGCCGCACTGCGTCGGCACCTGCCGGACCTGGCCGGGCAGCCCGTGCCGCGCGGCGGTCTGCACCTCTGGGTACGCCTGCCCGACGGCACCGACGACGTGGCGCTGGCCGCGACCGCCGCCGCCGAAGGGGTCGTCGTCTTTCCCGGCCGCCCCTGGTACGCCGCCGAACCGCCGGCACCGCACCTGCGCCTCACCTACGCCGCCGCCCCGCCCGAGGCGATGGACGAGGCCGTCCGCCGCCTCGCTCGGGCGCTGCGCACGGTGGCGTGACAACCCTCCCGCATCGTGTCGTACGGCTCGACGAGAATCGTGCGATGTCCACCTCCACACCGCTGTCCGAGTCGTTGCACAGTCCCTCGTTCTGGGCTCGTTACACCTTCGCCCACGCGGACGGCGCGGGCGCCGATCGTCTCGGCGACCTGCTCGACGACGACGTCGACAACGAACCTGACGACGACGAGGACGAAGACGAAGACGACCCGGATGCGGAGTTCGCGGTCGGCGACGGGTGTCGCCTGCTGCTGACCGCCGACGTCGGGATCGACTTCCACAGTCTGGAGATCGTCGTGCCGGGTTCGGACAAACCGGCAGAGCTGGGGTGGGACGATCTGGCGCACTGGCACCCGTACGCGCTGCGCTGGTCGGAACTCGACCTGATCTGCCGGGCGATCGCCGCTCTCGATCCGGGCCACTCGCATCCCGGGGCACCGCTGGCGCTGCTCTGCCGGTATGCCGCGGTCTTCGCCGACGACGACGTGGACGCGGCGGTGGCGGCGGTGGAGGCGGCGTACGCGTCGCTGCGGCCGTCGGGGTGGGACGGCTACTGGCCGCGTGGGACGGACTGGCTCCAGGGTGCGGACTTTCGCGACCACGGCGTCGTCTGGCAGCACGACGAGGACGGCAACCGGTGGGCCACCCAGGCGGACGGGCAAAAGCGGGACTTCTACAGCACCCGTGGGGCACCGACACCCGGCGGGTTTCCGCACGCCGAGTTGCGGACCCTGCTCGCCGCCGCCGCTACTACCGTGGGGGCACGCTGACGGCGTCCCCGTCCGGCCGTGGCCGCCGGCAACGGGGTGGTCACGAACGGCCGCTACCATCGCCGGATGGATCTTCGCGGAACGATCAGCCCGGACCGTCCGTTGCTCGTCCTGGCCATCGCCGAGGAGGCCACCTACCTCGATGCGCGCCTGCCGGTGCTGCTCACCGGGATGGGGAAGGTCAACGCGGCGGTCGCGGTGGCGGCGACGCTGGCCCGTGGCCCGCTGCCGTCGGCGGTGGTCAACCTCGGCACGGCCGGCGCGCTGCACCCCGACTGGACGGGCACCCACCAGGTCGGCAGTGTGCTCCAGCACGACCTGGACACCGAGTTCATCCGCCGGTTGACCGGGCAGAGCGTCGGGGCGCCGCTGGCGCTGGGGGGTGACGGGCCGGTGCTGGCGACCGGCGACCGGTTCGTCGCCGACGACGAGACGCGCGCCGAGCTGGCCGCCCGCGCCCAGTTGGTGGACATGGAGGGCTACGCGGTGGCGTCGACCGCGCTGCGGTTCGGCGTACCGGTGCGGCTGGTCAAGCAGGTCAGCGACGAGGCCGGTGCCGGGGCGGACCGGACCTGGAAGGAGTCGGTGGACGACTGCGCGCGGCTGCTCGCCGGCTGGGTCCGGGACCACCTCTGACCGGGGTGGTCCCGGACCGGGCCGGGCGATCCTGCCCCTATCGTCGCCGCGATCGGGACGAGGTCGTCGACGGGTCGGCCGACGGGTCGTCGTCGGCCGGTGGGGCGTCCTGGTCCTGTTCGGAGTAGCGCCACATCGATCGGATCTTGCCGGTCCGGCGGACCCCCGCCGGCCACGATCGTGCCAGCACCGCGAGGACCAGCAGGACCATCACGTTGAGGGCGAGCACCGCGCTGGTGAGCGGATCGGGCGGGGCACCGTGCTGGTGACCGGACGACGCCGGCGGTGGTGGTGCTGCTGCGCCCGGCTCGCCCTGACGCAGCGCCAGCGCCACCCCGACGGTGACGATCAGCGCGACCGCCGCGAGGCCCCACCGCCGGTGCCGCGACCTCATGAGACGCCGGCGCCGGTGAGTTCGCGGGGTGCGCAGGTGCAGTTCATCTCGTCCGCCTCGTCCGGACCGGGGCGGCGGTGCAGGAACATGGCGACGACCATCGGCAGGAAGACGATGCCGTTGTAGAACAGGTGCAGCTCGACCCGAGGCACGATGAGCTGGGCGATGCTCACCGGGCCGGCCTGGCCGAAGAACGTGGTGCCGGACTGCACCTGGATGAGCAGCAGCAGATGCTCGAAGTGGTGCCAGACCTGGATGCCCAGAGCGACGGTCCACCAGGTCTTGGCCGTGCCGGTGAAGCCGGGGCGCAGCATGATGAACCCGGCCAGCATGATCAGGGCGTAGGCGTAGTGCATCCACTCCTCGGTGACCAGCCACGGGAACGGCATCCCGAGGACCCCACGGGCCTCGGCGGTCGTCCACCCCAGGCCCCAGATCTGGAACGCCTGCACGAGGTGCTCGGCCCAGTGAGCGACCACGATGACGAGGAAGAGCAATAGCGCCGGACGGTGGTGCTGGGAGTTGAGCCGATTCATCGAAGTCCTCACTTCACGGGTGCTCGGAGGTCGGGGGGCAAAGCGCCCTGATACGACACGTGCCCTGACGGAGAGAGCGCATTCCCGCCACACTGGACTGCGTCGCGTCGCCGCCATCTCGGCCGTTTCGTAGGGGGTGAGGAAATGGTCGTTTCTGTCGTTTCTCCCTGCTGGATCAGGTGGGCTGGCACCGCTATCACCATCGACTCCCTTCAGCGGAGGGTGCCGTATCGAGCTTCTGAGATTTAGCAACTCACGCCGCCGAAAGCAAGGGGTGGACCGACTGGAAGCGTTTCCAGTGGTGCCTCCGTCGCGTGTCGGGACGACACACGACGCCAGACGAGCGCCACCCCCCACCCGACCGGGCAGGGGACCGGATCCCCGACGCGGGCAGGTGTTCGACTGTGGCACAGTGTCGCCTTCGCAAACGGTCGTTAAACACTCGCGTCGGTCGAGTTTTCACTGCTCAGAGGGGCTGACGATAGTCGCATCTCGACGCCGAGCGGCAGTCGCCCCCCTTGCGCACACCGTCTCACCTATGGGATAACCGCAATGTGGAAGTTCCGCCGAAGGACGGCGGCGTCCACGGTGGACGGTCCCGTCGAGATTGATTTCCATGACTGCGGTGGTCGCTTTTTGCATCCAGGACGCCACCGTTGTCCTCCGCTCAAGCGAACGCGACGCCAGCAGTTCCTCCGGTTTCTCGCTGCAGGTCGGCTGGCACTTGAGAACTGGGAGTGCGATGCCGATAGGTTTCCAGGGACGACCGATGTACCAAGCGGCGCTTTTCGCAGTTCCGCTCGTCGCGATAACACTGGGATTCGTCGTCCCGTCCGCCCCGAGTTCGGCCAGCGCCGAACCCTTTGCCCTCAGTGTCACTGCTATTGATCCGGCGGTGGATCCGGTCCGGACGGTCCGCAAGGTCAATCCCTCCGTCGACCACATCGCATCGTGGATCAGCTCGGTGGGTGCCAGCGCCGCCGTCGCCGATCTCGACGGCGACGCGTACGCCAACGAGGTCTGCCTGGTCGATCCGCGATCGGATTCCGTCAGCGTGCACCGGATCGACCGGAGCACGATGGGCAGCAGTCCCGTGGTGACGCTGCTCGACGAGAACGGAATCGCCCCGGGCGCGGCCGGGCAACGGCTCGCCTACGACAAGGACACGCAGGCCCCGATGGGCTGTCGACTCGCCGACCTGGACGGCAACGGCTGGGTCGACGCCCTGGTCTACTTCTGGGGACGCGGACCGGTCGCCTACCTGAACTCCGGTGGCATGACGTTCGCGCCGCACGAGGTGCTCGACGGTGGTGCCGACCTCGACTGGTACACGAACACCGCGGTCTTCAGCGACCTCAACGGTGACGGCATCATGGACATCTTCATCGGCAACTACTTCGCCGACGGCGCCCAGCTCCTCGACACCGGATCGCCGAAGCGGGTCGACATGAACGACTCGCTGTCCCGGGCGATGAACGGCGGGAAGAACTACGTGCTGCTGGGCCGGGGCGGCTTCCCCGCCGTCTCGTACGAACTCGTCGCGGACGCCTTCTCCGAGGACCACTCGCGGGGCTGGACGTTGGCGGTGGCCGCCGCCGACATGAACGGCGACGCGTTGCCGGAGCTGTACGTCGCCAACGACTTCGGTCCCGACCGCTTCTTCGTCAACCGATCGGTCGACGGCGAACTGAAGTTCGAGAACGTCGACGGCGGCAACAAGGGACTCCTCAACCCCCGGTCCACGATGATCGGCCGGGACTCCTTCAAGGGCATGGGCGTCACGATCGCCGACGTCGACCGCGACAACGAGTACGACGTCTACGTCAGCAACATCACCCACGAGTACGGCCTGTTCGAGAGCCAACTGCTCTTCCTCGGCGACGGGGTGCGGGACGACGGCGTACCCACCTTCCGGCCGGGAGCCGAGGCCCTCGGTCTGGCCCGTACCGCCTTCTCCTGGGACAACAAGGTCGGCGACCTCGACAACGACGGGCGGGTCGAGCTGCTCCAGGCGACCGGTTTCGTCCGCGGTCCGGTGAACCGGTGGCCGGAGATCCAGGAACTCGCACTCTCCAACGACACGTTGATCGCCAACCCCCGCGCCTGGCCCGACCTGAGGGACGCGGACATCAGTGGTGCGGCGCCTCGGGTCGTCATGACACCGACAGACGACGGCCGGTACGCGAACGTCGCGGAATCCTCCGGCCTTGACGACGGGGGCGTGATGCGGGGCATCGCACTGGCCGACATCGACGGCGACGGCGACCTGGACTGGATCGAGGCGAACCAGTGGGCGGACGCCCGGCTGGTCGTGAACGACTGCGACGGCTGTGACGGGTTCGTCGGTCTGCGGATCCTGCGGAGCACCGAGGACGCCTCCCCCACCGGCCCCCGTACGCCACAGGTGATCGAGGGTCTGCGGGCCACCCACGAGGTGCGGGGCGCGGCCGCGATGGGCGCCACGGCCACCGTCACCACCCCGAGCGGCAGCACGTTCCGCTCCTACGTCGACGGCGGCAACGGGCACAGCGGGCAGAGCAGCACCGACGTCCACTTCGGGCTCGGCGACGACGCGGGAGACACCCACACGGTGGCGCTGACCTGGCGAGACGCCACCGGGACGGTGCAGAACGCCGAGGTGCAGGTGGGCCGCGGCTGGCACACGGTGGTGCTGCCATGACCGGGACGTTGACGCTGCCCACCCCGACGGCGCCACCCCGCACCCGGCTGCGGGACCTGCCCGCGAAGATGCGGCCCACCGACCCGGCGAAGATGCGGCTCGCGGCGCTGCGTCGGTTCGCCGTCGCGATCATGGTGCTCAACATCGTCGGGCATCTGTTCCTCGGCTTCGAGCAGACCATCGCCCAGATGATCCTCGTGGTCCTGATGTGCTATCTGACCGAGATCGCACTCGAGACGCTCGTGGCCAAGCGGGACGCGCGGCGGCCGGCGTACCTGTCGCGTACCGAGGCGCCCACCCGACGCGAGCGGGTGCTGTCGCTGGTCAACTTCCTCCTGCCGGCGCACATCAGCGGGTTCGCGCTGGCGATGCTGCTGTTCATCAGCGACCGTCTCGACCTGTTCATCGTCGCCGCGGTCGTCACGATCAGCAGCAAGTACATCTTCCGGGTCCGGACCGGAAGGGGCGACAAGCACTTCTTCAACCCCTCGAACTTCGGCATCACGGTGATGCTGGTGCTCTACGCCAGCACCGTCAGCATCGCGCCGCCGTACCAGTTCACCGAGAACCTCGGTCACTTCGGCGACATCGCGCTGCCCGCCTTCCTCGCCTGCCTGGGCCTGTTCATCAACTTCATCTTCACCGGCAAGCTCCCACTGATCTTCGCGTGGATCGGCGGCTTCACCGCCCAGGCGGCGCTGCGCGCGGTGTTCACCGACGACACCTCCTTCCTGGCCGCGATGTCCCCGCTCACCGGGATGGCGCTGCTGCTCTTCACGCTCTACATGATCACCGACCCGGGTACGACGCCGAGGTCCACGTCGGGCCAGATCACGTTCGGTCTCTCGGTCGCCGCGGTCTACGGCGTCCTGATGCTCTTCCACGTGGCCTTCGGCGTCTTCTTCGCCCTCACGATCGTCAGCGCCTGCCGTGGAGCCGGACTGTGGATCGCGGCACGCCGAGAGTCGAGTACGGAGTCCACCGAGCCCCGCATCGGGGGGACCCCGCCGACGATCGCCCCGAACCCCGTGCCGTAACGGCACCGACCGAGTACGTCGTCACCTGGCTCCGGCGTCCGCGCCGGTGGACGGGTCGAAAGGAGAAACAGTGGAACTCACCGAGACACTTCGAGAGACGGTCGCGATGCTGGTCATGGCCGAGCCGGAGGAGATCGGCCTCGACACGTCCTTCGCGGAGTTGGGGGTCGACTCGCTGGGTCGCCTCGAACTGATCGCCCACGTCGAACAACACCTGGGCAAGATCCTGCCGGAGAACCAGACGCCGCAACTGGACACCATCAACGAGGTCGTCGAGTTCGCCGAATCCCTCGCGGCCGCATGACCGCCAGGACACCCGTGGTCACCGGTCTCGGTGTCGTCAGCGCCGCCGGCATCGGTGCCACGCACTTCTGGCAGGGCCTGCAGCAGGGCACACCCCGCTTCCGCGAGGTGTCGCTGTTCCCGACCGACGACCTGGCGAACCACGTCGCGGGCGAGATCGGGCCGTGGACACCCGGCTTCGACACCGTCGACGCCGCCCGGCTCGACGGCGACCGGACGGTCACGTTCGCGCTCGCGGCGTTGGACCAGGCGATCGCCGACGCCGGACTCGGCGACATCCGGCCGGACCGGGTGCTGGTCGGGACGACGGTCGGCGACGTCGCCGACCACGAGGGGGCCCGACGTGAGGCCGTACGCAGCGGTGCCGGTCGGCCGGGCGCGCTGGACGTGGACACGTCACTGCGCACCCGGATCTCGCGGCACCTCGGTGGGTCGGTTCCGGTGGAGCTGTTCGTCACCGCGTGCGCCGCGGGCAACATGGCGCTGATCCGTGCCGCACAGCTCATCGCCGACGGCTCCGCCGACGTCGTGGTCTGCGGTGGAGCCGAGGCGCTGTCGCGGATGGCCTTCACCGGCTTCTCGCGGATGCGCGGCATGGCGCAGGAACGCTGTCGCCCGTTCAGCGACGCGCGGGACGGACTGCTGCTCGGTGAGGGCGCCGCCTTCGTCATCGTGGAGTCGGCCGCGCACGCCGCCGCCCGTGGCACACGGCTGCGGGCGACGATCGCCGGCTACGGTCTCACCTGCGACGCGAAGCACCCGGCGGCACCGGACCTGTCCGGCGTCGGGGTGGCACGGGCGATGCGGTCGGCGATCGCCGGCGCGGACCCCGCCGACGTCGCGTACGTCTGCGCCCACGGCACCGGCACACCGCAGAACGATGCCGCCGAAGCAGCCGCCTACCGCACGGTCTTCACCGGGTCGCCCCCGCCGATCAGCTCCATCAAGGCACTCATCGGCCACTCCCTCGGCGCGGCCAGCGCGATCGAGGCGGTCGCCTGCACGCTGGTGCTCGACCACCAGCAGACGATCCCGCAGTGGGGTCTGGACGACGCCGGCACCTCGCTCGGCGTCCGGCCGGCGACCGGCCGCCACGACGAGGCGACCCGGATCGACCTGGTGCTCAACAACGCGTTCGCCTTCGGCGGCAACAACACCTGTGTCGGCCTACGGCGGCCCGCGTACGAGGAGGCCAGCGCATGACGACCGAGATCCACTGTGCGACCGCGTCGGTCGCCGCCACCTTCGAACTTTCTCCGGTCGCGCACCTCACCGGCGTCCCGGCTGGATCGAGCGACCTGCCGGCCCTCGTCCGTCGGTACCGGTCGGCGCGGTCCGCCGTCGTGGTCCACGCCCTCCAGGCGTGGCTCCAGGACGCCGAAGCCGACCTGCCCGCCCCCGAGCGTCGCGGCATCGCCCTCGGCACCGAGACCGGCGCGGGACCGGACATCGACGAGTTTCTCGACGAGTCGATCCGTCGGGGCGACCACCTCGTCAATCCGGCGCTGTTCCCGATGACCGTGCACAACGCCGCCGCCGGCAACGCGGCCATCGCCGCGCAGTGCCGGGGCCCGAGCGTGGTGGTGAGCGCTGGTGCCGACTCCGTCTGGTCGGCGCTGGACACGGCCCGCGCGTTGCTCGTCGACGGCAGCGCCGACCTCGTGTTCGTCGGCGGCTTCGAGTCGCAGCGGCTGCCCGACGGCACCACCGGCACCCTCGCCGCCTTCACGGCCCTGAGCACCGAGCCGGCGGCACTCGGCAGACGCCACCTGGGGCCGCTGGCCGCGCAGTCGCACCGGGCCGGCGTCGCGTCGCGGCCGGGTCCCCGCGAGGCCGGGGACGGCGCCGGAATGGCGGCACTCGTCGGGTTCGCGAACGCGTTCACGCCGGAGCCGGTCGCCGCCGGTGCGGTCGCGGCGGGGGCGGTCACGCGATGACGGCCCCACCAGCGGTCGACCCGGACGCGACGACCGTGGACCGCACGACGCGGTCGACCACGTTCGTCGTCGGCGCCAGCGGCGACCTCGGACGGGCGGTGGCCACCACCCTCGTCGACGCCGGCCACCGTGTCGGGCTCACCTGTCACGCGAACGATGAGGCGCTGCGCGACCTGCTGACCCACGCGGACAAGGCCGGACTGGACAGCGTCGGGCGCCGGTGCGACACCCGGAGCCCGGAGTCGGTCCGCGCGACCTATCGAGACTTCGTCGAGGCGCTCGGGCCGCCGGGCGCACTCGTCTACTGCACCGGGATCCGACGCGACCGGCCGCTGTTGCAGATGGCCGACGAGGACTGGGCCGACGTCCTCGACACCAACCTGCGGGGAGCGATGCAGTTCGTCCGGTTGGCCGGGGCGGACATGGTCCGCGCCGGGTTCGGCCGGATCATTCTGATCTCCTCCGTCTCCGGGCGGGCCGGCGTGGCGGGACAGGCGAACTACGGCGCGAGCAAGGGCGCCATGGAGGCGATGATCCGTGCGTTGACCCGCGAGTTCGGGCAGTTCGGCGTCACCATCAACGGCGTCGCGCCGGGGCTGGTGGAGTCCGCTATGACCGCTGACCTCCCCTCCGCCGTCAAGCGCGCCTATCTGAGCCGGATCCCGTTGCGGCGCTTCGCAGAGCCGGAGGACGTCGCCCCGCTCGTGGGCTTCCTCGTCTCGGACGGCGCTCGATACATCACCGGACAGACCTTCGTGGTCGACGGTGGGCTCACCGCATAGGAGGCGCGGATGACCAGGCCAGTGGTGATCACCGGACTCGGCGTCGTCAGCGCCGCCGGCATCGGCATCGACCAGACCTGGCGCACGATCGAAGCCGACCCGCCGTGCGCCCAGATGGTCGAGCTGCCCTCCGCGCGTCCGGAGGACGGCACGTTCAAGGTCTTCATGGCCCCGGACTACCGCCTCGCGGACGTCACCGCGACGTACGTCGACGGTGCCCAACTCGAACGCGAAGGCATCGACCAGCAACGCGACATCAAGCATCTCGTCGCCGCGGCCGGGCTCGCCATGGACGACGCCGGACTACGCGCCTTCCCCGATCTCGACCTGCGGGAGGTCGGGCTCGTGGTGGCCGACGAACACCCGGGCGTCGAACGTCTGGCCCGCACGCTGTACGGGGCGGTGGCCGAGCACGACACCGGCACGGCGCAGGCCGGCTACGCCGACCTGTCCGAGCAGATCTTCGCGCTGAACACGTTCCTCGCGCCCTACCTCGTCGCCCGTGCGCTGCACATCGGCGGCGAGTGTGGCTTCGTCAACTCCGCGTGCGCGTCGGGCCTCACCGCGATCGACAACGCGGCCACCCAGATCCGGCTCGGCCGCACCCCGCTGGCCGTCGCGGTCGCCTCCGACGACCCACTCAGCTCGGGCAAGTTCCGGTGGTTCGCCGACATGGGCCTGTACGCGCGGGACGGCGTCCCCCGGCCGTTCGACCCGGCAGCCGCCGGCACCGTCTTCGGCGACGGTGGCGCCGCCGTCGTGCTGGAGGACGAGGAGCACGCCCGTCGCCGTGGTGCCCGGATCTACGGTCGCCTGCGCGGTGCCGGGTTCACGCAGGACGGGTGGCGGGTCAGCGCACCCCACCCCGCGAGCGCCAACCAGGAGCGGTCCATCCGGCGGGCCCTGCGCGAGGCGGCCCTCGACCCGGAGCACGTCGACGTGGTAGTGCCGCACGGCACCGGGATCCGGATGATCGACACCTACGAGGCCAGGACGATCCGGCGACTCTGGCCGGACCAGACCCGGCAACCGGTGTGCCTGCCGCTCAAGCCGTACGTCGGGCACAACCTCGGCGGATCCTCGCTGCTGGAGACGGCACTGCTGCTCAAGGCGATGGCGGAACGGCGGCTGCCCGGGACACCCGGCGCGACGCCCGGCCACGGCCTCGACCTGCCCACCGACTGGACGTCCACGCACATCCGGTACGCCGTCAAGTCCGCCGTCGGTTTCGGCGGGTTCTACGGCGCGATCGTCCTGGAGGCGATCTGACATGACCGACCGGACCCGGACCGACACCGGCCACGTCGACGCCCACGTCGACGAGGCGTACCTCGACGCGTGCGCGGACGCGTGGCAGGTGACCGGCGACCTCGCGCAGTCGATCCTGGACACGCTCGATCCCGAGGCGGTGGATGCCGGCGACGAGCATCGCGGACACTGCGTCGCCTGGCTCCGCCGGGCCGCCGAACGCCGGACACTCCCCCGGCCCGTACCGTCGGTCGACCCGACGGCGGGCAGCCACGCGCCGACGGTGGACCTGTTGCGCCACGCCGCCGGCGCGTACCCCGGCTTCCTGGACGGCACCTCCTCCGGCCGCAAGATCCTGCTCGCCGGACCGGGCATGCGGCTGTGGCACGGCTACTTCCAGTCCGACAACCTGCTGTACCGGCCGCTCAACGCCGCCGCCGCAGCGGCGGTCGAGACCACCCTGCGCACCGGTGGCGGCACCCGGATCCTCGAAGTGGGCGCGGGCACCGGCGGGGCGACCGCACACCTGTTGGCGCACTGGCCCGACGACCTACGCGGCACCTACGACTACACGGTCACCGACATGAGCGCCAGCCTGCTGGTCGGCGCCCGCCGCAGACACAGCGGGAACACCCCTGCCCCGGTACGCCTGGAGTTCCGGCGGTTCGACTTCGACCTCGCCGACGACCAGGGCCTGGCCCCGGACGGCTACGACGTCGTGCTCGCCGTCAACGCGCTGCACATCGCCGCCGACATCCCGTCCACCCTGCGCCACCTGCGGTCACTGGTCCGGCCCGGTGGCGCGCTGGTGCTCAGCG
The DNA here is from genome assembly GCF_040642635.1 of Micromonospora sp. NPDC047793. Taxonomy (NCBI): domain Bacteria; kingdom Bacillati; phylum Actinomycetota; class Actinomycetes; order Micromonosporales; family Micromonosporaceae; genus Micromonospora; species Micromonospora sp. NPDC047793. The sequence goes on along the minus strand of NZ_JBEYSG010000003.1, from coordinate 493,169 downwards.
AGTCGCTCTGCGCCCCCGGCGACCTCGTGCACCAGGAGTTCATCTTCAACCTGCTGCCGTTGTCCGCCGAGGCCTGTCGGCGAGGCAGCCGTTTCCATTCGGCCGCCGCCTGGCAGACGTCCTTCGACGCCGCCGGGGTCGACGCGGAGATCCAGGTCAACAGCGCCGGCCCGGAGCTGGTGATGGTGGCCGTCGCCACCGCACCGGACGCGCCGTGAGTGGACGGCGGGCACCGGAAGCCCTCGGTCGCGTACCGGCCGTCGCGGCAGGCCCGACGCGTCCGGTGCGGGTCCTGGTCACCGGGGCGACGGGTTTCCTCGGCAGGTGGGTCACCGAGGCGTTCGCCGCCCTCGGTGACCACGTCACCACCTTTCCGGGGCGGGAACTCGGCGTGGCGGCGGCCGGTCCGGGCCGCGCGCTGCGCCGGGCGGTGGCCGAGGTCGACGCCGTCTGCCACCTCGCCGCCGCCACACCGTTGCAGCCCGGTCCACGGACCGCCCGCACCTACGCGCGGTGCAACGTCGACGCGACCCGGCTGCTCCTCGACGCCGTCGCCGGGACCAGCAGGTGCCGGGTGGTGTTCGCGTCGACCGCGATGGTCGCTGGCCTGGGTCCGACCGGGCGGCACTCCGACCGGGTCGCCTACGCCGAGTCGAAGCGGGCCGCCGAGGAACTCGTCGAACGGTACGGCTTCGGTGTCTCGTTGCGCCTCAACGCCCTCGGCGGGCCGCGCACGCCGACCGACCGGGGCATCGTCGCGGCGGCGCTTCGTGCCGCAGCCGAGGACCGGCCGTTCGACGTCTACGGCGACGGCTCGTCGGGCCGCGACTACCTGCACGTCCTCGACGCGGCGCGGGCGGTCGTCTGCGCCGCCCGCCGACCGGTCGCGGGCTACCAGGCCGTCGAGATCGGCAGTGGCCGGCTGTCCACGATCGACGCCGTCCTCACGACCGTGGAACGCGTCACCCGGCGACGGGTGCAACGCCGGCATCTGCCGGAACGCGCCGACGTCGACGACCGTCCCGCCTGCGACCTGCGTCGGGCCCGTGCGGTGCTCGACTGGTCGCCGCGCCGGTCCGCACTCGCCACCCTCGTCGGCGACCAGTGGGCCGAGCAGCAGGAGCCGGGCACGTTCTCGGCGTGCCTCCGGTGGACCCTGGACCCGTCGGGCCGGCCGCTGACCACCGTCACGCCGCGAGCAGGAGGCCGACCATGACGACCACACCCGAGTTCGACCTGATCGTCGTCGGTGCCGGCGTCGCCGGACTCTCGGCGGCCTTCTACTGGATCACCGACGTCGACCGGGACGCGCGGGTGCTGATCGTCGAAGCCGGTACGCAGCTCGGCGGACCCGCGATCCGGCACACCTTCGACGTCGACGGACGCCGGCTCGTGTCGCCGGGCGGTGCCCAGGAACTCACCTTCCCCTCCGCCTTCGCCCCGGCCGTCCGGTCCGCCCTGGCCACCGTGGGCGTCGACACCGACCGCTTCCACACCGACACGGTGGCGCGGCACTACACCGACCGGGGTGCCGGCGGCCACGGCCTCGCCTTCGCCGCCTCGGTCTGGGGGCGGAGCCACCTCGCCGCCCACGGCCCGTCCGACGCCGTGGACCTCACCGACGCGCCGCTCGCCGCACGGGCCAGACCGCAGGTCGCCGCGCTCGTCGACGAACCCACCGACTGGCTGGCCGGCCGGACCGATGACGAGAAGCTCGCCGAACTCCGGCGGCGTAGCTGCGACGAGGTGCTTCGCGACTTCGCCGAACTCGACGAGGACACCCACCGGTTTCTGCGGTACAGCACGTCGGCGCAGTCGGGCATGACCTTCGACCAGCATCCCGCCCTGGACGCCGCGCTCATCGGCTATCTGGGCCTGGACGGCCTCGGTGTCCGCCCCAGCGGCGCGCCGTGGGACGGGCTGACCCGGACCGGCGCGAGGTTCTTCCCGCACCTGGACCCGCCGATCTACCGTTTCCCGGACGGCAACGCCACGGTCGCCCGCGCGCTGGCCCACCATCTGGTGCCCGACCTGTTCGACGCCGACACCGTCGACGACCGGCTGACCGCCGAGATGTCCGTCGACGCGCTCGACCGGCCGGACAACCAGGTCCGGATCCGGTTGAACGCCACGGCGACCGCGCTGCGCCACGCCGGTCCCGACACGGTCGAGGTCGAGGTCGAGGGGGGCGGGGCAGCCACGATCACGTACCGGGCGCGGGCCGCGATCGTCGCCGCGCCCGCGCACACCACGGCGCTTCTCGTCCCGGAACTCGGGCCGGAGCAGCGGGCCACCGCCGCCGATCTCGGCCGGTACCCGATCGTGTCGGCCTCCGTCGCGTTGCGGAACTGGCGCGCGTGGCAGTCGCTCGGCGTCTCCCGGCTCTCCTGGCCCGGTCACCCCACCTGGCAGATCGCCGGGCTGGAGTTCCCGGTCGCCATCGGCGCCTGCGCGCCGTCGCCGTCACCCGACGAACCGACGACCGCGACCGCGCTCGGCGCGCTCACCGAGGCGGGCACCACCCCCGCCGCCGGTGCGGCCGCCGGCCGTCGTCGGCTGCGCGCCGCCACGGCCCGCCGGGAGATCACCGTCGAACTGCGGCACCTGCTGGCGGAGGCGCTCGCGCCCGGCGGCCTCGTGGCCGACCGCGACATCGCCGACATCCGCGTCGAGCTGTGGCCGCACGGCTACGCCCGGTACGCCACCTCGTGTGACCGTCCCGGCGACGGCAGTGCCACCACCGACGCCAGACGCCGCCTCGCCGACGGTGTCGGACGGATCGCCGTCGCCGGTGTCGACGTCATCGACCATCCCTTCCTCGACGGCGCGATGGAGTCCGCACATCTCGCCGTCACCCGTCTCGCGAACGGGGTGACCGGCCGATGACGAACCCCGTCCCGCGCCACCGACCACGGCACCACCGACCACGGAGGAACGACTCGACATGAGGTTGCTGTTCAGCAGTCTGCCGGCCCACGACCACCTGCTGGAACTGATCCCCGTCGCGGAGGCCGCGAAACGCTGCGGCCACGACGTCGCCATCGCCGTGTCGGGACGCTTCGCCGCCACCGTCGAGGCGCTCGGCATCGAGCACATCACCGCCGGTCCCGACTGGGTCGGCGACTTCCTCGACAGCCTCGACGGTGACGTCCTTCCCGAGGAGATGGAGGACTTCACGCAGAACTTCATGGCCGAGTTGTTCTGCGGAGAGGCGTGTGTCGCCATGGGCGAGGACGTCTCCCGGGCCATCGCGGACTGGAATCCCGACATCGTGCTGCGCGACACCGGTGAACTCGGCGGCTACCTCGCCGCCGAACGGGCCGGGCTGCCGCACGTCACCGTCGGGGTCCTCGACTTCAACGGCATGATGCTCGGCACGGGCGTGGTCGCCGCGCTCGACCGCCGCCGCCAGCAGTTCGGGCTGCCGCCGGACCCGGACGGCCTGCGGCAGTACGCGTACGGCCACCTGAACATGCTGTCCCCGACCTTCGCGCCGGAGGAACTCGAACTGCCCAACGTGTTCACCGTGCGGGTGGACGGCGTCCGGCGCGGCGAGGTGCTGCCGGAGTGGATCGGCGACCTGGTCGACGACAAGCGACCGCTCGTCTACGCCAGCTTCGGTACGGCGGCCTCGACGATCCCCTCCTACGGGCCCCCGCTGGCCAAGGTGATCGCCGGCATGGGCGCGGTGGACGCGAACGTCATCGTCTCCACCGGCAAGGGACTGGACTGGCACGGAAAGGAGATCATCGAAGGGGTCCCGGTCCCGGAGAACGTCCGGGTCGTCGAGTGGGTGCCCCAGGCGCTGCTCATGCGCTCGATCGACATGCTGCTCACCCACGCCGGCCCGGCCACCGCCCGCCAGGCGATCGTCAACGGCGTACCCGTCGTCGCGGTGCCGCTGCTCTTCGACGCCTTCGAGATCGCCAACCGCTTCACGCAGCACGGCATCGGCGTGCAGTTGGACTGGACGAGTTTCACGCCGGAGGACGTCGCGGCGGCGACGACCACCGTCCTCGGCGATCCGGCGTACCGGCGGGCGGCGCGCCGGTTGCAGGCCCGGACGCTGACGGTGCCGCCGATCGACGACGCGGCGGTCGGGTTCATCGAGCGGATCCACGCCGAGAATCCGCGCCGATGACCGGCACCGGCGACCGGGTGCGGTCGCGCATCGCGGCCCGGATGGCACTCACCGACGAGCGGCTCGACCGTCGACTCGCGCTGTTCACGCCGGTCGACGCCGCCGTGGGCGATCTCGTCCGGGCGATCAGCCGCGAGTTCGCGGCCGGCTTCAACGACACACTGCGGGCGTACGATCCGGTGGCGGTGAGCGCGCGGGTCGACGGCATGGCGGACGACTACCTCGCCCCGTTCTACGTCGAGGGCGCCGCGATGGCGTTCGCCGCGGCGGGAGCGCTGTATCCGGGCCGGGCCCGTACGGCGCACCGCCGGCTGCTCGCCACGCTGCCCGGCCACCGGTATCTGATCTTCGCCGGTTGGGGCTGGTGGTACGCCGTACGGCCCTTCGCCGCGCAGGCGATGAGGCGCAGCCCGCTCTGGCGTCAAGACGGCCTGTTCACCGGTCTCGGTATCGACGGCATGGCGTTCGCGACGTGTTTCCTCAAGGCCGCGCCAACGCGTTTCGACGTTCCCTGCCCATTCCCCGAGGCGGAGTACCAGGCGTTGTGGTCACAGGGTCATGGTCGGGCGCTCTGGTTCGTCGCCGGTGGTCGACCGGAGGTCATCGAGGACCAGGGCGCCCGGTTGGCCCCTGCGCTCCGTCCGGAGCTGTACGCCGGTCTCGGCCTGGCGACCGCCTTCGCCGGGATGCGCCGGATGCGCTGCCTCCCGGCGGCACCATCGGACCAGGAGACCGAGCGACGGGCCTTCCTCCAGGGCCTGGCGTTCGGCCTGACCGCGCGTCGGGAAGCCTCACCCCGCAGTTTCACGCGGTTCCTCGACCAACTCGACCGGTCCGACGCCGGCTGGGTCACCACCGTCACCGACCGGTGCCTCGCGCCACCCGGGCGGGACACCAGCCGCGACGGCGGCTACGTGGCATGGCAACGTCGGCTGCGCACCGAGATCCCGATCCCGGAACGATCGGCATGAGCAGGCCACGGCACGTCTGCGCCATCCGGGACCCGATCCCCGCCTACCGGCAGGGCATCGCGCGGGAACTCGACAACGCCGGCTACGAGACGGCCGAGCCGGGCGACTGCTACGCCTGGATCCGGCGGTTCCGCCGGGCGGCCCACCCGACCGAGTACCGCCTCGCCGTGCTGCTCTCCATCCGCAGTGACTCCGACGTCGACGTGCTCTCTGCGCTCCGGGCGCACGACGAGCAGGTCGCGCTGCTCGCCCTGCTCGTGGACCCCACCGCCGACGACTACCGACGCGCGCTCGACGCCGGGGCCTGGGGTGTCGTCGACTACGCGGCGTCTCCGGACGAGATCGTGGCCGCACTGGAGGCGACGTGGGCCGGCGCCGTCCGGCTGCCCAGGGCGGTCGCCGTCGACCTGCTCAGCCGACCCGCTCCGGCCGAGACGGACCTGTCGGTGGACGAGTCCGACGTGCTGCGTCTGGCGGCGCTGGCCAGCGGATGGAGCGTCGAACGGCTCGCCAGCCACGAGAACTTCTCGACCCGGGCGATGTTCCGGCACCTGCAGGAGCTGTACCGCACACTCGGCGTGTCGAACCGGCACGAGGCCGTGGTGGTCGCCGCCCGGCACGGCCTGCTCGACGGCTCCATGGAGGCCATGCGCCACCGTGCCGAGGACGAGGGTCGTCGTGGGTCCGGCGCCCGAAACGGCACCGCGACCAGGGCGGTGCTGGCCGACGCCCACCGTGCGGATCGGCAGCCGTCCGTCACCGTGCCGGCGGCTCCGAGCCGCCAGTGACGCGGGTCAGGCCGCGGTACGCGCGGCCGGTCGCGGTAGTGGGGTCGGCCCCGACCGCGACTCGCCCGCCACCGCGCCGACCAGGCACACCAGCGCGCTGCGCGCCTGCATGTTGACCTGGTGACTGTGCACCAGCATGGCGATCACCTCGCTGGCCGGGCACCACCGGAAGCCCGCCGGTGCGTCGCGGTGGTCGACCAACGCGACGAGGTGTCGGCAGCGACTGTGCAGGAAGCGTCCGCCCTCGTCGGACAGGACCGCGTCGAACAGCACCGCCTCGGCCGGGCTGTCGAGCAGAAGGGCCAGCAGCTCCGCCTCCGCGCCGGACCGTGGCTTCTCGCCACCCGCGATCTGCACGGTCGGACCCAACTCGACGTCGTCGACGAGGCCGGGCTCGGGACATGCCTGCATGAGCAGGTGGAGCTCACCGCCACGGTCGGCGACGGCAAGGCCCACCACGCCCAGCCCGACCGGCCGGATCATCGGTTGGCACCACTGGTCGACCTCGCGTCCCGCCGCGTCGACGCTGACCGCGACGACCTCGAAGCCCGTGCCGTCCTCCCGGCGGAGCGCGTCGGCGCCGCGTCGCCAGCCCTGTAGGTCCGGCAGCGCGACGCGGACGGAGACCGACGACTGCCGGGCGCGCTCGGCCGAGAGCCAGCGGGCCAGCGGCCGGACGTCGCACCGGGCGGCACCGGCCAGGGTTCGGGGCAGGACCGGCAGCCGCGCCCCGGACACGGCGAACTCGCCGGGCAGCGTCCACGGCGCACAGCCCAGGACGGCCCGGGTGTCGGCGTGCACGAGGTCGTCGTCATGCAGCAGCGCCAGCAGGTCGGCGAGGTCGATCCAGCGAAAACCCTCCTGCGGCGCGAACCGTGGGGTCCGGACGATCATCACGCGGTTGCGCTTGCGCCAGAACACGCCACCGTGCTCGGACTGCCGCGAGTCGACGACGACGTCCGCCGTCGCCGGATCGAAAAGGTCCAGATACGGGACCGGTCGGCCACCGTGCACCCGTTCCCGGTTGCTCCGGGTCGCCTGCACGGTCGGCGACAGTTGGATGCCGTTGATGTTGCCGGGTTCGGCCTTCGCCTGGACGAGCGCCGCGTAGCCCCGGTCGGAGGGGGTCACCGCGATCGCCAACAGGCCGATCTCCGGCTGGTCGACCATCGGCTGCATCCACGAGTGGCGGCCGTCCTCGGTCCGCACCCGGTGCCCCCGCACGGCGAAGAACCGACCGCTGCCGTGGGTGAGAGCGGGCTCCTCGGCACCGGTGTTCCAGCCCGGAACGGCATCGAGTGGGAGTCGCGACGGCCGCGCGTACCGGACACCGCCCATCGCCTCACGCCAGTGTCGTATCTCGTCGAGCAGCGACGGGTCGGCACGCGACTCGACGAGATGCGACGGGGTGGCCACCCGGCGGTCAGTCAATCCGCACCTCCGGCACGTAACGGATCCACCGGCCGCCCCGCTCGACGAACTCCTGCTCCTTGGCGACGATCTCGTCGGCGTGGTTCCAGGCGAAGAGCAGGAAGGTGTCCGGGTAGTCGGCGAGGTCCTGCGGGAACGCCTCGACCGGGATGCCGGAACCGGGAGTCGTCCGGCCCTGTTTCTCCGGTGTGGTGTCGTAGACGACCGGTAGCAGTCCCGGCCCGATGTCGCAGTAGTTCAGCACGGTGGCGCTCTTCGCGGTGGCGGCGTATCCGGCGACGCTGCGGCCGGCCTGCTGCTCGTCCATGAGGACGTCCCGAAGTTGCTCGCGGCGGTCGGCGACGCCGGCCGCGAACGCCTGCAACCGGGACAGGTCGTGTGTGCCGGTGCGGTCCTCGGTAGCGATCAGCGCGCCGACGGCGGGCGTGGGGGTACGGCCGTCCCGGGCGAGCGTGTAGCGCACCTCGCCACCGTGGACGCCGAGGTGCTCGACGTCCACCAGCGTGAACCCGTGCAGCGCGGCGATACGCGCGACCGAGGTGGCGGAGAAGAGATAGAAGTGCTCGTCGTAGATCTGGTCGAACGAGCCGAGACGCAGCACGTCACCGAGGTAGGGATCCTCGAAGACCACCACACCGTCGTCGGCCAACACCGTCTCCAGGCCCGTGAAGACTCCGCGCAGGTCGGGGATGTGGCACATGGTGTTCGCCGCGTAGACCACGTCGGCGGGGCCGAACTCGTCGCGTACCCGGGCGGCGGTGGTGGCGTCGAACCACTCCGCACGCGCGTTGACCCTGCGGGCCACTGCCTCGTCCACCATGTTCGCCGCCGGGTCGATGCCGAGGTGTCGGATGCCGCGTGCGGCGACCGTGGCGAGCATGGTGCCGTCGTTGCTGCCGATCTCGACCACGAAGGGATCCGGTGACTCCAGCCCGGCGACCAGGCGCTCGGCGGTCGCGGCGAAGTGCGACGCCATCCGCCTCGACGACGAGGTGCGGAACGGGTACTCCTCGTGGAACATCCGCTCGACCGGAACCGGATCGGCGAGTTGGACGACGTGACAACCGTGGCAGACCACGGCCCTGAGATGAAGCCAGAATTCGTCGGAGGGATCGTCGGGAATGCGGAATGCGTCGGACAGCGGTTGCCGGCCCAGATCCAGGAACTGCGTCACCGCGTCGCCACAGGCTCTGCAAGGCATGTAGCGGATGCTAGGCGCTGACCGGCGGCTCAGCCTGGCGTCCGTCGTGGATCACGCGGACCGCGTCGTGACCGTGTCGGTCCGCGTCATGGGTGCGCCATCTTTTCTGGCGCGCCTGCCGGATCGACTGGCGCGATTCACCGGTGCCCGATTCCGCGATGCGCTCCTAGGGTTGCGATTACGAGCAATCCTCCGGCCAGAGGCGCAGCAACACCGTCAAGACAACTCGCACGAAAGGGCAAAGAGATGATCAAGATCGGTGACATGCTTCTCGAAGAGCTCGACCGCGACCTCCCCAGCGAGATCGCCGACCCGGCCGCCGCCCTTCGGGGCCGCGCCGGACAGGTGCTCGAGGTGATGACGCCTCGGCGCACCTTCGCCGACGGCAGCCGCGGCTACCACGCGATCGCGCAGACCACGATCGAGGTCGTCGCCGGCAAGGACCCCAACGACACGACGATGCCGCGGGAGCGCTTCGAGTTCCCGGAGTCGCACTGCGTCATCCAGCTCCACGACCCGGTGCTCACGCTCAACGGCGCCCTCCGGCTGGACCTCGAGATCAAGTCCTACCGGGCCGAGGCGACCAGTCAGATCCTGTTCCCCGGGCAGAAGGTGGCTCTCGGCGTCGGGCGGTCGTTCGACGTCAACCTGCCGCCGTCGGTCGGCCGCCTGGAGATCCCGCTCGGGATCGACTTCGCCGCCGGTGAGACGGTGCGCAGCCACCAGATGATCTTCCTGGCCGTCGAGACGCCGATGGGTACGCTGCACAACCCGGACGCGGCGCACATGTTCGCGACGGTCAACAAGGTCCCGCCGATCGGCTTCTCCTACTTCCAGGAGGGCCTCGTCCCGATGGCGAACGCCGACAACGAGGTCGTCGCCATCAAGGTGTTCACCGAGACCGCCCTGCGCCGGGTGGTCACGGACTGACCCGTCGCCGGGCAGTTCGCTCGACGCCGCCGCACCCGCCCTCGGGTGTGGCGGCGCTCGCGGTCGGCTGCTGCGGGGGCAGGTCCGACCGCTCCGAACACTGTCGACAGTGTGGCCTGACCGAGGTGGTGACCCTCGACTTTGCCGCTCGGCGACAGACCGAAATGTATGAAACGCTGCTATCGTACGCCTTCGCCCACCGCCTTGCGCGGTGCAGCAACTGACGAGCAACCAACTGAAGGGACAGCCCAACGTGCCGAACCTGAAGAGTGTCACGGCGGTTCTGCCCGTCTCCGACCACGCCGCTGCCGTTGCCTGGTACAAGCAGTGGATCGGGCGCGGCCCCGACGTCGAGCCCCAGGAGGGCGTGGCGGAGTGGCAGATCGCGGAGAACGCCTGGATCCAGGTCTCGCTGGACCCGGAGACAACCGGCCGGACCAACATCGTCATCGGCGTGGACGACATCGACGCCCATGTCGCCAGCCTCGCGAGCGCGGGTGTGACCGCCGGTGAGATTCAGGACTTCGACTTCATCAAGCTGACCGAGATCGTCGACCCGGCCGGCAACAAGGTCAACTTCGTGTGGGAGAACCCGAAGTACGAGCCGCCGGCGGAGTAGGACCGCAGCACGACACCCGTCGACGGGTGTGGATGGCGGCCGGACGTCGAGTCCGGCCGTTCGACCAGGTCGGGGCACCTGGAATCGATCGCGTCAGGGATCGGTTCCGGGTGCCCCGCGTCGCCTTCGGGGACCCGATCCCACCACTTGTGACGGGTCCGTGGGGTGTGTTGATGTGTCACGGGGCTGACCGTTGCCCCCTTGGATGGCAGGAGCCGACATGGCAGCAGAAACGTACGGAGAGGGCTACGCCGAACTCTTCGACTTCGTCTACGGCGCCGAGGCGCCCGACCCGATGGTGGCGACCCTCGCCGACCTGGCCGAGGGCGGCCCCGTCCTCGAACTGGGCGTCGGCACCGGTCGGGTCGCCATCCCCCTCGCCGCTCGCGGGCTCAGCGTGACCGGGGTGGACAGCTCGGCGGCGATGCTGAAGACCCTGGCCGGCAAGCCCGGCGGCGACATGGTGCAGACCGCGCTCAGCGAACTGCCGCAGATCGCGGCGGACGGGCGCTACCGGCTCGTCACGTGCCTCGACAACACCTTCCTGCTCCTGACCACACAGGATGCCCAGACGGAGTGTGTGCGCAACGCCGCCGAACTCCTCACCGACGACGGCGTGCTGGTGTTCGAGACCTTCGCCCGAGCACCCGGCGACTTCGGGGTGATGCCCGCGCACATGGGCGAGAACGCCACCGTGCTCTGGGCCTACCAGGTCGACCCGTTGTCGCAGCAGTTCCACATCCGCGAGATCATCTACGGCAAGGACCTGATGCACGTCGTGCCCTTCGACGGTCGCGGGGTCAGCCCGGCCGAGCTCGACCTGATGGCACGGCTGGCCGGGCTGCGGCTGCGTGAGCGCTGGTGCGACTGGGAGCGCAGCCCGGTCGAGTCGGACAGCCCGCTCGTCATCTCGGTCTTCGAGCGCGCCGACCGCTGAGCCGACCCCGCACGAGCGGGTGGCGGCTCACAGCCGGGAGAGGACGGCGCTCAGCTCGTCGATCACACGGGCCTGGTCCGACGCCGCCAGCGTCGGATACATCGGCAATGAGAAGACCTCGTCGGCCAGCCGTTCGGTGACCGGCAGCGAGCCGACCCCCTGCCCCAGGTGCGCGAAGCCACTCATGGTGTGCACCGGCCACGGATAGCTGACGTTCAGCGTGATCCCGGCGTCCTTCATCTGTCGGATGATCTCGTCGCGGGCGGGGTGCCGCACGACGTACAGGTAGTAGACGTGCTCGTTGCCGGGCACCACGGTCGGTAGGCCGAGGTCCGTGTCGGCGAACGCCTCGGCGTAGGTGGCCGCGATCGCGCGCCGGGCCGAGACGTACTGCTCCAACCGCGCGAGCTTGCGGAGCAGGATCTCGGCCTGCACCTCGTCGAGGCGGGCGTTGAACCCGGGCGTCTCGACGACGTAGTAGCGCTCCGCCATGCCGTAGTACCGCAGCCTTCGCAGGGTCGCGTCCAGCTGGTCGTCGTCGACGACCACGGCGCCCCCGTCCCCGTAGGCACCGAGCACCTTGGTCGGATAGAACGAGAACGCCGCCGCGTCACCGAACGACCCGACGATCCGGCCGTCCTGACGGGCCCCGTGGGCCTGGGCGCAGTCCTCCAGGACGCTCAGCCCGAAGTCCTGGGCGACCTGGCGCACCGCCCGCATGTCGACCGCCTGCCCGTACAGGTGCACCGGGAGGATGCACCGCGTACGTTCGGTGACGGCGGCGGCCAGTTGTCCGACGTCCATCAGTTGCGTGTCGTGCCGTACGTCGACGAAGGTCGCAGTCGCACCGACGGCGTCGATCGCGACGACCGTGGGGGCGGCCGTGTTCGACACGGTGATCACCTCGTCGCCCGGCCCGACGCCGAGACCGCGCAGCGCCAGCACCAGCGCGTTCGTGCCGTTGTCGACGCCGACGCAGTGACTCCGCTGATGCTTCGCGGCGAACGCCGTCTCGAAGGACCGCACGCTCGCCCCGAGCACCAGTTGACCCGATCTGAACACCTTGTCGACAGCTTCGAGCAGCTCGTCGCGTTCCGCCTCGTACTCGGTGAGGTAGCTCCACACGTTGATGCTCATACCCGACAAGGCTAGTGCGGCGACCGGCCCAGGTGCGCGCTGACGGACACGCATCCGTAACGAATGTGCCCTGGTCGACGCTCTCCAGCGGTGAGGACAAGATTCGATCATGCCGTACGTCGGAACCGACGCGACGGCGTGGGAGAGGGGGTGCGGTGCGGGGCGAGTTGCAGCGCATCGTGGACGCGGTCGCCGCCCACGTCGGCCGTCCCGCACTGATCGAGGACCGGCGGCAACGCGTCGTCGTCTACAGCGAGCAGACCGGGCTGATGGACGAGGTCCGTCGGGCGTCGATCCTGCGGCGGCAGACCGCCCCGGAGGTCATCGCCTGGCTGCGCGGTCTCGGCATCGCCGACGCCCGCCTGGCGGTACGCACACCGGCCAGCCCGGAACTGGACCTGCTCCCCCGGCTCTGTGTGCCGGTGCGCCACCACGACCTGCTGCTCGGGTTCGTCTGGTTCATCGATCCCGACGGCACCATGACCGAGGTCGACCTGGCCGCCACCGGCCTGCTCAGGGAACTGTCGCTGGCGCTGTACCGGGAGAACCTGCTCGGTGAGCTGGCCGCGCAGAGTGAGACCGAGGCGGCCCGGACCCTGCTGGCCGACAGCCCCGGCAGCCGCGACCAGGCGGTGCGGGCGCTGCTGGAAGCCGGGATGATCCACGCCGACGGTCCCCGGACCGCCCTGGTCGCCCGGCTCGTCGCCCCCGAGGAGCGGCAGCCGGACGAGCGGGCCCGGATCGCGCTGGAACAGTCGCTGGTGGCCGCGCGACGCCGGGCCGGTACGCGGGAGGCGCTGCACCTGGTCCGGCACGACCACGGGGTGCTGCTGCTGCCCGCCGAACCCGCCGCCGGCCGGCCGACGCCGGAGGTGGCCGCCCGGCACCTCGACGACGACCTGCAGCAGGTGACCCGCAGTCTGGGTTCCGTGGAACGGACCGTGGTCGGGGTCGGCCGCACCAGGCCACGGTTGGCCGACGTCGTCGAGTCGTACGTGGAGGCGCTGCACGCCGCGCGGGTCGGCGCGCGACTGCCGGCGTTGGGCCGCGTCGTCGCCTGGTCCGGCCTGGGTGTCTTCCGGGTGCTGGCCCGGCTCGGCGAGCAACACCTCACGGTGGCCGACGTGCACCCGGGGCTGGCCCGGCTGGTGTCCACGCCGGGCCACCGCACGCTGCTGACCACTCTGGAGCGCTACCTGGACCGGGCCGGCAACGCCCACGCCACCGCCGCCGACCTGCGGCTGCACCGGACCACGCTCTACTACCGGTTGCAGCGGATCGAGGAGTTGGCCGGCACCGACCTCAAGGACGGCGGCGAGCGACTCTGCCTGCACCTGGCCCTGAAACTGGCCCGGTTGGCGGAGCGGCACAGCGGCGAGGAGTGACGGTCGACCGACCGGAGGTGACCTCGCCACGTGCCGTGGAGGTGGCCTCCGCTGCTCCGGTCAGCGCAACCGGCGGGCGGGGAACCGGGCCGGCGGGTCGGCGATCGCGTCCTGCGCGGCGACCAGTTGCAGTTCGCGGGTGCCCGCCGCCAGCGTCGCCTCCAGCACCGCGAAGATCGAGGCGGTGGTGCGTTCCAGCGCCGTCGCGGGCGACCCGGTGCTGCGCAGGTGCGCCAGGTACAGCGCGGCGGTGACGTCGCCACCGCCGTTCGGGCTGATCGGCAGCAGCGGCGTGGTCACCGCCCAGGCGCCCTCGTCGGAGACGGCCACCACCTCCAGGCTGTCGGGTGGCGCGTCACCGTGCAGCACGCTGGTGACCAGCACGTGTCGGGGGCCGGTGGCGCGTACCACGTCGACCGCCGCCAGCACCTCGTCGAGCGAGTCCGTCGACCGGCCGGCGAGGAACTCCAGCTCGAACTGGTTCGGGGTGACGATGTCGGCCCGGGGCACCACCACGTCGCGCAGGTACTCGGGAATGCCGGGCCGGACGAACATGCCCCGGCCGACGTCGCCCATCACCGGGTCGCAGCAGTAGACGGCCTCCGGGTTGGCGGTCTTGACCAGGGTCACCGCGTCGAGGATCACCGCGCCCATCGCCGGGTCGCCCTGGTAACCGGAGAGGATCGCGTCGGCGTCACCGAGCACCCCGCGATCGGCGATGCCGGCGATCACCTCGGCGACGTCGGCGGGCGCCAGCAACGGCCCCCGCCAGGCGCCGTACCCGGTGTGGTTGGAGAAGTGCACGGTCAGGACCGGCCAGACCTCGTGCCCGAGCCGTTGCAGCGGGAACACGGCGGCCGAGTTGCCGACGTGGCCGTAGGCGACCGAGGACTGGATCGACAGGATCTTCACCCGTCCATCATCGCGCCTGCCGCTCCCCCGACGCCGCAGGGGTCACCCTTCGGCCAGGTCACGGCCGCGTTCCGGATGGGGGGCCACCGTGCGGCGGCCCCCCATCCGGCCGGTCCTACTCGAACAGGGACAGGGTCAGCGTCGAGGTGTACTCGCCCGCGGCCACGTCCGCCGGGGTCCGCAGGAACAGGTCGGCGTCGACCGAGTACGCCCCACCGGCGACCGCACCCGAGTCGAACGTGGAGACCAGCAACTCCTGGTCGACCAGACCCACGTTGTTGCCCGGCTGCGTCGGCTCGTCCAACACCGTCACCACCTCTTCACCCTCGCTGACCAGACCGGTGTCGCCACCGTCGACCAGGCGCGGCTTCCAACCCAGGTGCCCGGCACCGATCGGCTCCTGACCCGCACCACCGGTGAAGTCGGTGGCACTACCGAGCACCGCCCACGCCGCACCCGAGGGCACCTCGTCGACCGTACGCGTATCGGTCACCGTCACCGTCGGCAGACCACCCACGAACTGACGCACCACCAACGTCGACCCGTCCTCGGTCAACGCCACCGAGTCACCCGCGATCGACATCGCCAACACACCCGGCTCCACCAACTCCTCGATCTCCACGGTGACCGTCACGTCACCGGTGTCACCCGGATCGGCCGAAGCGGGCACAGCCGCCATCACCGACCCGACCAGCAGGGCCCCGGCGGCACCCGCCGCCAACAGCCGCCTGCGATTGTCCGTTCTCATCTGCATCTCCGTGTCGTTCGCGGTCACTGGGCTTGGCGAGGGTCGGCGGCACAGTTGACCGCAGCGTGGTCGGCGGTGACGACGGTGGTGACGCTCTCACCGTCTACCGTGCCGGTGGCCCGGACCGTCGCGCTGCCGGACGGCACCGACGCGGCACGGGTGGTGAACTGCTGGAACGCGCTCGCACCCGGCGCCACAGCCGACACCGACCGCTGCCCGTACGCACTCTCCAACACCACGTCCACCGCAGCGTCGTGGTCGTTACGCGCCTGCACCGCCACGTACGCCTTCCCCGCCACACACCGCGTCTGCACGGTGACCGTCACCGGCACCTCGGGTGCGGCGTTCGGATCGGTCAGCCGCTTGCGGTTGTAGTTGTCGTCCTGACCGTCGGGCTGGTAGCCGCGCTCCACGTTGCCCGCCGCGTCCACCGAGAACCAGTGCACGGTGGTGCCGACCGGAACGGTCAGCGTCTCGCCGCCCTCCCGGATGCCCCCCGAGCCGTAGAGCGTGGACTCGAACGTGGGCCGGCTGCCGTCGAGGGTGTAGAACACCGCCGCCGGTTCGCTGGTGGAGAACGTGACGTCGACCGAGCCCTCGGTGGCACTGGTGGCCACCTCGACGGAGCTGGTCGGCGCCGACTCGTCGGTGTCCAGGTCACGGGCGACCCGCAGCATCTCGACCAGGCCGTTGGAGAACTCCATCGTCTCCTCGCGGGCCGAGGTCCAGGTCGGCTGGAAGGAGGTGCCGACCTCGAAGTTCCAGGCGTAGATGCCGTACTTGTACCAGAGCATGTCACCGGAGTTGCCGGCCGCCGAGTAGAGCACGTCGGCGATCGGGCCGGTGCGGGCCGGGGTGACCGCCAGGTTGCGGTGCCGCTTGATGGCGGTCAGGATCCGCGACGACGCGCCCCAGAACAGCGACTCCTCGGCCAGGGTCGGCCGCGGGGCGGAGACCCGGCCCGGGGTGGCGTACGAGCCGGGCGACCACATGAAGTAGTTGCCCGAGGAGTGCAGGTTCATCGAGAACTTGACGTTCGGTCGGGAGGCCAGCCAGTCGACGTTGCGGCTCTCCGGCTCGGACAGCTCGTCGGGCCCGGCGTACGTGCCGCTGGTGCAGCTCGTCGACGCGCCCGAGTAGCCGTCGAAGAGGCTGTACTCGGTGTAGTTGCGGTTGTTGTCCACACCCCAGGACGTCCGGCCGAGGAAGTCCCCGGAGGTCTCCGGCGTGCAGTGGTTGGTCATGTTCTTGCGCTGCGAGTTGAAGTCGTAGAACGAGTAGTGCCCGCCGTCCGGGTTGATCGACGGCGCGATCCAGATGTCGAGGTTGTCGACCAGCTCGCGGGTGTTCGCGTCGTGCGCGTAGTTGCGCAGCAGGCGCTCGGCGGTCTCGATGGTCACCAGCGGGGGCACCCACTCCCGCGCATGTTCCTGCGCGTAGGCGAGCACACCCATCTTGGAGCCGTCGCGGTGCTTGCCGATGCGGATGGCGTACACCGTGTGGGGGTCGCGGGAGACCGTCGCCGGCGCGGACAGGCCGTCGGAGAGCGCGGTCGGCGCGGCCGGCGCCACCACGCCCGTGCCCGCGTTGCCGCGATACGTGTACGCGCTGACCAGCGTGCCCGCCTGGGCGTTGAGCGCGGCGGCCACCTCGGCGGCGGTGCTGGTGACCGTGCCGGCGGCGTCCGTGGCGAGGCCGACGCGGACCTGGTTGCCGGTGACGGTCACCGTCAAAGACGCGCTCGCGGTGCCGGGGTTGGCCAGCTCTACGGTGATGTCGTTGCCGCCCTGGTGTCCCCAGGCAAGCGAGTCGACTCCGACGCGGCTGGCGTTGGCGGTGCCGAGCACGGCCTGTGCCTTGCGCCGGTAGCCGTTGGTCTTGTGCGGCAACTCGACGATCTCGGAGATCTCCGGGTACTGCGCGGACATCGCCTTGATCCGGTCGTAGAGCTCGGTGGGGGTCAGGTAGCTGGTGACGAAGTCCTTCTGGTAACCGGGCCCCTCCGGGTCGGTGTCCGGGATGGGCAACCACTCGTGCACCTTGGCGACCGCCACGTCACCGGTCGGGCTGGTGATCCGTACGTAGTCCGGGCGGCTGGTCACCTGCGCCGCACCCCGGTGGTAGAGATACACCCCGGCATCGACGAACCGGGTGATGTTCTGCGTGCCGCCGGAGCCGAACTCGGTGCCCGGCCCGCTGTCCCGCTCGACGGTCAACGCGGTGGCGGCGGTCTGTCCCTGTGCCCACTTCGCCTCCACCGACAGCACCTGGGTGTCGCCCGAGGTGTAGTAGTCGGCGCGAATGATCTTGACATCCGAGGCGGCGGACCGCGCGGCGACGGCAGCTCCGGAGAACTCCCGGTTGTCGGCCAGGTGGGCGGCGATGGTCGCCTCCCGCTCGGCGATCCGGTCCTGCGCGTCCTCTTCGGTGTGCAGCACCTTGCCGAAGGTGAAACCGGCTCGGGTCAGCGTGGCGACCTCGTTGCCGGTCACCACGGCGTGCACCACGATGCCGTCGGCGGTGTGGTGGACGTGGTGGTCGAGGTCGACGCCGGTGGCCACCAGCGCGTCCAGTTCGGTGGTGTCGGCCACCACCACCTCGATCACGCTGGTCTGCTCGTCGGCCAGTCGGCCGAGGTCGGCGGGGGTGTCGGCGCCCGGCGCGGCGGTCTGCGGCACCACGGCCGAGGCCGGACTGACCAGCAAGAGCACGGCCGTGCCGGCGGCCAACGCGGCGGAGAAGGGTATCCGGCGTCGCCACCGGGAACGGGTACGGAGTTCCGACATGAGGCTCGTGGCCCCTTCTCGGCGTGCGGTGGGGGTGTGGGGGTTCGCACCTCGTCCCGGCTGCCTCAGCTCCCGCGACAGCCACGGCCTGGTGCGTCCGACATGGACACCGCCCGCATCACCGATTACGCAGTGTCACACGTCGAGAGGTAGGAGTGATCAGGTTGCGGACCACTCTCACCTGACGAAGGTCATCTGTCAATCGTCCCGAAGCATGGACAGCCAGCGTGCGGCACCCGGGCTGAGCACGGACGCCGCGTCCGACCCAGCGTCGTGGCGGTGGTCGAACGCGGCGCCGTGCGCGGCTCGCGGGTTACGGAAGGCGGTAGCCGAGGCTGTACGAGACCAACGTGTCGCACGTCTCCGGGGTGTCGCTCGGTCCGCAGTGGTCGCGGGTCGCCACCACCGTGAAGCTGCCGGTCACCCCGGTGAGCTTGCCGTAGCCGGTGCCCGGCGTGATGTCGAACTGCATCGTGAAGGTGCCGTCGGCGCTCTGCTTGCCGTGGGACTTGAAGAGGAACCCGCCCTCCAGGCCGTCCAGGGTGCCCGCGAAGCCGCCGGCACTGTCGATGGTGCCGTAGCCCGCCGGTTCCAGGATCTGGAACTCGACGTCCTCGGTCTCACCCACGAGTCCGCCCAGGTACTGCATGCCGTACCGGACCTGCCACACCGAATGGCCGGCTGGTGTGCTCGCGGCCTGTTCGAAGGCGAAGTGGCGCGGATACATGTCACCGGTCACCACCTTGTACACACCGGGTGTGCCCGGCGAGACGGTGGGCAGCGGTCGGACGATGCGGTCGCTGGCCGCAGCACGCTCCGATGTCGACGGCGTGGCGTCCGACCGATCGGGTGTGGCGCCGGCTCCGGCAAAGCGCGACTGCAACGCGGGCGGCACCGCCGACATGCCCGAGTCGATCGTGGTGGCGGTCCTGGCGGTCGGGGTGGCAGCCTGCGGAACGATGGCGGCGGCGGGGCTGACCAGCAGCACTGCCGCGCCGGCTGCCAACACGGAGGAGACGGCGATCCGGCGTCGCCACGGGGAACGGGTACGGAACTCGGACATGAGGCTCGTGGCCCCTTCTCGGCGCGCGGAGGTGATGGGTGGGCGTCGCCCCGCGCCTCGGCTCGCCGGCGGCGGGCAGCACGGAGCGTCCGGAGTGGACGCCGCCCGCGTCACCGATTGCGCAGCGTCACACCTCGGATGTGGAGGGTTAACGATTGCGCACAACTTTCACGCAACAAGCAACCACTGTCAATAATCCCGTGGCGGGAATCTGCCACGCTCGCCTCAACCGCCGACCTGCGGGCAGGCGTTTGACCTGGGCACAGAGTGGAGAACAGGAACGGAGAGCTCGACAACGAGGGGGGACAACGCGTGTCCGAATACACCACCGACCGGCCAGATACAACCCACGAGCGCCCCGAAACCGTCACAGATCCGCTGCTGTGGCGACTCGCCCTACACGTCGCCGACGCGCACGCACCGGCCGAGGACGGCGACTGCGCGCACCTGCTCTGCGCCGGCCAGGAGTGGCCGTGTGCGCCGTGGCAGCAGGCCCAACGCGCACTCGTCCTGGCGCAGGGCGGCACGGGGCAGACGGCACCGGCGCGACAGAGCGGATGGACGACGCAGGCGGCACTGCCGAGCCGGGCTGCGGAGCGTGCGCGCCGCGATTCCGCCGCCGCCTGAGCAGCGGTTCGGCCCGTCCTCGCCAGCGATCCGCCGCACCACTGTCAAGGTAGCGTTGACACATGCTGGATCCGCTCGGTGACCTCGCCGGCATCCCGGCGGCCCGCGACCGGCTCGACGAGGCGGAGCTGGATCTCATCGACCGCGCCCGGCAGGCCGGCGCGGCCTGGCAGCAGATCGCCGAGGCGCTCGGACTCGGCAGCCGGCAGGCCGCCGAGCAGCGTCGCCAGCGACTGGTCGCCCGCCGCCGGGCGCGGCGAGCCGAGTCCGACCGGCACTGGCCGCACGAGGTAGCCGCGCTCCGCGCCCTGCTCGGCGGGTTGCAGCGCTGGATTGCGACCGATCGCCGCTGGGACGGCCGTTTCCCCGGGGCCGCACTGACCCGACACACCACGGCACTGGCGCTGGAGGCCGCACCCGGCGCGCTGTACGACCTCGCCGGGCACGTCGCCGCCGACCTGCACCGCGCCGGCCACCGGCTGCCGAGCCCGGTACGCACGATCGCCCGGCACCTCGACGCCGCGCTGTCAACACATCGTTGACGCAACTCCGCGATATTGCCTCTGGCCAACTCAAGGGTTGAGGCTGTGAGTCACTTCGACTCAACCCTGGAGCGGCATGTGCGGCGCAACGCGATCCTGTTCGTGACGATCTCTGTGCTCTCCGGGTGCGGCGGCAGCGCCATGGCCCTGGTCTCCGGCATCTGGATCCTCGACCTGACCCGGTCCAGCAGCCTCGCCGCCCTCGCCGGGCTCTGCGTGTACGCCCCCACCCTCGCCGGCCCCTGGTGCGGTGCCCTGGTCGACCGGCTGCCCCGACGGCCGCTCGTCATCGGGGTCAACCTGACCCTGGCCGCCGTCCTGCCGACCCTGCTGGCCGTCCGCGGACCCGGTCAGGTGTGGCTCCTGTTCTGCGTCTCCACGGTGTACGGCGTCGCGTACGTGCTGGTCGACGCCAGCGAGAGCGCCCTGCTCCCCGCCGCGCTGTCACCGGACGAACTCGGCCACGTCAACGGTTGGCGGTCCAGCGCCCAGGAGGGTGTCAAACTCGTCGCTCCGCTGGCCGGCGCCGGACTGTACGCGTGGCAGGGCGGTCACCTCGTCGCGTTGCTCGCCGCCGCGCTGCCCGCCCTGGCCGCCGCCCTGTACGCACTGCTCCGACTGCGGCACCCGGCACGGACCGTCGCGTCCCGGCCCACCGGTGTCCGTGCGGGCCTCGCCGTCGTGTGGGCGTCACCGCTGACGCGGCTGCCGGTGATCCTCGCGGGCGTGGCGATCGCCGCGTCCGGGTTCACCACCGCCGCCGGGTACGCCGTCGTCACCGACGAGTTGGGCCTGCCCGCGACGTTCCTCGGGGTGCTGCTCAGCGCGCAGGGCCTCGGCTCGGTCGCCGGCGGGTTGGTCGCCGGTCGGCTTATCGCCCGGTTCGGACCGACCACCGTGGCCGCCCTCGGCACGGCAGTGTTCGCGGTGAGTTGCCTGGGCCGGTGCCTGCCCTGGTGGCCGGCGGTGGTCGCCGCCTCGGTGGTGGCCGGTGCCGGCCTGCCGTGGGCTGTCGTCGCCGCCGTCACCGCCGTGCAGACGCACAGCCCCGACGAGCTGCTGGGCCGAGCCGCCGCGACCGCCAACACGATCATGTTCGGACCGATCGCGGCGGCGATCCCGCTCGGCTCCGCCGCCGTCCTGCTGGGCGGTCGGCCACCGCTCGTTCTCGCCGCCACCGTCTGCCTCGTCGCCGCCGCCGGGGTGTGGCACCGGCGCCACCTCACTGTGGCGCGGCCTCCGGCTCCTCGTCGGGGCAGCAGACGGTCAGTGCGGCGGGTACGGCCCTGACCTTGAGACGCTTCGTCCGCGACCGGGCGCCACCGTCCATCTCGTACGTCTTCGGCTCGGCGAAGCGGACCCTGACCTTGCGACCCCGGGTGATCCGGACGAACTTCGAGTCCTCGGACCGGCCGGTGGCCATCTTGCCGAGCGTGCGCGCCCAGTCCACGGCACCACCGGCGGTGGAGACACCGATCTCCAGCGAGCCGCTGTCGGGGCGGGCGTCGTCGAAGGCGGGTATGCCACCGGTGATGGTGCCGACGTTGCCGAACAGCACGCAGCTCGCGTCCCCCTCGAACCACAGGTCCCCGTCGACGGTGATCCGGGTCCGGGTCAGTTCCCCACGGACGTGACGCAGGCCCGTCCACACGTACGCGAGCCGGCCGAGGCGACCCTTCATGTCCCGGTCCGCCTCCCGGATCAGGTCACCGTCGAACCCGGCGCCGGCCATCACCGCGAAGTGTTCCCCGTTGAGCCGTCCCAGGTCGAGGCGGCAGCGTCGACCGTGCAGGCCGATCCGTACCGCCTCCGGCAGGTCCTCCGGGATGCCGAGATTGCCGGCGAAGAGATTGGCGGTGCCGGCCGGCAGGATGGCCATCGGGGTCTGCGTGCCGGCGAGGGAATCGGCGCAGCGCTGCACCATACCGTCGCCGCCCCAGACGAAGACCAGCTCGGCACCCTGGTCGAGGGCCTTGCGGACCTTCTTCGGGGCCTTACGGCTCTTGGGCACCTCGTACCAGAGCAGGTCCCGCACTCCCGCGCCGACCAGCGCGGCGCGCAACTCGTCGAGGCCGCCGCCCAGCGTCTTCTTCCGATGCGCCACCACCGCCACCGTGCCGACCGCCAGGTCGGGCGCCGGCGGCCGGTCCGGGTCCACCACCACACTCGCGCTCATGGCCGGCGCAATACCCCGCCGCCCGAGAATCCACGCCTGGCCCGACTCTCCGCCGTCGTGTCCCGTCCCGGCGCCGGACCGCCGCACGTGGTGCACGGACTTGCGTCTCAAGCCGCTTGAGATCGCATAGTGGGTGTCGTGGACCTGAACGAGCTTTACGCTATCGGGGATGTCGCCCGACGTACCGGCCTGAGTGTCAGCGCCGTCCGCTACTACGCGGACGCCGGTGTCGTCACGCCGTCCGCCAGCACTCCCGCCGGCCACCGCCTGTACGACGTGTCGGCGATCGCCCGGCTGGAACTGGTCCGCACACTGCGGGAACTCGGCGCCGGCCTGGACGAGATCCGGCGCGTGCTTGTCGGCGAGGCGACGCTGCGCGAGGTGGCCGCCACCCACCTGGCCCTGCTGGCACGGCAGGAGGCACGGCTGCGGAGCCGTCGCGCGGTGCTGTCGACCATCCTGCGGCAGGACTCCACGGCCGAGCAGGTCACGTTGATGCACAAACTCGCCGGCATGTCGGACGAGGAGCGCGACCGGCTGATCGACGAGTTCTGGACCGAGGTCTCCACCGGCTGGGAGCCGCCGGAGCGGATGGTCGCGTGGTGGCGCGCGGCCCGGCCGGAGCTGCCCGAGCAGCCCACCGCGGCCCAGTTGGAGGCATGGATCGCGCTGGCCGAGATGGTCCGCGACCCGGAGGTGCGGCAGGCCGTACGTCGTGAGCTGCACGAGGCGTGCACCACCGGGGCCGGGCCGCTGATGGCCTCGTCGCCGATGTTGGACAGCCTGGAGGCGGCCACGCCGATCGGCCAGGCGGCGATCGACGCGGCGCGGGACGGGGTGCCGCCGGACTCACCGCAGGGCAGGGAGATCGCCGACCGGTGGATGGGGTGGCTGACCGGCATCTTCGCGACACCGGACAGCCCGGGGATGCCGGACACGCCCGAGTTCCGCCTCCAGACGGCCGACCACATGCTGGCCGGCGCGGAATGGGACCGCACGCCGCCGGACCCGGAGGGACCGCTCGACCGGTACATGGCGCTGGTCAATGCCGTGAACGACGTACCGCCGGAGCAGTTCCCGTACGAGTGGCTGGCCGAGGCGCTGCGCGCGTCCGTCCCGCCGGCTCGCTGAGCCACCCGCCACGATCTCGCTCGCGACCGCACGCGGCGCGACACCGCACGGACCGGGACCTGACGGACGGGAACGCGGGCACGCGCCCGGAGTGGCGCGGCCCGCGTTCCGTGTCCGACCTACAGCGTGCGGGCGAGGCGGTCGGCGAGGATCCGGGCGAACCGGGACGGGTCCGCCAGGTCGCCGCCCTCGGCGAGCAGGGCGGTGCCGTACAGCAGCTCGGCGGTCTCGGCCAGGGACGCCTCGGCGTCGCCCTGCTCGTGAGCCTTGCGCAGGCCGGAGACGAGCGGGTGGCCCGGGTTCAGTTCCAGGATGCGCTTGACCTTCGGCACCTCGTGGCCCATCGCCCGGTACATCTTCTCCAGCGTCGGCGTGAGGTCCTGGGCGTCGCCGACCACGCAGGCCGGTGAGGTGGTCAGCCGCGAGGAGAGACGGACCTCCTTCACCGACTCGGTCAGCACCCCGCCCATCCAGTCGAGCAGTGCGGCGTACTCGGTGCGCTGCCGCTCCCGCTCGGCCTCGGCCTCGGTGCGCTCCTCCTCGGTGTCCAGGTCGACCTGGCCCTTGGCGACCGAACGCAGCGTCCTACCGTCGTAGCTGCCGACCCTCTCCACCCAGACCTCGTCGACCGGGTCGGTGAGCAGCAGGACCTCGTAGCCCTTGGCCCGGAACGCCTCCATGTGCGGGGAGTTCTCGATGGTGGCCCGGTGCTCGCCGGTGGCGTAGTAGATGTCGGTCTGGCCGTCCTTCATCCGGCTCACGTAGCCGGCCAGGTCGGTCTGCTCCTCCGGGTCGTTGGTGGACGCGACCGAGAGGATCTCCAGCAGGGTGTCCCGGTTGTCGGTGTCGTCGACCAGTCCCTCCTTGACCGCGGCGCCGAACTCCGTCCAGAAGGTGCGGTACCGCTCGGGCTGCCCGGTCTTGAGGTCCTTGACGGTGGAGAGCACCTTCTTGACCAGGCGACGGCGCACCGCGCGGATCTGGCGGTCCTGCTGGAGGATCTCCCGGGAGATGTTCAGGCTCAGGTCGTGCGCGTCCACCACGCCCTTGACGAAGCGCAGGTAGTTGGGCATGAGCGCGTCGCAGTCGTCCATGATGAAGACGCGCTTGACATAGAGCTGGACGCCCCGACGGCCCTGCGCGGCGAAGAGGTCCAGCGGCGCGTGCGACGGGATGAACAGCAGCGCGTCGTACTCGAAGGTGCCCTCGCCCCGCATGTGGATGGTCTCGAGGGGATCCGCCCAGTCGTGGCCGACGTGCTTGTAGAACTCGTGGTACTCGGCCGGCTCGACCTCGTTACGCGGGCGGGCCCACAGCGCCTTCATCGAGTTGAGCGTGACGGTCTCGGTGGTGGCGGGGGCGTCGTCCGCCCCGGGCCGCTCGACGGTCGTCCGGATCGGGTGGGCGATGAAGTCGGAGTATCGCTTGACGATCTCGCGGATGGTCCACTCGGCGGTGTAGTCGTGCAGGCTGTCCTCGGTGTCGACGGGCTTGAGGTGCAGCGTCACCGCGGTGCCCTGGGGCGCGTCGTCGAGCGCCGCGACGGTGTACGTGCCACCGCCGTCGGACTCCCACCGGGTGCCGCCGCTCTCGCCGGCCCGCCGGGTGACCAGCTCGACCTTCTCGGCGACCATGAAGGCGGCGTAGAAGCCGACGCCGAACTGGCCGATCAGGTCCTGCGACGCCCCGGCGTCCTTGCTCTCCCGCATCTGGCGCAGCAGCTCGGCGGTGCCGGACTTGGCGATCGTCCCGATGACGGAGACGACCTCGTCGCGGGTCATGCCGATGCCGTTGTCGCGGACGGTGAGGGTGCGGGCGTCCCGATCGACGTCGAGGGCGATGTGCAGGTCACTGGTGTCGACGTCGAGGTCCTTGTCGACCATCGACGCCAGGCGCAGTTTGTCCAGCGCGTCCGAGGCGTTGGAGATCAACTCGCGCAGGAACACGTCCTTGTTCGAGTAGATCGAGTGGACCATCAACTGGAGCAGTTGACGCGCCTCGGCCTGAAACTCCAAGGTCTCGGTCCGGTCGTTCACGCCGTGTCCTCTCTCGGTCGTACGCATGACGGGTCGCACAAAGGATACGAGCCGTCATGACGTACGTGCGTCCGGTGGTCACCCGAACCGCCGAACGCCGTCGGCCCGCCCCGGGAACACCCCGGGACGGGCCGGGACGGGCCGACGAGCGGAGGATGATCAGCGTCGGCGGCTGTACACCCCGGCCACGATCGACACGCCGACCGCGGCGAAGGCCACCTGGATGAACAGCTCGATCCAGTCGATGCCGGCGGTGTCGTCCACGCCCAGCAGTCCGGCCACCAGCGTGCCGAGGATCGCGGCCACGATACCGATCAGAATCGTCAACAGGATGGGGATCCGCTGCCGGCCCGGCACCACGAGCCGGCCGAGCGCGCCGATGACGAGACCGATGATGATGGCCATGAAGAAGCCGGTGATTTCCACGAGAGCCGTCCCTTCGCGCTTTTGGTGTGACGACGTGGTGCCCCTCCCGCCGTA
This sequence comes from Micromonospora sp. NPDC047793, assembly GCF_040642635.1. Classification (NCBI taxonomy): domain Bacteria; kingdom Bacillati; phylum Actinomycetota; class Actinomycetes; order Micromonosporales; family Micromonosporaceae; genus Micromonospora; species Micromonospora sp. NPDC047793. Next base: position 467,128 of record NZ_JBEYSG010000003.1, on the reverse strand, counting down.
GTGGCCAAACGCCGCCGCCCGCCGTCTGCGGTGTTTGTCACGCAACCGTCACGAGGCTGTGGAACTCCTGTCATCGAGGGCTGACGAGCACCGCGTAGTCGGCGGAGGTGAGGGGATCCGCCGAGAGCGAGCCGTCCGCGCGGGGCACCCGCAGCGGGGTGCCGTCGCCGTCCAGGAAGATCACCGCCGACACGTCGGGGCGGGCGCTCAGGGTACTGACGATCTGCCCGTACGCGAGGAGTTCGTCGCTGCGGCCGGTGTCGGCGCCGGCCGGGGTCACCGTCACCCGGGCCTGCCCGCCGACGAGTTGCACCACGGCGGTGCTCAGCGCCCCGGGCAGCGCGCTGCCGACGCCGTCGTCCCGCTCCCCCGGCGTCGGCCCGGCCAGCAGGTCCCGGAGCTGCTCGTCGGGGGTGGGCGCCTGGTCGGCGCGACGGGTCACCGGCACCAGCCGGTCGTCGCGCGAGAAGTAGAGCAGCTCGGTGAGGGCCCCGGTCTCCGCCGCCGTGGGGGCGGCGGTCGCGGTGTACGGGAACGGGCCCGGCGGCGGCGTCACCGTCCGGGGATGGTCCTCGGCGGGCACCCCGCACCCGGCGACCAGGGTCAGCAGGAGGGCGGCCGAAATCCGCCCGGCGGTACGCCTCATCCGAGGCTGCCCGGCAGTGTGATCCGGAACCGGGCGCCGCCCTCGGGACGGTCGCTGACCGTGGCGTCACCGCCGTGCGCGGCGGCGTGCTGGGCCACCAGCGCGAGCCCGAGGCCGGTGCCGTCGCCGCCGCCCCGGAAGTTGGCCGCCCGACCGCGGACGAAGCGGTCGAAGATCGCCTTTCGATCCTCCATCGGCACCCCCGGTCCCTCGTCGTCGACCTCCACCACGCCGGTGTCACCGTCGCGGGACAACCGCACCGCCACCGGGCCGGCGCCGTACCGCTCGGCGTTGTCGAGCAGGTTGGTGAACACCTGCGCGACGCGCCGCCGGTCCACCTGCCACGTCGGCGGGGTGTCCGGATCGAGGTGCACCATGGACTCGGGCAGGTCCCGGTCCCGGCAGGCCTGCCGGGCCAGCGCGCCGACGTCGACCTGTTCCCGGTGCGTCGGCTGGTCGCTGCGGGCCAGGTCCAGCAGGTCGTTGACGAGCTGCTGGAAGCGGGCGATCTCGTCGGCCACCAGCCGGGCCGCCGTGGTGGTCCGCTCGTCCTGGTTCTCGCGCCGCTTGCTCAGCACGCTGGCCGCCGCCGCGAGGGTCTGCAACGGCGACCGCAGCTCGTGGCTGACGTCGGCGGCGAAACGCCGGTCCCGGTCGATGCGGCGGGCCAACTCGTCCACCATCCGGTTGAACGAGGTGGAGAGCCGGGTCAGGTCCGGGTCGGTGTCCGGCGCGAGCCGGGTGGTGAAGTCGCCCGCCGCGATCCGTTCGGCGGCGTCGGCGACGGCGGTGAGTGGGCGCAGCCCGTGCCGGGTGGCGTACCACCCGATCGCCGCCCCGGAGCCGGCCACCACGATCGCGACGGCGGTGAGCGCCAGCGCGAGCACCTGGAACGTCTGGTCCAGCTCCCGAAGCGAGACGATCTCGTAGAACGCCGCCGAGTCCGACAACGGCACACCGACCAGCACCACCGGCTGGTCGGCGACGCGGACCCGCTGCACGGCCGGCTCGCCGGCCATCACCAGGTCCTGCAACCGTTGCGGGATGGCGGGGGTGGTGCCGGTGTCGGCCCGCCGGCCGTACCACTCGCCGTTGAAGTACAGCACCGCCCGCCGGCTGGTGCCGGTGTCCAGCGCACGCAGCGCCTCCGCCACGTCCGGCTCGTCGGTGGCCAGGCCCGCCCGGACCACCTCCGCGTCGTAGTACGCCACCCGCAGCACGGTGCGTTCCCGCTCGTCGAGCAGGGTCCGGCGGGTCAGCTCGTACGACACCAGGGCCATCGAGGCGGACAGCGACAGCGCACCGACGGCGAACGCGGCGGTGACCCGGGCACGCAGACCGAGACGTGGTCTCATCTCTGCAGCTTGTAGCCGAGCCCGCGCAACGTCACCAGGTGCCGGGGGTTGGCCGGATCGCGCTCGATCTTCTGGCGGAGCCGACCCACGTGCACGTCGACGAGCCGTTCGTCGCCGGTGTCGTAGCCCCACACCCGGCTGAGCAACTGCTGGCGGGAGAGCACCCGCCCGGCGTGTTCGGCCAGTTCGCAGAGCAGCCGGAACTCGGTGCGGGTGACCGCGACCGGGGTACCGGACCGACGCACCTCCCCCGCCTCCGGGCTGACCTCCAACTCGCCGAAGGCGAGCACCGGCACCGGCGCCTCCACCGGGGTCACCGTGCGGGCCCGACGGCGCAGGGCGCGCAGCCGGGCGGTCAGCTCCTTGATCGCCACCGGCTTGACCACATAGTCGTCGGCACCGGCCTCCAACGCGGCGACGATGTCGTGGGTGTCGTCGCGGGCGCTGACCACCACGATCGGCACGTCGTCGTCGCGGCGGAGCTGACGGATGCCCTCGAAGCCGTCGATGCCGGGCAGCATCAGGTCGACCAGGACGTAGTCGGCCGGGTCCCGGCGCTGCGTCCGCAGGCCCTCCTCGGCGGTGGCCGCGCCCCGGGCCTCGTAGCCCTCGTCCTCCAGGGCGAGCAGCAACGCCAACCGGATCCGGTCGTCGTCCTCGATCACCAGTACCGCTGTCATACCGGCATCATCCCCAAGCCCTGGCCGGGCGGCCAACCACCACCGACCTGCGGGGCTTTTGTCACGCAACTGTCATACGTCCGCGCTCTGCCCGCCAAGCCCGCTGGGCAGGGTGAGAACCGACCTCGGGTTACCAGGAAGGGGGCCCTCGACGTGACCACGCCACGACGCCCCGAATGCGCGGTGCCGCTGGTCGAGGTGTCCATCACCGAGTTCGACCTGGCCTGCCTTCCGGAGACCGGTGCGGTCTTCGACCAGTTGCTGGCCCTCCGGCCCCAGCAGGTCGTGATCGACCTGGCCGGCTGCCGGCACATCGACGCGGCGGCCATCGGCCTGCTGCTCGACGTGCACCGACGGATGGTGCGCCTCGGCGGGGTACTGGCGGTGCGCAACCCCAACCCCCGCATCACCCGCATCCTGCAGACCGCCCGGCTGGACCAGATCCTGCCGGTGCACGGCGCGGCCGGGACCGCGCCCGAGCCGTCCGGCGACGCCGCGACACCGCCCGGCACCACACCGGCCGCACCCGGTGTGGTGCCGCCCCGGCGGCCCGCGTCACCGGAGGTCACGCCGCAGCCGGCCGCGCACGGCCGGGCGGCCGTGACCGTACGCACCTGACCCACCGCCGCCGACGCACCGACATCGCGAGAACGAGGAGCAGCATGACCATCGCCGGGATCGCCGCGGCCCTAGTCGTCGGTCTCGCCGTCGGTGCCGTGGGCCGGCTCGTCGTCCCCGGCCGTCCCGCCGTGCCGCTGTGGCTCACGATGACCATCGGCGCGGTCATCGCGCTGCTCGGCGCGATCAGTGCCTGGCTCGCCGGCCTCCGAGGATTCAGCCTGTTGGGGCTGGTCGCGCAGGCCGGTCTCGCCGCGGTCGGTGTGGTGATCGTGGTCGCCACCGCCGGCAAGGAACGTTCCGACTCCCTCTGACAAGTCCGTACGGCGACGGCGTACCGCACCGACGCCCCGAGTCCGTGTCCCGGCCGCACAGCTGCGGCACCGGAGAGGATGCAGAATGACCGTCGTACCGGACGACAACCTGATGACACTGATCTGCGACGTCTGCGGCGACACCACCACCGGCACGGCGTGTGTGCTGCCCGACGCGGAGGTGGTCTGGACTCTGGTGTCGGACCACGGCTGGAGCGGTTCCCCGTTCGCCACCGGCCCGCACCGCTGCCCCCGGTGCAGCGCACTGCCGGCCGGCCCGCCCCCGCGCGCCGACCGTACGCCGATCGGTCTCGGCGGTGCCGACGAGGCGCCCGTGGTCGGCGAGGCCGTGACGGGGCCCGAGACCGCGCTGCGCGTCGCGTTGCGGCAGGCGGTCGACGTGCACGGCACGATCGTGGTGAACCTGGACGGCGTGCAGCTCATCGACTCCGCCGGACTCGGCCTGCTGGTGCGGGCCCACCGGGAGGTCCGGGAGCGGGACGGGCGGCTGTGCCTGGCCGCGCCGTCGCGGTTCATCCGCACGGTGCTGCACACCATGAAGCTCGACGGGGTCTTCCCGATCTTCGAGAGCCTCGACGAGGCCGTGGCGCAGTTGCGGCAGGCCGCGTTGACGACGGCGGACATCGACGCCGAGATGGCGGTGCCGGTGGCGGCGGAACGCCGTCCCGCCGGTCACGTCACGGTCTGATCCCCCACCCCGACACACCGGTCGACGTACGCGTGGAGCGCCGTACCCGGTGGCCGGCTGGCGGCCACCGGGTGGACGTGTGTCAGGAGGCGGCGGAGAACCCGCCCCGGCGGCGCAGCCGGCCGATCCAGCCCTGCGCGGTGTGCCGGGGCACGCCGTAGTGCTCGGCCACCGCGGTGACCGTGCCGGTGCGGTTGAAGACCTCGACGACGTCCTCCGGCATGCGCCGGTAGACCCGCCCCTTCGGCACCGCCGCCTCGGTCCGGCGTCGCGTCGTGCCGGAGCCGGAGCGGTTGGCGCCGGAGCGCACGGACCGGTTGCCGGTGGCCGGGGTGAACGACTGCTCGGCGGCGGGGACCTCGGTGGGTGACTCGACGACGGAGGCCGGAGTCACCGGCGTGCCGCCGGCCGGGAACAACGCGCGCAGGAGGAGATTCAGGTCGAAGGAGGGAAGCGTCGGCGCCGAGATGCCACTGCCGGCACGCATCACGAGTTCGACCACGCGCGGCGTGGAATCGTCGATGTCGACACAGATAACGGTTTCCGTGTCAGCACCCTCGGACCGGATCGTGATTGTGTAGTCACTCATCGCCACCCTCCGCTGTTCGTCACATCACACTGCACACTCCGGCGGTGTGGTGGTTGAACGCTTCACACCAGATTAGCGGATTGAACGGGCTACTCACAGAAGCGACCCGGCATATGACGATATCACCGTCGGTGGTTAACAACTGCTTCACACTCCGTCCGGTCCGACGGAGCCGTCCGGAATGAAGCGTCCGGGCAATGACTTGAGCCCGTTCACGAAGTTGCTTTCCAGCCGTACGGCCGGTCCGGTCAGCTCGAAACGCCCCAGGTGCGGCACCAGTTCCCGCAGCATCGCCTGCGCCTCCAGCCGCGCCAGATGGGCGCCCAGGCAGAAGTGCGGCCCCATGCCGAACGACAGGTGCGGGTTGGGATTGCGGTCCAGACGCAGCACGTCCGGGTCGTCGAAGACGGCACCGTCGCGGTTGGCCGAGACGTACCAGAGCACGACCTTGTCGCCCTCGGCGACGGCCCGGCCACACAACTCGGTGTCCTCAGTGGCGGTACGTCGGAACTGCATGATCGGTGTCACCCACCGCAACAACTCCTCCGTCGCCGACGGTAACAGCGACGGGTCCCGCGCCAGCCGGTCCCGCTGGGCCGGCGCGGCCAGCAGTGCCGACACGCCACCGGAGATGAGGTGTCGGGTCGTCTCGTTGCCCGCCACCACGAGCAACAGCCAGAAGCTACAGAACTCGCGGTCGGTCAGGCGTCGGCCGTCCACCTCGCTGGTCGCCAGCAGGGTCATCAGGTCGTCCCGGGGCGACCGGCGCCGTTCACCGGCCACCGTGAGGGCGTACTGGAACGCCTCGACGAAGGTGGTGCGGTACGCCTCCACGTCACCGCCGCCGTACTCCGGGTCGTCGAAGCCGACCAGGTTGTTGCTCCACCGGTAGAGCAGGTGCCGGTCCTCGCGCGGCAGGCCGAGCAGGTCGGCGAGGACCAGCAGGGGCAGTTCGGCGGCGAGGTCGGCGACCACGTCGCACTCGTCCGCGGCGACCGCGCGGCGCACCAGGTCGTGGGCGTGGGCGGCGACGCTGTCGTGCAGGGCGCGCACCGCCCGTGGGGTGAACACCGAGGTGACCAGCCGCCGGATCCGCGAGTGCTGCGGCGCGTCCATGTTGACCAGGAGCTGACGGGCCTGCTCCAGGTCGGCGGGGGTACGCGGATCGGGCAGGAACGCGCCCTTGCGGCCGGAGGAGAAGAGCTCCGGCTGCCGGGACGCGGCGACCACCGCCTCGTGACTGGTGGCCGCCCAGAAGCCCGACCCCTGACTGAGCATCCGGCCGCCGCCGCCCCGCCGCCACAGTGCCGGCTCGGACACCCAGGACACCGGCTCCTCGCGGCGCATCCGGGCGAACTCGGTGTGCGGCACCTCGACGCCGTACGTGGCCGGGTGCGCCACGTCCGGACGCTGCGCCACCGGGCTCACGAGCGTCCCGCCGTGGTCTGCGGACGCAGCAGCTCACGCAGCACGTCGTGGCGGAGCTTGCCGGTGCCGTCGCGCGGCAGTTCGGCGACGAACCGCCACCGGCGGGGCACCTTGAACCCGGCCAGCGAACGGCGGCAGAACGCCTCCAGCACCTGCGGGGCGGCGGCCGGGTCGAGCCGGTGCGGATCGAGTTCGACGACGGCCACCACCCGCTCGCCGTACTCGTCGTCGGGTTCCCCGGTCACCGCCGCGTCCCGGACCGCCGGGTGTTCCTGGAGGACCGCCTGCACCTCGGCCGGGTAGATGTTCACCCCACCGGAGATGATCAGGTCGCGGGCGCGTCCGGTCAGATAGAGGTAACCCTCCTCGTCCAGGTGACCGGTCTCGCCGTAGGTGAAGACGCCGGGACCCAGATGCGCGTCGCGGGTCTTCTCCGGGGCGTTGTGGTACTCGAACGTCTTTCCCCCGGCCCGGCGGACGAAGACCCGCCCCGGGCGGCCGGGCGGCAGCGCCACCCCGTCCGGGTCGAGGATGACCACCTCGTTGGGAGGCACCGGTCGACCGACACTTCCCGGCCGACGCAGCCACTCCTCGGCACCGATGAGCGTGACCACGCCCGCCTCGGTCGCCGCGTAGTACTCGACCACCACCGGCCCCCACCACTCGATCATCTGTCGTTTCACCTCGACCGGACACGGCCCGCCGCCGTGCCACACCACCCGCAGGCTGCGCACGTCGGCGTCGGCCCGGACCGCGTCGTCCAGCCGCAGCAGCCGGACGAACTGGGTCGGCACCAGGTGGCAGGCGGTGATCCGGTGCGCGGCCACCGTGGCCAGGAACGCCTGCGGGTCGAAGCGCTCGTGCAGCACCAGGCGGCTGCCGCGCAGCAACGGCAGCAGCGCGAAGAACAGCTGCGCGGAGTGGTACCAGGGACCGACCAGCAGCACCGCGCCGCGCGCCGGCACGTGCAGGGCGTGCCCGGCGTACGCCAACAGCCGTTCCACCCGCCCGAACGGCGCCCCGGCGCGGAACAGGCCGTTGCGGACCCCCTTGGGCGCACCCGTGGTGCCCGAGGTGTAGAGCATGGTGGAGCCGCAGACCTGATCCGGCGGTTCGTCGGCGGCGAGACCCGCCAGCCGCGGTTCGACCGCGACCGCGTCGCCGACGTCGCTCTCCCCCGTCACGAGCTGCCGGACCCGCACCGCTGCGGTCCGCACCGCCTGGTCGACCACGGGCGCGTAGGCGGGCTCGGATAGCACGAGTCGGCTCTCCGAGTCCGCCAGCAGGTACGCGATCTCCGGCGCGGTCAGGTGCCAGTTGACCGGCACCACCGTCACCCCGGTGTGCAGGGCGGCCAGCAGCGCCTCGAACGTCTCCCGCCGGTTGCCGCAGACCACCGCCATGGTGTCGCCGACCCGCAGCCCCTCGGCGCGCAGCAACCGGATCCACCGGTTGACCCGCGCGTCCAGCTCGGTCCAGTCCAGCTCACCGTCGGCGTCGGTCAGTGCCGGTGCACCGGTGGCCCCGGCCAGCTCCCTCAGCAGTACGGCCATCCCGTTCCCTCCGGCTCAGTCCAGCAGGTCCGGCTGGGCCCGCACGATGTCGGCGTACAGCGGCCGGAAGTTCAGCCGGGCGATCCCCGGGGTGCCGATGACGCGCCGGGTCTCGGCGGCCTCGTCCGGGCCGATCAGGATCGGCTGCCCCGCCGCCTCGGCCAGCAACTGCACCTGGGCGCTGCGGTCCATGGCGATGAACCACCAGGCCGCCTCCGCCACCGAACCGCCGACGGTGAGCAGCCCGTGGTTGCGCAGCACCACCGCCTTGGTGTCGCCGAGTGCGTCGGCGATCCGCTTGCCCTCCTCGTCGGCGAGCACCACGCCGGTGTAGTCGGCGAACACGGTGTGGTCCTGGTAGAAGGCGCAGGCGTCCTGGGTGATCGGGTCCAGCGGACGGCCCAGCGCCGACCAGGCCCGCCCGTGGGTGGAGTGGGTGTGCGCGGCGGCGACCACGTCGGGACGGGCGGCGTGCACGTGCGAGTGGATGACGTACCCGGCCGGGTTGATCCGTCCGGTGCCCTCCAGCACCTCACCGCCCGCGTCCACCAGCAGCAGGTCGCTGACGCGTACGTGTCCGAAGTGCATCCCGAACGGGTTGATCCAGAACCGGTCCGGGTCCTCCGGGTCGCGGGCCGTGACGTGGCCCCCGGCACCCTCGTCGAACCCGTAGCGGGCGAAGAGCCGGCAGGTCGCCGCCAGTTGCCGCTGCCGACGCAGGCGTTCCTCGGCCGGCGTGCGCCCGGTCATCCGCAGCCTCCCGCGGTGTCGGTGTCGAAGGCGGCACCGTCGAGCACCGCCGCCGGAACGGCGGCTCCATCGCGCACCGCCGTCGGCACGGCGGGACTCGCCTCCGGCGTGGGCGTGCTCTCCGGTCGCCATTCGGCCAGGAAGTGGTCCACCCGGTCCAGGCCCCAGAAGCGGTGCCGACCGACCCGCAGGTACGGGATGCCGAAGATGTCGTCGTCGTACGCGGCGGCCAGGCAGTCGACCCCCTCCGCGCGCAGCGTCTCGTCCTGCGGGGCGTTCTGTGCGGCCACCGGGTCGATCCCCGCCTCGACGGCGGCCCGGGCGACGACCTCCGGGGTGCAGATGTCCTCGCCGCGCTCCCAGCGGGCCGCCACCAGCGCGTCGTAGAACGGCACCGCCCGACCGGCCCGGCGGGCCAGCAGCCAGGCCAGGTGCGGCAGGTCCCACCACGGGTCCACGTCGATCGGCCAGGCCATCGGCAGTCCGGCGCGCTGCGCCAGCCGCTTGGTGTCCACCAGCAGGTAACGGTGCTTGGCCCGGCTCATCTGCACGTAGTGCATCTCGGCGCCCCGCTCGGCCAGTGCCGCGTTCGTCTTCTCGTCCGGGTCCCAGTACGGGAACCAGTCGACCTGGGCGAACAGGTCCGGCACCTCGGCACGCAGCCGGTGCACCGCCAGCCAGCTGTACGGGCTGCGGAAGGAGAAGTAGAGCCGGGGCCGCTTCTTCATGCCACACCGCCGGCCAGCGCGCGGAGCACCTCGTCGTCGAACTCGGCCAGCTCGCCGGCGTTCGGGCCGGCGCTGATCGCGTACCCGTGCAGGATGTTCGCGGTCGCGGTGTGCACCAGCCGCTCGCCGCGCCGGACGTAGCAGTCCATCCGCGCGTCGAACATGACCCCGCGCAGCACGTCGGTGACGGTCAGGACGGTGTGCACGTCCTCCTCCATCCGGGCCGCCTCGACCATCCGGATCCGGGCCCGGGACACCACCGGGATCCAGGAGCGTTCGCGGACCAGTCGGCCCACCGAGATGCCTCGGGCGGCCAGGAACCGGTCCACCACCTCCTCCAGCGCCCGCACGTAGCCGGAGTGCTGCACCCGGTCGGAGAAGTGGCAGTAGAAGTAGGGCGCCCGCCAGGTCCACAGGAACGACCGGGACCCGACCGGGGTGAGCACGTCGGCAACCGTCTCGCCGGGGCGGATCGGCCGGTGGTCGGGTCGGCTCACCGTGGCGGCGGCACCCAGGGTCGGCACCACCAGGTCCGCCAGGTGCGCGGGGGCGGGCGCGGAGGCGGTGGCGGCGGGTTCGACGACCAGCGCCACCCGGACCTTGCCGCGCAGCACCACCTGCTCGCGCCCGTCGCGGACCACCGTCATCCGCACCGTCAGCCGATCGGCGGACTCGCCGGTGACCTCCACCCGCACCTCGTCGTCGACTTCCAGCACGGCCGGCAACTGCACCGAGCAGTCGACGATCTCGACGCCCAGGCCGTGCTCGTGGAAGAGGTCGCGGGCACCGGGACCACGGTCCCGCAGCCACTGCAGCACCGCCTCCTCGACCAGATAGATGAAGTGCTTGAAACCGATCCAGGTGCGGATGTTGGCCCCCTCGTACCGGGGCCGCCCGACCAGGACGGTCAGCGGGGCGGTGGGCGCACTGGTCATGGTGGCTGCTCCTGTCGTCAGGGACGTACCGTCACCCGGTTCGCCTCACCGACGAACCGGGCGGCCTGCTCCGCGACCTCGTCGGCGTGGCGGACGTGGCAGAAGTGGTCGTAGTGCTCGTGCACCAGCAGGGTGGCCCGGGGCATGTCCCGGCCCAGCGTGGCGGCGGCGGCCGGGGAGAGGGTCGGGTCGGCCCCGCCGGCCAGGATCAACGTCGGGACGTCCACCGTGGTCAGCGCCAGCCCGCCGCTGTTGACGAACTGGTCGAAGACGGTGAGGAAGCCGGCCGGCCCGATCCGGTCGATGGCCTTGGTGAACATCGCGTCGAGCAACGCGGCGTCCAGCTTGCGCAGTCGCGGGCCGACGCGCAGCCGCAGTCCGTCGTGGACGTGCCGGTCGAAGGTACGCCGGGCACGGTCGAAGACCTGCCAGGTGATCGGTTGCTCGGGCGGGCAGTACAGCGGGCAGATCAGCACCGTGGCGCGGGCCGCCGGCTCCCCGCCGGCCAGCAGTTCCAGCGTCGCGTTCGCGCCGAAGGAGTGCGCGACGACGGTGTCCGCCGGGCGGGGCAACCCGGCCAGCCCGGCGGCGAGCCACTGCGCCGGGCTGCCCTGGCGACGCCACCGGTAGTCGTTGCCGGCCCGCCACGGCAGGTCCAGGGCGACCACGTGCCAGCGGGGGTCGAAGGCCCGGGCCAGCGGTCGCCACGACTCCCAGGAGTCCTCCAGGCCGTGGGCGAGCACCACCAGGTCTCCCCCGGGCACGCCGGAGGTCAGCTCGTGCACCGCCGGGGCCGGGATCATCGTCCGGCTCCGGGGGTGGCGTCGAGGAGCAGCTCGCGTACGCCGTCGGTGTCGTCACCGCAGGCGACCGCGACCGGGCCGGGCGCTCCGGCGTCCAGCAGCGTCGCGGCCAGCGCCAGGTTCACCACGCCGGCCGCGCCGTAGCAGTCTCCCCAGTGCGCCGCCGGGTCGAAGCCGCCCGGCCCGATCCGGCGGTACGCGGACCGCCCGCCGGACGGTCCCAGCACGGGCCCGGTGTCGGACCGGGCGGTGGTGGTGAGCACCAGGCAGGCGGCACCGGCGCGCAGCGGGAAAGCCGGGCGACCCGCCTGGTGCAGTTCGGTGGCCACCTCGTCGGCCGGCTCGGTGCCCACGACCAGCACCCGGTCGGCCCGTCCGGCGCGCAGCAGCAGCATCGCCGCGCGGACCGCGTCCAGGCCGGCGGTGGCGCCGGAGCAGACCATCAGGTTCGCCGCGCCGAGTCCGAACCAGAGCGCCACGGTGCTGGCCACCACGTTGCTGGAGGCGTTCGGGGCGGCGAGCGGGCTGACCGCGCGGCCCCCCTCGGCGTGCACGGTACGGGCCAGGTCGGCAACGGTGGCGACGTTGCCGAGGTTACCGGCGACCACCACCGCGCTGCGGGGGTCGACGCCGTCGGGCGGGTGGCGGCCGGGCGGCAGGCCGAGCGCGCGGTGCACCGCACAGAGCGCCAGCCGGGTGGCGGGTTCCTTGAAGAGCAGGCCCTTACGGCCGAGCACCTGGTGGGCGCGGTCGGCGGGCACCGCGTCGGCCAGGGTCGCGGACAGTCGCGACGCCGACGTGCCGGACCACGCGGCCAGGTCGGCGGCGAGACCGTCCGCCTCGGGCAGGTGCAGGCTCCACCCGGCCACCCGCACCGTCACCGGTGCGGCGGTGCTGGCGGGCCGGGTCGGGTCGGGGGCGATCAGTGGGCTGGTCACGGGGCCTCCACCAGGGTGACGGCGTTGACGCCGCCGAAGCCGAACGCGTCGGACTGGACCAGCCGGGCAGGATGCGCGGTCGCCTCGGTGGGGAACCGCAGTCCGGTGCCCTCCGGCAACGGACGCCGCAGTCCCACCACCGGTGGCACCCGGCCCTCGGCCAGGCAGCGGCGTGCCACGTCGAGGTTGACCAGCGCGGCGGCACCGGAGGTGTGCCCGGTGGCGCCCTTCACGGCGGTCACCAGCGGATCCGCGCCGCCGCTCACCAACACCTGCCGGAGCGCCTCGCACTCGGCCGGGTCGTTGAGCGCGGTGCCGGTGCCGTGCGCCACGACCAGGTCGACCTCGGCCGGTTCCCGGCCGGCGCGGGCCAGCGCGTCCCGCATGGCGCGGGTGATGCCGGCCACCGACGGGGCGGTCTCGTGGTGGGCGTCGCAGGACAGGCCGGTGGCCACGATCCGGGCCAGGGCCGGACGGGTGTCGTCGTCGTCGGGCACCAGCACGAGCGCGGCGGCGCCGTCGCCGAGCAGGACGCCCTGCCGGTCGGCGTCGAACGGTCGGACCGTCTCGGTGGGGCGGTCGACGACACGGCCGATCATCGCCAGCATCGACTCGGTGGTCGCGTCGACGCCGCAGACCAGCACCGCGTCGGCGTCACCGAGCATGAGCAGGTCCTCGGCGAGGGCCAGGACGTGTCCGCCGGCGCTGCACGCGTTGCTGACGGTCACCACCTCCCGCAGGCCGGGCACGGCCGTGTGCACCGCGTCGCCGAAGTGCAGCCGGTGCGCGCCGAACGCGTCGCCGCCGGTGGCGTACGCCTCCACCGCCGCCAGTTCCCGCAGACCGGTGCCGACCAGGGCGACCACGCGGCGACGCCGGGGATCCAGCGCACCGGCGGCGACCGCCCGCGCGGCGCACTCGGCCACCCAGCGGCTGGCCGCGAAGGCCCGGTCCGCGCCGTCGTCGACGTGGTAGCCGTGGGCGACGTTGAGGGCGGCCGGTACGCCGTGCCGCAGCGGACCGATCCCGCTGGTGCCGGCCAGCAGGCCGGCGAAGGTCCGGTCCCCGTCGCCGAGGCAGGTGCGCAGCTCGCTAGCGGTCAGACGCGCCGGCACCCGGCCACCCCCTGACGATGGCGGCAGCGGTGCCGCCGTCCGGGCTGCGCGAGGTGATCAGCGCCAGCCGGGGCGTGTCGCCGGCCGGTGCGGTGGCGAGGAAGGTGGCCAGCGCGAGCCCACCGGTGGCCGCGTCGCAGCGCCCGAAGAGACCGCTGGCCCGGATTCGGGTCGGCACCTGGCCGAGCGCCGCACAGGCGGGGTCGAACTCGTCGGTGTCGTCCTCCGCGGTCTCGCCGGTCAGGACGCAGTCCACCTCGGCCGGGTCGACGCCGGCCCGACGGACCGCCCGGGAGACGCACCCGGTGAGCGCCCGGTCGGCGGCCGGACCGCCACCCGGGCCGTACGCGGTGGCCAGCGCGAGCACCTCGGCCTCCCGGCGTACGCCGGCCCAGGCGGGCTGTTCGGCGCGGGTGAGCACGAAGACCACCGCCGCCTCACCGGTCGGCACCGGCTGCCCGGGGCGACCGGTCAGCCAGGTGGTCCAGGCCCGGTGCGGGCTGAACTCCTCCACGGCACCGACCAGCATCGCGTCGACGTACCCCCGGGCGATGGCGTTGCTGCCGTACCGCAGCGCGTCGAGGAAGGCCAGCGGGCCGGTCGCCACCGTGGCGTTGACCCCGCGCAGGCCGTGCCGGATGGCGGACTGACCGGCCGCGCAGTTCATCACGGTGTTGGGGAACAGCACCGGGTTGACCAGGTACGGCTTCTCCTGGACCAGCGTCTCCCGGGTGTAGTCGCTGGTGGAGCGGAAGCTGCCCAGCGAGGTGCCGAGCACCAGGCCGAGCCGGGCGCGGTTGGTGTCGTCCAGCTCCACGCCCGCGTCGCGCAGCGCGTCGCCGCACGCCACCACGGAGAGCGCGGTGGCCCGGTCGTAGAAGCTGGTGCCCTTGCGGCCCAGGTGGCTCCGGACGTCGAAGTCGACCAGCGCGTGTCCGGTCGGGGTGGGCAGCGGCTCGTCGGTCAACGTGGTGACGTCGACCGGCCCGCCCGGAGCCGGGACGCCGGCCGGGACGCCCGGCGTGACGGCGGCCAGGCGTTCGGCCAGCGCGGCCCGGCCCACCCCGGCCGGGCTGACCGCGCTCCATCCGGTGATCACGACCCCGCTCATTCGACGGCTCCGATCAGGACGATGGCGTTGTTGCCGCCGAAGGCGAACCCGTTGTTCTGCACCACCCGGACACCGGCCTGGCGGGCGGTGTTCGGCACCGGGTCCAGCCCGGCCAGGGCCGGGTCCGGATTGGCCCAGTTGATCGTCGGTGGCAGGAACCCGTGCGCGATGGCGAGGGTTCCGGCGATCGCCCCGAAGCCGCTCGCCGCGCCCATGGTGTGCCCGATCATCGACTTGATCGAGCTGACCGGGGGCACCCGGTCGCCGAAGACGTCGAAGATGGCCTGGGCCTCCACCGAGTCGTTGGCCGGCGTGCCGGTGCCGTGGGCGCAGATGTAGTCCACGTCGGCCGGCTTGACCGAGGCGTTGCGGTGGGCGGCGCGCATGCAGGCGGCGATGCTGCCCCGGTCCGGTGCGACGGGGTGGTTGGCGTCGCAGTTGACGCCGTACCCGAGGACCTCGGCGTAGATCCGCGCCCCACGGGCACGGGCGTGGTCGAGGGTCTCCAGCATCAGGATCGCCCCGCCCTCGCCGGTGAGGATGCCGGAACGGTCCCGGTCGAACGGCGAACAGGCGTCGGCGGTCAGCGCCCCCAACCGGTAGAAGCCGGCGTGGGCCCAGCGGCAGACCGAGTCGGCACCGCCGGCGAACATCACCTCCGCCTCACCGGTGGCCAGCATGTCGTACGCGTAGCCGATCGCGTAGTTGCTGGCCGAGCAGGCGGTGGCCAGGGTCAGCGACTCCCCCGCCAGGTCCAGTTCGGTGCTCACCGCGTGCGCGAGCCGACCCGCCGGCACCTGCCGGAGCAGGTCCGGGTCCATGCCCTCGAAGCCGGACTCGACCTGTTGGGCGGTCACCGCCTCGACCACCACCGACTCGCCGCTGGTGGTGCCGACCACCACGCCGGCGCGCTCCGGCGCTACCGCCGACGGGTCCAGGCCGGAGTCGGCCAGGGCCAGCCGCGCGGCGGCGGCCGCGAACTGCGCGGACCGCCCCCAACGCGCCACGTCGATCCGATCCAGCAGCGCCTCCGGGCGGAACCCCGGCACCTCCCCGGCGTTGCGGTGGGGGAAGCCGCCGGCGTCGAAGCTGCGGATCGGCGAGATGCCGGATCGGCCTTCGCGCAGGCCGTCGGTGAACGCGGAGACGCCGATCCCGATGCTGGACACCGGGCCGAGCCCGGTCACCACGACCCGGTTCATGCTCAGGCCTGGTCGGCTGAGTGACGCACCACCGCGTCGTAGACCGCTTTGAGGTTGCTCAGCTGCGGCAACTCCGACTGCGGAATCTCGATCTTGAACTTCTTGTCGATCCGCGCCAGGATCTCGATCGCCCGCAGCGAGTCGGCCTCGTAGTCCTCGGCGAAGTCGCCGGTCTCGGTGAGCTCCTCCGGCTCGAGCTCCAGCACCTCCGCCACGATCTCGCGGAGTTCGGCCATGCGGGGGTCGGTCTGCGTCATGACAGGTCAGCCTTTCCAGCGGAGGTTTGACGAAGCCGGCGGCACCCCGGGCCGGGACGAGTCCCGTCCGGTGGGGACGCCGACGGTTCCCGAGGTGGCGGTCTCGGCGCCGGCCGTGGCCGTGAGCGCCGTACGCGGGCGTCGGGCCGCCATCAGCGTCCCGACGCGGGCGATGCGGCGGTCGCCGACGTACGTCTCGCCGGTGGCGAAGGCGGTGTCGGCGATCACCCGTTCCAGGTGGACCACGTGACGCAGCACGTCGCCCGGGTAGGCGACGCCGTCGAAGGTGAAGTCGCGGGCCCCGACGAACATCAGCACGTGCTCGTCACCGATCGGGGTGTCCGACCCGGTCAGCCAGAGCAGGGCGGCGGTCTGCCCGAGTGACTCCACCAGCAGCGACGCCGGGTAGGCGTAGTCGCCGGGCGGTGCGTCGTCGGTCAGGGCCCGGTAGCAGGGCTCGGTGGCGGTGACCGTCTTGACCGCCTCGATCCGGTCACCGGGCGCCAGGCCCAGCACCCGGTCGACGAGCAGCAGCGGGTAACGCTGCGGCAGGAGTGCCCGGACCTGGTGGTGCCCGAGCGCTCCCCCGGTGACGGTGGGCGGGCCCGACGGGTCGGACGCGGTGCCGGTCGCCTCGACCACGTCCCCGCCGTCGAAGCGGGCGCGCATCGTCACGGTCACCGTGCCGTCGTCGCGGCGGCCGGAGGCGGTCACCGCCCACCGGTCGGGCCCGTCGGCGACGGCCTTGATGTCCAGCGTCAGCCGGTCCGGCGGCAGCAGCGGCGCCAGGAACCGCACGGCCTGGACCGCGCGCGTGCGTAACCGGGGTCGGCCGGCGCCGCGCAACGCGATGTCGACCGCCTGCGCGAGGGCCTCCAGGACGAACACGCCGGGGAAGACCGGGAAGCCGGGGAAGTGACCGCACAGGTTCGGGTCGTCCGGGCGGACCGGCACCGCGGCGATCACCTCGACGTGCTCGCCGACGGCGGTGACCTGGAGGTCGTCGACGGCGGCCAGCGGCGCGGCGCCGGGCGGGCAGCGGCGGGTGGTGGTGGTGACGGTGGGGGTGCTCACAACGTGATCCCCCCGTCGACCTGGAACACCTGACCGGTGATGTAGCCGGCGCGCGGCGAGCAGAGGAACTCCACCAGGTCGGCGACGTCCTCGGCGCGGCCGAAGCGGCGCAGGGCGATCTGGCCGAGGGCCTGTTCGCGCAGCTTGCCGGAGAGCGCGTCGGTCATGTCGGTCTCGATGAAACCGGGGGCGACCACGTTGACCCGGATGCCGTACCGGGCCACCTCCTTGGCCAGCGAGCGGCTCAGCCCGATGATCCCGGCCTTGCTGGCGGCGTACGCGGTCTGTCCGGTGTTGCCGTACACACCGGCCACCGACGACATGTTGACCACCACGCCGGCTTTGCGCTTCATGAAGCGGAAGGTCATCGCGCGGCAGAGGTTCCAGGTGCCGGTGAGGTTGGTCGAGATCACCGCCGACCAGTCCGCCTCGGTGGAGAGCACCAGGGGGCTGTCGCGGGTGATGCCGGCGTTGTTGACCAGACAGTCGATCGGCCCCAGCGCGTCCTCGGCGGCGCCCACGAACGCCTCCACCGCCGCCAGGTCGGTCACGTCGCAGGGTGCGAAGTGCACCGGCACTCCGAAGGCCGCGACCTCGGCGCGGGTCTTGGCCGCCGCCTCGCTGGCGCTGCTGTAGCAACCGGCCACCGCGTAGCCCTGCTCGGCGAGCCGCAGCGCCGTGGCGCGTCCGATTCCCCGCGAGACGCCGGTCACCAGAGCTCGAAGCTGAGTGGTCAAGCCAACCTCCCCTGTCGGACGACTGCCGACCGAACGCGATACAACACTCCACTGACGCGTATGTTGTATCTGTTCCGCGCCAACATACTGACCCACCGGCGACGGGGTCAGCAAGTGGTGTCGTATGTTTTTTTTGCCACCTCGACGGGCACCGGACCGAGCTCGTCGAGCACCTGTGCGGTGTGCTGCCCGGGCGTCGGCGCGCCGTGCCGTACCCGGGTCGGGGTGCGGGAGAACTTCGCCGCCGGACCGACGATCGGCGCGGTGCTGCCGTCGCTGAGCACGGTGGGTTGCAGCATCTCCCGCTGCGCCAGGTACGGATCGGCGGCCACCTCGGCCACGCTGCGGACCCGGGAGACGGTCAGACCCCGCGCGACCAGCGCGGCGACCACGGCGGCCGCCGGCCGTCCCCGACACCACCCGGCCACCGTGGCGTCCACCTCGACCCGGTTGGCCAGTCGGTCGGCCGCGCGCCCGAACCCGGGGGCCCGCGCCAGCTCCGGGCGATCCATCGCCTCGGCCAGTTCCCGCCAGTGCCGGTCCAGCGCGACGGCCAGGTAGACCTGCCCGTCGGCGCAGTCGTAGACGTTGGACGGCACCACGAAGTCGGTCTGGTTGCCCCACCTGTCGGGCGGGCGGCCGGCGGCAGCGAGGGTGTGCAGGCCGGCGCTGCCGGCGAGCATGGCGTCGAACATCGCCACGTCCACGTGCTGCCCCTCGCCGGTCCGCGCCCGGTGCCAGAGGGCGCCCAGCGCCCCGATCGCCCCGTGCAGGCCGGCCAGCTCGTCGGCGAGGAACGTCGGCGCCCGGACCGGACCGGCCCCGGGCGGCCCGTTGAGCGCCATCCACCCGCTGGCCGCCTGCACGATCGGGTCGTAGGCCGCCTCGGTACGCCGGTCGCCGTACTGGCCCCAGCCGGAGATCGAGACGAAGACCAGGTCGGGACGGACGGCCCGGCACTGCGCCCAGCCCACCCCCCACCCGTCGAGCGTGCCGGGGCGGTAGTTCTCCACCACCACGTCGGCGGTGCTGACCAGTCGCAGGAAGGTCTCGCGTCCGGCCGGCTCCCGCAGGTCGAGCCCGGCGCTGCGTTTGTTGCGGTTGACCGTCTGCCGGAACCAGGACAACCCGGTCCCGGGGATCCGGGGCGGCACCTCGCCGTCGCGCCCGTGCGGAAGCTCCACCCGGATCACGTCGGCGCCCATGTCGGCCAGGATCGCGCTGGTCAGCGGGCCGGACCAGACCTTCGTCACGTCCAGTACCCGGATCCCGTCCAGCGGTCCGGCCAGATCGTCGCGGGCCTCGCGATAGAAGTCCCCGGCGTCGTGCCCGTGCACCGCGCTCACATCCGTTGCAGGATCGAGGCGGTGCCCAGCGCGCCACCGCAGCACATGGTGACCAGGGCCAGTTCCCGGTCGGTGCGTTCCAGCTCGTGCAGCGCGCTGACCAGCAGCCGGGTGCCGGAGGCGCCCAGCGGGTGACCCAGCGCGATCGCGCCGCCGTTGACGTTGACCCGTTCCGGGTCGGCGTCGTGTGCCGCCGTCCAGCCGAGCACCACCGCCGCGAACGCCTCGTTGACCTCGGCGACGTCGATGTCGGACAGTCGCATCTTCGCCCGGTCGAGGATCTTGCGGGTGGCCACCACCGGTCCCTCCAGCAGCAGGGCCGGATCGGAGCCGGTGACCACCTGGTGCAACAGGCGGGCGCGCGGGCGCAGCCCGAGCGCGGCGGCCCGCTCGGCCGACATCCAGAGGATCGCCGCCGCGCCGTCGGAGATCTGCGAGGTGCTGCCCGCGGTGTGTACGCCGCCCTCGACGGTGGGTCTCAACCCGGCCAACCCGTCCGGTGTGGTCTCGCGCAGGCCCTGGTCCCTGGTCACCTCGACGGTGCCGCCGTCGGGCGTGGGGGCGCGGACCGCGACCACCTCGGCGTCGAAGCGTCCCTGTGCCCAGGCCGCCGCCGCGCGGCGCTGCGACCGCAGCCCGTACGCGTCGGCGGCGGCCCGGTCGACGCCGTACTTGGCGGCGATCCGCTCCGCGCCGCCGAACTGCGCCTTGGGCGGGTCGTCCCACGGGTAGTCGTCGGTCTTGTAGTGGCCGGGCCCCTGGTAGAGGTTGGTGCCCACCGGCACCCGGGTCATCGACTCCACCCCGCAGGCGATCCCCACGTCGATCGCCCCGGCGGTGATCAGCGCCGAGACCAGGTGGTTGGCCTGCTGCGCCGAGCCGCAGGACACGTCCACGGTGGTGCAGGCGACCTCCGGGTCCAGCCCGGTGCTCAGCCAGGCGTTGCGGGTCACGTTCAGGCTCTGCTCACCGACCTGGGTGACACAACCACCGATGATCTGGTCCACCGCCGAGGCCGGCAGCCCGACCCGGTCGAGCACCTCCCGCTGCACGGTACGCAGCAGCTCGACCGCCTTGAGTCCGCGCAGCCATCCGTCCCGCCGGCCGATCGGGGTACGCACCGCCGCGACGATCACCGCCTCCGCCACGGCGCTCACTCCCCCCGCAACGACAGGGCGAGCTTCGGGCAGCCGCGTACCGCCGTCTCGACCTGCGGCACCTGCTCCGCCGACGGCTGCTCGACCAGCACGTACATCAGGTCGTCGTCCCGGATCTCGAACACCTCCGGGGCGCTGTCGGCGCAGACCCCGTGGCTGTCACAGCGGTCGTAGTCCACGACTATCCACATCGTCTTCTCCCACGCTTCGGGTTGGCCGGGGCACGCCCACGATAGATGACGCATGTAGGATTCGCCGACCAGAAACAACAGACACTTGCGCGAGAGAAGAAACGTCGCATAGCGTCGGGCGGTCCGCTCCGGCGGGAAGCTTTCCCGATGGCACGTCCTGGAGGCCGAGCATGCTGACCGGATGCGTCCCCTGGCCCGACGAGTTCGCCCAGCGCTACCGCCGAGACGGCATATGGCGTGGCGAGGTGCTGGGTGACCTGCTGCGACCCTGGGCCGCGCGGGACCCGGACCGGACCGCGGTGGTGACCCGGCACAGCCGGCACAGCTACCGCGAACTGGACACCCGCGCCGACCGGCTGGCCGCCGGGCTGGTCGCGCTCGGCATCGGGCCCGGTGACCGGGTGGTCGTGCAGCTACCGAACACCCCCGACTTCGTAGTGACGTGTGTGGCGCTTTTCCGACTCGGTGCGCTGCCGGTGCTGGCACTGCCCGCCCACCGCCGGGCGGAGCTGGTCTACCTCGCCGAGTACGCCGACGCGGTGGCACTCGTGGTGCCCGACGTGGTGGCCGGCACCGACCACCGGGACCTGGCCCGCGCGGTACGCCAGGCGGTGCCCACGGTCCGGCACGTGCTGGTGGCCGGCGAGCCGCAGGAGCTGACCGCGCTGGGCGACGTCGACGCGGAGCCGGTGGACCTGCCCGCCCCCGACCCGTCGGAGGTGGCGTTCTTCCTCCTCTCCGGCGGCACCACCGGGCTGCCCAAGCTGATCCCGCGCACCCACGACGACTACGCGTTCCAACTGCGCGCCACCGCCGAGGCGATGGGCTTCGACGAGCACGGGGCGTACCTGGCCGCGCTGCCGGTGGCGCACAACGCCGCACTGGGCTGCCCCGGCGTGCTGGGGGCGCTGCGGGCCGGCGGTCGGGCCGTACTCGCCGCCAGCCCCGCACCGGACGAGGTCTTCCCGCTGGTCACGGCCGAACAGGTCACGCTGACCACGCTGATGCCGGCGCTGCTGCCGGTCTGGACCGAGACGGCCGGCATCTTCGGCGCCGACCTGTCGAAGCTGGTCATCGAGGTGGGCGGCGCCACGCTCAGCCCGGAGGTGGCCCGCCGGGTGCGCCCGGCCACCGGCGCCACGCTGACCCACTGGTTCGGGATGGCCGAGGGGGTGCTCTGCTTCACCCGCCCGGACGAGGGCGACGAGGCCGCCGCCACCAGCCAGGGCACCCCGCTGAGCCCCGCCGACGAGCTGCGGGTGGTGGACGAGGCCGACCGCGACGTGCCCGACGGCGAGGTCGGCGAACTGCTCGCCCGGGGTCCGTGCACGCTGCGCGGCTACTACGCGGTGCCCGAGCACAACCGCACGGTCTTCACCGCCGACGGGTTCCTGCGCACCGGTGACCTGGTCCGCCGCGACGCCGCCGGGCGGCTGGTCGTGACCGGTCGGATCAAGGACGTGGTGAACCGGGGCGGCGAGAAGATCTCCGTCGACGAGGTCGAGGCCCACCTGATCGCGCACCCGGCGGTGCGTACCGCCGCCGTGGTGCCGGTGCCGGACACACGCCTCGGCGAGAAGACCTGCGCGGTGATCGTCGCCCGGGACACCCCACCCGCCCTCGGGGACCTGCACGACTTCCTCCGCGAGCGCGGACTCGCCGACTTCAAGCTGCCCGACCGGCTGCACGTCGCGCCCGCGCTGCCGTACACGCCGGTCGGCAAGATCGACCGGCGGGCGCTGGCCCGCGAGGTGGCGGCGGCGTGACCCGCCCACCGCCGGTCGCCGGCACCACCGACCGGGTGCTCTGGCTCGACTCACTGCCCGCCGACCAGCTCGCCCTCCGTCCGCCGCTGGACGGCGACACCACCGCCGACGTGGCGATCGTCGGCGCCGGCTACACCGGCCTGTGGACCGCGTACTACCTCAGCGTGCACCGCCCCGAGCTGTCCATCGTGGTCGTCGACGCCGGCCGGGCCGGGTTCGGGGCCTCCGGGCGCAACGGGGGCTGGTGCACCGCCGAGATGCCGGCGCTGCTGCCGGGTCTGATCCGCCGGCACGGGCCGATGGCCGCGATGCGGCTGTACCGGGCCGGTCAACGCACCCTCGACGAGCTGCGCAAGGTGTTCGCCACGGAGGGCATCGACGCGCACTGGCGGCACGACGGTTCGCTCTACGTGGCCCGCAGCGCGCCCCAGGTGGACCGGCTGCGCGGCTGGCAGGAGGTGCGGGACAAGCTCGGCATCACCGGGCTCACGCTCACCGTCGGGCCGTCGGCCGCCGCGCAGATCGGTCTGACCGGGGTACGCGCCACCGCGTACACACCGCACTGCGCCGCCGTGCAACCGGCCCGCATCGCGCGCGGCCTGCTCGCCGCCGTCGAACGTCGCGGGGTCCGGGTCGTCGAGCGGACCCGGGCCCTGCGGATCGCCCCGGGACTGCTGGTCACCGACTCCGGTACGGTGCGCGCCAGGTCGGTGCTCTGCGCCACCGAGGGGTACACCGGCCGACTGCCCGGCCACGCCCGCCGGGTGCTGCCGCTGCACTCGTACGTGCTGGCCACCGAGCCGCTGGACGACGCGGTGTGGCAACGCCTGGGCCTGACCGACCACCGGACCGTCGCCGACGGCCGCTACCAGTTCGGCTACCTGCAACGCACCCTCGACGACCGGCTGGTGCTCGGCGGGCGCGGCGCGTACTACCGGTTCGGTTCGGCCGCCGACCGTGGCCGGGGCGCCGACCGCCGGGCGCACGACCGGCTCCGCCGCACCCTCGCCGAGCTGCTGCCCGACCTCGCCGACGTGCCGGTGTCGCACCGCTGGAGCGGGGTGTACGGGTTGCACCGGCACACCGAGCCCGAGGTGGTCTACGACCGGGACACCGGGCTCGGGCACGCCGGCGGCTACGGCGGCGAGGGCATCGCGCTGAGCAACCTGGCCGCCCGGTCGCTGGCCGCGCTGGTGGCCGGCGCCAGCCGCCCGGAGACCCGGCTCTGCTGGGTGGACAACGCGTCCCGCCGGTGGGAACCGGAGCCGTTGCGGTTCATCGGCGTCCGGGGCGTGAGCGCGGTCGCCACCGGAGCCGACCACTACGAGCACCGCACCGACCGGACGGCGCCCCTGGCCCGGCTCGCGCTACGCGCCATCGTGTGAGCCAGCCGACCAGCGGTGCGCCCCCGACCAGCGACGAGGAGCCTGGCATGGACGACCTGCAGAGGATGCGCAAGGTCTGGGAGTTCATCTTCCAGCAGTCGATCACCGACGACGCCGACTTCTTCACCGATCTCGACGGCGACTCGATGGCCGCTGCCGCCCTCGTGCACCACGTCGCCGAGGAGTTCGGTGTCTCGCTGCCCCTGTTCGAGGTCTTCGACCGCCCGACGCCCGCGGAACTGCTCGTGGCCGTACGGGAACAGCTCACGGTCGGCTGACCGCCGGCCACCCCAGCGAGGAGCACGATGGACCAGCTCACGGCAACCGGGTTCGGACTCAGCGACCTCCAGCAGGCGTACCTGATCGGCGAGCTGGGTGACTTCCAGCTCGGCGGTCCCGCGCTGTTCTACGAGGAGTACGCCGCACCTCCCTTCGACACCGACGCGTTCGCGGCGGCCGTGCACGCCCTGCTCCGCCGGCATCCCATGCTGCGCTGCGCGGTCGGCGAGGACGGCCAGGTGCGGATCCTGGACGATCCGCCCTCCCCGCTGTCGATCCGGTCGCTGCGCGGTGAACCCGTCCACCGCCGCGCCGAACTGCTGGCCGCCGGTCGCCGGGAACTCTCCGGCGACGGACCCCCGCTGACCGGGCCGGCCGCCTTCCGCATGCTCGTCTGGTGCGACGACGGCGAGTACCTGGTGCAGATGGCCGGGCGGCTGATCGTCTTCGACGGGCAGTCCGGCGAGGTCTTCGCCCAGGAGCTGCGGACCCTGCTCGCCGGTGGGGAGCTGGCACCACTGGAGTTCACCTACGAGCGGTACCGCCGGGAACTGGACCAGCGCCGGGACGGCCCGGAGTACGCGGCGGCCCGCCGGTACTGGACCGACCGGCTCGACGACCTGCCCGGGGCGCCGGAGCTGCCGCTACGCCGGGGCGGGCGGCACGACGGTCCGCTGGTCCGGCGCGTCTTCACGCTGCCGGTGGCGGTGACCGACGCGTTCACCGCCGCGCTGCGCCGCCGTCGGCTCACCCCGACGATGGCGGTGGCCGCCGCGTTCGCCCAGGTGCTGCGGCACTGGAGCCGCCAGGACCGGTTCACCGTCAACATCATGTACGGCGAGCGGCTCAACCTGCACCCGGACGTGTCCCAGCTGATCGGCAGCTTCGCCAGCACCCTGCTGCTGGAGTGCTCACCCGCCGGCGGGGAGAGCGACTTCGCCGCCGACGCCGCCGCACTGCGCGGCCGGATGCTGCGCGACATGGCACAGGGCGCGTTCAGCGGGGTGTCGGTGATCCGGGAGCTGAACCGCCGCTCCGGGACGGTCTCCGGTGCCCGGATGCCGGTGGTGTTCACGAGCATGCTCGGGCTCGGCTCCGACACCGACCCGGTCTTCCTGGAACTGCTCGGCTGGCAGCGCCGTGAGTCGCTGGTCCGCACCCCGCAGGTCGCCTTTGACCACCAGGTGTTCATGCGGTCCGGGGAGATGGTGTTCAGTTGGGACACCGCCGACGGGCTCTACCCGCCCGGAATGGTCGACGACATGTTCGCCGCGTACCGGGACCTGCTCATCGACCTGGCCGGCGACGACGCGGCCTGGTCGGCGGCGCGCGGTGACCGGCTGACCCCGGCGCGGCAGCTCGCGGTCCGGGCGCAGGCCAACGACACCGCCGCCGAGGTGGCCGCGCAGACCCTGCACGGCGGTTTCCTGGCCCAGGCCCGCCGCACCCCGGACGCCGACGCGGTGGTCACCTCCGCCGGCACCGTGACGTACCGGCGACTGCGGGAACGGGCGGGCGCGGTGGCCGCCGCGCTGCGGGCCGCCGGACGCGGCCCGGGTGACCTGGTCGCGGTCGTCGCCGAGCGGGGCGCGGACCAGATCGCCGCGCTGCTCGGGGTGCTGATGAGCGGCGCGGCCTACGTGCCGGTCGCGCCCGCCTGGCCGCTGCCGCGCCGGGCGCAGATCCTCACCGGAGCGGGCGTACGCGCGGTGCTCGGCGACACCGACGACGACCTCGACGGGGCCCCCGCCGACGCGGTCCGCTGGCGGCTGTCCGACCTGCCCGCAGGTGACCTGCCCGACGCCGGGGTCACCGACGAGCCGGAGGCCCTGGCGTACGTCATCTTCACCTCCGGCACCACCGGCACGCCGAAGGGCGTGATGATCCGGCACCAGAGCGCGGCGAACACCATCGTGGACGTCAACACGCGCTTCGGTGTCGGGGCCGCCGACCGGGTGCTGGCCGTCTCGGAGTTCACCTTCGACCTCTCCGTGTACGACATCTTCGGTCTGCTGGCCGTCGGCGGCGCCGTGGTCGTCCCCGATCCGGGTCAGGCCCGCGAGGTGGTGCACCTGCACGAGCTGGCCGTCCGGGCGGGCGTGACGGTGTGGAACTCGGTGCCGGCCTACCTGGCGATGTTCGTCGACTACGTCCGGGCGGCGGCGGACCGCGCGCGCCCGGAGCCGCTGCGGGTGGCGATGGTCAGCGGGGACTGGGTGCCGTTGTCGCTCGGCCGCGAACTGGCCGAGATCGCCCCGAGGGCCCGGTGCATGGCGCTCGGCGGGGCCACCGAGGCGTCGATCTGGTCGAACTGGTTCGACGTGCCCGCCCGGGTGCCCCCGGAGTGGACCAGCGTGCCGTACGGCTGGCCGCTGCGGAACCAGCGCTTCCACGTCCTGGACTCCCGACTCGCCCACCGGCCCGACTGGGTGCCCGGTGACCTGTACATCGCCGGGCGGGGGCTGGCCGACGGGTACCTGCACGCGCCGGAGCTGACCGCCGCCGCCTTCGTCACCCACCCGGTCACCGGCGAACGGCTCTACCGCACCGGCGACCTGGGCCGGTACCGCCCGGACGGGGTGATCGAGTTCCTCGGCCGCGACGACCCGCAGGTGAAGATCAACGGCTTCCGGGTGGAGCTGGGTGAGATCGAGGCGGCGCTGGTCGCGCAGCCGGGGGTGACCGACGCCGTGGTGGTCGCCCGCCGGGGCGAGCGGGGCGCGTCGCTGGTCGCCTTCGTGGCGGCCGACGCGGCGAAGCCGGACCTCGCCGACGAGGTCCGGGCGGCGCTCGGCGCGACGCTGCCCGCGTACCTGGTGCCGCCGGTGATCGAGGTACGGGAGGCGTTGCCGCTGACCGGCAACGGCAAGGTGGACCGGGCCGCCCTGGTCGCGGACGCGGCCGGTCTGGCACCGGGCGGCGGACGGTTCCGCGCCCCGCACACCGCCACCCAGCGGCGACTGGCCACGCTCTGGTCGGACCTGCTCGACCTGCCCTCGGTCGGCGTCGACGACCCGTTCTTCGCCCTCGGCGGCAGCTCGTTGCAGGCGGCGCAACTGATGAACCGGGTCGAGCGGGAGTTCGGCAGCCGGCTCCCGTTGGCCGCCCTCTACCAGCACCGGACCGTCGCCGAGCTGGCCCGTCTGCTCGACGAGCGGGACGCGGGCGCAGGGGCGTCTCCGGTGCAGTCGCTGGCTCCCGGTGACGGCACGCCGGTCGTGCTGATCCACCCGGTCGGCGGCGACCTGCTCTGTTATCGCGAGCTGGTCGCGCGGCTGCCGGAGGGCTGGCCGGTGCTGGGGGTCGCCTCGCCCGCGCTGGACGGTACGGCCTCCGTGCCGCCGACCCTGACCGAGCTGGCCCGCGCCTACCGGGACGCGCTGAGCGCCACGCTGCCGGCGGACACCCCGGTACGCCTGGTCGGCTGGTCGCTCGGCGCGGTGCTGGCCTACGAGGTGGGTCGGCAGTTGACCGAGGCGGGGCGCACCTGCACGGCGGTGCTGATCGACCCCTGGGTCGGGCCGCCCGGCACGGTCGCCGAGCCGAGCGCCGCCGAACTGGTCCGCGCGTTCCTGACCGACGTGACCCGGGGCGAGGTGGACGAGAACGCCCCGGTCGACGCGGACGCCTCCGGGGTGGAGGCGTTGCGGGCGGCCTGGCCGCAGGTGGCCGCCGCCCGCCCGGAGCTGGCGTCGCTGGGCCTGGACTCGGCCGAGCGGCTGTTCGGGGTCTTCGCCGCGCACACCCGGGCGCTGGTGCGCTACCCGGTGCCGGCGGCACCGGGCCTCACCGTGCACCTGCTGGAGGCCCGGACCGCACTGGGCGGCGCGGCCGGCGGCTATCTGGTGCCGTTGGGCGAACGGCTGCCCGAGGGTGCCGTGACGACCCGCCGGCAGGTGACCGGCGACCACTTCGCGGTGACCGATCCGGTCATGGTGGCGCCGACCGCCGCCGTGGTGACCGACGTCCTGACCGCGTCCTGACCGACGGACGCCCGGGGTACGGAATCCGTACCCCGGGCGCATGGTCGGCGGGTGGTGCGGTGGTTCAGCCCCGGTGCAGCCGCGCGATCAGATCGGCGCGGATGCCCGGACGGGTGCCGAAGACCAGCAGGAACAACGCCTCCCGCATCAGCCGCTCGGCCGGGCCGTGCCGCAGCACGGCGGCGCTGCCCGTGGTGGTGGCCAGCAGGCCGGCGGCCCGCAGGGCCAGGGCGGCGGCCGCGCCCCGGGCCGAGGGCAGGTCCTGCGGGCCGGCGGCGTCGAGGGTCGCCCGGCACTCGTCGATCGCCGCGTCCAGCGGGCTCGGCCCGATCAGCCGGGCGCAGCGGGTCGCCACGCCCAGCGGCAGCGATCCGTTGAACCGCAGGGTGGCCGGGTCGCGTTGCAGGTAGACCGCGTGCGGGACGGTGCCGGTGACCCGGTGCTCCGGCACGAAGTGGCCGGTGAAGGTGACCTGCACGGTGCGGCTGGCCGCCACCGCGACCATGTCGACGGGCGTGACGCTGAGGGTGTCGCTCTCGGTGGCGTCCAGCAGCGACCAGACGAGCGTGTCCGAGGCGTCCCGGGCGGCGGTGAACAGGGTGTCGACCAGGCCCCACCCGGTCACCCAGGAGGCGGTGCCGTGCAGCAGCCAGCCGCCGTCGACCGCCTCGGCGCGTACCGCCGGCGGGCCGGGCCGGGTGGCGGAGAGGATGGCCAGCCCGGCGCGCCGCTCGCCCCGGCACAGCGGCTCCAGCCACTGGTCGGAGATGCCGGGCCGCTGGCTGTGCGTCGCCGCCATCACCGCGCTGTGGTGTTGCGCCCAGACGAACGCCGTGCTGAGGCACCCGCTGGCGATGATCTCCAACGCGCGGGCCGCCGTCTCGGTCTCCTCGGCGGCCATCTCGCTGAACTGCGGCGGGCCGGCCAGACCGTAGAAGCCTTCGGCGGCGAGCAGGTCGAGGTGGGTGGCCGGGACGGTGTCGGCGGCGTCGACCTCCTCCGCCGTCGGGAACAGCACCTCCTCGGCGATGCGCTCCGCGCGGTCCAGCACCTTGGCAGAGTTGCTCATCAGTCGGTCCACCGTCCGTTCCGTGGTCAGTCGGTGTGGGTTCTGCGCACAGCCTAACGAAGACACCACCGGCGGCCTAGAAGCTACATAAAGACAGTGTTGTGTTTGCCGCAAACGACGGACACTATGCTGAGATACGTCAATCCACGGGGGAGGTCGCAGGTGACCGAAGATCCGGCAACACGGGCCGAACGGGTCGGCTTGTTCTACGATCTGATGGGCCCGTTCCTCGACGCCGTCTACGGCGACAACCTGCACTACGGCTACTGGTCGGACGAGCACGACCCGGCAGGCGTCGCGCAGGCGCAGGCACGGCTCAACGACGAACTCGCCAAACGGCTCGCGGTCGGGCCGGGCGACCACGTCCTGGACGTCGGCTGCGGCACGGGCGGACCCAGCCGTCACATCGCCCGGGTGACCGGCGCCGAGGTCAGCGGTGTCTCGCTCAGCGGTCGACAGGTCGACCGGGCCGGTGAGCTCACGGCCGAGGAGGGGCTGGCCCACCGGGTCCGCTTCACCCGGGCCGACGCCACCGCCCTGCCGTACCCGGACCGGTGGTTCGACGCGGCACTGCTGCTGGAGGTGCTGGTGCACGTGCCGGGAAAGGCCCTCGCGCTGCGCCAGGCACACCGGGTGCTGCGCCCCGGCGGGCGGCTCGTCCTCGCCGAACTCACCCTGGCCCGGCCGATGGACGACGCGCAGGCGCGGATCTGGTCGGCGATGCCGATGTCGATGCCGCCGACCGTGCCGACCTACGTCGAGCTGGTCCGCGAGGCCGGCTTCGAGGTGGTCGACGTCGTCGACGCCGGGGCCCACGTCCGCCGCTCCCACCAGGCCACCCGGGAGGCGGTGGCGCGGGAGCGCGAGCGCCTCGCCGGCACGTACGGGCCCCGGGTGTTGCGCCAGCTCAGTGACGCGGTCCTGGACCTCCAGGCGGTCGCCGAGTCCTGCCTGGGCTACCTGCTGCTCACCGCGCACAAGCGAGGGTGACGTGCGCCGGCCCGGCGTCCGGTGCCGACCCCACTACCCGAGGAGGAACCCGTGTACCGACCACGCGCCGTGCACCGCGCTCTCGCCCGGCTCACCGGGGCACCCCGCGGGCGTGACTGGCCCGGTGGTTTCACCGACCGGCTCACGCACCCCGTGCCCGGCCCGGCGGCGGTGCTGCGGCTGATGCGCGAGCGTGGCACCCGCCCGGTCGGCGCGACCGGTGGCCGGGTGCCGGTGGTGGAGGAGGCGGTGCCCCGGGTCGGTGCCGGGCAGGCCGCGGTGACCTGGATCGGTCACGCCACCTGCCTGGTGCAGCTCGGCGGCCGGGCGGTGCTGACCGATCCGGTCTTCGCCGACAAGATCCCGGGAACGCCGCGCCGGTACACCCCGCCCGGGGTGTCGTGGGAGTCGCTGCCGCCGATCGACGCGGTGGTGATCAGCCACAACCACTTCGACCACCTCGACGAGCCGACCGTCCGCCGGCTGCCCCGGGACACCCCGGTGCTGGTACCGGCCGGGTTGGCCTGGTGGTTCCAGACACGGGGTTTCCGCCGGGTGGTGGAGCTGGACTGGTGGGAGTCGACCGTCGTGGGCGGCGTACGGTTCGACTTCACCCCGGCGCACCACTGGAGCCGGCGGGGCCTCTTCGACACCTGCCAGAGCCTCTGGGGCGGTTGGTTGATGACCTCGGAGGAGACGCCGACCCACCGGGTCTTCTTCGCCGGTGACTCGGCGTACGGGCCGGCCTTCGCCGAGATCGGCGCGCGCTTCCCCGGCATCGACGTGGCGTTGCTGCCGGTCGGCGCGTTCCGGCCGCGCTGGTTCATGAAGCCGCTGCACATGGACCCGGCCGAGGCGGTGCGCGCGTGCGGCGACCTGGGGGCGGAACGGATGGTCACCATCCACTGGGGCACGTTCGCGCTCTCCGCCGAGCCGGTGCTGGCCCCGGTCGAGCTGGCCCGCAAGGCGTGGGCCGAGTCGGGCCGCCCGGCGGACGCCCTCTGGGACCTGGCGGTCGGGCAGAGCCGGCAGTTCGGCACCACCGACCGGAGCTGAACAGGCGGCCCGGCCGGCGGTGGCCGGCCGGGCCGCCGGTCCAGCGTGGTTCCCGGCCGTCGGCCGGGCCGCTGCGCGGTGCGACGGGTCAGCGGCTGGCGCCGGCGGCCCGGCGTGCGGCACGTCCGGCGAAGAACGACCGGGGCGCCAGCGCGGCCGGGTGCGGCAGCATCAGCGGCAGGCGGTCACCGGTCTCCTGCCGCCAGATGAACAGGTGCGCGCCCTTGTCGCCCATCGCGCCCTTGGCGAACTTCGGCTGGTTCACGGTCACGTACGCCAGGTCGGTGTACTCGGTGTCCCGGCGCAGCACCAGATCCCGCAGGATCTTGCCGCCGGTGTGGCTGGGCGCGATCCCGTTGCCGGTGTAGCCGTGCCCGTACACCAGGCCGTCGTCGGTGCGGCCGAACTGCGGGATGAAGGTGCGGCTCCAGCCGATCGGGCCACCGAAGGCGTGACTGAACCGGACGTCCCGCCAGGCCGGGAAGAAGCGGGCGAAGGACTCCCGCAGCGCGGCGTGGGCGGCGTCGTTGCGCAGGTGGGAGCGGTCGGTGTTCCGCTGGTCGTAGTAGTACCACCGGCCGCCGGACCAGACCACCCGGTTGTCGGCGGTGAGCCGGGCCGCGTGGGCGAAGGACAGCGAGTTGCTGACCCCCTCCCGGCCGGGCCAGGCCACCCGGGAGAGCTGCGCGTCGGTCAGCGGTTCGGTCACCATCAGGTAGTTCCACACCGGCATGACCTTGGTGTGGGTCTGGGCGAAGCTGTGCTGCCAGGCGTTGGTCGCCAGGACGACCTCGTTGGCGGTGACCGTGCCGGTGGGGGTGGTCACCCGGTAGCGTCCGCCGACCTTGCGGATCTCGGTGACCGGGGTCCGCTCGTGGATGTCCACGCCCTGCTCGCGGACGACGCGGGCCAGGCCCTGCACCAGTCGGTGCGGGTTGACCAGCGCGCCGGTGGTGCGCAGCGCGCCGAGCACCTGCGGGGAGCCGATGCGTTGCTGTGCCTCGTCGCGGTCCAGCAGCTTGAACGATCCGCGCAGGCCGGTGCGTTCGCTGCGCTTGACCTGGAGTTCGAGCCGGGCCAACTGCTTGCGGTCGGTGACCACCTGGAGCACGCCGTTCATCGCGAAGTCGGCGTCGATGCCGTACTGGCGGCAGAACCGCCCGATGTCGATGATCGACCGGGCGCCGCTGCGGTAGACACCCGCGGCCTTCTCCCGGCCGTAGTACCAGAGCAGCCGGCGCAGCACCTTGCCCGCGGTCAGCCCGACGAAACCGCCGTTGGCACTGGACGCGCCGCCGCCGACCGCCTCGGCCTCCAGCACCTTGATGTCGGCCGAGGGCTCGGCCTCGGCGAGGAAGTGCGCCGCCCACAGGCCGGTGTAGCCCGCGCCGACGATGCAGATGTCGCAGCTCGCGTCACCGTCGAGGGGTTCGCCGACCTCGACCGGCTCGGTGTCGTGCCAGTAGACGGTGTTCCGGGTCTCTTCCACGTCGCTCTCCAAGTCGTCGGCCCGCACCCACTATCCATAGTGTGTGTTGTGTTCGGCAAGACCCGACAGTCAATGCCCGTCGGCGGCCACCCGCGCCGCCCGTTCGGCCCGACGCTGCTGGCGCAGCCGGTCCATGAAGTAGTCGGCGTTGAGCCAGTAGAACTCCAGCCAGATGTTGTCCGGGTCGCGCAGCCAGATGCCGTAGCCGGCCTCCAGGAACAGTTCGCGGACGCCGGAGTGCTCGGCGCCGACGGCGTCCAGGTGCGTGGCCCACTCGTCCAGGTCGGCCATCTCGGGGACGTGGTAGCCCAGGTGGTGCAGGCCCACCCGACGCTCGTCGAAGGGGGCCGGGTCGGGCTCGACGGCCTGGCCGAGCACGATCGAGGAGAGCGACCCCCGGTGCACCAACGTCCGGAAGGTGAACCCGGACTCGGCGGGTGTCGCGTCGCGTACCGGCGTGAAGTCCATGACCCGGCAGTACCACTCGGTGCTGCGGTCCAGGTCGCGGACGGTCAGGTTGACGTGGTTCCTGCCATTGAGTTTAGGCACATGACGCATCATAGATGCTTCACTTGTATCTTGGGTGTGGCGTGTTGTTACCGGCAACCGGTAGCGTGTCGTCACCTGGCAGCGCGCTGCCCGTACCGGGCCGGAACGGATGTGAGGAACCGGGCATGCATCTGAACGTGTTCACCCAGTGCTCGCCGTCACCGCAGTTCAAGGGCATGTGGCGGCTCCCCGGCGACCGGACGGCCACCGGATACCGGTCGCTGGACTACTGGATCTCCCGGGCCCGCCAACTGGAGGCGGCCTGCATCGACGCGTTGTTCTTCGCCGACATCCACGGCGTCTACGACGTCTACCGGGGCTCCTGGGCACCGGCGGTGCGACACGCGGTGCAGATCCCCTCGATCGACCCGGCGCTGCTGCTGTCGGCCGCCGCGGCGGCGACCCGACACCTCGGCTTCGCGATCACCTACTCCACCACCTACCACTCCCCCTACGAGTGCGCCCGACTCTTCTCCTCGCTGGACCACCTCACCGGCGGACGGGTCGGCTGGAACATCGTCACCTCCTACCTGCGCTCGGCCACCGCCAACGGCCTCGGCGAGTACCTCGACCACGACGAGCGCTACGAGCGGGCCGACGAGTACGTCCAGGTCGCCCGCGCTCTGTGGGAGGAGAGCTGGGACGCCGACGCGGTGGTCCGCGACGCCGAACGCGACATCTTCACCGACCCGGACCGGGTCCACCAGATCGACCACGAGGGCCGCTGGTTCAGCGTCCGGGGTCCACACCAGTGCGAGCCGTCCCCGCAGCGCACCCCGGTGCTCTACCAGGCCGGCTCCTCGCCCCGGGGCATCGAGTTCGCCGCCCGGCACGCCGAGGTGGTCTTCCTGACCCTGGCCGATCCCGCCTCGGGGGCGGAGCCGGTGGCCGCCCTGCGCGCGGCGGCGGCCCGGCACGGCCGGGACCCCGGCATGGTGAAGGCGTTGCAGGGCGGCATGGTCATGATCGGGCGGGACCGGGCCGAGGCCAAGGCCAAGGCGGAGGCGTACAACACGCTGTGGAGCAGCGAGGGGCAGCTCGCCAAGTGGTGCGGGTGGATGGACATCGACCTCGCCGCCTTCCCCGACGAGACCCCGGTGGACGAGATCCGCAGCCAGGCCAGCCACTCCTTCCTCGGCTTCCTGCGCAAGCTCAGCCCGGACCGCACCTGGACGGTCGGGGACGTGAAGTACCTGGTCTCCCGCCCCCGCCGGCCCCGGGTGGACGCCCCGGTGACGTTGTTCGGCACGCCCGAGCAGGTGGCCGACCGGATGGAGCAGTGGCTGACCGTCGCCGACGTGGACGGTTTCAACCTGATCCCCTGCCCGCCCTCGGACGGCATCGACGACATCTGCGACCTGCTCGTGCCGGAACTGCAACGGCGGGGCCTGTTCCGGACCGCGTACGACCCGGCGGAGACGACGCTGCGCGAGCGGTACTTCGGCGCCGGGGTGAGCACCTACCGCGACCCGTCGCGCGCCGTGACCGCGCGGGAGGGCTGAGCGATGCACCTGCGTGACACCCCGCAGGAGGCCGCGTTCCGCCGTGACCTGCGCGCCTGGTTGGCCGAGCAGGTGCCCCGGCACCGCGACGGCGGCGCACCCGGTGACTGGACCAAGGCGTTGCACGCCGCCGGCTACACCGGACTGACCTGGCCGGCCGCCTACGGCGGGCGGGGGCTGCCCCCGACCTACCAGGGCATCTACGCCGAGGAGAGCGCGCTGGCCGAGGCGCCGGACCACAGCAACGTGATCGGCCTGGGCATGGTCGGACCCACCATCGTCTCGCACGGCAGCCCCGAGCAGCAGCAACGCTTCCTGGAACCGATCCTCTCCGGCGCGTACGCCTTCTGTCAGGGCTTCTCCGAGCCGGACGCGGGCAGTGACCTGGCCGCGGTGCGGACCCGGGCGACGGCCGCCGCCGACGGATGGCGGGTCACCGGCGAGAAGGTCTGGTCGTCCTACGCCCACCAGGCCGACTGGTGTCTGCTGCTGGCCCGCACCCAGCCCGACTCCACCGCGCACACCGGCCTGACCTGCCTGCTGGTCGACATGCGCAGCCCCGGGGTGCAGGTGCTGCCGCTGCGGCAGAGCACCGGCGACGCCGACTTCAACCAGATCGTGCTCGACGACGTGCTGGTGCCCCGCGACTGCGTGCTGGGGCCGGTCGGCGAGGGCTGGCGGATCGCGATGACCACCCTCGCCCACGAACGCGGCACCTTCGGCATCACCCTCACCGCCCGGCTCACCGTCGAGTTCGACCGGCTGCTGCGCACCGTCCGCGACCTCGGGCTGGCCGACGACCCGACGGTCCGCGCCGAGCTGGCCGAGCTGCACGTGCAGTTGCAGGCCCTGCGCTGGACCGGTCACCGGACGATGGCCACGTTGGCGCGGACCGGCAAGCCCGGCCCGGAGAGCTCGGTGCTCAAGCTGCACTGGTCGGTCACCAACCAGCGGCTGGCCGCGTTCGCGCTGCGGCTGCTCGGCCCGGCGGCCGTGCTCGACGGCCCGGACAGCCACGCCGCCGGCCACTGGCAGCACCTGCGGTTGCGCAGCCGCGCCAACACGATCGAGGGCGGCACCTCCGAGATCCTGCGCGGCATCATCGCCGAACGCGTGCTCGGCCTGCCCCGCACCCGGTGACCCGGAGAGGATGACCATGGACTTCGCCCTCACCGACGACCAGCGTGACCTGGCGTCGGCCGCCGCCCGGCTGCTCGCCGACCGGTACCCGGTCGACCGGGTCGCCGCGCTCGCCGAGTCGGGCGACGCCGATCCGGACGGGTGGCCGCACCTGCGCCGACAGGGCTGGTGCGACCCGGAGCTTCCGGTGGTGGAGAAGGGCCTGCTGGCCCAGGAGGCCGGGTACGCGCTGGCCGCCGTCGGCTGGTGGAGCACGGTCGGCCTGGCCCACCCGGTCCTCGTGGCGGCCGGGCGTGACCTGCCGACGGGTCCGCTCACCCTGGCCTGGCAGGACGACCCGGACACCGGCCAGGGAGCCCGTGCCGAGCAACGCGCCGGCACCTGGCGGCTGACCGGCCGACGCGGCCTGGTGACCGAGGCGGCGGGGGCCACCGCGCTGGTGGTCGCCGCCGACACCGACACCGGCCCGGCCCTGTTCCTGGTGGGGGCCGCAGCCGACGGGCTCACCGTCGCGCCGCAGCCCGCCCTGGACCGGCTGCGTGGCGCCGCACTGCTGTACCTGGTCGACACCCCCGCCGAGATGCTGGTCGGGCCGGAGGCCGCCGAGCGGGTGCTGACCGACGCGCGCCGGCACGCCGGCACGTTGCTGGCCTGCGAGGCCGTCGGCGTCGCCCGCCGAGCCCTGGACCTGGCCCGCCGGCACGCGCTGGACCGGGTGCAGTTCGGCCGACCGATCGGGGCGTACCAGGCGGTGGCGCACCGGCTGGCCGACGGGTACGTGGCGCTGGAACTGGCCACCTCGCTCGCGCTGCGGGCCTGCTGGCTGGTCGGCGCCGGTCCGGACGACGCGGCACCGGACGAGATCGCCCAGGCGTACGCCGAGGCCGTCGTGGCGGCCCGGCAGGCCGCCGTACGCGCCTGCGAGGACGCCCTCCAGGTCACCGGCGGGCTCGGCGCGACCTGGGAGTACCCGCTGCACTGGTGGTACCGCCGGGCGCTCTGGCTGGACAGCTTCGACACGCCCACCGCAGACCATCTCGCCACCCTCGCCGGTCACCTGCTGCACGGGCGGGCGCAACCGGCACGGCCGGCCGCGTGACCCCACCGGCCGACGGCGCACCGACCGAGACCGACAAGGAGCAGCGATGCTGACGAGACGACGTGCCCGCATCGACGTACCGGCCATCCTGCGGCTGATGGAGGTGGGCGACTACCTGCTGCCGTACACGATCCGGGCGGTCTGCCTGCTGCGGGTCGCCGACCAGCTCGCCGACGGGCCGATGCCCGCCGCGGACCTGGCCCGCGCCTGTGACGCCCACGAGCCGTCGCTGACCAAGGCGCTGCGGTACCTGGCCTCCCGGGACCTGTTCGCCGAGGTCGCGCCCGGCGAGTTCGGGCTGACCCCGATGGCCGACCTGCTGCGCGCCGACCACCCCTTCTCGGCCCGGGACATCTTCCTCTCCCCCGTGGTCTGCACCCGGGCGATGGAGGGCCTGGACCACACCCTGCGCACCGGCGAGGGCGCCTTCGACGCGGTCCACGGCATCGGCATGTGGGACCACTTCGGGCAGCACCCCGCCGACGGCGAGGCGTTCGACAAGGTGATGAGCGGGGTCACCGGGATGGAGCTGATGGCCATCCTGCGCGCCTCGGACTGGTCCCGCTTCGGCACGGTGGTCGACGTCGGCGGCGGCAACGGCCGGTTCCTCGCCGACCTGCTGGGCCGCTTCCCCCGGATGCGCGGCGTGCTGTTCGACAAGCCCGGCGTGGTGGCGAACGCGCCGGAGACCTTCGCCACGGCCGGCGTCACCGACCGGGTACGCGTGGTGCCCGGCAGCTTCCTCACCGACGACATCCCGTCCGGTGGCGACGCGTACGTGCTCAAGCGGATCCTCTACAGCTGGAGCGACGAGGAGGCGACCGGGGTGCTGCGCCGTATCCGGGCGGCGATGTCCCCGCAGGGCAGGGTGTTCATCCTCGAGGCCGGACGGCAGTCCGAGGCGGAGAGCACGCCGCTGGCCCGTCGGATGGACATGCTGATGCTGACGTTGAGCGCGGGCGGCGCGCGCAGCCTGGACGAGCAACGGGCGATCCTGGCCGGGGCCGGGCTGGAACTGGTCGAGGCGACGCAGACGCCGATGTTCCCGGTGATCGAGGCCCGACCGGTATGACCGGGCTGCTGTCCTGGCTGGGGCAGCCGCGCGCCGACCGGGGCGTCCGCTTCTCCCGCCCGGACGGGGACTGGGACCGGTGGTCGTACGCGCGGTTGGCCGGGCTGGCCCACGGACACGCCGCCGGGCTGGCCGCGCGGAGCGTACGCCCGGACGACGTGGTCGGGGTGGTGCTGCCCTCCGGGCCCGGATTCGTCGGCACCCTGTTCGGGGCGCTGCTGGCCGGGGCGACGGTGTCCCCGCTCGCCCCGCCCGCCGCCTTCGGCGACCCCGACCGGTACGCCGAGCACCTGAGCGCGGCCCTGACGGCGATGCGGCCCCGGTTGCTGGTGGTCGACGGCGCGTCCGCGCCCTCGGTGGCCCGCGCGGCGGCCGACGCCGGGGTGTCCACCGTCGACGTCGCGGACCTGCCCGCCGAGACGACGGCGCCGATGGAGGTGGCGCCGGCCCGGGTGGCGCTGCTCCAGTTCACCTCCGGCACCACGGGGGCGGTACGCGGGGTGCGCGTGCCACGGACCGCCCTGGAGGCCAACATCGCGGCCGTCCGGGACTGGCTGGAGATGACGCCCGACGACGCGACCGCCTCGTGGCTGCCGGTGCACCACGACATGGGCCTGGTCGGGTGCCTGCTGGCACCGGTCGTCACCGGCGCCGACCTGTGGCTGCTCACCCCGGCGGAGTTCGTCCGCCGGCCGAGCCGGTACCTGGAGTGCTTCGGTCGCGCCGGGGCCCGGTTGACCGCGATGCCCGGCTTCGGGCTGGCGCACG
Organism: Micromonospora sp. NPDC047793; assembly: GCF_040642635.1. Lineage (NCBI taxonomy): Bacteria > Bacillati > Actinomycetota > Actinomycetes > Micromonosporales > Micromonosporaceae > Micromonospora > Micromonospora sp. NPDC047793. Next base: position 428,745 of record NZ_JBEYSG010000003.1, on the reverse strand, counting down.
TGCTGCGGCGGGTCCGCCCGGAGCAGCTCGCCGGGCTGGACTTCCGGCAGTGGCGGGCGGTCATCGTCGGCGCCGAACGGATCCCACCGGCCACCCTGACCGCCTTCGCCGACCTGCTCGCCCCGCACGGGCTGCGCCGGGAGGCGCTGCTGCCCGCGTACGGGCTGGCGGAGGCGACGCTGGCGGTGACCGGGCTGCCGCTGCGGACCGGGTGGCGGCAGGTGCCCGGCCCGGACGGCGTACCCGTGGTGGGCTGCGGCGGCCCGGTCACCGGGGCCGAGATCGCGGTGGTGGACGACGACGGCCGGCCGGTCGACGACGGGACGGTCGGTGAGATCGTCGTCGGTGGCGCGTCGGTCGCCGACGGGTACGCGGGCGGCCCGCCCTTCGACGGCACGGTCCGCACCGGGGACGCCGGATTCCTGCGGGACGGGCACCTCTTCGTGCTGGGCCGCCTCGGCGACAGCCTCAAGGTCCACGGCCGGACGGTGTTCGCCGAGGACGTCGACGCGGTGCTCGGCGCGGCCCTGGACGCACCGCCCGGACGGCTGGCCACCGTGCTCGGCCTGGTGGCGGGGACCCCGACCGTGGTGGTCCACCTGGAGCATCCCCGGCCGGAGTGGCTGCACCGGATCCCCGCCCTGGTCGCGCCGCTGGTGCCGGCGGCCGACGTGCACGTGGTGCCGGTGCCGTCCGGCACGATCCCGCGTACCACCAGCGGCAAGCCGAGGCGGCGTCAGTTGTGGCGGCGCCACCTGGACGCGTCCGCGCACCCGCCGCGCGAGGCGGCGGGCCCGGTCACGTCAGGCCGAGGCTCCGGATGACACCGGCCAGCACCTTCGTCCGGTGCGGCACCAAATAGAAGTGGTCGCCGTCGAAGACGGTCAGGTCGAAGGCGGCCCGGGTGTAACCGGCCCAGGCCGCCACCTCGTCCACCAGCGCCTCGGTGTCCACGTCGCCGACGAGCGCCGAGACGGGTGTGGCCAACGGCGCGGCGTCGACCGGGCGGTAGCTCTCGATCAGCCGGTAGTCCGCCCGCAGCGTCGGCAGCAACGCCGACCGGAGCTGCGGGTTCTCCAGCGCCGCCGGGTCGGTGCCGCCCAGCCGGCGCAGCTCGTCCCAGAGGTCGTCGTCCGGGCCCAGGTGTTTGGTGCCCGGCCGGTGGTGACACGGCGCGGGCCGTCCCGAGACGAACAGGTGCGCCAGCGGCGCGGCGTGCCGCCGCTCCAGCCGGCGCGCCACCTCGTACGCCACGGCGGCGCCCATGCTGTGCCCGAAGAGGGCGATCGGCAGGTCACGCCGGGGCGCGAGCACGTCGGTGACCATGTCCGCCAGCACCGGCATGGCGGTCAGCGCGGGCTCGGCGATCCGGTCCAGCCGGCCCGGGTACTGCACCGCCAGCACCTCGACGTCGTCCGGCAACTCCCGGGCCCAGCTCCGGTAGAACGGCGCGCTGCCGGTGGCATGCGGGAAGCAGACCAGTCGCACGGTGGCCGCCGGCCGGGGCCGGTAGCAGCGCAGCCACCGTCGCGCGCTGGTCTCGACCGAGGTCACCCGCCCACCCCCGCCGGCTCCCGCGCGTCCGCCGGGTCGGCCACCGCCGCCTCACCGGCCGCCGCCAGGGCCGCCAGGTCACCCGCGCCGAGCATCCGGGGCGGCTCGGCGGAGACCAGCTCCGGCGGGCCGAGGATAGCGGTCAGCTCCTGCCACAGCTGGCACAGCGTCAGGTGGTACTGGCCCTGCCGCAGCGGGTCCTCGCCCCGCTCGACGGTGTCCCGCAGGGTCCACAGTGCCCGGCGTACGCCCTGCGGCCAGGTGGTGCCGAAGACCGTGTCGTAGTGCGGCACCTCGCTCGGGCCGAACGTGACGGCGCTGGGGGTGCTGGTGTCACGGTCGGCGGCGAAGTGCGGGTCGGCGCCGATGCCGGCGACCTCGCGGGGGAAGTCCGGACGCGCGGTCCAGACCGTCGGGCCGTGCGTACCCACCAGCGTGAGGTTGCCGGCCTCGGTGCCGATGGTGATCCGGTGCATCAGGTGGGCGTAGTTGTCCGGGTCGGCCGGGTCCATCTGGTTCTGTACCCGCAGCGTGACCGGCACCCCGGCCAGCACCCCGTCCAGGCTGCGGAACGGCAGGTCCAGCTCGGTCGCCGAGGTGACCGACACGGGCAGGGCCGGCAGCTCGGTGAACCGCCACGGCCGCACCCCGCCGAGCGCCTGACCGAGCAGGTCCAGCAGCGAGTACGCCAACTGGAAGCCGCAGGCCACGTCGAGGTAGCGCGGTGGCTGGCGGCGCAGCAGTTCGCCCGCCGCGCCGAGGAACCGACGGACCGGGGTGATGTGCCGATAGAACGGGTTGAGCTGGTACACCACCTTGTGCCGGCGGGCCTGGCGCAGGCAACGGGCCAGCTCGTCGTGGTGCAGCGGGTGCTCCTGGAGCACGTGCACGCCGCGCGCCATCAGCTCCATGGCCAGCTCGGAGCCACGGCCGCCGAGCAGCCCGCCCCGGATGACCACGCAGGCGATGTCGATGTCGTCGGGCAACTGGTCCACCGCCGTGTACAACGGCACGCCGTAGTGCGCGGCACAGGCGCGGGACCGGTCGCTGCCACCGGCGAGGACCCCGGCGAGCTCGAAGCTCGGGTCCGCCTCGCGGAAGGACTCCAGGTAGACCTGGCCGAACCGGGTGCCACAGACGACCACCCGGGTGGGTCGCTTCATATCACGTCCTCCTCGTACTGCTCGACGGCGGAGACGTCCGCCACCACGGCGGCCAGCGGCACCGCCGGCACCGCCGCCAGTTCGGTGACGGTGGCGATCGGGTCGAGGACCTCGTCGGTGTGCCAGACACCGGGCGGTACCGCGCCGGCCAGCACCGCTCGGGCCGTCAGCGCGGCCATGCTTCCGGTGAGTTCGCTGGCGCCGGTGCTGCGGACCACGGCGGTCCGCTCCCCGCTCGGTCCGGCGAGGGTGACCACCAGGTTCTGGTACGCCGGGTGGCCGAAGAGGTCCAGCTCCGCCGCCCGGCACAGCCGCTCCCCGGCCTCCCGGTGCCCGCTCTCGGCGGTCCCGGACCCGGTCCGCAGCGCGGCCAGCACCCGCTCGCCGGCGAAGACCGAATACCAGTCGACCTGTCGCAGCCCCAGCACGGCGGCCACCCGGGCGGTCTCGGTGCCCAGGTAGGGCTGGGCGGTGACCGGCTCGGGGAACCACGGCAGCGTCAGCTCCGGCACCGGGCGCAACGCGTTGCGCGCCACCCGGCCGTCCCGCCAGGCCGCGGCGGGCCAGCCGAAACTCTCGTCGGCGGCGACGTAGTCCACGGCGGCGGTCAGCGTGAACCGGTCCCGCCCGCCGACATACCCGGTCAGCCGGTCGCCGTCGGGCAGGTGGGCGGCGAGCAGCCGGGGCAGCAGCCCGGTCAGTCCGGGCATCATCCCGGCCGACACCACGCCGGTCCGGCCGCTGCCGCCGGCCACCGCCGTCACGGCGGCGTGCAGCGCGTCGTCACCGGCCGCGTCGACGTAGTCGGCACCGGCCGCCACCGCCGCCCGGGCCACCTGGTCGACCAGTTCCACGGCCGGGCCGGCGCAGTTGAGCACCACCCGGGCACCGGCGCAGAACCGGGCCAGGTCGGCCGGGTCGCGGGCGTCCACGACCATCCGGTCGACGCCGTCGAGCTGCGGGGGTCGCCGGGCGCCGACCCGCAGCGGGCCGACGTCCCAGGACCGCAACAGCGCCACCGCCGCCCGCCCGACCGCCCCGGAGGCGCCGAGCACGGCGACAGCGGTCACCGCGCCGGCTCCGGGTCGAGGGCCGCCAGCGCGGTACCGGCCGCCGGGCCCAGCACCGTCAGGTGGTCCGCGTCCACGTCGACCGTGCGGACGTCACCCAGGCAGAGGTCGGCCCAGAACTCCAGACTCTGCGCGTCGTAGGGCACCGCGCCGGTGGGCCGCAGCACGACGAGGTCACCGGCGTAGAGCGTCGGCTCGTGCCGGGCGACGGCCGCCAGTCGCGCGGCGAAGTCCTCGCCGGGCACCCCGGCGGCACCGGTCTCCGCCCGGTACGCCGCCGCCGGGTCGGCGCCGGCCGCCGGCCGCCACGGCGAGATCAGCACCACCGCGTCGACCTGACCGCCGGCCTCGATCAGCGACCGCGCCACCTCCAGCGTGGACGTGGCACCGAGGCCGTACCCGACCAGCCGTACCGCCGGGTGTCCGGCCGCGGTGACCAGGCGGGCCTGCGCGGCGGCGACCCGGAGCAGGTCGTCGGCCGCGCCCGGGGCCAACCCGAGCACCGGACCGGTCGCCGCCAGGTGCGGCACCAGCCCCGCGTACGCGTCGACACCCTCGCCGCCGGGCACCAGCACCCAGGGCACCCCGTCGGTGCCCTCGTGCAGCGGGGACAGCCCGTCCCCGCCCGACGTGGCCGGCACCGACGGCGACGCGGTGACCGGGGTGGCCGACTCCGCCTCGACGTGCCCGGCGAGGGCGGCCACCGTGGGCTGCTCCAGCACCTGCCGCAGCAGCTGGTCGAAGAAGAGGCCGGCGGCCTGCGGGATCTCCTCCAGGATCCGGCCGGTGATCTGGGCCGCGACCAGGGAGTCCCCGCCGAGTTCGAACAGGTTCTCGTCCCGGCCGACCCGGGGCAGCCGCAGCGCCTCGGCCCAGACCGCCGCGATCCGACGTTCCAGGTCGCTGTCCAGGGCACCGGACGACCCGGCGGCGGTCGCCGTGCCCCGCCGGGGCAGTCGACGGCGCAGTACCGCCCGATCGACCTTGCCGTTGGCGTTGAGCGGCAGGGCGTCGACGACCTGGACCACCGACGGCACCATGTACTGCGGCAGCCGACCGGCCAGGTGCTCGGTCAGGTCGTCGCGGGAGATCCGCACCCGGTCGGTCTTGAACCGGGCGGCCAGCACGCACATGCCCAGCTCGGCGATGAAGCCGTCCGGCTCGGGCAGGCACAGCGGCTGCGCCGCGCCCGCCGCGCCCAGCACCTCCAGCCAGGACCGCCGGTCGAGGAACACCTGCTCGGTGCCCCGACGCAGGTCGGTGAAGTCGGCGGTCGCCTCGTCCACACGGACCAGCAGTTCCAGCGAGGTCATGATCTGGTGGTGGTCGCGGGTCATCTCGCAGGCGACCAGCCAGCCCTGCGGGGCGAGCACCTCGCGCAGCCGGTCCAGCGCCCGGCCGACGTCGGCGCTGGCGTGCAGCACGTCGCCGGCCACGACCACGTCGAACGAGTTCGGGGAGAGGCCCTGCCCGGCCAGGTCCCGGTCGATGTCGACCGCTTCCAGGCGCAGGCCGGGCCGGTCGCCGAACCGGGTCCGCAGTTCGCCCAGGAAGAACGGGGACAGGTCGGTGGCCAGGTAGTCCACCTCGTACCCGTCCAGCGCGGCGAGCACGGCGGCGGTAGTGCCGCCGGCCCCGGCGCCGACCTCCAGCACCCGCAGCGCCCCGGGCTCGATCCGCTGCTCGGCGATCCGCCGCACCAGGGCCGCCGCCGCCTCGTTGGCCCACCGGTTGAACAGCGTGCGTTCGTAGAGGCCCTGCGAGACGTCCACCCGGCCCTGCGGGAACAGCAGCGCCAGCGGGTCGTCCTCGCCGCGCAGCAGGGCGGGCAGGTGCGCGGTGCTGGCCCGGAAGTAGTCCAGCAGTTCCCGGTCCTCGGCGTCGGCGAGCTGCTCCACCTCCCGCCATCCGGCGTCGGTGTCCGCCGCCGCGCCCGCCGGCGTCAGTCCGTACCGGCCGTCGGTGTCCTGGTCGAGCAGACCGGAGTCGGTGAGCGCGCGCAGCCAGCGCCGGACCAGCCGGTGGTGGCGGGGCGCGACGTGCGCGGTGTCCAGCAGGTCCGCCAGCGGGTGCCGGCTGCCGGCGGCGAACAGCCCGGCGGCGCGGAACGCGTCCACCATGGCCGGCAGCGCGACGTCGTCGAGCCGGTGGGCGTACGCGAGGTAGCGCTCCCGGTCGACACCGGCGAGCGTGCTGTCGGCGTCGACGCAGGCGTCCACGCCGAGCTGCCGCAGGGCGGCCTGGTCGTGCTCGGCCTGCGCAGCGGTGACCGGCCGTCCGGCGGGTTCGACGAACGCGGCCAGCCGCCGCTCCAGCGGGGTGTCGCCGTCGACCACCACCACCGCCCCGGCGACCGCCGGATGTCCGCCCAGCGCCGCCTCGATCTCGGCCAACTCGATCCGGTAGCCCCGGATCTTGACCTGGAGGTCCTCCCGGCCGAGGAACTCGATGGTGCCGTCGGGCAGGTACCGGCCCAGGTCACCGGTGCGGTACAGCCGCTCACCGGTCTGCGGGTGCACGACGAAGCGCTCGGCGGTGCGCTCGCGGTCGTTGAGGTAGCCCACCGCCAGCCCCACACCGCCGATGTACAGCTCGCCGCTGACCAGGTCCGGGCGGGGCCGCAGGGCCGCGTCGAGCACGTGGAAGCTCTGGTTGGTCAGCGGGCGGCCGTACGGGATGCTGCGCCACTCCGGGTCGACCTGCTCGATCGGATACCAGATCGACCAGATGGACGCCTCGGTCGCCCCGCCGAGGCTGACGATGCGCAGTCCGGGCACCCGGGCACGGATCTGGTCCGGCAGCGCCACCGGGATCCAGTCGCCGGAGAGCATCGCCAGTCGCAGGCCGTCCGGCACGGTGGCGGTGGCCGAGACGAGGTAGTCGTGCAGCATCTGCAACTGGGCCGGCACCGAGTTCCACACCGTGACGCCGTGCGTGCCGACCAGGTCGGCCCAGTGCGACGGGTCCCCGCGCCGCTGCGGGTCGGGCAGCACCACCGCGCCGCCCACCGAGAGCGGCCCGAAGACGTCGTACACCGACAGGTCGAAGCCGAGGTTGGAGAGGCCGAGCACCCGGTCGTCGGGGCCGACGCCGAAGCGGTCGTTGATGTCGAGCACCGTGTTCACCGCGCCACGGTGATTGATCATGACGCCCTTGGGGCTGCCGGTGGAGCCGGAGGTGTGGATGACGTACGCCAGCTCCTCCGGGTCGCCGGAGCCCTCGACCGGCTGCGGCTGCCCGGTGCCGAGCAGGTCCACGTCGAGCAGGCGCAGCCCCTCGGCCCAGCCGTCCCGGTCCACTCCGGACTGGGTCAGCGCGCACCGGATCCCGGCGTTGGTCAGGATGGTCCGGCGGCGTACCGCCGGCTGCGAGGTGTCCACCGGTACGTAGACGCAGCCGGCCAGCAACGCGCCGAGCACCGCGACGACCTGCTCCCAGCCCCGGTCCATGACCACCGCGACCAGTTCCTGACGGCGGCAGCCGGCGGCGGTCAGCGCCTCGGCCACCCCGGCGGCCCGACCGAGCAGCTCGGCGTAGTCCAGCGTGCGGTCGGCGGCGACGACGGCGGGCCGGTCCGGGGTGCTCAGCGCCTGCAACACCACCCTGTCGTGCAGCATCCCGGCGGGGACCGGGGCCTGCGTCCGGTTGGTCTCGGCGCGACGGTCCCGCGTCGCCTCGGGCGGGTCCGGGTGCCCGGTCCCGGTCCAGGCCGCGTCGTCGCCGGCCAGGCGGTGCAGCACCGCGTCGTACGCGGCGAACATGTCGTCGACCACGCCGGGCGGGAAGACCTCCTCGCGGACGTCCCAGTTGGACACCAGGCCGCCGTCCCGCTCGATGTTCTGGCAGTCGATCCAGACCTGCGGCGTCTGGCTGATCCCGTAGCCCAGCTCGCCCAGCGGCGCGCCGTCGGCGGCGGCCCCGGCCGAGGTGATGCCGATGGCGCTGGTGAAGACCACCGGGAAGAGGGCCGCCTCGGCGCCCTGCCGGCGGGCGATCTCCCGCATCACCTCGATACCGCTGAACGAGCGGTGGTCCAGGTCCTCCCAGAGCTGGGCCTGCAGGTCCCGGGCCCGCTCGTCGAAGCGGCGGGTCGGGTCGGCGTCCACGGCCAGCAGGTCCACCGAGGTGAAGTCGCCGACCAGCGCGTTGACCTGGTCGTGCACCGGCGCGCGGTTGAGCAGGGTGATGTCGAGGGTGAACCGGGACCGCCGGCTGTACGCCGCGATGGTGTCCGAGAACGCGGCCAGCACCGCACCGGACGGACTGACCCCGTGCCGGCCGGCGCGCTGCCGCAGCCCCTCCCAGACCTGCGACGAGAGCCGGGTCTCCCAGCGGCGGAACCGGCCCTCGCTGTCGGCGGGACGGGCCACCGTGGGCAGTTCCGGCGCGGCCGGCAGCTCGTCGACCCGGGCCAGCCACCACTGCTTGTCCCGCTCGTGGCGCGGGCTGTCCCGCACCGCGCGCTCGGCGAGCTGGTAGTCCCGGAAGGTGATCTCCAGCGGCGGCAGCGGCTCGTCCGGCCGGTGATAGAGCCGGTGCAGCTCGTCGAGGACCACCTGGACGCTGATGAAGTCGGCGATCAGGAAGTCGATCGAGACGTGCAGCACGGTCCGGTGGTCGGCGCGGGTGATCCGGGCGGCGAACAGCGGCCACCGGTCGGGCGTGTGCACCAGGTGGTCCATCTCGGCGCGGACGGCGCTGACCGCCGCGTCGACCACCGCCTCGGGACGGCCGGTCAGGTCGATCACGGGCACCTCGAACGGCGGCACCTCCGCCAGCACGCGCTGCGCGCCGTCGGCCTCCACCACCGCGCGGAGCATGTCGTGCCGGGCGATCAGGGCCCGCCAGGCGGCGGTCATCCGCTCCGGGTCCAGCTCGGGATAGACCAGTTCGCCGTAGCCGTGACAGGCGACGCCGCCGTACGCGAACGTCTCGCCCCGCCCGAGCAGGTACGCCGCCTGCACGTCGGTGACCGGGAACGGGTCGTGCCGGTGCGCCCGGTCGGGGACCAGGGTGCCGTTGCCGGCGAGGTTGTCGAGGTGCGCGACGATCTCGTCGCGTCGGGCGCGCAACGCCTCGCGACGATCCGGCGTCATCGCCCCCTGGGGTGCCCGGAAGCGCAGCTGACCGGCCTCCAACCAGACCCGTACCCCCACGCTCTCCAACTCGGCGAGCAGGTCACCGGCGGACGACTGACTCATATCGTGCCCTCCTCGAAGTCACCGGGTTCCACCGCGCCGCGGTGGGCGTCGAAGACGTCTGCCAACTGCGCCACGGTCGGCGCCAGGAACAGCTGCCGCAACGACAGCTCCACCCCGTGGCGCAGCCGCAGCGTCTCCACCAGCCGGGTGGCCAGCAGGCTGTCCCCGCCAAGGGCGAAGAAGCTCTGCTGCCGGCCGATCCGCTCGCACTCGAGCACCTCGGCCCAGATCTCGGCGATCAGCTTCTCGCTGTCCCCGCGCGGGCTCTCGTCGGCCGCGTCGTCGGGTTCGGTGTCCACCTGGGCGGTCAACGCCCGACGGTCCACCTTGCCGTTGGCGGTCAGCGGCAGCCCGGGGACGCCGACCACCCGTTCCGGCACCATGTAGCTGGGCAGCCGAGTCGCCAGGAAGCCGACCAGGGCCGCCTCGTCGACCGGTTCGTCGGCGGCGACCACGGCCAGCGCCAGCCGCCGGTGCGTACCCACGCCGACGGTCAGCCCGACGGCGCGGGCCACCCCGGCGTACGCCTCCGCAGCCGCCTCGATCTCCCCCAGCTCGATCCGGTGCCCACGGATCTTGACCTGGAAGTCGACCCGGCCGAGGAACTCCAGCGTGCCGTCGGGCCAGTACCGGCCGAGGTCCCCGGTGCGGTACCACCGCTGTCCGTCCACGGTGACGAACTGTCGTGCGGTGGTCTCCGGGTCGCCCCGGTAGCCCCGGGCCACCCCGACACCGCCGATCCACAGCTCACCGGGGACCCAGTCCGGGCAGTCCCGGCCGCGTGGATCGACCACCCGGTAGCGCTGGTTGCGCAACGGCAGCCCGTACGGCACGGACCGCCAGTGCGCGGGCACCACGTCGATCTCGCAGGCGTTGGACCAGATGGCCGCCTCGGTCGCCCCGCCGAGGGCGACGAACCGGGCCTCGGGGCACCGGTCGCGCAGCCGTCCGGGCAGGTCGAGCCCGACCCAGTCGCCGGAGAGCAGGGCCAGCCGCAGCCCGTCGGGCAGGCCGTCGGTGTCGGCCGCGACCAGCAGCATGTCCAGCAGCGCGGGCACCGAGTTCCAGATCGTCACCCCGGCACTGCGGGCGACGGCGACCCACCGGCGGGCCTCCCGCCGGTCCTCGTCGGCGACGCAGACCACCGCACCGCCGGCGCCGAGCAGCCCGAAGACGTCGTACACGGACAGGTCGAAGTCGAGCGCCGAGATGGCCAGCACCCGGTCGTCGGGGCCGACGCCGTAGCGGGTGTTGATGTCGTCGACGGTGTTCAGCGCCGCCCGGTGGGTGATCTCCACGCCCTTCGGCTCACCGGTGGAGCCGGAGGTGAAGATGATGTAGGCGAGTTGCTCCGGGTCCACCTCGACCGGTGCGGGCAACGGAGTGGCGGGCGTGTCCGGCGCCACCACCGGGTGACCGGTGTCCAGGTCGGGTGGGGCGACGACGGCGCGTACCCCGGCCCGGGAGTAGATCCGGTCGCGGCGCTCGGCCGGCTGGTCGACGCCGACCGGGACGTAGTGTCCGCCCGCCGCGAGCACGCCGAGGACCGCGGCGACCTGGTCGACGCCGCGCGGCAGGGTCACCGCGACGGCGTCACCGGGCTGGACGCCGTGCGCGCGCAACGCCCCGCCGAGACGCAGCGCCCGCACGGCGAGTTCGCGGTAGTCGACCGTGAGTCCGTCGGCGGTGACCACGGCGGTCGCGTCGGGCGTGGCGGCGGCGTGCCGGAAGAAGCCGGTGTGCAGCAGGCCGGTCGGCAGCGGGCCGGCGGTGTCGTTGACCGTGTCCCGGACCCGCCGCTGCGCCGCCGGCAGCGGGGCCGGGGGCACGGCCTCCCAGTCCGCCGTGGTCAGCCGCAGCAGCAGCTCCCGGTACGCGTCGAACATGGCGTCGAGCAGGCCGGGCGGGAACAGTTCGTCGACCGAGTCCCAGTTGTAGACCAGTCCGCCGTCGCGCTCCATCACCTGGTTGTCGAGCCAGACCTGCGGGGTCTGCGAGATGCCCCAGACCAGCTCGCCGAAGGGGAAGGACATCTCGCTCATGCCACCGGCGACACCGAGGGCGCTGGTGAACACGACCGGCATGCTGACCGCGCCGCCCTGCTGACGGCGGGCCAGTTCGCGCAGCACCCACAGCGCGGAGACCGAGTCGTGGGCCATCCCCTCCCAGACCTGCTCCTGGGTGCGCCGGACCACGTCCAGCCAGGTGTCCCCCTCCCCCGCCCGATGCGCCAGCAGCAGCAGGGAGGTGAAGTCGCCGAGGATGTTGTTGATGTCGGGGTGCACGTCACGACGGTTGAACAGGGTGAGGTTGAGGGTCAGCTCCCCGCGACCGCACCAGGCCGACAGCACCTCGGCGAAGGCGGCGGCGAGCACGCTGGCCGGGGTCACCCCGTGCCGCCGGGCCTGCTCGGTCAGCCGGGCCCACTGCGTCGGGTCGAGCCGGTCCTCCCGGCGGACGAAGCGCGGGGCGACCACGGTGTCCGGGTCCACGGCGAGCGGCAGCGGCGGCGCGGGCGGGAGGCTGTCCAGCCGGTCCCGCCAGTACCGCTGGTCGTCCTCGACGGTCGACGAGTCGGCCAGCACGTAGTCACGGAAGGTCACGCCGACCGGCCGCAGCGAGGCCGCCGGGTCGGTGTAGAGCGTGGTCAGCTCGTCGAAGAAGATCACGATGCTGAGCGCGTCGAGCACGATGTAGTCGAAGCTGAACCCGATCCGGACCCGGCCGTCGGCGTACCGGACGGCGGCGATCTCCAGCAGCGGCCACCGGCTCGGGTCGGGGACCCGGTGGGCCATCCGCTCCCGCAGTTCGCGCAGTTCGGCGTCACCGCCGTCGCGGACGGTGATCCGGAACCGGTCCACCTCGGTCAGCACCCGCTGGTCGCCGTCGTCGTCGAAGATCGCGCGGAGCATGTCGTGCCGGGCGACCAGCAGGTCGACCGCGTCCTCCAGCCGGTCCAGGTCGACGTCCGCGCCGTCGAACTCCCAGTACCAGTGCGAGCCGACGCCGCCGAGCGCGAACTCGCTGCTGCGCCCCAGCCAGTACGCCCGCTGCACGTCGGTGGGGGGAAAGGGCGCGTACCGGTTCGCCGCGTCGGCCCGCAGTGCGACGGCGACCGGGCGGTCCCCCTCGACGCGGCGCAGGGTGGCGGCGAAGTCGGCCAGCACCGGGGTGGCGAAGAGTTGGCGCAGGTTCGCGCCGTCCAGCCCGGCGGCGCCGAGCAGCGCCATCGAGCGGGTGGCCACCAGGCTGTCGCCACCGGCGGCGAAGAAGCTCTGCCGCCGCCCGACGGCGGGCACCCCGAGCAGCTCGGCCCAGATCCGGGCCACCTCACGCTCGATGTCGCCGACCGGCGGTTCGAGCTGCTCGGTCCCGGGGCGGGCGGCGTCGACCAGGCGGGCCACCGCCCGTCGGTCGATCTTGGCGTTGGCCGACAACGGCAGATCGTCGGTGAGCACCACCCGCTCGGGCACCATGTACCCGGGCACCTGCTCGGCCAGCCAGTCACGCAGCGCGGCCGGGTCCAGGTCGGTCTCGGTGATGACGGCGACGGCGAGTTGCCGGGGCGTACCGAGGGCGACCGCGACCGCGCGGCGGACGGCGGGGTGCCGTTCCAGTGCGGTCTCGATCTCCCCCAGCTCGATCCGGTGCCCCCGGATCTTGACCTGGGCGTCGGCCCGACCGAGGAACTCGACGGTGCCGTCCGGGTGGTAGCGGGCCAGGTCACCGGTGCGATACCAGCGCACCCCGTCGATCTGACGGAACTGCGCGGCGGTGCGGTCGGGGTCGCCCCGGTAGCCGTCGGCCACCGAGAGGCCACCGATCCAGAGTTCACCGGTGACCCAGTCGGGCCGGTCCCGTCCCGCCGGGTCGGTCACCCGCATGAGCTGGTTGGCCAGGGGCACGCCGTACGGCACCGAACGCCACTCCTCGGGCACCGGCACTGGCACCACCTGGACGGTGGAGTGGATCGCGGTCTCCGTGGTGCCGCCGAGCGCCACCAGGACCGCGCCCGGGGCCTGTGCGGCCAACCGTCCGGCCAGGTCGAGCCCGACCCAGTCGCCACCGAGCAGGGCCAGCCGCAGCGGCAGGTCGCCGTCGGCGCCAGCGGTCAGCAGCATGTCCAGCAGCGCCGGCACGGACTGCCAGACGGTGACCCGGTGCCGGCGGACCAGCTCCACCCAGCGGTCGGCGTCCCGCCGCTCGTCCTCGCCGACGCAGACCAGCGCCGCACCGGCGTTCAGCATGCCGAACATGTCGTACACGGAGAGGTCGAAGTCGAGGGCCGAGACCGCGAGCACCCGGTCCTCCGGACCGACGTCGAAGCGCCGGCCGATGTCGTCGATCGTGTTGACCGCCGCCCGGTGCGGCACCTGCACGCCCTTCGGCTCGCCCGTGGAGCCGGAGGTGAACAGCAGGTAGGCCGGGTCGTCGTCGGTGCCGGGGATCGGGCCGGCGGGCGGGTACGAGCGGTCCGCCACGTCGAGCACGCACAGGTCTGCGGGCAGTTCCGGCAGGGGCACTCCGGTCACCACGTGCCGCACCCCGGCCACCGTGTGGATCCGGGCCCGGCGGGCGGCCGGCTGGTCGACGCCGACCGGCACGTACACCCCGCCGGCCCGCAGCACGCCGAGCACCGCGACGACCTGCCGTGGTCCCTTCTCAACGGTGACCGCCACCGGGTCGCCCGGACGGAGCCCGTTGGCGACCAGCGCTCCGGCGACGCGGTCGGCCTGCGCGGCCAGGTCGCCGTAGTCGAGCCGGCCGTCGGTGCCCCAGAGCAGCGCCGGGCGGTCCGGCTCGGTGGCGGCCCGGGCGAAGACGTCGTCGTGCAGGCGGCGACGACGGATCGGACGGGTCGTGTCGTTGGCCGCCGCGCGGACCTGCCGGGTCCGCTCCGGCAGCAACTCCGGCGGGTACGCGGCCCAGTCGACGTCGTCGTCGAGCAGCCAGTGGAGGATCCGCAGGTACGCGTCGAACATCTCGCCGACCAGCCCGGCCGGGAAGAGCTCCTCGACGCAGTCCCAGTTCACGAAGAGGCCGTGCTCACGCTCGGTGACCTGCACGTCCAGCCACACCTGCGGGGTCTGCGACATGGTCCAACCGGGCGCGCCGAAGCTCTCGCGCACCTCGCCGTCGAAGAGTTCGCCGAGGCTGAGCGCGCTGGTGAAGACCACCGGAGCGCCGACGGGCGTACCGCCGCGCAGCCGGGTCAGGTCCCGCAGCACGTCCACTCCGGTGTAGCCGGGGTGGGCGGCGTCGGCGCGCAGCCGCTCCTGGACCGTACGGGCGAAGGCCGCGAAGTCACGCTCGGCGGTGGTGTCCACCTCCAGCAGCAGCAGGTTGGTGAAGTCACCGACCAGGTGTGCGACGTCGGGGTGCACCGGCTGCCGGTCGTAGAGCGGCAGGTTGAGCAGGAACCGCCCGGCGGAGCTCCACCGACCCAGCACGTGACCGAAGGCGGCCAGGAACAGCACCGGCAGGGTCAACCCGTACGTCCGGGCGCGGCGGGTCAGTCGCTCGACCTGCTCGGCAGCGACCCAGTGGTGGTGTCGGACCACCCGCTGGCCGCTGACCTGCTGCGGATCGACGGCCAGCGGCAGCTCCGGCGGGCCGGGCAGCTCGGGCAGCCGGGCCTGCCAGTACGCCTGGTCGGCGTCCCGCTCGCCGACCCGGCGTCGACGCAGGGTCGCCAGGTAGCTCGGGTAGTCCAGCCCGATCGGGGGCAGCTCGGCGTCCGGGTCCTGATAGAGGCGGGCGAGTTCCGACATCAGGATCCGGAAGCTGTGCGCGTCGGCCACCAGCATCTCGATGTGCACGTGGCAGCGGGTGCCGCCGTCGGGCAGCAGCGAGAGTTGCACGTCGAAGACCTCGCCACGGGCCACGTCCAACCGCCGGTGCGACAGCCGGTCGCGCAGGTCGAGCAGGGTCCGCTCGGCCTGCGCGTGGTCGAGGGCCCGCAGGTCGTGCACGGTCAGGCCGGGCCAGGGGCTCGTCGGCAGGATCCGCTGGCGGCCGTCGTCGTCGAAGCGGGCGCGCAGCATCCCGTGCCGGCGCAGCAGTGCCCGGACCGCGGTGTCGAGCCGGTCCGGGTCCACCCCGCTGCCGTCGAACTCGTTGTAGAAGTGCGCGCCGACGCCGCCGAGGGCCTGGCCGTCGCCGCGTCCCACCCAGTACGCGTGTTGCATCGCGGCCAGGTCGAAGGGTTCGTCCGCGTCGACGACGGTCAGCGGCGGCGCGTCGGGGACGACCGCGTCGGCCGGTGCCCGCTCGGCGACCATCCGCCACCAGTCGTCCAGGGTGCGTCCCTCGACCAGCTCCGCGAAGCTCACCGGCACGCCACGCTGATGCCACCGGGCGACCAACCGCATCACGCCGATCGAGTCGAGACCGAGCTGAAGCAGGTCGGCGTCGTCCGCGACCGTGCCGGGTGGCTCACCGAGGACGGCCGCGATGTCGTCCCGCATACCGTCCCGGGTGAAGGGTCGTGTGTGTTCGGCCTCGACGCCCAATCTGGGTCTCCCCTGTTCGACGGAGTTGTCCGGCACCGCCACACGAGTCCGTGCCGACGCCAAGGTAACAAGCCAACACGGATACGTACAGTAGAAAGAACATGCTACTTGCAATAGGCTCCACATACGACGGCATGACGGCCGGTCAGGCAGCGGTGGTGACCGGCGGAGAGGGTGGCACCCGCGATGGCGACCGGCCCGCCCGGGGAGGGCACCTGCCAGGTCTGGTGGGCCGAGGTCGGGTCACCGGACGACAAGCGTCTGATCGCCCTGCTGTCCGCGCCGGAACGCGACCGGCACGCCTTGTTCACCGATCCGCACTCGCGCGCGACACACCTCACCGCCCGGGCGCTGACCCGGTCGGTGCTCGCCGGGATGCTCGGCACCCCGGCGAGCGAGCTGCGCTTCGAGGCGGTGTGCCGACAGTGCGGCGGGCCGCACGGCAAGCCGGTACTGCGCGCACCCGCCACACCGGTGTCGTTCTCCGTCGCGCACTCCGGGCGCTGGTGTGCGGTGGCGTTCGCCTCCCGGACCGAGGTCGGCGTGGACGTCGAGCGGATCGCGGTACGCGGGCGCGACCTCCCGTGGCGCGCGCTGTCGCCGGTCGAGCGCGCGGTGGTCGCGGCCACCGACGCCCGGGACCGCACGGCCGCCTTCATCCGCTACTGGACCAGGAAGGAGGCACTGGTCAAGGCCACCGGGGACGGCCTGACCGTCGACCCGGCCACGATCACGGTGACCGCACCGGACCAGCCGGCCCGGCTGCGGCGCTGGGCGGGTCCGTCCCGTCCCGCCGCCCGGCCGCACCTGGTCGACCTGGATGCCCCCACCGGGTACGCCGCCGCACTGGCGAGTCTCGGTGGACCCCTTGTGGTGTCCACTCACGACGGCAATTCACTGCTCGACCCGATCCGCTCCGGTGTGGCGGGTTTCGCATCGACACACATTTCCAATAAGTTGCTGACCTAACGCGATCGGGTGATCTCCGTCCGTTGCCGGACACCGGGGACGCACCCGCCACCGTCACGTCCACCGAACCCCCCAGGAGAGGGATCTGATGTCTGACGACACTCGCACGTCGCCAGGAACCGACACCGACACGGTGTCGGCACCTGCGCCGGCCGCGACGCCACCCGACGAGTTCGTTCCTCCGGTCACCGGTCGCAAGCGCACCCTCGCCCTCATCGTGGTGCTCACCGGGTTCGTCCTGGACCTGCTCGACATCACCATCGTCAACGTGGCCCTGCCGTCGATCCGGGACGGCATCAACGCCACCGCCTCCACCATGCAGTGGCTGGTGGCCGGCTACGCGCTCGCCTTCGCCTCGATGCTGATCATTTCCGGTCGGCTCGGTGACATCATCGGCGTACGCCGGATGTTCCTCATCGGTGTCGCCGGCTTCACCTTCACCTCGCTGCTCGCCGGCATGGCGCAGTCGCCTGAGCAGCTCATCGTGCTGCGCTTCCTCCAGGGCGCCATGGGCGCGGTGATGGTGCCGCAGGTCTACACCTTGATCCAGCTGCTCTACGCACCCAAGGAACGCGGCCGGGCGTTCGCCGCGCTCAGCGCCGCGCTCGCCTTCGGCACGGTCGGCGGCCCCCTGGTCGGCGCGCTGCTGACCACCGCGAACGTGGGCGGCCTGGGCTGGCGCATGATCTTCCTGGTCAACGTCCCGATCGGCATCGCGGCGTTCTTCGCCGCGCGGGCGCTGCTGCCCGAGTCCGAGCGCAACCGCGGGGAACGGCTCGACGTGGTCGGCGCGACCCTGATCACGGCTGCGGTGATGCTGATCGTCTATCCGCTGGTGCAGGGGCGTGAGCACGGCTGGCCGCTGTGGACGTACGGCATGATGGTCGCCGGTCTGGTGGTGTTCGCGCTGTTCGTGCTGCACCAGCGTTCCCGCACCGAGTCGCCCCTGGTGCCGCTGTCGCTGTTCCGGCACCGCTCGTTCAGCTCCGGCCTGGTGGTGGTCTTCCTCTTCCAGGGCGCCGTGATGTCGTTCTTCCTGGTCATCACGATCTACGTGCAGATCGGCGTGGGCTACAGCATCCTGCGCGCCGGGTTGGCCGGTCTGCCCTGGGACATCGCGGTGCCGTTGCTCGGCTGGCTCTCCGCCCGGTGGATCACGCCGAAGCTCGGCCGGGTGGGCCTGCAGATCGGGTTGGTGCTGCTGATCGCCAGCATGTTCTGGTTCATGTGGGTGATCGACAGCACCCCGCAGGTGACCATCTGGCAGCTGCTCGTGCCGATGTTCATCGGCGGCGCCGGCATGGGTATGACCTTCCCGCCGCTGATGGGGTACTCGTTGCACGACGTGCCCGGTCATCAGGCCGGGTCGGCCTCCGGGGTGGTGAACGCCAACTACCAGATCGGCGTGACGCTCGGCATCGCCGCCTGCGGCACGCTGTTCTTCAGCCTGATCGCGGCCAGCGCACCCACCGCCACCGACGACGTGGGACCGCGTCTGCGCGCGGACCTGGTCGCCGTCGGTGTCGCCGAGGGCCAGGCCGAGCAGATCGGGCAACGGTTCCGGGACTGCGTGAGCACCCAGCTCGGCGCCGCCGACCCGACACTGCCCCCGGCCGGTTGCGACAGTGCGACCGTGGCCGCCGGTGGCGGTGACCGGGCCGTCCAGGTGATCGAAGAGCGGTCGTTCGAGGCCAGTCAGATCAGCTTCCAGCGGGCCATGGTCGGCACGCTCTGGTTCAGCGTGATCAGCTTCGCGCTGGCCCTGTTGGGAAGCTTCCTGCTGCCGCGCCGCTGACCGGGTGCGGCCGACATGAACCGCGGCCCCGGTGCCGCCGTCGAGAACGGGGGCACCGGGGCCGCGGGTGTCGTGGGTCAGCCGAGCGCGGTCCGGTAGGTCGCGATGGTCCACACGTGGCCCTGCGGGTCCTGGCAGGTGAACTCGTACGAGTCGTGCGGCTTGCTCTCCGGCGCGAGCAGGATCTCGGCACCGCCGGCGACCGCGCGCTCGTGCAGGGCGTCCACCTCGGTGTCGGTCTCGACCCGGAGGAACGTGCCGGCGGTGGCGGCACCGAGCGCCCGGGGCTCGCCGAGCCGCAGGTCGCCGTTGGCCGGGTTAATCATGATCAGACCGTGGTCACCGATCTTCAGCTCGGCGTGGTAAACGTTGCCCTGCCCGTCGTCGAAGACCCCGAGCGTGGTGAAGCCGAACGTGTTCACCAGCCATTCGATGGCCTTTGCCGGGTTCTCGTAGGCGATGTAGGGGGCGACGGTGGGCGGCACGGAGGAATCGGCCATGGGTCACTCCTCGGAGTCGATACGGCGAGACTGTCAGGACGAACAATCACTCTATGTGCTCTTTGCGTCCGGCGGACGACAAGAAGCCGACGGTCAGTCGAGCTTCGGCGCGTAGCTGCCGAAACCCCACAGGTGACCCTCGAGGTCACGGGCCACGTACTCCCGCGATCCGTAGTCGGTGTCGGTGAGGGGCATGACCACCTCGGCGCCGGCCGCCACCGCCCGGTCGTGGTGGGCGTCGACGGCGTCACCGACGTAGACGTAGACGCCCTGGCTGGTCAGGGGCAGGTCCCGGGGGCTGGCCATGGGCAGGCTCGACGAGCCGGCCGGACCGAGCTGGAACGTGCCGATGCCCCACCGCAACTCGGCGTGCACCACCTGGCCCTCGCCGCCGGTCGTCTTCTCCAGCAGCGTGAACCCGAAGGCGGAGCAGAGCCAGTCGATGGCGGCACCCGGGTCCCGGTAGCGCAGGAAGGGGATCACCGGTGCGACCACATCGGACATTTGGATCCTCCTGATGTCGACAGACGACATCCACCCTACCCAGCCGACTCCGGCGCAGACAGCCGACACACCCGGGGTCAGCGCGGTCGTACCAGCAACGGCAGTTGGTCGTACGAACGCAGGCTGGCGTGTCGACGCCGGACCGCCGGACCCGCCGGACCGAGGATCTCCACCGACCGCACGATCCGCTCGAAAACGATCACCGACATCAGCCGGGCCATCGCGGTGCCGAGGCAGTGGTGCAACCCGCCGCCGAAACCGAGGTGCGGGTTGGGGTCACGACCGACGTCGAGGCGCTCGGCGTCGGCGAACACGGAAGCGTCCCGGTTGGCGGCGCCGAGCAGCAACAGGACCGTCCGACCCGCCCGGATCTTCACACCCTCCACCTCGACGTGTTCGCGGGCCACCCGGATGACGTTCTGGATCGGCGCGTCGTACCGCAGGAACTCCTCCACCGCGACGGGCACCAGGCCCGGGTCGGCGCGCAGCCGGCGCAGTTGGTCCGGGTACGCGAGCAGCGCCGCGACGCCGTTGGAGACCAGGCCCATGGTGGTCTCGAAGCCGGCGTGGAACAGGAACAGCATGTTGTCGACGAAGTCCGCCACGGCCAGCCGGTCGGTCGCCGACTCCTCCCAGTACATCCCGGCCAGCGTCGGCCCGCCGGGCTCGTCGCGACGGGCGGAGAGCAGCTCGCCGAGGTAGTCGTGCAGCCAGGGCAGCGCGGCGTTGATGTCGTGCAGGTCGGACGGGGTGAGGTTCGCCGCGTCGAACACCTTGGCCAGCGAGATCACCCGGGTCAGTACCTCGGGCCGGTCCGAGGTCGGGATCCCGATCAGGTCACACACCACCCCGACCGGCAACGGCACCGCGAGGTCGGTCACCACGTCGAGGGTGCCGCGTTCCAGCGCGGGGTCGAGCAGCGCGTCGGCCGCCGCACCGATGTGTCCGGTCAGCCGGCGCGCCACCGGGGTGCCGAGCGCCCGACCGATGAACCGCCGCAGTCGGGTGTGGTCCGGCGGGGTACGGGTCAGCACGATCCGGTCCAGGAAGTCCGCGCCCGGCCCGTCCCCGAGGGTGATCCGGGTGTACTCCGGCGGCATCCGGCTCTCCAGCCGGTTGTCGCGTAGCAGCGTGGTGACCAGGGAGTGCCCGGTGACCAGCCACTGGCCCAACTCGGCGCGGGACAGCGGGCCGCGTTCGCGCAGTCGCGCGTACGCCGGGTACGGGTCGTCCTGGGTCGCCAGGAACGCCGCGGACAGGTGAGGACGCGCGGTCTCGGCTCGCATACAGAGCACTATCCGGGAGAGCCTGCCGGGCGGCAAGACCCTACATACATCTAGCGACACAGTCGACAAGGTCCACGGGCTGTTCTAGGCTCGGTCCGTGGCTGAGCTCGTGCGTGAGGAACCCGCTTCCGTCGGTCAACGCCTCCTGGCCCTGATGGACCACTACCGGGGTCGGGACAGCGCTCTCAACGAACAGGTGCTGTGGCGCCTGCGTGGCCCGTACGACCACGAGGCGATGACCCGGGCGGTGGCCGCCCTGACCGCCCGGCACGAGCCGCTGCGGACCACGTACCCGCGCGGTCGCCGGATGCGCCAGCAGATCCACGTGCCGCGCCCGGTGCCGGTGCCGGTGACCGACGTGTCGGCCGAGGCCGACCCGGGCGCCGCCGCCCGGGAGATCGTCGCCACCGAGGTCGCCACCGGGGTCGACGCCTCGGTGTGGCCGCTGCGGCCCCGGGTGGTCCGGCTCGACGCGGAGCACCACCTGGTGGTGCTCACCCTGCACCACTACTGCTCCGACGACTACTCCAACGCGTTGCTCGCCCGCGACCTGCGGTCCCTGTACGCCGTCGAGACCGGCGAGACGGTCGACCTGCCCGCCCCGCAGTGGCAGTACGCGCAGTGGGCCCGCTGGCAGGCCGACCAGCTCTCCGGCGCGAACCTGACCCGGCTCACCGACTACTGGACCGGCAAGCTGACCGGTGCGCGCCTGGTGGACCTGCCGGCCCGCCGGCGGCGTCCGGTGCCCGACGGCGAACCGCCGTGGATCTCGGTCGAGCACTACGTGGACGCCGAGACCACCGCCGCCCTGCGGCAGCTCGCCCGCCGGCACCGCACCACGCTCTTCCCGGTCACGCTGGCGGTGTTCTACGCCCTGCTGTACGCCGAGACCGGCGCCGACGACCTCACCGTGGCCTCGCTGTTCGCCAACCGTTCGCAGCCACAGGTGCGCGACACGGTGGGCTTCTTCGCCAGCATGGTGTTGCTTCGGGAACGCTTCACGCCGGACACCACGCTGAGCGAGCTGATCGCCCAGGCCCGCACCACGGTGATGGACGCGATGCGGCACCAGGACCTGCCACACCAGTTGCTCCCGCCGGACACCGTCGCGGGCGGCACCGGACGCACCGACGACGTGCTGTTCCAGCTGCTCGGCAGCCTGATGACCCGGGCGGACATGGCCGGTGAGGAACTGGACGACATGGAGGCCCAGCTCGAACGGCGGCGTTTCGCGCTGGAGTTCGTGGTGGTGCCGCAGGGCGACCAGCTCTCCGCGTTGCTGTTGTGTTCCCGGGCCGAGTTCGATCCGCTGTGGGCGGACACCTTCGTCCGTGACTATGTCACCCTGGTGCGACGCGCGGTCGCCGACGCCGACGTCCCGCTCGCCCGCCTGCGTGGCGCACCGGTGACGTGAGCCCGCCGGCCCGCTCCGGAGCGGGCCGAGGACCGGCCACCTTCAGCGCGCCGGACAACCACTGGGCACGCCAGGGCTGGACCAGCGCCCGGCGGGACCGGGTCACGCCCGGACAGCGGTCCGAGCTGCTCACCGAGGCGTGGCGGCGGCGGGCACCCCGACGCCTGGTCGCCGCGTGCGACGCGGCACATCCGGGCGGGGATGGCGTCGGGTAGCGGTCTCGCCCGGCCGATCGCACAAGCGACACCCGACAGCGCAATTGATTGAACCTGCAATTATCGACATCGCACGAATCGAGCTATTCCCACTCGACGTGCCCGCACCGACCGCAAATGCAAATTGCAGAACTCGCCGCGCGGATAATCCGGTTAAGTCTTTCTGAATCGGACCGAAACGGCACACATTAATTTTCGGACCGACCGACCCGCACCCCCGCAGATCCGGTCAGCCCCGATTCCGTCCGGCCAGTGGACCGGGGCACCCGCGCACCACCCGCGCCTCGGCAACCGCCGGACGTGACCTGCGCCGACGCACCAGGAACTGCAGGTGCAGCCGCAGCATGCGGCCGATCTGCTCGGACGCCACACCGCGTCCGCTCCGTCGCCCCTCCAGCATGGCCCGCTCCGCCCCGCAGCGCACGACCACCGCGGCCCCCGCCGCGCTCGCACCTGCCGCGACGTCGACCAACGAGGTGAAGCCCACCTCGTCCACCCCGGTGACGTCGGTCAGGTCCAGTTCCACCTGGTCGGGCAGCAGGTCACCATGGTCCAACATGTACTCGGCGACGCGGGTGACGTACCCCGCCGTGCTCCGGTCCACGCTGCCGCTGACGGAAATCGCTACGGCAGTTCTGCTCACCCTCCGGGCCTTGACCATAGGCAACACAATTCCCCCCTCCTGCTGATCTCACACCATAGAACGCACTCGCGCGGCATGGGAATAACCGATCGGCTTCAATACTGGGACATCCGCGTGCTATCTACGGCTGGTGATTCTGATGGACCACAATGCACGTTACTTTCCGTGCTTAGACAGGAAGTTCTCCGGCCGTCCCGCCCCGGTCCCGGCCGCCGGACCGTCGTCTCGACGGTGAGCAGCGTCGACGATGCGGGACCCCGGCCACCCGTACCGCACGCGCGGCAGGCCGACGGGCGGCACCCCCCGACACCCGTCCGGGCGCCCCGGTCACCGGACGTGATCGGTCCCGGACCGTCGGCCGAACATCCGACAAAAGTCGACGGAGCCCATGACCCGCACGGATCGGACGTCCTGACCGGACCGACGGAGTGTGTGGTGTGTCGTCATCGGTCTTGCCGGACGGCGGTAAAACGACAGACACTAGGCGGATGAGCGCACCGACCCTCGCACCCCGGTTCGACGCCCTGGACCCGAACGTCGTCGAGGACCCCTATCCCGAGTACGCCCGGCTGCGCGCCGCCGGCCCGCTGTGCCGGATCGGGCCGGGCAGTTGGGGTGTCACCCGCTTCGCCGACGTGGTGGCCCTGCAACACGACCCCCGGCTGGGCAGCGAGTTCCCCGCCGGCTACCACGAGGTGTCCGTGGGCGACGGCCCCGCCAGTGCCTTCTTCCAGCGCATCATGCTCTATCGCGATCCGCCCGACCACGTCCGGCTGCGTCGGCTGATGAGCCGCGCGTTCAGTCCCGCGGTCGTCCGCCAACTGCGGTCCTACGTCGAGGAACTGGTCGACGAGATGCTCGTCCCGGCCGTGGCGGCGGGCCGGATGGACCTGGTCCCCGAACTGGCCTACCCGCTGCCGGTCCAGGTGGTATGTCGACTGATGGGCATCCCGCCGGAGTCCACCGACGACGTCCGCCGGCACGCGATGAACCTCGGTCGCGCCTTCACCGCCGTGGTCCCCGAGCACGCCCGCGCCGACGCCGACGTGGCCGTACGCTGGCTGCGCGAGCACATCGGCGACCTGCTCGACCAGCGCCGCTCCCGTCGGGGCGACGACCTGCTCTCCCGGCTGCTCGACGTGGAGGAGTCCGGCGACAGCCTGAGCCACGACGAGATCGTGGACAACACCGTCTTCTCGTTCTTCGCCGGTTTCGAGACCACCGTGCACATGATCACCACCGGTACCGCCGCGCTGCTGGCCCACCCGGACCAGCTCGACCGGCTACGGGCCGACCCGGCCCTGGCGACCACCGCGGTCGACGAGTTCCTGCGCTGGGACGCCCCGATCCAGGGCACGGCCCGCTACGTGCACGAGCCCATCGAGATCGGCGGGCGCACGGTACGCAGAGGGCGGGTCCTGGTGCTCATGATCGGCTCGGCGAACCACGACGAGCGCCGGTTCACCCGGCCGGACCGGCTGGACGTGGGCCGCACCGACAACCCGCACCTCGCCTTCGGCGGCGGCGCCCACCTCTGCCTCGGTGCCTTCCTGGCCCGGATGGAGGGGGCCGTGGTGTTCGACCGGCTGGCCCGCCTCGCCGTGCTCGAACCGGACGGCCCGACCGTACGCGAACGCGACACCCCGTTCCGCGCGTACGCCTCGGTGCCGATCCGGCTCGGCTGACCGGCCCGCCGGAGCGGGCCGGTGCGTCCGAGGTCCCCTGCCGGACGGCTCAGTCGGCCGGCAGGGCCTCGATCGCGGTCAGCGTGGGAGTGCCGATGACCTGGGTCAGCCGCAGCCCGGCCCGCTCCAGCAACCGACCGGTCTCCTCCGCGCTGCGGTGCGCGCCGCCGGTGAGCACCATGGCGTGCACGTCGAAGAGCTTCGCCATGTCGAAGGCGTCGCCGGGCGGGAGCACCGCCTCCAGCAGGACCAGCCGCGAGTCGGGCCGCATCGCGGTGCGCACGGTGGCGAGGATGCGGGTCGCGTCGTCGTCGTCGAAGCCCGGCAGCACCGTCTTGAGCAGGTAGCCGTCGCCGCCTGCGGGCACCGTGCCGAAGGCGTCGCCGGGCACCACCTCGCAGCGGTCGGCCACACCGGCCTCGGCCAGCACCTTCGGCGCGCCCGCCACCACGTGCGGCAGGTCGAACAGCACCCCTCGCACCCCGGGGAAGCGGGTGAGCAGGCCGGCCAGGAAACCACCGGTCCCGCCGCCGACGTCCACCAGCGTGCCGAACCGCCGCCACGGGTACGCCCCGAGCACGGTCCGCAGGTGCAGGTGGTTCACGCTGCGCATCCAGTCGTCGACCCGGGCGCTCTCCTGCGGGTGGTCGGCGAGGTAGCTCCAGTAGTCCTGGCCGTGCACGTGCCCGAAGGCCGGTTCCCCGGTGCGCAGCGTGTGCCCGATCGCGGCCCAGGCCCGTACGTCGGAGTCGAGCAGCGTGAAGCTGTCGCGCAGCGACATCGGATGGTCGCCGCGCAACGGCTCGGCCAGCGGCGTGAGCGCGAAGGTGGCGTCGGCGACCTCGCTGAACACGCCCCGGGCGGCCAGCGCCCGCAGCAGGCGCAGCAGCGCCCCGGCATGCGCGCCGGCCGAGGCGGCCAGCTCCGACACCGGTCGTGGACCGTCCACCAGCAGGTCGGCGATGCGCAGGTCGCAGGCGGCCCGCAGGGCGAACGGGGTGATCTGGTCACCCAACTCGCCGAGCCGGACCACGGCGGTCAGGTCGAGACTGCGTCGGGCGGCCGTCATGCGAGTTTCCCCCTTCGGATGCGCAGTCGCTCACCGGCGAACTGCAGCAGGCCCAGTTTGTCCAGTCCGGTGCGGACCGGCTCGGTCATCAGGCCGATCTGCCCGAGCGCCACCGCGACCCGGGAGAAGACCGCCTGTCGATACTTGATCATCAGGTCGTGGTTGGTGGCGAAGGCGACGCCCTCGGCGCGGTCGACCTCCAGCCGCTCCCAGATGTCGTCGAGCAGGAACCGCCGACGGATCAGGGCCGCGGCGTCCAGGACCAGTTCCTCCCGCTCGGCCCGCTCGGCCGAGGTGAGCTGGTCGTAGAGCCCGGAGAGGGAGAGCACGCCGAAGGTGACGTGCCGGGCCTCGTCCCGGGCCACGAGATGGGTCAGCTCCTTGATCAGCGGGTCGTGGAAACTGCTGTTGGAGAGCCGGAACGAGGCCATCGCGATCGCCTCCACCATGATCTGCATCCCGAGCGCCGTGACGTCCCATCGCGAGTCGGACAGGATGTCGGTGAGCAGCTCGCGCAGCGGCGCGGAGACCGGGTACGGCTCGGGGATCTTCTCCCGCAGGTACCGGGAGAAGACCTCCACGTGCCGGGCCTCGTCCACCGCCTGGGTGGCGGCGTAGAACTTGCTGTCCAGATCCGGCACGGTCTCCACCAGCCGGGCCGCGACGATCATCGCGGCCTGCTCGCCGTGCAGGAACTGACTGACCATCCAGGACTGGAACTCCCACCGGAACGCGTCCCAGGCCCGGGGACCCCGCGGTGCCAGTGGCGACGCGGCGAACGCGGCCATCGCGAAGGCGGAGTCGTCCGGCAGCGGTTCGCCGAACGGCACCGGCACCGACCAGTCCACGTCGGTGACCTTCCACTGGGCCGCCTTGGCCCGTTCATAGAGCGCCACGAGCCGGGGATCGGAGGCTTCGTAGTCCCAGGTGAGTGTGGTGTCGACGCGGGCCGGCACAACAAAGCTCATACGACACAAGGTACCCAGAGACCTCACCGATGCCAATGCGGTGACGCTATGGTCCGTGCGTGGAGACACAACAGACACCAGCTTCCGTGGCCCAACGACTCCTCTGGATGATCAAGCACTACCGCACCGACTTCGGTGCGCTGAGCTGCCCGCTGCTGTGTCGGCTCACCGGTCGGGTCGACGCCGACGCGCTGGACGCCGCGTTGTCCGCCCTCACCGCCCGGCACGAGTCGCTGCGCACCACCTTCACCGGTCGGGGCGCGCGGTTGGCCCAGGTCGTGCACCCGCCGGCACCGGCCGCCGCCCGCCGGGTGGACCTGTCCGACCGGCCGGACCCGGCCGCCGCAGTCGACCAGGCGGTACGCGCCGAGCTGCGCACCGCGATCGACCCGACCGAGTGGCCCTCCCGCAGCACGCTGTGGCGGCTCGGGCCGGACGAGCACGTGCTCTGCCTGAACCTGCACCACCTGGTGACCGACGCCTGGTCCACCGGAATCCTCTTCCGGGACCTCGGCATGCTCTACGCGCAGGCCAGCGGCGTACCGACCCGGCTGCCCGCCACCGGCTGGCAGTACGCGGCCTTCGTCCGGTGGCAGCAGGAACTGCTCGACGGCGACGGGCTGCGCCGGCACCGGGAGTACTGGCGGCGGCAGCTGACCGGCAGCGAACTGCCGGCGGTGGGCACGTCCGCCGTCGCGCCCCCGCCCTCGGACGGCCCGACCACCTCCGACGTGGCGGTCGACCTGGACCGGGAGGCGGTGGCCCGGCTGCGCGCCCTGGCCCGGACCCAGCGGACCACCCTGTTCTCGGTGCTGCTGGCGGTCTTCTATCACCACCTGCACCGCATCACCGGCCAGGACGACCTGGCGGTGGCCTCGATGTTCGCCAACCGGTCGCGTCCCGAGCTGCGGGAGACCGTCGGCCTGCTGGCCAACATGGTGCTGCTGCGGGCCCGGGTCGGGCAGGCCGAGACCTTCGCCGACCTGGTCGGGCAGGCGCATGCGGCGGCCATCGGCGCCTTCACCTACCAGGACCTGCCGTACCAGATGTTGCCGCTGGACGTGGTGCAGACCGGCGGGCGGCGCGCCGACGACGTGCTGTTCAACGTGATGGCCGAGGTGCAGCACCGGACGGTGTCGGCGGGCCTCGGGTTCGAACTGCTGGTGCCGCCCGGGTTGGGCAGCCGGTTCCAGTTCGAGCTGGCGGTGGCCCCGGTCGGCCCGGCGGACCTGCGGGCGGTGTTCTACCACAGCACCGCCGCGTACCCGCCCGCCGAGGCCCACGCGTTCCTCGCCGGCTACGCCGACCTGGCCGCCCGGCTGGCGGCCGAACCGACCGCACCGCTGCGGACCAGGCGCGGCGGCTGACGCCCCGGCCCAGAAGCGCCACACAACACGACACTGGCGTCACACACTCTTGACACCGCATCCGGGTGCTGGGAGGCTTCGACCAGCCCTACCTGGTAGCGCGCAGGGAGCGGGGGTGCCTGTACCCGCCGGACGCGACCGCTCACACGACAACTGCTGTGACAGGAAGGTCCACATGCCACTTCACCTGCACTGGTTCCTCCCGTCCCACGGTGACGGCCGTGAGGTGGCGAAGACCCCGCAGGGCGCGCCCGTCGACCCGGCGGAGAACGTCCGGCGCGCGCCGGACATCGACTACCTGGCGCAGGTCGCGGGAGCCGCCGACCGCTTCGGCTTCACCGGCGCCCTGGTGCCGACCGGGCTGTTCTGCGAAGACCCCTGGCTGGTGTCGGCCGCCCTGGCGGACCGGACCCGTCGGCTGCACTTCATGGTCGCCGTACGCCCCGGCTCGGTGGCGCCGACGGTGGCCGCGCAGATGGCCGCCACCCTGCAACGCCTCTCCGGTGGTCGGCTGCTGCTCAACGTGGTCACCGGCGGCGACCCCGACGAGCAGCTGCGCTACGGCGACTGGCTCGACCACGACCAGCGTTACGCCCGCGCCGAGGAGTTCCTCGACGTCTTCGGCCGCGCCTGGTCCGGTGGCACGTACGACTTCGAGGGCACCCACTACCGGGTGCGGGCCGGTCGGCTGACCCGGGGACATCCGGTCACCCCGCCGGTCTTCCTCGGTGGGTCCTCGGCCGCCGCGCACGACGTGGCCGCCCGGCACGCCGACGTCTACCTGGCCTGGGGCGAACCCCCCGAGCAACTGGCCGCCCTGGTGAAGAAGGTCCGGGACCGGGCCGACGCGCAGGGCCGCGAGCTGTCCTACGGATCCCGGTTCCACGTGATCAGCCGGGACACCGCCGAGGAGGCGTGGGACGTCGCGCACCGCCTGGTGGCCGGGATGCACCCGGACACCATCGCCGCCGCCCAGCGGCGGTTCGCGCGCACCGAGTCCGAGGGGCAACGCCGGATGGCCGCCCTGCACCGGGGCCGGACCGACAGCCTCGAGGTCTACCCGAACGTGTGGGCCGGCTACGGGCTGGTCCGCCCCGGCGCCGGAGCCGCGCTGGTCGGCAGCCACGTCGAGGTGGCCGACCGGGTCGAGGAGTACCACGCCCTCGGACTGGACCATCTGATCCTCTCCGGCCAGCCGCACCTGGAGGAGGCGTACACCTTCGGTGAGGGTGTGCTGCCGATCCTCCGCCGGCGGGGACTGCTGGCCGACCCGGAAGGAGACCGGTGACCGACCTGCGGCAACACGCGCCCGAGCGGATGATCCCTCCGACGGATCCCCTCTCCGTTCCGGCCACCGTCCTGATCGGCAACCCGCGCCGGGGCTCGCGGACCCTCACCGTGGCCCGGCACGTGACCGGCGCGCTGCGGACCGGTCTGGCCGACCTCGGCGTACACCTCGGCGAGCCGCACCTGGTCGACCTGGCCGAACTCGGCGCGGACCTGCCGTCCCGGCTGATCGCCGGCACCGCCGCCCACGCGCCCCTGGAGCGGGTGGTCGCCCGGGTCCGCGGACCCGGCCTGCTGGTGGTGGTGAGCCCGACCTTCAAGGGTTCCTACACCGGCCTGCTGAAGCTCTTCCTCGACATGCTCCCCCGCGAGGGACTGCGTCCGGGCACGGTCGCGGTGCCGGTGATGACCGCCGGCTGGGCGCAGCACCGCTTCGTCTGCGACGCACAGCTACGCCCGTTGCTGGTGGAGCTGGGTGCCGTGGTGCCGGTCCGCGGCCTGGCGGTGCTCGAGGAGGAGTTCGGCGACCTCGACGCGGCGGTCGCCGGATGGACCACGGCCGCGGTGCCGGTGCTCGCCGCCGTACTGCGCAGTTGCCAGCCCCCGTCTGTGGGACCGCACCGACCCGCGGAACCCGTTCCCGTCCATCAACCCGCACAGCTCCGGTGAGCCGGGCGATCCGGAAGGAAGTAGCGACCATGAGTGAGCAGACCCCGACGGTCGTGGGACCGAAGCAGTCCGACGAGCAGATCCGCGCTCAGGTCCAGGCCATCGTGCTCGACCTGGCGCCCAACCCCGACGGCCTGCGTGGGGAGGAGACGGCCCTGGTCCAGGACCTCGGCTTCCACTCGCTGGCCCTGATGGAACTCGCCTTCGCCCTGGAGGACGAGTTCGACCTCGAACCGATCGACGAGAAGACGGCCCGGTCGATCACCTCGCTCGGTGCGGTGCAGGAGCACGTGCTGCGCCGGATCGCCGAGCGTGACGCCGGGGCCTGACCCTCGGAATACGAGAACCGCCGGTCACCCCGATGGGTGGCCGGCGGTTCTCGTCGTCCGACCCGCCGCACCCGACGCCGGCGGGCGGCGGGCGGCGGGCGGCGGGCTCAGCCGATCAGCCGGTACAGCCGGTGGAAGCGGTCGTCGATGGGCAACTGGGTGACCGCCACGAAGCCGGCCTCGGCCGCGAGGTCCCGGACCGCGTCCGGGCGCAGCACCGTGCCGGTGCCGGCGGAGGGCTGCTGACTGCGGCTCGCCGGCAGGCAGTGCAGCACGCTGGTGGCGTACTGAAAGCGTTCGATCTCGTCGGCCGGTGCGGCGAACCGCTCCGCCACCCGGGCGTCGAGCACCAGCACGCTGCCGCCGTCGGCACACAGCCGCCGGCAGGCCCGCAGCACCTCCACCGGGCGCGCGATCTCGTGCAGCGCGTCGAAGAGGCAGACCAGGTCGTACGTGCCGGCCAGGTCGGGGTCGGCGGCGTCCCGGGCGGCGAAGGAGACCCGGTCGCTCAACCCGGCGTCCGCCGCGTGCCCGGTGGCGTCCGCGATCACCTCGGGGTCGATGTCGTACCCGTCCACGGTGATCCCGGGGAAGGACCGGGCCAACCCGATGCCCGCCCAGCCCGCACCGCAGGCCACGTCCGCGACCCGGGCCGGCGTGCCGACCAGCCGGGCGTGGATGTCCGGAGCGTGCCGGCGCAGCCAGCCGGCCATCTGGTGGGTGAACATCGCGCGGTTCGCCCCGGCGTGCCCCTCCCGCCAGTCGACGCCGTAGACCGCGTCGGCCACACCGGCACCGCTGCGGTACGCGTCGAGCAGCGCCGGCAGCGCCGCCGCCACACCGCCCAGCGGCAGCACGGCAAGCGCCGACATGGACAGCGGGCTGTCCGAGACGGTCAGCACCTCGGCGTGCGCGGCGGGCAGCGTGAACACCCGCTCGTCGGCCGGGGCCGACGCGTCGTCGACGGTCAGCACCCCGGCGACCGCCTGCTGTTCCAGCCACTCGCGGGCGTACCTCGGGTCGACCCCGACGCGCGCGGCGATCTCCCCCACCGTGCCGGGGCCCTTGGCCGCGAGGTCGTCGTAGAGCCCGAGTCGGACACCGAGGTACGTGGCGAGCAGTTCCTGGGTGGCCAGCAGCGAGGTCCACATCCGGACCGCGAAGACCCGGGCCTGCGGGTCGATGGGAGTCGTCATCGGTATCCCCTCCGGCGACACACGTGTGTGTTGTTTTCTCGGCACACTCTATCCACGCGGGCACGCCATGGACAGCACCCGGCGACGAGAGATAGCGTCCGAACACGACACACCGAACACAGGAGGGGGCCGACGTGAACCCAACGCTGTCCCGGGTACGCGAGCTGGCGTCCCGCGTGGCGAAGCACGCCGAGGAGATCGAGCAGCGACGCGGCCTCCCCGACGACCTCGTGGACGACCTCCGCGCGGCCGGCTGCTTCCGGATGTTCGCCCCCGCCAGTCACGGCGGCGACCAGCTCGACCTCTCCGACGTGCTCGCCGTGCTGGAGGAGCTCGCCCGCGCCGACGCGGCCACCTCGTGGACGGTGGGCCAGGTGGCCCTGTCGCACCTGATCGTGCGGTGCGGTCCGGCCGCCGCGCTCGACGAGGTCTTCGCCGACGGCGCGGACACCCTGGTCGCGGGGGCCGTGGCGCCCAAGGGCCGGGCCCGCACCGGCGACGACGGGTGGCGGGTGACCGGCCGTTGGCCCTTCGTCACCGGGTGCCCCCGGGCCGCCTGGTTCTATCTGAACTGCGTGCTGGTCTCCGGGCGCAGTGTGCCGGTCGGCCCGGACGGCGCACCGGCCACCCGCATCCTGTTCGTGCCGGCCCGGGACGTCCGGGTCCTCGACACCTGGCAGGTGCTGGGGCTGCGCGGCACCGCCAGCCACGACGTGACGGTCGACGACGCGCGGGTGCCGGAGCATCTCGCGGTATCCCCGCAGGACGGTGATGCCGCACACCGCATCGCGCAGTCCAGCCTGATCATCGGCGCGGTGGCGGTCGGGCTGGCCGACGGCGCGCTGACCGACCTGGTGCGTCTGGCCGCCGACGGCAAACGTCCGGCGTTGAGCGCGCGGCGGCTCGCCGACTCCCCGGTCTTCCTCGACCGGCTGGGCGAGGCGCAGACCATGCACCGGGCGGCCCGGGCGCTGCTGTACGCGGAGGCGGCCGAGGCGACGGCGGCACCCGAGGGCGGGTCACCCGGTGGCCGGGCCCGGCTGCGCGCGGCGGCGGCGCAGGTGACCAGCCTCTGCGCGCAGGTCGTCGACGCCGCGTACACGCTGGCCGGTGGTACGGCGGTGTACGACACCTCGCCCCTGCAACGGCGGATGCGGGACATGCGTACCGCCACCCAGCACTTCGTGGCGGGCCGCGACTCGTACGCCACGGTGGGCGCGCTCGTGGTGGACGAGGAGACGTCCACCGGGCCGCTCTGACCCGAGTCGTCACGGGGCCGGCCGTGGACCGGCGCCGTGGAGAGCACATCGTCTGTGGAGGTTCCAATGAGTGAGTTGTTCTCGGTCGCCGGCAAGACGGCACTGGTCACGGGCGGCACGCAGGGCATCGGCCGGATGATCGCGGAGGGCTTCGTCGCCGCCGGTGCGCGCGTCTACCTGACTGCCCGGACGAAGTCCGACTGCGAGGACGTGGCCCAGGAACTCTCGGCCGGTGGCGGGACGTGCGTGGCGATCCCCGCCGACCTCTCCGAGGAGTCCGAGTGCGTCCGGCTGGCGCGGGAGATCGGCGAGCGGGAGTCCGGGCTGCACATCCTGGTGAACAACGCCGGCACCGCCTGGACCGCGCCGGTGGAGCAGTTCCCCGCCAACGCCTGGGACAGCGTGCTCGACCTGGGTCTGAAGGCGCCGCTGTTCCTGGTGCGGGAACTGGCCGGACTGCTGCGGGCGGCCGGCACCGCCGAGGACCCGGCGCGCATCGTCAACATCGGCAGCGCCGACGCCCAGCGGGTGCCGGAGATGCCGACCTATTCGGCCGCCGCCGCCAAGGCGGCGATCCACCACATCACCCGGATGCTGGCCCACGACTTCGCGCCGACGGTGACCGCGAACGTGATCGCACCGGGCAGCTTCCCGTCCCGGATGATGGCCGGCGTGCTGGAGGCGATGGGCGAGGAGATCGCCGCGGTGACGCCGTTGCAGCGCATCGGGCGGCCGGACGACATCGTCGGCACCGCCATCTACCTGTGCAGCCGCGCCGGATCGTACGTGACCGGTGCGGTGGTCACGGTCG
This sequence comes from Micromonospora sp. NPDC047793, assembly GCF_040642635.1. Lineage (NCBI taxonomy): Bacteria > Bacillati > Actinomycetota > Actinomycetes > Micromonosporales > Micromonosporaceae > Micromonospora > Micromonospora sp. NPDC047793. The sequence continues at coordinate 395,279 of NZ_JBEYSG010000003.1, read as the reverse complement.
ACGGCGGGCTCTCCACGGCCCGGACCGGCTTCGTCCCGGGCCGGTTCCTCACCGACGAGGGGTGACCCGCCCCCGACCCGCGCGAGGGCCGGGTACCCGATCGGGTACCCGGCCCTCGTGCCGTGCGGTCAGTCCTTCGGCGCGGGCGGTACGTGCAGGCCGAAGGCGAGTCCCTGGTTGTCCCGGCACTCGGCGAACGCACCCCACTCCTCGGTGGCCGGACGCATCGGCTCCACCTCGCCACCGAGTTCCTGCACCCGCTTGATGGCGGCGTCGATGTCGTCCACCCGGAAGTAGAGGTAGTGCTGCGGCGGCCCGGGATCGCGGTGGAAGCCGCCCGGCACCGCCCCCTCCCCGGTGTCGATCGACCCACCGTGTTCCTGCGCCTGCACCTTCCAGCCGAACAACTCGGCGTAGAAGCTGCTGGCCACCGCGACGTCCGGCACCCCGAACTCGAAGTACGACAGCTGTCCTGACACGACCGGCCTCCTCGGTCCAACCATCCGGTACGCCACCCGACCGTCCGGACGGGGGGCTATCTAACGCAACAAACTACACTAGGATTCGACCCAACATACTCCGCTGACCGTCGCCATCGGATGGCGCGCCGAGCCGGAAGAGGTGTCACCACGTGCCCGTCACCGCCGCTCCGACCGAACTGATCCCGGACACCGCCGCCCTGATCGGCGCCACCCGCACGGCCACCACCACCGGCGGCGTGCACGAGCACGTCTACGCCGCCGACGGACGCGTGACCGCAGCCGTGCCGCTGGGCGGCGCCGCCGAGATGGACGCGGCGGTCCGTGCCGCGGGGGAGGCCCTCGACGGCTGGCGGGCCACCCCCGGCAACGTACGCCGGGATCTGCTGCTCGCCCTGGCCGACCTGGTCGAGCGGCACGCCACCGAGCTGGGCGGGTTACAGACGCTGGAGAACGGCTGCCCCCGGCAGTTCGCCTCGGTGATGCCCCGGGTCGCCGTGGACCACCTGCGGTACAACGCCGGATGGGCGGACAAGGTCGGCGGCGAGGTCGTCCCGACGTGGCCGATCCGGGCCGTCGACTACACGCTGGACGAGCCGTACGGCGTGGTGGCCCTGATCATCCCCTGGAACGGCCCGCTGGTGTCGGTCGCGCAGATGCTCGGCCCGGCGCTCGCGGCCGGCAACACGATCGTGCTCAAGCCCTCCGAGCTGGCGCCGTTCACCGCGCTGCGCATCGGTGAGCTGGCTCTGGAGGCGGGCTTCCCGCCCGGCGTGCTCAACGTGGTGCCCGGCGGGGCAGCCGGCGGCGAGGCGCTGGTCCGCCACCCGGGCGTGGACAAGGTGCACTTCACCGGCGGCGGCGCCACCGCCCGGCGGATCCTCGCCACCGCCGCCGAGCGGCTCCTGCCGGTGGGCCTGGAACTGGGCGGCAAGTCGGCCCACGTCATCTTCGCCGACGCCGACGTGCGGATGGCGGCCCGGCTGGCGATGAGCGGCGTCGTCGCGCTCAGCGGCCAGGGCTGCGCCAACGGCACCCGGGTGCTGGTGCACTCGTCCGTCTACGACGAGGTGCTGCGGACCGTCGCCGCCCGGCTGGCCCGGGTGCCGCTCGGCGATCCCGCCGAGGACCGCACCATGATGGGCCCGGTCGTCAGCGAGCAGGCGTGCCACCGGATCCTGGGTGTGGTGGAGCGGGCCCGGGACAAGGGCCAGGGGCGGCTGGTGACCGGCGGCGAGCGCCTCGGCGGCGACCTCGGCGACGGGTACTTCATCGCGCCGACGGTGTTCGGGGAGGTCGACCCGGACAGCGAACTGGCGCAGGAGGAGATCTTCGGGCCGGTGCTGGCGTTCACCTCCTTCGACACCGAGGAGGAGGCGATCCGGCTGGCCAACGGCACCCGCTACGGACTCGGGGCGTACCTGCACACCACCGACCTGCGCACGGCGCACCGGGTGAGCCGCGCGGTGGCGGCGGGCAGTGTCTGGGTCAACGGGGTGCCCGGCGTGCTGCCCTCGGCCCCGTTCGGCGGGATGCGGCAGAGCGGCTGGGGTCGCATCGGCGGCGAGGCCGGCGTCCGGGAGTTCCTGCGGCCGAAGAACGTCTGGATTGCCGCCTGAGGCTGTCCCGGACCACCCGGAGAGCGTCACCCGTCTGACGGGCGGCCGACGGCCGCCCGTCAGACGACTACAGCCGCCAGGACCGGGTCGCCTCCTGCTCGGCCCACATCCGCGCGTACCGCCCGTCGCGGGCCAGGAGTTCGTCGTGCCGTCCCACCTCGACGACCTCGCCGGCGTCGAGGACCACGATCCGGTCGGCGTGCCGCACCGTGCCGAGCCGGTGCGCGACCACCAGCACCGTCCGGTCCCGGATCAGGCCGGACAGGGCCTGCTGGACGTGGCGCTCGTTGGTGGCGTCCATCGCGGCGGTCGGCTCGTCCAGCAGCACGATGGGCGCGTCCTTGAGGATGGCGCGGGCCAGCGACAACCGCTGCCGTTCACCACCGGACAGCGTGGCACCGCCCTCACCGACCAGGGTGTCCGCGCCCTGCGGCAGCCGCGCCACGATCTCGTCCACCCGGGCCTGCGCGGCGGCACGGTCCACCTCGTCGTCGTCGGCATCCGGTCGGCCGAACCGGATGTTGTCCCGCACCGACTCGCTGAACAGGTAGCTGTCCTGGAAGACGACGGTCACCGCGTCGAAGAGGGTTCCGCTGTCCAGTTCCCGGATGTCCACCCCGCCGATCCGGATCGCCCCGGAGTCCGGCGCGAAGAACTGGGCCAGCAGGTGCAGGCAGGTGGTCTTGCCGGCGCCGCTGCTGCCGACCAGCGCGGTCACCGTGCCGGCGGTGGCCTCGAAGCTGACCGACCGCAGCGCCGGCCGGGCCGCCCCCGGATAGGTGTAGGAGACGCGGTCGAACTCGACGTCGTGGCCCTGCGGCACCGGTCCGGCACGGACCTCCGCCGGCACCGGCTCGGCCAGCAGCGCGCCGAGCCGGTCCACGGCCGCCTCACCGACCCGTAGGCTCTCGGTCTGCTCACCCATCGCCCGCAACGGCCCGTGGATGCGCAGCGACAGCACCGCGAACACCAGGAAGGTGGCCGGTGCCAGGTCGCCGCCGATCAGCAGGAAGGCACCGGCCAGCAGGACCACCGGCAGCCCCAGCTCGATCACCGTCAGGAAGAGCACCAGCGGCACGACCAGCTTGTTGACCAGCCCGATACTCGCCTCCCGGTGCCGCACCAGGGCCTGTGCGAGACGGCTGGAGCGCTCACCCGTGGCACCGTGCGCGCGGGCCACCGCGATGCCCGAGACGTACTCCTGGAAGCGGGCCGCGGCCTGGCCGCTGGCCTGGGCGCGTTCGGCCGCGAGCCGGGCGAAGGTCCGCTGCGACCAGGCGTAGACCAGCATCGCCAGCGGAATGGTGGCCAGCGCGGCCAGGCCCATCCGCCAGTCCTCGACCAGCAGGCCCACCGCGATCACCAGCGGCAGCAGGGCCGCGCCGATGATGGTGGGTACGGCGCCGAAGACCACCGGCTCCAGTTCGCTGAGATGGTGCGTGACCAGTGCGGTGAGGTCGCCGGTCTGCCGCTTGGTGTGGTAGCCGAGCGGGAGCCGGCGCAGGTGCTCCAACGCCCGCAGGCGCAGCTCGCCGAGGAGTTCGAAGGAGGCCACCCAGCTCTGCCGCTGCGCGAGCAGGTCGAAGCCGAACTGGCCGACGGTCGCCGCCACCACGGCGACGCTCCACCAGAGCACCTCGCGTTGGCTGATCGGCGGCCCGCCGAGGTTGGCCTCGCGGAGTCGTTGCAGCACCACGACGAGCAGCCAGATCGGCACCGCGATGCAGACCGCCGCCGCCATCCGGGCGGCGATCCCCCACAGTTGCTGGCGACGCAGCCGGGGGTCGGACAGCTCCCACAGCCGGCGGATGAGGGCCACGGTGCGTCCGGCCACCGTGCCGACGGGCGGTGCGTCCGGTCGGCCGTCGGGAGGTGAGGTCAGGGTGCTCATCCGCGCGCTCCGCTCCGCTCGTCGCTGGCGCCGAGACTCCATCGGGCGCTGGTGGTGGCGTCGGCCCAGAGCCGCGCGTACGTGCCGTCGGCGGCCACCAGGTCGTCGTGGCGGCCGGTCTCGGCCACCCGGCCGTCGGTCAGCACCACGATCCGGTCGGCGTCGCGGATGGTGCTGAGCCGGTGCGCGATGACCAGCAGGGTGCGTCCGGTGGCGAGGTTCGCCACCGCCTGCTGGATGGCGATCTCGTTCTCCGGGTCGGTGGAGGCGGTCGCCTCGTCCAGCACGACCACCGGCGCGTCCTTGAGCAGGGCGCGGGCGATCGAGATGCGTTGCCGCTCGCCGCCGGAGAGGGTGGCGCCGCGCTCACCGACCACCGTGTCGTAGCCCTGCGGCAGGGAGAGGATGAAGTCGTGGCAGCGCGCCGCCCGGGCGGCCCGGTGCACGGTCTCGTCGTCGAGGTCGGGGCGTCCCAGGGTCAGGTTGGCCCGGACCGTGTCGTGGAACAGGAACGGGTCCTGGAAGACCACCGCGACCGTGTCCATGAGCTGGTCGACGGCCATGTCCCGGACGTCGACACCGCCCACCCGGACGCTGCCGGCGTCCACGTCGAAGAACCGGGAGACGAGGCGGGCGACGGTGCTCTTGCCCGAGCCGCTGGGGCCCACGACGGCGGTGACCCGGCCCGCCTCGGCGTGGATGCTCACCCCGTCGAGCGCCAGCCGGTCGGGGGTGTAGCCGAACGAGACGTCCGTCAGCTCGACCGAGGTCGGGCCGAGCGGCACCCGGTGGCCGGTGTCCGGCAGCGCCGGGCTGTTCAGCAGGGCGGCGATCTCGTCGGCGCCGAACCGCACCTGGCGCAACTGGGAGCTGTAGCCGGTGAGTTTGGTCAGTGGCGCGGTGTACCCGAGGGCGAGCAGCAGGAACAGCAGCAGTGTGGGCAGGTCGACCGCGCCGTCGCGGTAGAGCCAGAGCCCGACCGGCACGACGACGGCCACGTTGGCCGCCATCACCGTGAAGTACGCGGCCCCGCCGGGCAGGAAGGCCAGCCCCCAGCGGGTCTCCGAGTCGACGTACCGGCGGACCGCGTCGGTGGCCCGGGCCACCGTGTCGGTCTGCCGGTTGAACACCTTGACGGCCTTGATGCCGTGGAGGAACTCGGTGACCGCCTGGTTCATGGCCATCCCGGCGCCGTGCCACTGCGCCACCCACGCGCCCGAGCCCCGGGTGGCGTGCCGCATCGCCAGCATGGCCAGCGGGACGACCGCCACCGCCGCGAGCGCCAGCCGCCAGTCGATGACGAAGAGCCAGACGGTGGTGGCCGCGACCACGGTGATCGCGGCGACCGCGTCGGGCAGCATGTGCGCGACGAAGACCTCGACGCGTTCGACGTCCTCCATGGCGAGTTTGCCGACCCCGCCGCTGCCGCGCCGGGTCACCTCGCCCAGCGGCAGCACCGAGACGCGTTCGGCGATGCGCTGGCGCAGCCGGTGCAGCAGCCAGTACGCGCAGACGTGGCTGATCGCCAGGGCCCCGCCCATCAGCCCGGTGCCGGCCACGATGGCGACCAGCGCGACCACGGCGTACCGGATCAGGGAACCGCCGTCGGGGTCCGCCTCGGTGACCAGCTCGACCGCGACCCGGTAGGCCATCAGGTAGGGCACGAGTTGGCACGCCACCGCCGCGACGGCGAGCAGCACGGCCGAGGCGAGTCGGCCCCGTTGCGCCCGGACCAGTGATCGGAGCAGTTCCCGGCCGCCACCACCGGCGTCCGTGTCGGTACCGGCGGCCATCGCCCACCCCGTCTCGTCGGCGGTCGTCGGTCCCTTGAGGACCTCCCGAGCGGTGTAATGGTAGTCGTTATCGATCTCGCGAGACAGCTTCCCCGCCCGCAAATGTCGCCGACGGTGGGCCGACCGACCGCTCAGGGTGATCGACACCTGTCCGAACGGACCACCTCGGACACCGCCTCGACCTTGCGGCAAAGGTTCTCCCGCGCCGATTGAACCGATACACCGCCGCCGGCCGTACGTCTTGGGCGAAGGGAGTGGCCCATGAAGCGCATGACCCCGTTGCTCACCCTCCTCTCGGGGGCGGTGACGGCCGCCGTGCTGTTCACGATGAGTGCGCAGGCATCCCCGCCGGGAACCCAGCCCGCCGCCGGGAACGGACCGCCGGCCGCCGCGCCGGCACCGTCGCCCGGGATCGAGGACGACGTCGAGGCAGACGTCGACGGCGATGTGGACGACCCCGCCGAGCCGGAGGTGGACCCGGACGCCCCCGACGGCACCGACGGCGCACGACCGGGCGTGACCTCGCCACCGACCGACCGGGACCCGTCGTCGGCCGGTACCGAGGTCAACTCGGTGGAGCAGAACTGGATCGGCCAGCTCGAGAACGGCGCCACCATCGCGATCACCGTCAAGAACGGCAAGGCGGAGGCGTACGTCTGCGACGGTCGCGAGATGGAGGTGTGGCTCTCCGGCACGGTCCGCGACGGCAAGATCGAACTCACCGGCAAGGACGCCAAGCTCACCGGCGTGATCCGGGGCGATGTCGCCAGCGGCGAGATGGTCGTCGGCGTACGCCGGTGGAAGTTCACCGCCCGTCCCGAGGAGAAGACCGACGACGCTCCGGTGGTCAAGTCCGGTTCCGGCACCGCACCGGCGATCTACCGGGCCACCGAGGAGATCCGCGCGGCCGGCATCGACGGCGGTTGGATCATGCTGCCGGACGGCACCCAGATCGGCATCGTCACCTGGAACGGCAAGCCCATCCCGGCACCGCCGCTGGACCCGGCCTTCTTCACCACCAAGGTCAACGGAGTCACCATCACCGCCGCACCGGTCGTCCCCGGAGCACGGTGATGTCCCAGCACCGCCACAGCAGCGTCCGGACGGTGCCCCGCCGCCCCCGGGAGCCCTCGATGGAGGTGATGCGCGACCTCGACGGCCCGCCGCCGCCGAGCGCGCCGAGGCCACGACCGTCGATGGTGGTCCCGCTGCTGGTCGGGGCGGGGGTCGCGGTGGCGTTGGGGGTGTACGGCCGCACCCACACCCCGACCGGCATCGCGGTCAACGTGGCGGGGTTCTCCTCGCCGCTGACGGTGAAGGTGTGGCTGGGCACCGGCGCGGCCTTCTTCGCCGTCGTCCAACTGCTCTCGGCGCTGTCCATGTGGGGCCGGCTCGGCGGGTTCTCCCCGTCCTGGGCCGGCACCGCGCACCGCTGGTCGGGACGGATCGCCTTCCTGCTCACCGTCCCGGTCGCGGTGCACTGCCTGTACGCGCTCGGCTTCGCCGACTTCGACACCCGGGTGCTGATGCACTCCCTGCTGGGCTGCTTCTTCTTCGGCGCGTTCGCCACCAAGATGCTGACCCTGCCCAAGCGCGGACTCGCCGGCTGGGTGCTGCCGGTGGTCGGCGGGGTGGTGTTCGTGGCCCTGATCGGCATCTTCCTGACCTCGTCGGTCTGGTACTTCACCACGTTCGGTTTCCAGCTCTGACGGAAAGGCACCTCGGATGAACCACGAGCAGGCCGGCTGCTGCCGGTCGCGGCGGGCGATGCTGGCCGGCACCGGCGCGGTGGGCGTGGCCGCGCTGACCGGCTGCGCCACCTACGGCCAGCCGACGTCGGCTCCCCCGCCACCGCCGCCCGCCGCGAACCCCAGCGCCGACCCGTCCGCGTCGGGCGCGCCGGACGCCGGTGGTGGCCCGCCGGCCCTGGCCACCCTGGCCGACATCCCGGTCGGTGGTGGACAGATCTACGCCGACGCCGGGGTGGTGATCACCCAGCCGACGCCGGGGACCATCAAGGCGTACTCGTCGACCTGCACCCACCAGGGCTGCACGGTCACCGCGGTGACCAACGGCACCATCGTCTGCGCCTGCCACAACAGCGTGTTCGACATCGCCGACGGTACGGTGCGCAGCGGCCCGGCGGGGTCCCCGCTGCCCGCCGCGAACGTCTCCGTCGACGGGGACGCCATCCGGCTCGCCTGACCCGGACACGTCCCAGCGGCGCCGACACCAGGACGCGGCCCACCCAGGCCCGGGCCGCGCGGGGCCGTCCGGGGTGGCGTCGCGACACCGGACGGCCCCTGCCTCACCCGGGGGCGGGTGGGGCAGGGGTCCCGGAGCCTCGGCGGGCTCAGACCGCGAGCGCCTGGCGCACGGTCCGCTCCGCGCTCGCCCCGCCGTCGCCGGCCGAGGTGACCCGCCCCGACTCCAGTACGTGGTAGCGGTCGGCCACCCGCAGCGCGAAGCCGAGGTGCTGCTCGACCAGGAGCACGCTGAACCCGCGCTGCGCGATCAGCGCCACGATCCGCTCCTGGATCTCGGTCACCACCGACGGCTGGATGCCCTCGGTCGGCTCGTCGAGCATCAGCAGTCGGGGCCGGGTGATCAGGGCACGGGCGATGGCCAACTGCTGGCGCTGGCCACCGGAGAGCAGCCCGGCCCGGCGACGCAGCAGCCCGCGCAGCGCGGGGAACAGGTCCAGCACCTCGTCGGTGGCCGCCGCGCCGTCACGCCGACCGTCGGCGACCAGACGCAGGTTCTCCGCCGCCGTCAGGTGCGGGAAGCACTGCTGGCCCTGCGGCACGTAGGCGACACCTCGGGCGACCCGCTCGTGCGGGGCCAGCCGGGTGATGTCCACCCCGTCCAGCTCGACCCGACCGGCACTGGGACGCAGCAGGCCGGCGGCGACCCGCAGCAGGGTCGACTTGCCGGCGCCGTTGTGTCCGAGGACCGCCGACACCCCGTCGTCGGGCACCTCGACGTCGACGCCGTGCAGCACCCGGCTGCGCCCGTAGCCGGCGTGCACGCCGCGCAGACTGAGCATCATGCCTCCGTAGCCGTCGGAGCCGACCCTGCGTCGACCGGGTGACCGAGATAGACCTCCTGCACGCGCGGGTCGGCCTGCACCTGCGCCACGGTGCCCTCGCTGAGCACCCGACCGGCGTGCAGCACGGTGACCGTCCGCGCGAAGCGGCGCAGGAAGTCCATGTCGTGCTCGATCACCACCACCGTGCGGTCCTGGGCGACCTTCTCCAGCAGGCGGCCGGTGGCGTCGCGTTCCTCGTGACTCATGCCGGCCACCGGTTCGTCGAGCAGCAGCAGGCGGGCGTCCTGGACGAGCAGCATGCCGATCTCCAGCCACTGCTTCTGCCCGTGCGCGAGGGTGCCGGCGAGCTGCTCGGCCCGGTCGGCCAGGCCGATCACGTCGAGCGCCTCGGCCACCTCGTCGGGCACCCCGTGCCGGCGGCGCAGCAGCGTCGCCCAGCTCCGGCGGGCCCCGGCCGCGATGTCGAGGTTCTGCACCACGGTCAGTTCCTCGAACACCGTCGAGGTCTGGAACGTCCGACCGACGCCGAGGCGGCTGATCCGGTGCACCGGACGACCGAGCAGTTCCCGGTCGCCGAAGCGGACCGAGCCGGTGGCCCGGACCAGCCCGGTGACGGCGTCGACCAGGGTGGTCTTGCCGGCACCGTTGGGTCCGATGAGGAACCGGATGTCGCCGGGCGCGACGTCCAGGCTGACGCCGTCCACGGCGGTGAAACCGTCGAAGCTCACCCGCAGGTCACGCACGTAGAGCCCGTGTAGCTGCTCGCTCACGATGCCGCCTCCACCTTGCGCCGCCGTAGTCGCCCGAACGGACCGGGCCGCGGCCCGCCATCGGCGGGTGGGTCGGAGCGGCGGCGCACCAGGCCGACCAGCGACGCCAGACCGCCGGGCAGGAAGGCCACCACCACCACGAACAACAGGCCCTGGAGGTACGTCCAGGTGCCCGGGAACCGCTCCGACAGGGCGGTCCGGGCCCATGCCACCGCGATCGCGCCGAGGACCGGCCCGAGCAGGGTGGCGCGACCGCCGATGGCGACACCGATGACGAACTCGATGGAGGGCACGATGCCGATCAGCGCCGGTGAGATGATGCCGACCGCCGGGACGAACAGTGCCCCGGCCAGCCCGGCCATCCCCGCCGCCACCACGTACGCGACCAGTTTGACGGTGGCCGGGTCGTAGCCGAGGAAACGGACCCGTTCCTCGCCGTCGCGGACCGCGACGAGCAGTTCGCCGTAGCGGCTCTGCATCAGGTGCCGGGTCAGGGCCAGCAACGCCAACAGGGTACCGGCGATGATGAAGTAGACCATCCGCTGGTTGACCGGGTCGTCCAGGTCGTAGCCGAAGAAGCCCTGGATGTCGGTGAGGCCGTTGGTGCCGCCGGTGGTGCCCTGCTGGCCGATCAGCAGGATCACCATGGCGGCGGCGAGGGCCTGGCTGAGGATGGCGAAGTAGGCGCCCCGGACCCGGCGGCGGAACACCAGCGACCCGAGGACGAAGGCGACCGCCATCGGCAGCAGCACCGTGGCGGGCAGGGCGAACCACGGGCTGGCGAACGGGCGCCACCACAGCGGCAACTCGTCGAGTTGCCCGTACAGCATCATGAAGTCGGGCATGTTGCCCGGACCCGCGTCGGCGAGCTTGAGGTGCATGGCCATCGCGTAGCCGCCGAGGCCGAAGAAGACGCCCTGGCCGAGGGCGAGCATGCCGCCGCGTCCCCAGGCCAGGCCGATGCCGACCGCGACCATCGCCACGCAGAGGTACTTGGCCAGCAGGGACAGCCGGAAGTCGGAGAGCAGCAGCGGGGCGACGGCGAAGAGCAGGGCCGCGCCGAACGCGAACCCGGCGGCGGCCCGGAACCGGTGCCGGGACGGGCCGGCGGCCGGGGTGGCCGGCGGGGGCGCGGGGGCGGCGTCGGTGACGGGATCTCTGGCGACGGTGGTCATGCCAAACTCCTGGTACGCAGGGTGAACATGCCCTGGGGTCGCCACTGGAGGAACGCGACGATGGCGACGAACACCATCACCTTGGCGACGCTGAGGGTGGTCAGGTACTCGCCGGACGCCTGGAGCACACCCAGCGCGAAGGCGACGATCACGGTGCCCTTGAGCTGGCCGATGCCGCCGACCACGACGACCAGGAAGGCGTCGATGATCAGGTTGGTGCCCATGGTGGGACCGATCGGGCCGAGCAGGGTGAGCGCGACTCCGGCGATGCCGGCCAGGCCGGAGCCGATGAAGAAGGTCGTCCGGTCCACCCGGGCGGTGGCGATGCCGGAGACGGCGGCCAGGTCGCGGTTCTGCACCACGGCGCGGATCCGCCGCCCCAGCGGGGTGAGGCGCAACGCGAGGGTCAGCGCGACCACCGCGCCACCGGCCAGGGCCAGGATGAACAGCCGGTTGTTGGCGACGGTGATCCCGCCGGGCAGGGCGATGTTCCCGGTGAGCAGTTCCGGGGCGCGGGTCTGCACGTTCGGGCTGCCGAAGACATCCCGGGCGAGCTGTTGCAGGATCAGCGACACGCCCCAGGTGACCAGCAGCGTGTCCAGCGGCCGGGCGTAGAGGCGGCGGATCAGCAGGACCTCCAGCAGGACGCCCATCGTGCCGGCCACCACGAAGGCCACCGGCAGCGCCACCAGCAGCGACCAGCCGGCCGCGGTGATCACCTGTTGCAGGACGTAGGTGGTGTAGGCGCCGGCCATGATGAACTCGCCGTGCGCCATGTTGATCACGCCCATCTGGCCGAACGTGAGCGCCAGACCCAACGCGATCAGCAGCAGCACCGCGCCGATGCTGACGCCGGTGAAGAGTTGACCGATGAGAACTGTCACGGTGGGTACTCCGAACTGCGGGTGGGGGTCGGCCCGGACGGGACTCCTCCCGTCCGGGCCGTGGGACCGGGGCGTCGGTCAGCTCAGGCCGCCGGCCCAGGGGTAGCTCTTCAGGTACGGGTCCGGGGTGATCGGCTGGCCGGAGTTCCAGACCTCGGCGATCAGCCCGTCCGCGCCGACCTTGCCGACGCGGGCCGTCTTGGCGATGTGCTGCGTCGCACCGTCCACGGTGACCAGACCTTCCGGCGCCTCGAAGGTGATGCCGTCGGCGGCCTCCCGGACCTTCTCCACGTCGAACGTGCCGGCCTTCTCCACCATCGCCTTCCACAGGTGGACCGAGACGTACGCGGCCTCCATGGGGTCACTGGTCGGCTTGTCCGCGCCGTACTTGGCCTTGTACGCGGCCACGAACTTCTCGTTCGCCGCACCCGGCGTGGTCTGGTAGTAGTTCCAGGCGGTGAGCTGGCCTTCCAGGTACTGGGTGCCGATGCTCTTGACCTCCTCCTCGGCGATGGAGACCGAGACCACCGGCATGGTGGCCGCCGTCAACCCGGCGGACTTGTACTCCTTGAAGAACGCCACGTTGCTGTCGCCGTTGAGGGTGTTGAAGACGGCGTCCGCGCCGGCGGACTTCACCTTGTTGGTGATGGTGCCGAACTCGGTGGACCCGAGCGGGGCGTAGTCCTCCCCCAGCACCGTCATTCCGTTGGCCTCGGCGTACGCCTTGATGATTTTGTTCGCGGTGCGCGGGAAGACGTAGTCGGAGCCGACCAGATAGAGCGACTTGGCACCCTGCGCCTTCAGATACTCCAGCCCGGGAACGATCTGCTGGTTCGTGGTGGCACCGGTGTAGAAGATGTACGGAGACTGTTCCAGTCCCTCGTACTGCACGGGGTAGAACAGCAGCGCCTTGTTCTTCTCGAACACCGGCTTGACGGCCTTGCGGCTGGCCGAGGTCCAGCATCCGAAGACGGCGGCCACGCGGTCCTCACGGATCAGTTTCTCGGCCTTCTCGGCGAACGTCGGCCAGTCCGAGGCGCCGTCCTCGCCGACCGGCTGGATCTTCTTGCCGAGCACGCCACCGGCGCTGTTGATCTCCTCGATCGCCAGCGTGATCGCGTCGCGGACGGTCACCTCGCTGATGGCCATGGTGCCGGAGAGGGAGTTGAGCAGGCCCACCTTGACGGTGTCGCCGGAGACGTCGGCGCTGACGCCGGCGGAGGTGTTCCCATCGGTGGTCTTGCTGCCGCACGCGGCCAGTGCGGCTGCGGCGACCAGGGTCATGGCACCCGCCAGGATGCGGCGGCCCCGGATCAGTGTCATCAATGCTCCCTGCTTCGCGCCTGGGCGTCAGTCAGTGCCCGGGAACGTACGTCGGTCCCGGGTCGAGAAGTGCGGATCTGCGCGGTGCGGTGCGGTCCGTTGAGGTGCGTCGCGCTGCCTGGAACGACGGGTGGACGCCGACCCCGGCAGCGATTCGGATATCGGGCAGGGAAAGCTTCGATCCGCTTCATTGCGCGGATGTTTCCCGATCCTCAATAGACTGTTTCCGCTGACTGGCGCCGTTCACGGGAGCGGATACAGAAAATGCCGGAGCCCCGCCGCGAGGATCGACGGAATGGCACCGGCACAACAATATGAACCGCGACGACGGCAATTACCGATCATCGGCGGGTGGTTGGTCGCATCCCGACCGAGGGCCGGATACTTCACACAGGAAGTATCTTATGTGGCCGGCGCGCGACCCTGTCAAGGCACGGTCGGGTCACGCCACGGTCGGCCGGCTCAGAGTTCGGCGAGGACGGTGAAGTCCAGGCCGTCGGCCTCGGCCAGATAGATCCGCTGGCGTACGTGCCGACGACGCAACCGCAGCTCGCCGCGCGGCCCGTCGTACGACACCACGTCGGCGGACGCCTCCACCGCGCGGACGTCCAGCGTGCCGGCCTTGGCGATCAGGGCGGACAGCAGCATCACACCCTCGTAGCAGGACTCACCGAGGCTGCCCAGCGGCGGCGCCTCCAACCCGAACCGGCGGGCGAACTGACCGTGGAAGTCCAGATTCTCCGGCGTCACCAGCCCGGCGAAGAAGCCTGCCGTGCTGAACAGTCCCCGCGTGTTCGTCGCCCCGCTGGCCAACAGCATGTTCTCGTCCATCAGCGTGCTCAACCGCAGGCAGCGCTGGTCCAACCGGGACCGTGCGAAGGCCCGGTTGAACCGGACCGCGTCGGCACCGACCAGCAGCATCAGGACCGCGTCCGCGTCGCTGCGCTCGATACGTCGTAGCACCTCGACGAAGTCGTGCGTCTCCAACGGCAGGAAGTGGTGCCCGACCACCCGACCGCCGCTGTCCAGCGCGTACCGGTAGGCGGCACGGGTGGTCCGGCGCGGCCAGACGTAGTCGTTGCCCACCACGAACCAGCGACGGACCCCGAGGTCGGCGGCGAGCACCCGCATCGCCGGCCACAGCTGCGCGTCCGGCGTCTCGCTGGTCAGGAAGACCCCCTCGGTACGCTCGCCACCCTCGTACAGGGCGGTGTAGACGTACGGCACCCGGTGCGCGATGCGCGGCGCCACCGCCTGCCGGACCGACGAGATGTGCCAGCCGGTGACGCCCTGCACGGCGCCCGTCGACACCAACGCCTCCACCTCGGCGGCGACCTCGGCCGGTGGCGCACCGCCGTCGACCGGCACCAGCCGCAGCTCGCGGCCGAGCACCCCGCCGCGCTGGTTGACCTCCTCCATCGCGAGCTGGGCACACTGCTCGCAGCTCGGGCCGAACATGCCGGCCGGTCCGCGCATCGGGTACACCAGCGCGATGCTGACCACGCCCCGGTCGACGGTGAGCCAGGGCGCCCCGGCGGCGAGCCTCTCCCCCGCCTGCGGGCGCCCGTACCCCGGTGCCGGCGCGGACATGAACACATCGTGGCCGCAGCCGGGGATGATGACCAGACCTCCCCAGCAGACGGGACGTCTCGGTACGATGACTCGGCAACCGCCAGGCGGGAGTGCCATGTCAGACCTTCCCGGCTCCGCAGCCGACCTGCTTCCCCTGCTCACCCGCGCCGAGCGTCTGCTCGCCCGCCGGGTCGGTGGGGTGCTCGCCGTCGAGTCGCTCACCATCGAGGCGTGGCGGGTGCTCTGCCTGCTCGCCGACGGTCGGGGGCACCCGATGAGCGAGGTCGCCGCCGAGGCGTCCCTGCCCCCGGGCACCCTGACCAAGCTGGTCGACCAGCTCGTGGACCGCAACCTGGTGTTCCGGCGGGTCGACCCGTTCGACCGGCGACGCATCCGGGCGTACCTGACCGACCGGGGGCGACGCGAGCACGAGCGGATCGCCGCGCGGGTCCACACCGACCTGTCCGGGCTGACCGCCTCCGGTGACGCGGACCTGGCCGGGCACCTGGACGACCTGATCGGACGGCTGGAGCCGGACCGCCGCCCGGCCCCCACCCGGGTCTGACGCCGCCACCGGCCGGCGGGCGGGCGGGCGGGTCACCGTGGCCGGCCGGCCACGGTGCCGGGTGACGTCGGGTCAGCCGCCGTTGACCGGGCGGAACCGGTTGACGGAGTGCCGGGCTCGTGCCGCGCGGTTGGTGACCGGCCCGACGGCGTCGAACATCACCCGACCCAGGGTCGCGTGGGCGCGTACCGCCGGGTGGGTGCCGCCGTAGTTGTCCAGGTCGCCGAGGGAGTCGGCGAAGAAGGCGTAGGTCAGCGTCGGCGCGCCGGTCGCGTCGAACATGATGCCGGCCTCGTGCCGGGCCGCGCCGCTCTCGTCGTAGTCCGCACCGTACTTGGTGGCCACCCGGCTGCGTTCCGCCGAGGACATGTCGCGACGGATCCCGTCGTGGTAGCCGTTCACCCAGCGCAGGATGCCCAGCAGGAAGTCGCACGACCGGGTCGACAGCAGGGTCTTGGTGGCCAGCCGCCACAGCAGGTCGTGGGTCTCGCGCGGGGTGGTGACGCCGAGGAAGAAGCGGTTCGGGTTGGCCACCGGCTCGACCCGGGTGTGCGTGAAGCCCTTGGCGGCGAGGATCTCGTTGATCTCCAGTGCCGGCACCACCCGCCCGCACATCCGCACCGACGTGTTGTCGGAGACGAGCAGCATGGCGGTGAGGAAGTTCGCCACGGTGATCTCGTCACCCCAGACGGTGTGCAGGAAGTAGATGCCGCTGCCACCGAGGATGATGTCGCCGGTCAGATCGAGCCGCTGGCCGAGCGCCAGCTCACCCCGGTCGATCTTGTCCATCACCGCCACCGCGACGGCCAGCTTCTGCACGCTGTACCCGTGCGTCACCCGATCGACGTCGTCGGCCACCACGGTCCGCAGCGCACCGGAGTCGTCCACCATCGCCACGTGCGAACGCCACTCACCGCCCGCCCGCGCCTTCTGCTGCCGATAGGTACGCCGGATCAGCGCCTGCGCGGCATCGTGACCGGACGGTGCCGCACCGCCCGACGTACCGGGCGCGGCGGCAGCGCCGCCCGGTGTCGCCACCAGGGCCGCCGCAGCGGCCCCGATCCCGATCGCGGCCCGACGGCTCATCTGCTCGGCCATTGCCACTCCTCTGGTCCGGCGTGCGACCGGCGGGATACCGGCACCGGACACACCCTGCCATACCCGCCCATCTATCGCCGCCCCCTCCTCCAGAGTGGAGCGGATCGGTCGCCGCGAGCCGGCGGGGCTCACCCGACTCGGACGGCCTCGTCGCCGTCGACCGGGAACGCCGTCGCCGTCGGGGTGAGGTACCTCCGCAGGGTGTGCGCGTCCGGGGCGGTGGCGGTCCAGAGGGTGGCCGGGCCGCCGGCCAGTGGCAACCGGGCGACCGTGCCCATGACCGCCGGGGGTACGGACGGCTCGGACGGGTCGACCACGAGCAGCGAGCCGGTGGCGGGTGCGCCGCCGAGCACCGCCGGTCCGGCCCAGCCGGGTGTGTCCGGCCCGACCGCCAGCGACTGCCGCAGCAGGGGCCGGCCCCCGACGTCGACCCGGGTGACGACCTCGGCGTTGCCGGGTGCCTCCTGGTACCGACCGCAGATCAGTTCGTCCCGCCAGCGCAGGGTGCCGCCCTCGGCGACGTCCACCTGGGCGTCGGCCACGTGCGCACAACCCGCCGCCGCGACCAGTTGCTCCGGCAGCCAGTGCAGCGTGGCGTCGGCGGCGACGGTCACCCGGACCAGCATCCGGGAGACCGCGCCGGGGCGGCCGGGCAGGGCGATCGAGGCGGCCACGGTGCGGACGCGGACCACCGCACCGGGGCCCAACTCGACGTCCAGCCGCAGGTCGTCGCCGGCGAGCGGACCGGCCGCACCGCCGACGACGTACACCGTGACGCCACCGTCCGACGCCGGCACCTGGCGCAGCAGCAGCGGGCTCTCCCCGCGCAGCTCCGCCGGCACGGTGCGCCCGTGCCGGTCGGCCCTGGCCACGAGCCGGGCGGTGGCCCGCATCAGGCCTGCCCGGCGGGTACCGGGTGGTCGGCGTGCGCGGTCGCGGCCCGGTGGTGGGCCAACTCGTGCCGGATCCACCCGGCGACCCGGGTGGCCAGCGGATCCTCGGTGATGGACTGGAACACCGTCGGCAGGCTGCCCCGGCGGGCCCGCGCGTCACGGTCCATCACCGACAGGTCGGCGCCGACCATCGGGGCCAGGTCCGTCTTGTTGATCACCAGGAGGTCGGCGGCGGTCACGCCGGGGCCACCCTTGCGCGGCACCTTGTCCCCGCCGGCCACGTCGACCACGAAGATCTGCCGGTCCACCAGACCTCGGCTGAAGGTGGCGGTCAGGTTGTCCCCGCCGCTCTCCACCAGCACGAGGTCCAGCGGGCCCAGCGCCTCGGCCAACTCGTCGACCGCGTCGAGGTTGGCACCGATGTCGTCACGGATGGCGGTGTGCGGGCAGCAGCCGGTCTCCACGGCCCGGATCCGGTCCGGGTCGAGTACCCCGGCCCGCTTGAGGAAGTCGGCGTCCTCGGTGGTGTAGATGTCGTTGGTCACCACCGCCAGCCGCAACTCGTCGGCGAAGGCCCGGCACAGCGCGGCGACCAGCGCCGTCTTGCCGGAGCCGACCGGACCGCCGATGCCGACCCGGAGCGCCCGCGACGCGGCGGGCAGCGGGGCGTGCGGGTCTACTCCGGGTTCCGGGTGGGTGTGGGGAACGGACTCGTCGTGCTCGGTCTCAGGACGCAAAGAGACGCACCTCCCAGGTGGCGTGGACTTCGGCATGGATGTCGGCGAGCGGAGCGGCGGCGGCCGGCAGTCGCTCCGGTGGTTCCTCGGCGGCCCGCGCCGCCCGCGCCGCGGTGGCGTCGCAGGCGACCGCGAGCCGCACCAGCAGGGCCTGCACCCGGTAGGGATCGAGGCCGAGCAGACGTACGGCGGCGCTTGCCGAACCGGTCACCGTCGCGTGGGCGGCGACCGTGGCGACCTGCGCCGGGTCCAGACCGGCCGCGGCGCCGACCAACCCCAGCACCAGCGGCTGGTGCGGGCCGGGCGGCCTGGCGGGCAGGTCGTCGAAGGTGTCACCGGGCCAGATCTCCCGCCCGGCCCGCAGCAGCGCCCGGCCCTGGCGACGGGACACCGCCCGTTGGGCCGGCGACGCGGTCCGGGCGTCCAGTTCGGCGTCGAGCCGCGCCAGCAGGTCCCGGCGTCCGGCCGACCGGGCGGCCCGACGGGACGCCGCCGCGAACGCCGCCGCGACCAGCCCGGCGGTGGCCAGCCGCCCGCGCAGGTACTCCCCCAACGTGGCCAGGTCGGTCACCCGCCCGGCCGCGACAGCCGCCTCCAGCCCCGACGAGTGGGCGTGCGCCCCCGCTGGGAACCGCCCGTCGGCGAGCAGCAGGAGCATGGTCGGCGCGCTCATCAGAACAGGAAGTAGCGCTGGGCCATCGGCAACTCGGTCACCGGGTCGGGTTCGACCACCTCGCCGTCGATGCGGACGGTGAAGGTGTCCGGGTCCACCTCGATGCGCGGCAGCGCACCGTTTTCCGGCAGGTCGGTCTTGCCGCGCTGCCGTACGTCGGCGACCGGCACCACCCGGCGACGCACGTCCAGGCGCAGCCCGGCGTCGAGCGCGGCGGGTGCCACGAACGCCAGGCTGGTGGCGGCGGCCGCGACGCCGTACGCGCCGAACATGGGGCGGGGCAGCATCGGCTGCGGCGTCGGGATCGAGGCGTTCGCGTCCCCCATCTGGGCGTACGCGATGAACCCGCCCTTGATCACCAGGTGCGGTCGGACGCCGAAGAACGCCGGTTCCCAGAGCACCAGGTCGGCGAGCTTGCCCGGCTCGACCGAGCCGATCTCGTGGTCGAGTCCGTTGGCCATGGCCGCGCAGATGGTGTACTTCGCCACGTACCGCCGGGCCCGGTGGTTGTCGGCGGCACCGTCACCGGGCAACGCCCCCACCCGCGCCTTCATCACGTGCGCGCTCTGCCAGGTCCGCAGCACGACCTCGCCGACCCGGCCCATCGCCTGCGAGTCCGAGCCGATGATCGAGATCGCGCCCAGGTCGTGCAGCAGGTCCTCGGCGGCCATCGTGGACGGTCGGATCCGGCTCTCGGCGAACGCCAGGTCCTCCGGCACCGCCGGGTTGAGGTGGTGGCAGACCATCAGCATGTCGAGGTGTTCGGCCAGGGTGTTGCGGGTGTACGGACGGGTCGGGTTGGTCGACGAGGGCAGCACGTTCGGTTCCCCGGCGACGGTGATGATGTCCGGCGCGTGCCCGCCCCCGGCCCCCTCGGTGTGGTACGAGTGGATCGCCCGGCCGCCGATCGCCCGCAGGGTGTCCGCGACGAACCCGGCCTCGTTGAGGGTGTCGGTGTGGATGGAGACCTGCACGCCCGAGGCGTCCGCCACCCGCAGGCACGCGTCGATCGCGGCCGGGGTGGTGCCCCAGTCCTCGTGCAGCTTGAAGCCGCCGGCACCGGCCCGCAGTTGTTCCCAGAGCGCCTCGGCGGAGACCGTGTTGCCCTTGCCGAGCAGCAGCACGTTGACCGGGAACGCGTCCAGCGCCTCGTGCATCCGGGCCAGGTGCCAGGCGTTCGGCGTGACGGTGGTGGCCCGGGTCCCCTCGGCCGGTCCGGTGCCGCCGCCGACCAGGGTGGTGACCCCACCGGCCAGCGCCTCGGTGACGATCTGCGGGCAGATGAAGTGCACGTGGGTGTCGACCGCCCCGGCGGTGAGGATCCGGCCGTTGCCGGCGATCACCTCGGTCGCCGGTCCGATCACCAGCTCCGGGTGCACACCGTCCATGGTGTCCGGGTTGCCCGCCCGGCCCAGCGCGACGATCCGCCCGTCGCGGATCCCCACGTCCGCCTTGACCACGCCCCAGTGGTCGAGGACCACCGCGCCGGTGATGACGGTGTCCAGGGCCCCCTCGGCCCGGGTGGCCCGGGACTGCCCCATCGACTCGCGGATCACCTTGCCGCCGCCGAAGACCGCCTCGTCGCCGCCGGCACAGTGGTCGTGCTCCACCTCGATCAGCAGGTTCGTGTCGGCCAGCCGGATCCGGTCGCCCGTACTCGGCCCGTAGAGCGCCACGTAGCGCTCCCGCTCCACCATGCTCATGCCGTCGCTCCGCTCCGCTGCGCGCCGTCGTCGGGCACCGCCGTCGTCGGGGCCGGGTCCAGCGGGCCGGCGCACTCGCCGCGCAGGCCGGGGACGATCCGCGTGCCGCGCAGCGGCACCAGGTCCACGGTGCGGCTCACGCCCGGTTCGAACCGCACGGACGTGCCGGCCGGTACGGCGAGACGCTGCCCCCAGGCGGCGGACCGGTCGAAGTCCAGGGCCGGGTTGGCCTCGGCGAAGTGGTAGTGCGACCCGACCTGCACCGGCCGGTCACCGGTGTTCACCACGAGCAGCGTGGTCACCGGACGTCCGGCGTTGATCTCCACCGGCCGCGCCGCCGGCAGGATCTCCCCGGGGATCACGGGATCGGGTGGTGCACCGTCACCAGCTTGGTGCCGTCCGGGAACGTCGCCTCCACCTGCACCTCCCTCAGCAGCTCGGGGATGCCGTCCTGCACGTCGTCCCGGCTCAGGACGGTGCGGCCGGAGGCCATCAGGTCGACCACGGACGCCCCGTCGCGGGCACCTTCGAGGAGGAAGGCGGTGAGCACCGCGACGGCTTCCGGGTAGTTGAGACGCAGGCCGCGCTCGCGGCGGCGTCGGGCGACGTCCGCCGCCACGTGGACGAGCAGGCGGTCCTGCTCGTGAGGGGTGAGATACACGGGGTGCTCCCGGTGGGTTCCGCGCCCCGGACACCGTCGGCCCGGCGCCTCGACGCGCCGACCGCCGGTCGGGGTTCGCCCGCCGGTCCCGACCGCCACGTGCGCGGGGCCCGGGGTTTCCACCTCCCCGGTCCGCGTGACGGACCACCGGCGGTGTCGGGTCGGATGCGGACCGCACCGCCCACCGCTGAGCAGACCGTAAGGGATCACGCGGGCAGCGGGCAACACCCCGCGTGAGCGTGGTCATAACGGGTGGACGCTGCCCCGTCACGGGCTGCTAGCCTCGGCGGCAGGTCAAGAGCGTCAGCGTCAAGCCCCGGCTCGCTGGCCGGCAACCCTCGTCCGCGCAGGGGTGCCCCGGGTGAGGACCAGGCATCGGAGCGATCTCCGGTGCAAGCGTGGCCTGGTGTCCCAGGTCATCACGACCTCGAGGAGAGCCATGGCGTACCCCGATCGACCGGTTGCCTGCCGGCACCTGACCCGGCGTCGACACGTCGACATGATGCGGGTGTGCAGCGCCGCGTGTAGCTGACCGCGTCGCCACCCGGCCGTCGACCCCACCCGGTCGGACGACCACCCCGTTCGTTCCCATCCTTCGCGGTCCGTCCCACGGCGGACCGTCGGTGTGGCACGTGCGTGCCCGCCGCCGCTCATCAGGAGACACCTGTGCGATTCCTTCCTGCCCTCACCCGGGCCGCCGCCGTCGGCGTCACCGCCGTGCTCGCCGCCGTCACCCTCACCGCCTGCGGCGCGGACGGTGACCCCGCCGAGAACCCGTACAACCTGCTCCAGCCGGGGGTGCTGCGGGCCGGCACGCTGACCGACGCACCGCCGAACGTGTACCTCAAGGACGGCGAGTTCACCGGGTTCGACAACGACCTGCTGGTCGCCGCCGCCGACAAGCTCGGGCTGCGGGTCGAGTTCGTCGGCACCGACTTCTCCGGTCTGCTCGCCCAGGTCAACAACCGCAAGTTCGACGTCGGCAGTTCCTCGATCACGATCACCGAGGCGCGGAAGAAGACGGTCGACTTCGGCAACGGCTACGACTTCGGATACTTCGGCCTCGACGTGCCCGCCGGTTCGACGCTGGCGAGCTTCGACGAGCTGTCGGGCAAGCGGGTGGTCGTCGTGCAGGGCACCGTCCAGGACGACTACGCCACCGGGCGTGGCCTCGACCCGGTGCGGGTGCCGGACTACAACGGCGCGATCAACCAGCTCAAGGCGGGCACCGCCGACGCCTGGATCGCCCCGGCCGAGATCGGCGAGAAGACCGCCGCCGACAGCGGCGGCAGGATCACGGTCGCGGCGAAGGAACTCAGCCCGGCACCCACCGCGTACGCGGTCGCCAAGGGCAACGACACGCTGCGCGAGGCGCTGAACCGGGCCCTGGACGAGGTCATCGCCGACGGCACCTGGACCCGCCTCCAGGAGCAGTACTACCCGGGCCGGCCGATCCCGGCCGACTTCACCCCGGGCAGCGGCGAGGTGTCGGCGCCGGCCGCCTCCTGAGGTAGGACGACGAGCGAGTAGGGCGGAGGTCGACCGTGGATCCGTTGCGCACCCTGTGGGAGACGTTCTTCGACTGGGAGTCGATGCGCGAGGCGCTGCCCGACATGATCACCGTCGGGTTGCCGAACACGCTGATCCTGGCGGTCACCGCCGCCCTGCTCGGCTCCGCCATGGGCATCGTGCTGGCCGTCGCGGGCATCTCGCGTACCCGCTGGTTGCGGTGGCCGGCCCGGGTCTACACCGACGTGTTCCGCGGTCTGCCGGCGGCGGCGACGATCCTGCTGATCGGGGTCGGTCTGGCGCCGTTGGGCATGCAGGTGTGGGGACCCAACCCGTACCCGCTGGGCATCCTGGCGCTGTCGCTGATCGCGTCGGCGTACATCGGGGAGATCTTCCGCTCCGGCATCCAGTCGGTGGAGGCCACCCAGGTGGAGGCCGCCCGCGCGCTCGGTTTCTCCTGGTGGGAGGCGATGCGGGTGGTGGTGATCCCGCAGGGTGTCCGGCGGGTCCTGCCGGCCTGGGTCAACCAGCTCATCGCCCTGATCAAGGACTCCAGCCTGGTCTACTTCCTCGGTCTGCTGGCCAGCCAGCGGGAGCTGTTCCGGATCGGGCAGGACTACGCGGCCAACACCGGCAACCAGTCGGCGCTGCTGCTCGCCGGGCTCGTCTATCTGACCCTGACCGTGCCGCTGACGCACGTCGTCAACTGGATCGACCGGCGGCTGCGGCACGGCCGCCCGGCGACCGGACCGGCCGGTGACGACCCCGACGACCTCGACCTGGCGCTGCCCGGCGCCGCCGGAGGCAACCAACGATGAGCACCTCGGTCAGTCTGAGCCTGCGCGACGTACACCTGGCCTTCGGCCGTCACCAGGTGCTGCGCGGGGTGGACCTGGACGTCGCACGCGGCGCGACCGCCTGCGTGATCGGCCCGTCCGGGTCCGGTAAGTCGACGCTCCTGCGGACCGTCAACCGGCTCCTCGAACCGGACAAGGGCGACGTGCTGCTGGACGGGCGCAGCGTGCTGCGCGACGACCCGGACGCCCTGCGGCAGCGGGTCGGCATGGTGTTCCAGCAGTTCAACCTCTTCCCGCACATGAGCGTGCTGCGCAACATCACCGTCGCGTTGCGGCGCATCCGCAAGCTCGGCGAGGACGAGGCGGTGGCGGTGGCGCGTACCCACCTGGACCGGGTGGGGCTGGCGGCGAAGGCCGACGCCCGGCCGGCGCACCTCTCCGGCGGGCAGCAGCAGCGGGTGGCCATCGCCCGGGCGCTGGCCATGCAGCCGCAGGTGATGCTCTTCGACGAGGCCACCTCGGCGCTCGACCCGGAGCTGGTCAAGGGCGTGCTGTCGCTGATGGCGGACCTCTCGTCGCAGGGCATGACCATGGTGGTGGTGACCCACGAGATGGGTTTCGCGCGCGAGGTCGCCGACACCGTCGCGTTCATGGACGCCGGAGTGGTGCTGGAGGCCGGCGAGCCGGCCACGATCTTCGAGTCGGCCGAGCACCCGCGCCTGCGCCGCTTCCTGTCCCAGGTGCTGTAGCGCGCGGGGTCGGATGTAAGGAGGGGACCCCTGCTATGCACGAGGCGTTAGCAGGGGTCCCCTCCTTACACCTCAGACCGGGGTGTCGCGCCGCCGGAACGCGCCCACTCCGACGGCCAGCAGCACGGCCGCCACGGCGGTGAGCACCACCAGGGGCAGCACCCTGAGGTCGGCGGCGGGCACCGACGGCACGTGCGTGAAGGGCGACAGGTTCAGCGCCGCCTGCGGCAGCTCCAGCACCGCGCCCAACTGTCCGAGCAGCAGGAAGGCGATCAGCACCGCCCAGCTCAACGCCACCGACCAGCGGGGCACCGCGCCGAACAGGGCGGTCACCACCCCGACGAGCACCAGCAGGGCGGGCAACCGCAGCAGCGCCGCCCCGCCCAGCTCGACCGTCCAGCCGACCGCGTCACCGGCCGCCAGGCCGTACCCGAGCCCGGTGGTGAGACCGGCCAGCAGCACCAGCAGCGCCGCGCCGAGCACCGCGCCGCACACCTGCGTGCCGAGCCACCGGGTCCGGCTCACCGCCGTGGCCAGCAGCGCCTCCAGGATGCCGTCGGACTCGTCGTTGCGGGTACGCAGCAGGGCCTGCACGACGTACGCGCCGATGGTCAGCGCGTACAGGCCGAGGATCGCGGCCAGGTACGCGTCGACGAGTTCCGCCCCGCCGCCGAGCTGGGCGATCACGTCGGCCGCCGCCGGGTTCTCGGCGATCATCGCGTCGACCTCGTGACCGGCCACCCCCATGGAGAGGCCGAGCACCACCACCGCCACCGCCCAGCCGGCCAGTGCGCCGCGCTGCAACCGCCAGGTCAGGCCGACCGGTCCGAGCAGCCCCGAGCCCGCTCGGGCCGGTCCACGCCGCGCGGCCAGCAGACCCGCGCCGACGTCCCGGCGCTCGGTCAGCAGGTAGGCCAGCGCGACACCGGCCACCAGCAGGGCCACCGGCAGTGCGAGCACCCACCATCGTTCGGCGCCGAAGGCGCGTACCTGGGTGCCCCAGCCCAACGGCGAGAGCCAGGTCGGCCAGGCGCTGTCCAGCCGCGTACCGTCGCTGCCGCGCTCGCCCAGCACGTCACCGGCGGCGCGCAGCAGGAACGCGACGCCCACGGTGGCCGCGGCGAGCGCGTTGGCGCCCCGGGAACTGACCGAGAGCTGGGCGGTGACGGCCGCGAGGCCGGTGAAGGCGACGCCGACCCCGCCGATCGCGGCGGCGGCGGCCACCGCACCCACGACCGGCAGCCCGGCCCCGACGAAGGCCAGGGCGAGCAGCGCGGCGGAGGCCAGGTTCGCGCCGACGACCACCACCAGGGCGGCGGTGAGCAGGGCGTACCGGCCGACGACGGTGGCGCCGAGCAGTTCGGCGCGCCCGGTCTCCTCGTTCTGCCGGGTGTGCCGGACCACGGCGAACGTGCTCAGCAGCGCGGCGAGCAGGGTGAGGGTGAGGTACGTCTCGGCGACCACCACCGCGCCGAGGTCGGCGCTCGCGATCGGACCGTTGAAGGCACGGGCGACCACACTGGACAGGGCGGTCTCGGCGTACCCGAGGCGGGTCTGCTCGTCGGGGTAGAGACCGGCGACGCTCTCGGCCAGCCCGTAGCCGATCAGCGGGGTGCCGAGGACCCAGACCGCCAGGCGGATCCGGTCCCGACGCAGCGCGAGGCGGGCGAGTCGCCCGGTGCCGGTGAAGGCGCTCATCGGGTACCTCCGGCGGTGGTCTCCCGCTCGACGTCGCCGGCCTGCCGTCCCGCGTCGGTGCTGCCGCCGTAGTGCCGCAGGAACAGCTCCTCCAGGGTGGGCGGCGTGCTGGTCAGGGCACGGACCTCGAACCGGACCAGGTGGCCGAGGAGGGTGTCCAGGTGCGCCGGCTCCACTTCCAGCTTGACCCGGCCGTCGACCGGACGGACCTCGTGGACGCCGGGCAGCTCCGCCAGCCCGGTCAGCGGCCGTGCGGTCTCGACGGTCACCGTGGTACGCGCCAGGTGGCGCAGCTCGGCGAGGCTGCCGGACTCCACGGTGCGCCCGTCCCGGATGATGCTGACCCGGTCGCAGAGCGCCTCCACCTCGGCGAGCACGTGGCTGGAGAGCAGCACGCTCGCTCCGGCCCGGGTGAGCGTGCGGACCTCCTCCTGGAACACCGCCTCCATCAGCGGGTCCAGACCGGACGTGGGTTCGTCCAGGACGTACAGCTC
The DNA here is from genome assembly GCF_040642635.1 of Micromonospora sp. NPDC047793. NCBI lineage: Bacteria > Bacillati > Actinomycetota > Actinomycetes > Micromonosporales > Micromonosporaceae > Micromonospora > Micromonospora sp. NPDC047793. Next base: position 369,147 of record NZ_JBEYSG010000003.1, on the reverse strand, counting down.
CACGCCGGAGGCGAAGGCGGCGACGATGGCGACCTTCTGCCGGTTGCCCTTGGAGTAGGTGCGGCACTTCTTCGTCGGGTCCAGTTCGAAGCGTCGCAGCAGCTCGTCGCGGCGGCGTTCGTCGAGACCGCCGCGCAACGCGCCGAAGAGGTCGATCGCCTCCCCGCCGGTGAGGTTGGGCCAGAGGTTGACGTCACCGGGTACGTACGCCAGCCGCCGGTGCAGCGCGACCGCGTCCCGCCACGGGTCGCCGTCGAGGACGCGTACCTGTCCGGAGTCGCGGCGCAGCAGGCCGAGAACGATCCGGATGGTGGTGGACTTGCCCGCGCCGTTGGGTCCCAGGAAGCCGTGCACCTCCCCCGGTTCCACCGTCAGGTCGAGTCCGTCCAGGGCACGTACACCACCGAAGGTCTTGACGAGGTTCTCGATCGAGATCACGGACATGGGTGCCTCCTGTCGCTCGGTGTACCGACCACCCCTCACTGTACTGACCGATGGTAAGTGGATTCCCGCAGCGCCCGTCCAGCGGTCAGGGACCGCTACGCTGAACGCCATGAGCTGGGAGGAAGTCGACGACACGCGCAGCAGGATCCTGCGTACGGCGTTGCAGATGTTCACCGAGCAGGGCTACCAACGCACCTCGCTGCGCCAGATCGCCGAACGCCTGCGACTGACCAAGGCGGCGATCCTCTATCACTTCCCCAGCAAGGCACACCTGCTCACCGACCTCGCCGAGCCGTTCGTGCGGGACCTGGAGGAGCTGCTCGACCGGGCCGAGGCCCTACCGGCGGGACAGGCCCGGTGGTCGCTCCTGGAGGGCTGGGTGGACGTCATGCTCGCCCACCGGCACTCGCTGGGCATGCTCTACCACGACCTGGCGCTGGTCGATCGTGGCACGGACTACCAGCGGCTGATGCGGATCGCGATGCGCGCCAACGAGATCGTGGCCGGGCCGAACCCGGCTGTGCGGGAGCGGGTCCGGGCGGTACAGGCGCTCGCGATGTGCGGCGATCCGGTCCTCTTCCTCACCGACGTACCCGAGCGTGCGCTGCGCGAGGACATGCTCGACGGCGTCCGCCGACTGCTGGAGGACTCCCCGCTGGCCGCTCCGCCGACCACCGGCACCGGCGCGGACGGTTCGACCGCCCCGGCAGCCGGCCCGCGCCCGCGAGGCGGCCGACGGCGGCCGGGGCGACCGCGTGCGATGAGCCCCGACCAGGTGTCGGCGGCCCGCCGGATGCACCTGGCGGGCACCCACTCGGCCGACGAGATCGCCGCCGAGTTCGGGGTGTCCCGAGCCACCGTCTACCGCCATCTCGAATCTCATAGTGATACTGCGACTATTCTGAGCCAGTTCTGAGACCCCCCCTCCGCACCCCACACACCCCCGCGTTGATCAAGAAGTTTGGTCGTACCGGGGTCGGCGTGTCGCGACCAAACTTCTTGATCAACCACAGCAGGCGGGCACGCCGGCGGGGGTCAGCGGATGAGGTTGAGGTTGGTGTAGGTGCGGTTGTGGGCCGGGAAGTCCTCGTCGGTGTACGGCGCATGGATCCAGGTGCGCAGTGAGTTGGCGGCCGTGTCGATCTCCACCAGTCGGACCGGGTTGGTCCGTGGCGAGTGGAACGTCTGCAGGAACGAGTGGATCCGGTTGCCGTGCAGCCCGGTGTCCACCCGCGACGCCGCGGTGCCGGTGTGTCCGGAGAAGACGAACCGGATGTTGGCGTACCGACGGATCAGGTTGTCGAAGACGTACTGCGGGCTCGTCGACCCGAAGCCGGCGCTCTGGCCGATGGTGGCGTCGCTCTCCAGGAAGTGATGGGTCACCACGATCACGTTGTGCCGGGGGTGGGCCGCGACGACCTGTTGCGCCCAGGCGACCGCCGCCCTCCGGGGCCACAGTTCCAGGGTCAGCACCAGCCACTGCACCCCACCGGCACGGTAGGTGGCGAACGCGTTGTCCACCTTGCCCGACTCGAAGCGGCCTCCGACCACCCCGAAGCGGTCGGCGGTGAAGTACCGGTTGAAGGTGGTGGTGTCGCGCAGCAACGGCCCGGCCGGGCTGCGCAGCACGCCGTCGGGACCGAAGACCTGGGTGTCGTGGTTGCCGACCGCCAGCGTGTACGGCAGGCCGACCGCCTCCAGTGGACGCAGGGCGGCACTGGCGCGGGCGTACTGCACGTGGTCGGGGGTGTCGTAGTTGACCACGTCCCCGGAGTGGGTGACGAAGCGCAGGTCCAGGGCGGTGCGTTGGGCCACCAGCCAGTCGATGCGCTGCCGCATCCGGGTGTCGCCCGAGGTCAGCACCTCCTCCTGGGTGTCCGGCACCACCGCGAAGCCGAACGTGGTGTCGACCGGCCCGGCCTCCTCCGTCCGGGCGTACGCCACGTGCACGTTGCGGTCGCAGGCGGCGGTGTAGCGGTCGTTGACCAGCTCGATGCGGACGGAGTGCCGCCCGTACGCCAGCGGCGCGCCGACCAGGTAGCTGCCGTAGTCGGTGGCACTGGTGACGGTCACCTCGCCGACGGGCTGGCCGCCCACGCTCACCCGGACGACCGGCCAGCCGTCGCACTCGTCGCCGATCGCGCCGATCACCAGTTGGCCGGAGCCCTGCAGCACGGTGGTGGCGTGACTGCTGTTGCGCCACAGGGTGGCGTGGGTGCCCGACGGGGGCACGGGCGTGCCGGTCGCCGGGTTGATCGACCCGTTGACCACCGTGAACGGTGACGGCTCCGCCGCGTTCGCCGTGCCCGCGAGCACGCCGGCCGACAACACGACCACGATCGCCACGATGGCCCGCGTGATCCGCATGTTTGCCCCTCCCTGTACCACACCGGCACCTGCCGGACATCGGGATGCTAAGGCAGACCGACCGGACATCCCGGGAACGCGTCACCAACACGCAGTGATGGCGTGTCCACGAAACGTGATGGAAACCCGTCTGGTCCGCCGCCGTCCGGTCAGTCCACGTCGACCCAGTCGAGCGTGCGGCGTACCGCCTTCTGCCAGCCGGCGTAGCCCTCCGCCCGCTGTCGCGGCGACCAGGTCGGCTGCCAGCGCCGGCTCTCGTTCCAGTTCGCCCGCAGCTCGCCGGTGTCCCGCCAGAAGCCGACCGCCAGCCCGGCGGCGTACGCGGCACCGAGGGCGGTGGTCTCGGCGACCACCGGCCGGCTCACCGGCACCCCGAGGACGTCCGCCTGCAACTGCATGCACAGGTCGTTGACGGTGACGCCGCCGTCGACCTTCAGGCACTCCAGGGCCACGCCCGAGTCCTGGGCCATCGCCTCGGCCACGTCCCGGCTCTGGTAGCAGATGGCCTCCAACGTGGCCCGCGCGATGTGGGCGTCGGTGTTGTAGCGGGACAGCCCGACGATGGCGCCGCGCGCGTCGGACCGCCAGTACGGGGCGAAGAGGCCGGAGAAGGCGGGTACGAAGTACACCCCGCCGTTGTCGGAGACCTGGCGGGCCAGGTCCTCGCTCTGCCCCGCACTGTTGATGATCTTGAGTTGGTCACGCAGCCACTGCACGGCCGACCCGGTGACCGCGATCGAGCCCTCCAACGCGTAGACCGGGTCCGCCCCGGCGAACTGGTAGCACACGGTGGTGAGCAGGCCGGCCTTTGACCGGACCAGTTCCGTACCGGTGTTGAGCAGCATGAAGTTGCCCGTGCCGTAGGTGTTCTTCGCCTCGCCTGGCGCGAAGCAGACCTGCCCGACGGTGGCCGCCTGCTGGTCCCCCAGGTCGCCGGTGATCCGCACCGGGCCGCCGAAGGGACCGTCGGGGCGGGTGCTGCCGTAGGCGTGCGGGTCGGACGAGGGGCGGATGGCGGGCAGCATGACCCGGGGGATGTCGAAGAACGACAGCAGCTCGTCGTCCCAGTCCAGCGTCTCCAGGTCCATCAGCATGGTCCGGCTGGCGTTGGTGGGGTCGGTGACGTGCACGCCGCCGTCGGGACCGCCGGTGAGGTGCCAGAGCAGCCAGGTGTCGGTGTTACCGAAGACCGCCTCGCCGCGTTCGGCGGCGGCCCGTACCCCGTCGACGTTCTCCAGGATCCACTGGATCTTGCCTGCGGAGAAATAGGTCGCCGGGGGCAGGCCCGCCCGCCTGCGGATCACGTCGCCCCGCCCGTCGCGCTCCAGCGCCGCGGCGATCCGGTCGGTGCGGGTGTCCTGCCAGACGATGGCGTTGTAGTACGGCTGGCCGGTGCGCGGGTTCCACACCACCGTCGTCTCCCGCTGGTTGGTGACGCCGAGCGCCGCGAGGTCGGAGGCGGCGATGCCGTGCGTGTTCAGGGCGGTACGCACGACGGTCCGGGTCCGCTCCCAGATCTCCAGCGGATTGTGCTCCACCCACCCGGCGCACGGCAGGATCTGCTGGTGTTCGAGCTGGTGACGGCCGATCTCGTTACCGCCGTGGTCGAAGATCATGAAGCGGGTGCTGGTGGTGCCCTGGTCCACGGCACCGACGAAGTCAGCCATGCGGGGGTCTCCTGCTCGTCGTGGTCGTCGGGCCGATCCTTCCCGATGTCGACCCCGATGTCCGCAGCAGGACGACGCCGAGCTGCACGCTCGTGCCCCTCGGCCGGCGGCCTCCGCCGCGCTGCCGACCACAGGTCGCGGTACGGTCTGGTTCCGTCCGGTCGCCCACCGCGCCACCACCACCGGCGGCGCCGACCGGGACAGGGAGCACGCCGATGCGGTACGACCTTCGCGACCGGACGATCCTGATCACCGGAGCGGCCCGGGGCATCGGCGCGGAGCTGGCCCGGCGCGCCGCCGCCCGGGGCGCCCGCGTCGCACTGGTCGGTCTGGAGCCGGCGCTGCTGCGGCAGCTCGCCGTCGAGCTGGACGGCCACTGGTACGAGGCGGACGTGACCGACCAGTCCGCGTTGGACGACGCCGTCACCTCCACCGTCGAGCGGTTCGGCGGCATCGACGTGGTGGTGGCCAACGCCGGCATCGCGAACCTCGGGACGGTCGCGCTGGGTCCGGTCGACGCGCTCGCGCGCACCATCGAGGTCAACCTCACCGGCGTGGTGCGTACCGTCAGCGCGGCCCTGCCGCAGGTGCTCGCCGCCCGGGGGCACGTGCTGATCGTCTCCTCGGCGGCGGCCTTCGGCGCGATGCCCGGGATGGCCGCGTACTGCGCGTCGAAGGCGGGCGCGGAGCAGTTCGGCAACGTCCTGCGCCTGGAGAACCATCGACACGGCCTCACCGTGGGCACCGCCCACCCCATCTGGATCGACACCGACATGGTCCGCGACCTGCGCGACGATCTCGCCTCGTTCCGGGAGGCCCAACGCCGGCTGCCCTGGCCGCTGAACACCGTGGTGAGCGTCGAGCGGTGCGCCGAGGAGCTGCTGCGCGGCATCGAGCGCCGCCGCCGCAAGGTGTACGTGCCGCGCTCGATCGGGCTGGTCCAGGCGATGCGGCCGATCGCGCAGAGCCGGCTGGCCGACGCGGTGATCACCCGCTTCGGGGGTACGACCATGGTCACGCAGATGGAGGACGAGGTACGCCTGCTGGGGCGATCCTTCGGGCGCACCTCGGTGGAGGGGGGCGGCTCGTGACGCTGCGTTTCCGGCGGGCCGGGACCGGGGAGCCGTTGCTGCTCGTGCACGGCATCGGGCACCGCCACCAGGCGTGGGACCCGGTCTTCGACCGGCTCGCCGCGCATCACGACGTGATCGCGATCGACCTGCCCGGCTTCGGCGAGTCCCCGGTGCCGCCGACCGGGATGCCCACCGACATGGCGGCCATCATCGCGACCATCCGGCCGGTCCTCGCCGACTGGGGGCTGGACCGGCCGCACGTCGCCGGGTACAGCCTCGGCGGCGCGATCGGCCTGGAGCTGGCCGTGTCCGGGCTGGCCGCCTCGGTCACCGCGCTCTCCCCCGCCGGGTTCTTCACCGACGCCGAACGCCGTCGGGCGCTGCGCGCCCTGAGCTGGATGCGGGTCACCAGCCACCTGCCCACGCCGCTGATCCGGGCCGCACTGCGTTCGCCGGGCCTGCGCGCGTGGAGTCTCGGCCCGCTGGTGGCCCGTCCGGCGGCGCTGGACGCCGAGCGGGCTCTGGCCGACGCGCTCGCCCTGCGCCGGTGTGCCGGTTTCGGCACCGTCGCCCGTGCCGCGCGGGGCTACCGGGTCGACTGCGGCGCGCTCGGGGCGTGCGCGGCACCGGTCACCATCGGCTGGGGTGACCGAGATCGCATCTTCGGCGTCCATCAGGCCGAACGGGCCCGCGCCGAGCTGCCGGGCGCCCGCGTGCAGACCCTCTCCGGCTGCGGTCACGTGCCGATGAGCGACGATCCCGAGGCGGTCGCCACGCTGATCCTGGAGACCACCGGTGCGCTGCCCCGCCCGGCCGACCGTTCGGCCCCGGCGGGCTGATCGGGCCGACGCTCCCGCCCGGTGCGGTGCCGTCGGACGGAGGTTCGGTGCCGTGGGAACGGCGATCAGTGCCGGCGGGACAGGGTTCAGTGCCGGCGGAACAGGCAGAACTCGTTTCCCTCCGGATCCGTCAGCACGGTCCAGCGCGGCAGTGTGTGCCGCACGGTGGCCCCGGCGGCCACCACCGCCGCCAGTTCGTCGTCCTCGGCGACCAGGTCCAGGTGGATCCGGCCGACCGGCGGCAGGTCCCCAGCGGGTGCGATCCAGATCTCCGGTCCGCTTTCGGCCGCGTCGCGCAGCAGCACCGACTCGGTCGGCCCGAGGGTACGGTCGGCGAGCTTGATCCGGTCCTCGGCCGCCACCGGAAGGCCGGTGACCTGGCTCCAGAACGGGGCCATCAGGTAAGGATCACGGCAATGGATGACGATCGCGGCGAGCTGCGGCATTCGATCATGCTAGTCGGGCCCCGAGCAGCACCCGGACCGCGATACTTGCTGCTTGGCAAGAGTCGCAGATACCTGGGGACGACGTAACCTGCCTGCATGAGCAACCTCGCCCAACCGGACGCCGGTGGCACCGGCGGCCCGATGTCGGGGGTCGGCGAGGAGACCTGCCTGTTGTCCGAGTCGTTCACCGCACAGACGGTGACGCCGTTGCGGCACCTGCTCGCCGCGCGGATCGCCGCCGCCGGACTCACCGGCGACCTGGCCGAGGATCTCGTCCTGGCCGTGCACGAGTTGGTCACCAACGCCGTGCTGCACGGCGGCGGGCAGGGTCGTCTGGACCTGATCCGCCGGGCCGACCTGCTCGTCTGCGAGGTCTCCGACCACGGGGACGAACCCGACGCCGACCTGACGGTGCATCTGCCGGCGACCACCACCGCCGGTGGACGGGGCCTCTGGCTGGCCCACCAGCTCACCGGAGCGCTGACCCTCACCCGTCGGCCCGACGGCATGACCGCCACCGTCACCGCCAGCCTGACCGACCAGCCGACCGTGCTGCCGGGGCCACCCCCCGGCGGTCCGCCCGGCGGCGGCGAGGGGCTGCCGCGCCGGTAGGCGCGGCAGCCGGTACCCGCGTCAGCCCTTGTGCTTCTGCTGGCAGGGCACGCAGAAGCGGGCGTGCGGCAGGATCTCCAGGCGCTCCTGAGGGATCGTGGTGCCGCACTTCTCGCAGCTGCCGTAGCTGCCGTTGGCGAGACGGCGCAGCGCTCCGGTGATCTGCTCCAGGCTCTGCCGGGTGGCGGCGATCAGCGCGCCGTTGGTGAGCGCCTCCGCCGGGTCGCCGGTGTCGGCCGTCAGCTCGGTCAGGCGGGCCGTCTGCGCCTCGAACTCGTGGGTCAACGTCGCTCGGAGTTCGGTGCGCCACTGCGGGTCGTACGTATTCGTGCTCATGCCGTCACTCCGCTCCGCTGCGTGCCGCCATGAGACCTCACCGCACTGCACCTGATGATTCGCTCGCCCTGCTCGCTCATGCCGTCACTCCGCTCCGCTGCGTGCCGCCATGAGACCTCACCGCACTGCACCTGATGATTCGCTCGCCCTGCTCGCTCATGCTGAGCTTCCTTCCTCGGAAAATAGAAAAGGGCCGAAGCTGTCCGCTTCGCCCCTGGCCGTCGTGTCTGTGCGACGGGATGCCGGGGGGCCTCGACCGGCGGGACGCGGCTGGCCGTGACCGGCCCGCGCGGACACCCACGCCGGTCGCGTCGCGGCGCACCGACCCAGCGCAGCCGCCAGCGGCACCGCCGTGGCGACGGCGGCGCGGTCCAGCAGCGCGGTGGGATGCATCGCACCACCATAGGTGGGGTGGCACCGGAATCCAATGGCAAATGCCGGCGGTCCCAGCATCAGACCCGCCCGTATGCGTACCAAAGCCGCTAAGGTGACAGATACCGCAGCTTGACCGGCACGTCCGCCGCGCCGTGGGGCGGTCGCCGTCTGCTGCCGCCGGTCCGCAGGAGGTGGTGGGATGTCCGAGGCGGTGCACCACTTCTTCGCCGGTCTCGCGCGCGACGGCGGTCGCATGCTGCGCCAGGTCTGCGGCACGGTCCGTTTCGACCTGCGCTACCCCGACCACGTCGACCACTGGCTGGTCCGCATCGACCACGGGCGGGTGACGGTCTCCCGGGGCGAGGCGGCCCCCGCGGACACGGTGATCGGCACCGACGAGGCGCTGTTCCTGCGGATGGCGCACGGCGAGGTCAAGCCGCTGCCTGCCTGGCTGCGCAACGACTTCACCGCGGACGGCGAGTTCCGGCTCGTGATCATGCTTGAGCGGATCTTCGCCCCGCCACCGGGCGCCCGGCACCCCCGGGAGGTAGCCGGAGGCGGCGGCCCGGCCCGGGATCGGGCCTGACGTGAAGAAGCTGGTCCGCATCCTCGACGGCAACGTCTTCGCGCTCAGCGAGGACAACGGCGACATGGCGTTCAGCCCCACCAACCCGAGCGGTTTCTTCGCCTTCGACACCCGGTTCCTGTCGACCTGGCGGCTGAGCCTGGACGGCGAGGAGTTGCACCCGCTGGCCGTGCACGACCCCAGCTACTACGAGATCAGGTTCTTCCTGGTCCCCGGCCATCCCACCCACTACGTGGACGCCAAGGTGTCGGTGATCCGGGACCGGTGGATCTCGGGCTATGGCTTCGTCGAGCAGTTGACCGTACTCAACCACACCGGCGAGCCGGTCGACCACGTCCTGCGCGTCGAGGTGGACAGCGACTTCGCCCCGATCTACAACGTGGTCTGGCCGCGTGCCTCGACGTTGCGCGGCTACCGCGAGGTCTCCGCCGACCGTCTGCGGCTGGGATACCGGCGGGAGAGGTTCCACCGGCTCACCGACGTCTCCTCCTCCGAACCCGCCGAGATCGACGAGCGCGGGCTGACATTCCGGATCCGGGTCGAGCGGCAGGGCAGGTGGAGCACGAGGCTCCAGGTGGACGGCCTGGTCCCCAGCCCCAACGGCGAGGACATCCGGACCCGGCTCGGCCACCACGGGCACCAGAAGGGGGCGCGGCTACACCACGACCTGAGCGAGTGGCTGGCCGACGCACCCCAGCTCACCTGCGACTGGGAGCCGATGGCCACCACCTACCGGCGCGGGCTGGTCGACCTGGCGGGTCTGCGGTACACCCCGCTGGCCACACCGAACGAGTCCATGCCGGCTGCCGGACTGCCCTGGTCGGCGACGCTCATCGGCCGGGACAGCATCTTCACCTGCTTCCAGACGCTGCCCTTCGTGCCCCGCCTGGCCACCACCGCACTGCGTCTGTTCGCGCTCAACCAGGGCACGGTGCTCGACGACTTCCGGGACGAGGAGCCCGGAAAGATCCTCAACGAGTTCCGGTACGGCGAGCTGGCGGCCTTCGAGGAACGCCCGCAGTCGCCGTACTTCGGTGGGGCCGACGTCACGCCGCTCTTCGTCGTGCTGCTCGACGAGTACGAACGCTGGACCGGTGACGGTGCGCTGGTCCGCGAACTGGAGGACACCGCCCGGGCCGCGTTGCGCTGGATCGACGAGTACGGCGACGTACGCGGCGACGGGTACATCTGGTACCAGCCGCGCAACGACCGCAGCGGGGCGAAGAACCACTGCTGGAAGGACTCCCCGGAGGCGATCTGCTATCGCGACGGCCGGCTGCCCGGGCTGCCCCGCGCCACGTGCGAGTTGCAGGGGTACGCGTACGACGCGAAACGGCGTGGTGCCCGGCTGGCCCGCGAGTTCTGGGACGACCCGGCGTACGCCGACCGCCTGGAGCAACAGGCGGCGGAGCTCAAGCAGCGGTTCAACCGGGACTTCTGGATCGACGACGGCGGGTACTTCGCGCTGGCGCTGGGCCCCGACGGCGACCGGGTGGACGCGTTGGCGTCGAACATGGGGCACCTGCTGTGGAGCGGCATCGCCGACGACGACAAGGCCGCCGCCGTCGCCGACCACCTGCTCGGGCCCCGGCTCTTCTCCGGCTGGGGCGTACGCACGCTCGCCACCGAACAGGTCAGCTACAACCCGCTCGGCTACCACGTCGGCACCGTGTGGCCGTTCGACAACTCGTTGATCGCGATGGGGCTGCGCCGGTACGGCTTCCTGGCCGAGGCGGGCGTCATCGCGGAGAGCATCATCGACGCGGCGCAGCACTTCGCCGGGCGGGTACCGGAGTCGTTCGCCGGCTACGACCGGGCGCTGACCCGGTTCCCGGTGCCGTACCCGGCGGCGAACAGCCCGCAGGCCTCCGCCACCGGCGCGATCTTCCTGCTGCTGCGTACCCTGCTCGGCCTGGAACCGTACGGTGAGCACCTGGTGGTGCATCCGGCGATCCCCCAGCGGTTCGGCCGGATCGAGCTGCTCGACATCCCGGGTCGCTGGGGTCACAAGGACGCGATCGGCAACGCCCGCACGGGCGCGCCCTGAGCGGACGGGATCGGCGGCGGCGCAGGTGCGCAGCCGTCCGGCGGGTAACGTGCAGCGACATGACCGGCCTGCCGTACTCGCACTGCTCGTACTGTGGTGCCGCCTATCCGGCGGACGCCGGGTGGCCCCGGGTCTGCGCGGCCTGCGGCCAGACGGTCTGGCGCAACCCGCTGCCGGTGGCCGTGGCGCTGCTGCCGGTGCGGACCGCCGACGGCGTCGGCCTGGTCGTCGTGCGGCGGGACATCGAGCCGGCGCGCGGCCTGCTCGCGCTGCCCGGCGGCTTCGTCGAGTACGGCGAGGACTGGCGCGAGGCGTTGGTCCGGGAGTTGTGGGAGGAGACCTGGCTGCGCGCGGACGCGGCCGACGCCCGACTGGTCGCGGTGCACAGCGCACCGGCCGGCGGCACCATGATGATCTTCGGTGAGTTGCCGGCCCGCCGGGCCGAGGAGCTTCCCCCTTCGACGCCGACGGCGGAGGCCACCGAATGGCTGGTGCTGACCGAGCCGACCGAGCTGGCGTTCTCCACCCACACCCGGGTACTGGCCGACTTCTTCGCCGCCCGGCGCTGACGCCACCCACCTCCGCGTGGATCAGCGCCGGGCGGTGGGTACCGGCGGCGTGGCGAACGGGATGCCGGCGGGTTGCGACACCGTCGGCGCGCCCGCCGGGTGGTGCCACAGCCCCCGTGCGCGCAGGATCGGCAGCACCCCCTCGCCGAACCAGTAGGCCTCCTCGACGTGCGGGTGCCCGGAGAGCACGAACTCGTCCAGGCCGAGCGCGTGGTACTCGGCGATCCGGTCGGCGACCTCGGTGTGACTGCCCACCAGGGCGGTACCCGCACCACCCCGGACCAGCCCGACGCCGGCCCAGAGGTTGGGCGAGATCTCCAGGCCGTCCCGGGAGCCGCCGTGCAGGTCGAGCATCCGGCGCTGACCCTCGGACTCGCTGCGGCGCAGCCCCTCCTGGGCGGCGGTGATGTCGGCGTCGGCGATGCCGTCGAGCAGCCGTCGCGCCTGCGCCCACGCCTCGTCGCCGGTGTCCCGGGAGATGACGTGCAGCCGGATGCCGAACCGGACCGTCCGCCCGGCCTCGGCGGCCAACTTGCGGATCCAGTCCAGCTTGGCGGCGACCTGTGCCGGCGGCTCACCCCAGGTGAGGTAGACGTCGCTGTGCCTGGCAGCGACCGGGCCGGCAGCGGCCGACGAGCCACCGAAGTAGACCGGCGGGGCCGGCTCCGGCAGGCGGGCCAGACGGGCCTGCTCGACACGGACATGCGTACCCGCGTGGTCGACCGTCTCACCGCGCCAGAGCGCCCGCACCACGTGCAGGAACTCGTCGGTACGCGCGTACCGCGCCTCCTTGTCCAGGAAGTCGCCGTACGCCCGCTGCTCGTGCGACTCGCCACCGGTGACCACGTTGACCAGCAGCCGCCCCTCGGAGAGGCGCTGGAAGGTGGCGCCCATCTGCGCGGCGAGGGTCGGCGAGAGCAGGCCGGGCCGGAAGGCGACCAGGAACTTCAGCCGCTCGGTGACCTCGGTGAGCATGGCGGTGGTCAGCCAGGCGTCCTCGCACCAGGCCCCGGTCGGGGTCAGCGCGCCGACGAAGCCGAGCTGCTCCGCCGTACGGGCGATCTGGCCGAGGTAGCCGATGGTGGGTGGGCGGGAGCCGCCGGCCCTTCCCGCCGACATGCCGTGCCCGCCGCCGACGATGTCCCGGCTGTCGCCGTACGTGGGCAGGAACCAGTGGAACGTCAACGACATGACTCGATCCTTCGGGCGCGCAGGGGTGGGTCCGGCCGTCCACTCCTGAGAGATGGGACGACCATGCGGACAGACTACCGATAAAACCTATCGGTTTAGTAGGCTGCTGCCGTCCCGGACTTCCGTCGATGTCCGCCGATCCCCTCTTCCCGTGTCCAGGAGACCTCATGCGTACCCCTCCCCCACGTCGTGCCCGCACCGCCCTGCTCACGGCGCTCGCCCTGGTCGCCGCGGTCGGCCTCACCGCGTGCGGCGGGTCGGCCAGCGGCGACGACGACACTCCCCGACTGCGCATCGGCTACCAGCGGTTCGGCGGGCTGAGCCTGGTCAAGGCGCGCGGCGAGGCCCCGGACGCCGAATGGTCGCTGTTCGAGAGCGGCCCGGCGCTGACCGAGGCGCTCAAGGCGGGCTCGATCGACATCGGACAGACCGGGGAGGCACCGCCGATCTTCGCCGCCGCCGGCAAGATCCCGTTCTCCGTCATCGGGACCTCCGAGCCGATCCCGCAGGGTGAGGCGGTGCTGGTCAAGGAGGACTCCGGGATCCGGACCTTCGCCGACCTGAAGGGACGTACGGTCGCCCTGAACAAGGGCTCCAACGTGCACTGGCTGCTGGTCCGGCTGCTGGAGGCGAACGACCTGACGTTGCAGGACATCAACGTGAAGTACCTCAAGCCCGCCGAGGGGCGACCGGCCTTCGACAACGGGCAGGTCGACGCCTGGGTGATCTGGGACCCGTACTTCGCCCTCGCCGAGCGCCCCGGCGTCCGGATCCTGGCCGACGCCACCGGCCTGGCCAGCAACCGGGAGTACGTGCTGGCACACCCGGACGCGTTGGCGGAGAAGTCCCCGCAGATCGAGTCGTTCCTGCGGACGTACCGGACGGTCACCGACTGGGGCATCGCCAACCCGGCCGAACGCGCCGCGGTGCTCGCCCCCGAGCTGAAGATCCCCGAGGACGTGACCAGCCGGGCCCTGGACCGCAGCGCCCGCGCCCTCGCCCCGGTCACCCCCGCGGTCGGCGACGAGTTGCAGGCCATCGCCGACGGCTTCGCCACCCTGGAACTCATCCCCGGCCCGGTCGACATCCGCTCCCGCATCGACGACCGCTTCACCGAGGTGTACCGGTGACCAGGGCGACCGCGCCACCCGCCGAGGCGCCGGCGACATCGGGCCCCGCAGATCTCGATACACCCCGGCCCGCCGCAGGGCGGCGACGCACCACGATCCTGACGGTCGCCTGGTGGCGGCTGGCCAGCCCGGTGCTGCTGGTGGCCGCCTGGGAGCTGGCGGCCCGGGCCGGGTGGCTCGCGCCGGAGAAGCTGCCCGCACCGAGCACCGTGCTGGCCACCGGGTGGCGCCTGGCCAGCGACGGCACCCTGCTGACCCACCTGCTCGACTCGCTCAGCCGAGCCGGTGCCGGACTGCTCATCGGCGGCGGACTCGCCCTGATCCTCGGCGCCGTCGCCGGGCTGCTGCGGCTCGGTGACGACCTGATCGACCCACCGGTCCAGATGGCCCGGATGCTGCCGCACCTCGGGCTGGTACCGCTGCTGATCATCTGGGTCGGCATCGGCGAGTCGCTGAAGATCAGCCTGGTCGCCCTCGGCGCCTTCTTCCCGCTCTACTTCAACACCTACGCCGGCATCCGGGACATCGACGAGAGACTTGTCGAGGCGGCCCGTACGTGTGGCCTGGGCACCGTCGCCCGGCTGCGGCACGTGGTGCTGCCCGGCGCGCTGCCCGCCCTGTTCCTCGGCCTCCGTCTGGCCATCGGCGCCGCCTGGCTCAGCCTGGTGGTCGGCGAACAGGTCAACGCCCAGACCGGCATCGGCTTCCTGATGATGGAGGCCCGCGAGTTCAGCCAGACCGACGTGGTGGTCCTCGGCCTGCTCGTCTACGCCCTGCTCGGGCTGCTCTCCGACGTGGCCATCCGCACCCTGGAAAGGAGGACGCTGTCATGGCGACGCGGACTTCGGGCAACCTGACCGGCGCGACGGCGGTGCTGACCGCGACCGGCGTACGCCGCGACTTCGGCACCACCACCGTGCTGGCCGGTGCCTCGCTGAGCATCGCGCCGGGCGAGGTGGTCGCCCTGCTCGGCGGCAGCGGCTCCGGCAAGAGCACCCTACTGCGCGTACTCGCCGGCCTCGACGAGGAGGCCACCGGCGAGACCGCCCTGCGCGGCACCGCCGCGGTCGTCTTCCAGGAGCACCGGCTGCTGCCGTGGAAACGGGTCGCCGACAACGTCGCGCTCGGGCTCTCCGGCCCGGACGTGGCCCAGCGGGTCGACCGGGCGCTGACCGAGGTCGGCCTCGCCGACCGCCACCGCGCCTGGCCCGCCGAACTCTCCGGCGGCCAGGCACAGCGGGTCGCGGTCGCCCGAGCCCTGGTACGCGAACCCGACGTGCTGCTGCTCGACGAGCCCTTCGGCGCGCTCGACGCGCTCACCCGACTCCGGATGCAGGCACTGCTGCGCCGGCTACGCGCCGAACACGGCTTCGCCGCGCTGCTGGTCACCCACGACGTCGAAGAGGCACTGCTGCTCGCCGACCGGCTGCTCCTGCTGGAGTCCGGCGTCATCGCCGAGGAACTGGACGTGCCCCTCGGCCCGAACCGGTCTCCCGACGACCCGGCCTTCGGCGCACTACGCCGCCGCCTGCTCGACCGACTCGGCGTACCCACGTGAGGACGGGAGTCTCGCCGCTCAGGCGGTGAGTCTGCCGCCCTTGACACCCCGGACGAACCCGGCCCACTGATCGGTGCCGAACGACAGCACCGGCCCCTGCCGGTCCTTGCTGTCCCGCACCGCGACCACGGCCGGGAGATTGTCGGCCACCTCGACACAGTTCCCGGTCGACCCCGACCGGGTGCTCTTGCGCCAGGTCGCGCGAGTCGGGTTCATGCGGGTCCTCCTACTTGACCAACTCCTCGGCCAACGCGAGCAGCCTATCCCGAGTGGGCTTCGGTCCCAGAGCCACAGCTTGAAGCTGTTCATGAGCTGTGGCGTATGCAGAGATCTCCGCAGGCCTGTCCAGATACAGCGCACCGGTGAGAGTGCCGACGTACACCATCTTCTCTTCGGCAGCGTCCGGATAGGGCTCCGGCAGGGGTGGGAAGTCGAGGATGACGAAGCTGCCGTCGAAGCCGAGGCCGGTGGAGTACGGCAGTAGCTGAACTTGGACATTGCTCCGAGTGGAGTGCTCGACCAGGAGCCTGATCTGCCGGTGCAGCACCTCGGGTCCTCCCACCACGCGGCGGACGGCTCCTTCGTCGATCACCACTCGCAGTATCGGCGGGTCATCCTTGGCCAGGATCTTCTGGCGTTCCATGCGGAGTGACACCTGCCGCTCGATCTCGTCGTCGCGCAGAGGTATCGGACCGGTCTGGAATACCGCGCGGGCATACTCCTCACCCTGAAGCAGACCCGGGAACATCTGGCACTCGTACGTGCGGATGACCGATGCCTCGGACTCCATGCCCACGTACGCCGTGAACCAGTCGGGCAGGACGTCGCTGTACCGCTGCCACCACCCACGCTGCTTCGCTTGACGTGCCACCGCGACCACCGCTTCGGCCTGGTCGCCCTCCACTCCGTACAGCGTCAGTAGTGCCCGCACGTCGTTCGGGTGTGGACGCACGTCGCCGTTCTCGACGCGGCTGAGCCAGCTTCCGTCGTGATCCACCTGTTGGGCCGCATCTGCGGACGTATGGCCGGCCCGCTCACGAAGCTTCCGCAAGGTGAGCGCCAGCCGCCGCCGCTGGACGGTGGGACTTTGACGGGTGGCCATGGGGCCATCGTGCCACACAAACGATGTGACTTCCTTTCGCATAAGAATTGATCGCACATGCCGGATCCGCATATTGCGGATTGCTTGGTTGCGTGAAACGGTGTCACTGGGTGTGGTGGTCGGATGACCCGGCGTGGCCCGGCCGCCACGCCCCTCGTCGGAGGAGGGGCAGATGGTCCGGCAGATGACCTACAACGAGTTCCTGCTCGCTGCGGCTCTCACGTTCGCGCGTCGGCATCGGCCGAGGTGGAACCACGTGCTGAGGCGGGTGACGTGTCGGTGCGGCCGGGATCTGCCGTGTCGAGTGCGGTACCGGGTGCCGATCAATCGGGGCCACTGGCCGGGAGAGGCGTCATGACAGCGCACGGGCCGGTGGTGCCGATCTGGACCTGTGCGGGATGTGGTGCACCCTGGCCCTGCCGTACGCGTCGTCAGGAATTGCGGGCCGAGTACGACCAGGCTCCGATGTCGTTGGCGCTCTATCTAGGCGCGTGCCTGGTGGCGGCCAGTCAGGACATGGGGTGGGCTCCGGCCGGGCTGTTGCATCGGCGGTTCCTCGGGTGGTTGCCGTGACCATCGCGCCGCGCGCCGGTGATCTGCTCCTGATCGGGCCGCAGGCCAGCGTGCAGTTTCGTCGGCCGATCCTGTTCCGCGTGATCCGGGTGTTGACCTGGACCACGTACGACGGGTGGATCTAGCTGGAGGGCTACCAGCTCGACATGCGGGGAGAGGCTGTCACCCGGCGGGCCGTCTTCGTGCAGCCGGCCGGGCTGCGTACCGCACCGACGCGCCTGCCGATTCGTGGACCGGGAAGAAGGAAGATGCCCGGTACCGTGTGGACATGAGCGGGTGGAGACTCGTGCCGGGCAACCGGGGTTCGACTCTGGCGCTGCGTCAGGCTCGGCCCCGGAAGCGACCTCTGCCCCAGTTCGACGAAGGTCGCCGGTGATCCTGACCCACGAGATCGCGCACGGCGTCGCCGCCGGGGAGGTCACCGTCGCCTACCGGCGCTGGATCCGGCCACGGGTGCGACCCGGCTCGACGTTCCACACGGTGGCCGGAATCGTACGCGTCGAGGCCGTCGACCGCGCCGAGCCCGAACAGCTCGACACGACCGCCGCGCGGGACGCCGGGTACGCCACACGGGAGGCCCTGCTCTCGACCCTGCGCGGTGACGACGCCGATCCACTCTGGCGCATCACCCTGTCGTGGGCCGGGCCCGATCCCCGCACCGCGCTCGCCGAGAACCCGGTGCTCTCGCCAGCCGACATCGCCGATCTCGACGCCGTGCTGGACCGGCTCGACGCCCGAACTCCCTGGGCCCGCGCCGCGCTGGACCGGATCGGCCGCCAGCCGGGCATCACCGCCGCGCGGCTCGCCGCCGAGCTGTCGATCGACAAGGACTCCCTGAAACGACGCCTCCGAACCCTCAAAGCACATGGCCTGACCCTCAGCCTGCCCTCCGGGTACGAACTCTCCGCTCGCGGCCACGCCTACCTGTCGGCCACCGGGCCTGCCTAGACCGACGGCCGGGAACCGGGGGGAGGTCCGGTTCCCGGCCGATCGCGCCTCAGCTCGTCGAGAAGCCGGCGAACAGCACCGAGGCGAGGCCCAGCGCGAGGACCAGGTTGAACACGGTGGCGGCGCCGAATACCACCACCGGCCGCCACCCGGCCTGCCGCAGCGCCGCCACCCGCACCTCCAGACCGATGCTGACGAAGGCCAGGATGAAGAACCAGGTCCGGAGGTCGTTGACGATCGCGATGGTGGCCTTGCCGTCCGCTCCGGCGACGTCGAGATACCAGGTGGCGATCACCGACGCGGCGACGAAGCCGAGGACGAACTTCGGGAACCGGCGCCACAGCTCGCCGAGCCCCGGACGGGCCGCGCCGGCCCGACGCTCGACGTGCAGCGCGAAGTACGCGGTCAGCGCCACCGCGACCACGCCCATCAGCGCGTTCTGGGTGACCTTGACGATGCTGGCGATCTGCAACGCCTCGTCACCGGCCAGCGCACCGGCGGCGGTGACGGCGGCGGTGGTGTCGATGTTGCCGCCGATCCAGGCGCCGGCCACCGCCGACTCCAACCCGAGCACGTCGGCCAGCCAGGGCAGCAGGAAGATCGACGGCAACGCGAAGACGATCACCAGGCTGGCCGTGTACGCCAGTTGTTCCCGGCGGGCGCGTACCGCACCGGCGGCGGCGATGGCGGCGCTGACTCCGCAGATGGAGACGGCGGAGGCGAGCAGGGCGCGCAGCTTGTCGTCCAGACCGAGCCGCCCGGCGAGCCACCAGGTGAACAGGAACACGCCGCTGATCAGCAGCAACGCCTGGGCGATGGCCGGCCCGGCGGCGCTGGCGATGACCGCCAGGTTGATCGACGCGCCGAGCAGGACCAGACCGGTCTTGATGAAGAACTCGGTGCGGAACGCGGCGGCGATCCGGTCACGCCACCCGGTCAGCGTCACCACCGCGTTGCCGAGCAGGCCCAGCAGGATGGCGTACACCGGGTATTCGATTGCGCCCGCGACGTCCTCGACCGCCGTGCCCTCGACCCAGGTGGGCACGTTCTGTTCGAGGTAGCGGGTCAGGACGGCGAGAACGAGCACGACCAGCAGGCCGACGGCGGTCCAGGCCCAGAAGGAGCCGTCGGCAGGCGGTGTCGCGGCAGGCGGCAGTGCGGCCGGACCGGCGGGTGCCGATTCGGTCCGTACGGGCGCACCGGTCGCGCCCACTGTGGAGGCGTCCGCAGCGGCCGTCGAGCCGGTGGCGGTCTCGGAGTCGGTGCCGGTCGCGGGTCGGTTGGCGTCGGTGGTCATCAGGGCACCAGCCCGGCGGGGATGGCACCGATCAGGACCAGACCGAGCAGGACCAGACCGAGGAGGGTCGCGGCCCAGTCCTCGTTGACGGCGAACCGGCTCTCCGGCGTGGTGGGGGTGGGCTGGGGTGCGGGGGCACTCATGGAGGTTCCTCCGGGGGTGAGAGGGCACGGCGACGCGGAGGCGTACGGGCGCGCGGGGTGGCCGGGTGACGGGCTCGTCGGGCTCGCGCCGGTCAGGCGCGGCCCGAGCGGGTACAGAGCTCCGAGGCGACCCGCATCAGGTCGACGACCCGGCGGGAGGTGAGTCGCAGATCGGTGACCACCGACCTATATTCCTACCGAGAAAGTAGGAATACAAGAGCTGTCCACGATCCGGGCGGGTTCCATTTCCTCGACGAACGACGACATGGCCGCCGGAGCCGCGACGACCGGCGGCGAGGCCCAGCCCCCTGGGTCGGCACCGGGTCGGCGCGTTAACGCGCCGATGCCCTAGATGCGGGCGCCCACGGTCTCGACACCGTCGCCGGTGATGTCCGCGAGGTAGGCGCGTCGGCCCGCGAGCACCATCACCAGCGCTTCCGTCGTTCCTCGGACGACCGGACCGGCACCGCTGCGGAACGGTCCGTCGGTCGCCTCCCACCGCAGGTCCTTCGCCACGGTGCGGCTGTTGACGGCGAAGTTCCTGGACACGAAGAACTCGGCGACCGTGGTGGCCGCCTCGACCGACGGCCCACCGTGCAGTCCGAGCGGGCGGCGGATGTCCTGGCCGTGCACGACGACCTCGCCCAGCCACGCGGCGGAGTGCCCGGACGGCGCGGTGGTGGCGGACACGGCGGCCCGGAACGTCGCCAGCGTCTCGGCGGGCGTCGCGCCGAGGTGTTCGCGCAGGCGTCGCCGGTTGTGCACGTCCGGGCGGAACCCGGCTGCGGCCATGCTGCGGATCCAGCGGAACGGAGTCATCCGCGCGGCCGAGGTCACATGTGCCAGCGTCTCCTCGACGGTCCAGGAGCCGCAGAGCGAGCGGGTGGCCCACTGGGCATCGGTCAGATCGGCGAGATCGTCGGCCAGGGCGCCCCGGGCGGCGACGATCTGGGCGGCGATGCGAGCGGAATCGCTGGAGTCGACGGAGTTCATCGCCGAGCAGCTTAGGGCGACCGGCACCGGGCGGTGGAGGCGAGGCGGCACCTCGGGGACCGGCACCTGCCGGGCCGACATGACCGGACACCCGGCCGCCGAGGCGTGGTCGGCCCCTGGACGGGTAGACGGGGCGGCGCCGTGCCGCGCCAGCCGGCGGCCGGCCCGTCGATTGCCGGGACAGGGTGATCTTCCGGGGGGCCGATGACCGACTGGCCGAGGAGTACCGACGACGTCGTGGAACTGCGGGTGCACGGGGTGTCCGGCGCAGGCGCCGAACAGATCCTGAACCGCCCGCACAGCCACCAGGTCGCCGGGGACGGCAGCGGCGGGTTCCACCGCCCGCGTCCCGGCTACCCCGACACCACGGGGCCGGCCGGGGTCACGCTGGAGGCGTACCGCTGGAGTGACCTTCCGTCGGGCACCCTGGTCCGGACGTTGTCGCTGATGTTCCTGCTGCCGTTCATGCTGTGCAACGTCGCGATCTGGATGCGCCCGGCGCACCGGGGCACCTCCGGGGCCGGCCTCAAGGCGGTGTGCCGGCTGCTCGCGCTGACCCTGACCATGCTGTACGTGCTCGGCGCCGTCGGCATGGCGGTGGACCTGGTCGCCTGGCGTTGCCTGCCGAACCCGTACTGCCTCCAGGACCGTCCCTGGCTCTCCTGGCTCGGTGACCGACCGACCGGCGTGACGCTGGCGGTCTTCGCACTGATCCCGGCGGCGGCCATCGGGCTGGTCTGGCGGCTCAGCGCCCGACCCGGGCACGACTTCGAGGCGTTCCACACCCCGATGGCCACCACGGGTCCGCACCATCTCAGCGCGGTCGGTCAGTGGGACAGCGGGCCGACCGTCGGCCGGCTGCGGTCGCTGCACGTGGCCACCGGCCTCGCCACCCTGGCCCTCAGCCTGCTCGTGGCCCGGATCGGATCCGGTTCGTCGGCGACGGGAACGGCGCTCACCGTCGTCACGGGGCTGGTCCTCGTCGGCTGCGTCGCCCTGGTCTGCGTCCACCCGTTGATCGACGCCCCGACCACCCACCGGCGGATGGATCGGCTGACCGGCGGGCTGCGGACCGCCGCGTGCGTACTGACCCCGCTGGCGCTGGTCGTGGTGGCGCTCGATCCGTCGCCCTGGCGCCTGGGCAACGGCCTGCCCGGGTACGCCTTCATGGTCGGGGCGGTCATCCTGGCCCAGGCCGTGCTGCTGTTCGTCCTCGGAACGGTGTCGCTGGCCCTGCGCCACCGGGTTCGCGGCGCCGTCCCGACGTCGGCGGGGATCGCTGACGGCGAGACGGGCGACGGAGCCGACATGGACGAGAGCGGTCGCGGACCCGGCCGCGACGGGCTCGGTGCCGGGCCGTTGCAGGGGCTGGGCGCTCCGGTGATCGCCGCCACCGCGACCGGGCTCGCCGTGGCGATCACCGCCGACCTCGTCTATCGGATCGCCGACCTGCTCAACCGCCGTGCCGCAGCCGACGACGAATGGGAGATCGGGCCACCGCTGGGCTACAAGTGGGCCATCTTCGTCTTCCTCGTGGCGGCGGCGACCGTCCTGGTGGGCGCGGTCGTGATCACGCTGTCCAGTCGCCTCGCGCGGCGGCGCACCGCCCGGGCCACCGTGGCGCGCGACTTCCCCGACGCGCCACCGGCGGCGGGTTACCGCCTGCGCCAGATCGAACGGACGATCGCCCGGGCCCGGTTCACCGAGCGCCTGGAGGTCCTCGCCGTGGTCTACGCCTGCGTCGTCGGCGCGGGCATGCCTACCAGCCTGCTCGGCATGCTCGACCTGTCGCCCGGCACCGTCGTGCAGCGCCTCACCGGGGTTCCCGCCGCCGCCACCGAGTTCGGCATCCAGGTGGGCAGCTTCCTGATCGCCGCGGTGGTGCTGGCCCTGCTGGTCGGCGGCATCTTCGCCTACCGCACGGCGGGGTTCCGGCGGTACGTCGGCGTGCTCTGGGACCTGGGCACCTTCTGGCCCCGCGCCGCGCACCCGTTCGCGCCGCCCTGTTACGCCGAACGGGCCGTGCCGGAGCTGAGTCGGCGCATCACGTACCTCACCGGCCAGGGGCACGGCGTGCTGCTGGCCGGGCACAGTCACGGCGCGGTGCTGCTGGCCGCCACGATCCTCCAGTTGCCGCCGCAGGTGTGCGGCCGACTGGCCCTGCTGACGTACGGCTCACCGCTGCGCCGGCTCTACGCGCGGCTGTTCCCCGCCTACGTCGACGAGGACGTGCTCCGCGAGGTGGGTCGCCGGGTGAACTGGCGCTGGGTGAACCTGTGGCGGGACACCGACCCGATCGGCGGCTGGGTCTTCTCGCCCCACCGACCGGACCGGCGGCCCACGGTGCCCGGCCCGGCCGGCGACGTCGACCGTCGACTGCGGGACCCGGTCGACGTGGTGCCGCCACCGGGCGACAGCGTGCCGCCACCGATCGTCGGTCACTGGCCGGGTGAGTCGGATCCCCGGTTCGCCGCGGCGGTGGCCGAGTTGACCGCCCGGCTGCGGGCCCGGGCGCGGGCCCGCCACGCGAGGACGGCCGGCACCGCGCCGGAGGAGTCCACCCGGCCGGTGAACTCCGCCGTGCCGAGGGAGGTCTCTCGTCGGCGACCGGTCGACGGGGCCGGGTAAGCCTGCGCGGCCGGTGCGGCCAGGCACTATCCTTCGCCGGGTGGGCACCTCCGGTGACAGCGAGCGGACGGTCGTCGCGTCGAACCGCAGGGCGCGGCACGACTACACGATCCTCAAGACCTACGAGGCCGGGATCGTGCTGGCCGGCACCGAGGTCAAGTCACTGCGGGAGAAGCGGGTCTCGCTCGTCGACGCCTTCGCCCAGGAACTCGACGGCGAGATCATGCTCTACGGCCTGCACATCGCGGAGTACGGCTACGGCACGTGGACGAACCACGCGCCCCGCCGGACCCGGAAGCTGCTGCTGCGCCGGGTGGAGATCGAACGCATCCTGGCACAGATCCGCGAGGGCGGGTTCACCCTCGTGCCGCTGTCGATGTACTTCTCGGGCGGCTGGGCCAAGGTCGAGCTGGCGCTGGCCAAGGGCCGCAAGGCGTACGACAAGCGGCAGGCGCTGGCCGCCCGGGACGCCGATCGGGAGATCGCCCGGGAGATGGGTCGTCGCCTCAAGGGGCGGACGGGCCGGTACGCCGAAGGGCGTGCGACCGGTCGGTGATCAGCCGGCGAGCAGGTGCTCGTGGGCCGCGCGCAGCCGGGCGAGCGCGGCGTCGCCACCGGCCGGGGCGCGGCGCTCCAGCTCGGCCCAGACCTCGGCGAGCGCGGTCGTCACCGCGCGCAGCTCGGCGGCGTGGCGACGGCCGCTCTGCTCCCGTTGGGCCTCCAGCCGACGGGCCCAGCCGGCGGTGACCTCGGCGAGCCGGTCGGCGTCGGCGCGGGCCTGGGCGGCGGTGCGCACCGCGCCGGCCGGCACGATCGCGGCGACCGGACGGGGATCGCCGTCGCGGGTGATCACGGTGACGGTGTCGGTCAGCTCCGCCATGGCGACGAGCTGACTCAGCCGGGTGCGCGCCTCGCGCAGCGGCAGCGAGCGCGGCGGGACGGTGCCTGGGGTGAGGGCGGGGACAGCCATGAATACATGGTGCGTGCGGGGTACGACACTTTCCGCGACCGTCCATCAGGGACCGCGCCCATCAGGCCACCACCGAACCCTGGACATCTACAGTAAACAATCTTAATAATTATGCATCCGTCGATCGACGGCCCTCGTCCCCCGGGAGGTCCGGATGCGTCGCCCCACCCGACATCTACTGCTCACCGCCGTCGCGGCCCTGGCCACCGTCGCCGCCACCACGCTGGTGGCGGCCACCCCGGCACAGGCCGCCGGTCCCACCGCCAGCTTCGTGAAGACCGCCGACTGGGGCACCGGCTGGGAGGGCAGGTACACCGTCACCAACGGCGGCAGCAGCACGATCACCTCCTGGCAGGTCGCCTTCACGCTGCCCGCCGGGACCACCCTGGGCTCCTTCTGGGACGCCACCGTCAGCAGCGTCGGCCAGCGGCACACCTTCACCAACCGGTCGTGGAACGGCACCCTCGCCCCGGGCGCCTCGGCCTCCTTCGGCTTCCTGGCCACCGGCCCCGGATCCCCCACCGACTGCCGGGTCAACGGCGCGTCCTGCGGCGGCGGCACACCGACCACCCCGCCGACCACCCCGCCACCCACCACACCGCCGCCCACCACGACACCGCCCAGCACCCCGCCGCCGACCACGGTGCCACCCACCACGCCGCCCCCGACGACGCCGCCCACCGGCGGGCTGCCCCGACGGGCCCTGATCGGCTACCTGCACGCCAGCTTCGCCAACGGCTCCGGCTACCTGCGGATGGCCGACGTACCGGCCGACTGGGACGTCATCAACCTCGCCTTCGGTGAGCCCACCACGGTCACCTCCGGCGACATCCGGTTCCAGCTCTGCCCGGTCGCCGAGTGCCCGGGGGTGGAGAGCGAAGCCGAATTCACCGCCGCGATCCGCGCCAAGCAGCAGCAGGGCAAGAAGGTGCTGCTCTCCATCGGCGGGCAGAACGGACAGGTCCAGCTCACCACGACCACCGCCCGGGACACCTTCGTCCGCTCGGTGTCGGCGATCGTCGACCGGTACGGCCTCGACGGGCTGGACATCGACTTCGAGGGCCACTCCCTGTACCTGAACCCCGGCGACACCGACTTCCGCAACCCGACCACCCCGGTCGTGGTGAACCTGATCTCGGCGATCCGTACGCTCACGCAGCGCTACGGGCCTGGCTTCCTGCTCACGATGGCCCCGGAGACGTTCTTCGTCCAGCTCGGTCACCAGTTCTACGGGCCGGGACCGTGGGGCGGCCAGGACCCGCGCGCCGGGTCGTACCTGCCGGTGATCCACGCGCTGCGGGACCACCTGACCGTGCTGCACGTGCAGAACTACAACTCCGGCCCGATCGTCGGACTGGACGGCCAGTACCACACCATGGGCGGGGCCGACTTCCACATCGCGATGACCGACATGCTGCTCGCCGGCTTCCCGGTGGCCGGCAACCCGGACCGCGTCTTCCCCGCGCTGCGGGAGGACCAGGTCGCCTTCGGCGCACCGTCGTCGGTCAGCGCCGGCAACGGCTACGTCGCCCCGGCCGGTGTGCAGGCGGCCGTCACCTGCCTGGTCCGGGGGCAGAACTGCGGCGGCTACACGCCCCGCAGCGGCACCAACCCGAACTTCCGTGGCCTGATGACGTGGTCGATCAACTGGGACCGCTTCTACCAGTGGGAGTTCGGCCGCACCCACGGCCCGTTCCTCAAGGCCCTGTCCTGATCCACGGCACACACGGTGGTGGCCCCGAGCGCCGTTGCTCGGGGCCACCACCGGCCCTGGGGCCGGGCCGACACTCAGCGAGTCGGGCGGTCCCGGCGGGACGGGAACTGGGCGCCGGGCCGGGCCAGGCTCGACCGGGCCCGCAGTCCGACCGGGTCGGGAGCGGTGACGGCGGCCGGCGCCGGCGCGGCCACGGCCGGGTCGCGCAGGGAGTCCAGGTACGCCATCGCCGCCCGGTCCTCCTCGGTCGGCGCGGCGAGCAGGGCGTACACCAGGCCCACCACGCCGAAGATGACCAGCAGGACGATCGGCAGGAGCATGGTGCTGACCGTGGCCCCGGCGATGTCGGTCCGCTGGTCGTGCAGGTGCACCGACATGGCGCTCATCCCGGTGAAGTGCATGCCGTTGACCGCCACGCCCATCACCAGCGCCGAGCCGAAGATCGCCAGCCCGCGACGGACGGTCACCGCGAGCCAGAGCGCCACGGTGGCGGCAACCACCGCGATCACGATGGACGCCACCACGCGCAGCGTGTCGTAACCGATCTGGCCGTCCAGTCGCATCGCGGCCATGCCGGTGTAGTGCATCGCCGCCACACCGAGACCGGTGAACAGGCCGCCGGCCAGGATGCGTACCGCCGACAGCCGGCCGGTGCCCACGATGGCCAGGCCGATGCCGACCGCGATCACCGCCAGCAGCGCGCTGACGACGGTGATCGGCACGTCGTACCGGATCCGCGAGCCGGTCACCGCGAAGCCGAGCATCGCCATGAAGTGCATCGTCCAGATCGCGGTGCCGCCGAGCGCCCACGCCGCGAGCGTCCCCCACCAGATCTTCTGCCCGGTGGACTGCGCGATCCGGATCCGGCCCGCGAAGATCAGGCCGAGGATGGAACCCAGCACCGACAGCGCATAACTGATCGCCGGCGTGATCCATCCGTATTCAAAATGATTGATTTCCGCCACAACGGGCTCCCCCCAGAGCTGCTACCAGCGCGTAGCGACGCGCCGAAGACATGATCGGGGAGCACCCGAGCAGGCACAATAGGCGTTCGGAGGCACTTCACGCCGTGTTGTCACGATTACTCAGCGATGCGTCGGTTTCCGAGCGACATCCTCACGCCGGCGAATGGTAGGACAGCACTCCCCGGTTGACGGCGGCGATCGCCTGCCGGGCCGTGGCCCGCAGCTCGGTCGAGGCCCCACCCGAGTCGGCAAGCTGCCCGAGCAGGTCCACCACCTGACGGGCCCACCGGACGAAATCACCGGCCGGCATCTCGCCGTCGAACTCGTGACCGCTGGCCAGCACCTTCGCCAGCGCCTCACCCCGCGCCCAGCGGTAGACCGGCCAGGCGAAACCCAGATCGGGCTCCCGGGTGACGGTCAGGCCCCGCGCCGCCTCGTCCGCCTCGATCTCGCTCCACAGCTTCAACGTGGCGTCGACCGACTCGGCGACCCCGCCACGCGGCAGCGACGCCCGCTCGTCGACGTCCCGGCGCGCCTCGAAGACCACCACCGAGACCGCCGCCGCCAGCTCGGCCGGGGACAACCCGTCCCAGACCCCGCGCCGCAGGCACTCCGCCACCAGCAGGTCGGCCTCCGTCCAGATCCGCCCCAGCATCCGCCCGGCGTCGGTCACCGCGCCCTCGGCGGTCAGGTAGCCCCGCGCGGTGAGCAGGGCCACGATCCGGTCGAACGTACGCGCCAACGACCCCGTCCGCCCGGAGACCCGCTGCCGCAGCTCCTCGGTGTCCCGCTCCAGCCGACGCCGACGCTCCGCCCAGCGGGCGTGCTCCTCCCGCTCCGGGCAGGCGTGGCAGGGATGCCGCCGCATCTCGGTGCGGAGCTGGGTCAGCCGGTGGTCCTCCCCCGACTGCCGGCCGCGTGCGCCCCGACGGGAGTGCCGGTCCAGCCCGGTGCCGCTGACCTGCGCCGCCAGGTCACGCCGGGCGGCCGGATTGCGGTGGTTGAAGTGCTTGGGCACCCGGATGCGCGCCAGCACCTCGGCCGGGGTGGTGAAGTCGCCGGGGCTGATCCGACCCGCCCACCGGTCCTGCGTGAGCACCAGCGGCCGGGGCTCACTGAACCCGCCGGCCGCCGGATCGAGCACCACGGCCAGACCGGCGCGGCGCCCCGACGGCACCCGGATCACGTCACCCACCCGCAGGCGCTCCAGCGCCGCCACCGCCGCCGCCCGGCGTTGACTCTGCCCCTGACGGGCGATGGCCCGCTCCCGGTCGGCGATGGCGACCCGCAGCGCGAAGTACTCGTCGAAGTCGCCGTGGTGACAGGCCGCCTCCGCGCCGTACGCCTCGATGGTCTCGGTGTTGCGCTGCACCTGCCGGGCCAGGCCGACCACCGACCGGTCCGCCTGGAACTGCGCGAACGACGACTCCAGCAGCTCGCGGGCGGGTGCCGCGCCGACGGTGCCGACCAGGTTGACCGACATGTTGTACGACGGCCGGAAGCTGGACCGCAGCGGATACGTCCGGGTGGAGGCCAACCCCGCCACGTGCCGCGGATCGGTCTCCGGGGACCACACCACCACGGCGTGCCCCTCGACGTCGATGCCCCGCCGGCCGGCCCGCCCGGTGAGCTGCGTGTACTCCCCCGGGGTCAGGTCGACGTGCGCCTCGCCGTTGTACTTGACCAGGCGTTCCAGCACCACACAACGGGCCGGCATGTTGATGCCCAGCGCGAGCGTCTCGGTGGCGAAGACCGCCTTGACCAGCCCCCGGACGAACAGTTCCTCGACGACCTCCTTGAACGCCGGCAACATGCCGGCGTGGTGGGCGGCCAGCCCGCGCTCCAGGCCGTCGAGCCACTCCCAGTAGCCCAGCACCGACAGGTCCTCGCCCGGGATGGCGGTGATCCGGGACTCCACCACCCGGCGGATCTCCGAGCGCTCCTCGGGCGAGGTGAGCCGCAGCCCGGCCGCCAGACACTGCTGCACCGCCGCGTCGCAACCGGCGCGGCTGAAGATGAACAGGATCGCCGGCAACAGGCCCTCGCGGTCCAGCCGGTCGACGATGTCCGGCCGCAGCGGCCCCCGCCAGCGCGGCCCCCGCCGCCCGGCACCCGGCCCGGCGGACCGTCCCTCGCCCAGGTCGAGGCGGCGCACCGTGTCCCGGGTGTAGCGCAGCAACTCCGGGTGCACGTCGTGCTTGCGGGCGGCGTCGGCGTCGTGGAACAGGTCGAACATCCGCTTGCCGACCAGCATGTGCTGCCACAACGGCACCGGACGGTGCTCGCTGACCACCACCGTGGTCTCGCCGCGAACGGTGATCAGCCAGTCGGCGAACTCCTCGGCGTTGGACACCGTCGCCGACAGCGACACCAGCGTGACCGAGGCGGGCAGGTGGATGATGACCTCCTCCCACACCCCGCCCCGGAACCGGTCGGCCAGGTAGTGGACCTCGTCCATCACCACGTACGCGAGGCCCTGGAGGGTGCTCGACCCGGCGTAGAGCATGTTGCGCAGCACCTCGGTGGTCATCACCACCACGGGCGCGTCGCCGTTGATGGCGTTGTCGCCGGTGAGCAGCCCCACCTGCTCGGCGCCGTAGCGGTCGACCAGGTCGTGGTACTTCTGGTTGGACAGCGCCTTGATCGGCGTCGTGTAGAAGCACTTGCGGCGGGCGCCGTCGACCGGCGCCGGCTGCCCGGGGGCACCCCGCAACGCCAGGTGTACGGCGAACTCGCCGACCACGGTCTTGCCGGCCCCGGTCGGGGCGCACACCAGCACCCCGCTGCCCCGCTCCAGGGCCTGACACGACTCGCGCTGGAAATCGTCGAGGTCGAACCCGAGATCGGCGGTGAACTCTTCCAGGGCCGGGAACTGTGAGGCCTGGGCGGCCCGGCGGCGTGCCGCGGCGTACCGCTCGGCGGGGCTCGACATGTCACCAAGATTAGTGCGTGCCACCGACGGCCACCCGGCAAGGCCGTCCGGCAGGGCGGTCCGGGTGGGTCGGTAGGGTGCACGTCGTGCCGGATCATCCCGAACCGACCGACGCCCTCCCCGGTGTCGACGACACCCGTCGCAGGCCGTCCCGCCGGCCCGTACGGGCCGTGCTGCTCGACTTCCACGGCACGCTCGCGCAGGTCGAGGAGCCCCGGGAGTGGGTGCTGGCCGCCGCGGCGGCGTGCGGCGTGACGCTGGACCGCATTCGCGCCACCGCGCTGGCCGACCGGCTGCTCACCGCCGGCCGGGCCGGAGGACCACTGCCGGGTCGGGTGCCGCCCCGACTGGCCGAGCTGTGGGCCGACCGTGACCTCTACGAGCACGCCCACCGGGGCGCGTACACCGGGCTGGCCGAGACGGTCGACGCGGGGATCGACGGGTTCGCCGACGCTCTCTACGAGCGCGTGCTGGTGCCGGAGGGCTGGGTACCGTACCCGGACACCGCCCCGACGCTCGCCGGGCTGCGCGCGGCCGGCGTAAAGGTGGGCGTGGTCAGCAACATCGGCTTCGACCTGCGGCCCATCTTCGACGCCTGGGGCCTCGCCGACCTGGTCGACGCGTTCGTCCTCTCCTACGAGGTGGGCCGCTGCAAGCCCGACCCGGCGATCTTCTGGCGCGCCTGCGGGATGCTCGGCGTCGACCCGGAGGAGTCACTGATGGTCGGCGACACTCCCGCCGACGCCGGTGCCGTGGCCGCCGGTTGCGCCGTGCTGGTCCTGCCTCCCGCCGACCCCGGCCGCCCCAACGGCCTAGGTTCCGTCCTCGACCTCCTCCCCCACCCCTAACCCCCCCCGCCGGCGGCGGCGCGGGGGCCGCCCGGCGCCGGGGGGGGCGGGGGGGCCCCGGGGCCGCGGCGCCCCCCCCCCCTCCCCCTCCCGCCCTCCCCCGCCTCCCCCGCCTCCCCCCGTCCGGTTGATCAAGGAGTTTGCGTCACCCGCCGCCCCCGGGCGCGATCAAACTTCTTGATCGACGAGGCGGGCGTGGGCGGCTCACGCGATCATGGAGTCGTGGTCGCTGGTTCGCGGCTTTTGCCAGCATTCTCGGCCGCCGCGACTCCATGATCGGCGGGGTCAGCGTGAGGTGCGGAACGTCGGGGCGGGTGTGGGGGCTGGCTTGCGCCGGGGAGGGTGTGCAGGCGAGGGCGGAGGGTGATGCGGGGTGGGTGACGCGGGCAGTGCGGGGGTGCAGGGGAGTGCAGGCGGGGTGGGAGCGGGTCAGTGGAGGAGGTGGAGGGCGGCGGGGACGGCGGTGACGGTGACCGGGAGGGGTAGCGAACGCTCGCCGTCGGCGTACGTGGTGATGCCCTCGGCGGCCACCGTGACCGTGCGGGCGCGATAGGTGCGCACCAGCGGGTGGTCCACGTGCGTGCCGGCGTAGATGCGCGGCTTGACGCGGATCAGCGTACGACGGTCGAACCGGCCACCGACCACCACGTCGAGCAGCCCGTCGGTCGGGTCCGCGTCCGGGCAGATCCGCATCCCGCCGCCGTAGCTGGCACTGTTGCCGACCGCCACCAGCACCGCGTCGACGTCGACCCGCTCACCGTCGAGGGTGAGCGTGTACCGGCGTGGGCGCAGCCGGGCCAACTCCACCAGGATCGCCAGATCGTAGCGGCGTGCGCCCTTCGGCCGGCGCATCCGGTTGGCCCGCTCGTTGACGATCGCGTCGAAGCCGGCCGCGAGCACAGCTCCGTACCAGCGCACCGTGTCGTCGTACCCGGTCATCCTGGCCAGGTCGACGGGACGGCTGCGGCCCGCGCGCAGCGCCGCCGCGATCACGTCCGCCGCCGCGCGCGGATCGCTCGGGAATCCGGTCTCGATCGCGAAGTCGTTGCCGGTGCCGGCGGGTACCGGGGCGAACGGCACCGTGGTGCCGGCCACCGCCTGCATCGCCCGGTGGACCGTGCCGTCGCCACCCACCGCGACCAGCGCGGAAGCGCCCTCGGCGACCGCCGCCCGGCAGGCCGCCTCCGCCTCGATCGCGCTGCCCGCGCGCAGCAGCCGGACCGGACGTCCGGCGGTCGAGAGCCGGTCCACCAGGTCCGGCAACAGGCCCCGGTGCCGGCCGCGCCCGGCGGTCGGATTCGCCAGTACGGCGACAGGCCCGTCGGGATTCGGGAGGTGATCGTCTGCGGTCACGGCGTGCACCGTACCCGCCATCCGGTCCCGGGGTCAGCGGTGAACGGGCCGAATTCCCCGGTCCGCCCAGCACGAACGCCGCCCCCGACGGGAGCGGCGTTCGTGGTGATCGGTCCGGTCAGGTCACGTCGTCGAAGCGACGCTCGATCGGCCGGGGTGCGGTGACCGGCTCGGGGGCCTCGATCGGGCTGGACGCCTCCACCCGCGCACCCGCCTGCACCGGCTCCGGATCGGGCTCCAGCGGGGAGACCTCGTCGTCGTCGAGACCGGCGTAGACCTCCTTGCCGCGCCCGCGCCGTTTGTCGTTGAGGAACGCGACCCCGACGGCGGCGAAGTAGAGCGCGCAGAGACACAGTGCCAGCGCGGTCATGCCGAACGGGTCGGGCGTCGGGGTGACCACCGCGGCGAAGGCGAAGAACAGGAAGACGGCGATCCGCCACCAGCCGAGCAGCTTCTTCGCGCTGGCGATACCGACGAAGTTGAGCATCAGCACGATCAGCGGGAACTCGAACGCCACCCCGAACAGCAGGATCAGGTTGGTGACGAACGATATGTAGCGGGTGATGTCCAGCGTCGTGTTGATGTCGTCGCCGGAGACCTGGAGCAGGAACTCCAGGCCCTTGGAGGTCACGAAGTACGCCAGCACCGCGCCGGCCGCGAACAGCGGCGCCGCCAGGGCGGTGAAGACGTACGCGTACCGCCGCTCGTTGCGGTGCAGGCCGGGAGCGATGAACGCCCAGAGCTGGTAGAGCCAGATCGGCGCGGCGACGATGAGCCCGACCCAGAGACTGATCTTCAGGTTGAGCAGGAAGACGTCTGCCGGGCCGAGCTGGACGAAGTTGCACCGACCGTCGGCAAGGGTGCTTCCGGGCAGCTGGCAGTACGGCTGGGACAACAGGTCGAGCACCGGACGGGCGAGCCAGAGGCCGAGACCGAAGCCGACCAGGATGGCCAGCGACGCCTTGAACAGCCGGCTACGCAGCTCACGGAAGTGCTCGATCAGGGTCATCGAGCCGTCGGAAGCCCGCTCGAAGTTGCTCGGCCCGCGTTTGCGGAGTCCGAAGGCCACGGTGATCGGCCTCCGGAATCAGTTCTCGCGGACGCGCTGCACCGGGTCGGCGACCGGCTGCTGCACGGAACCCTGGTACGGCGGCTGCACAGTGCCCTGGTACGGCGGCTGCTGCGGGGCCTGCTGGGGCTGCTGCGGCGGGTACGGCTGGTAGCCGGCCTGCGCGTCGGCCTTGCCGGCGAGGTCGCGGTCGTCGTCGGCGAGGCTCTTGGTCTCCGCCTTGATGATCCGCAGCGAGCGGCCCAGGGAGCGCGCCGCGTCGGGAAGCCGCTTCGCACCGAAGAGCAGGATCATCACGACCACGAGTACGGCGATGTGCCAGGGCCTGAGGGCACCCATGGGAAACTCCAGTCGCTCTGTGTCGATGAGGGTGTACCGCAGCCCATCGTACGTGCGTCATCGGCTGTTGCCACCCGCCGGGCGAAGGGGCGTCCCGGTGGGTGAAGTCTCGACCACGTACGAGCATCCCGTCAACCACCGAATCGATCATGCGGGGTCGGATCGGGGCAGGTCGGCGCTCAGTCGCCCCGGCTGGCGCGGATCAGGGTCAGCCGCTGTTCGGTCGTCTCCAACCGGCTCTGGATGCTCTCGGCGCGCTGCTGGAGGCTCTCCGCGGCGGCGCTCAGCGCGGCGGCCTCGTCGGCCCGCCGCTGCAACCGCAGGACCGCACGACGCAGATGCGGCAACCGGGCCATCACCGGACGAACCGCCAGAGCGAGGACGATCAACGGCACCAGCACCAGCGCGAGCACGATCCACTTCAGCACGGCGTCAGCCTACTGCCTGGCCGCCGACCCCGCCGGGTCCGCACCCGGCGACACCGGCGTCGCGTACGCCTCGAGCGCCGCCACGGCCGCGTCCCGGACCTGCTCGGCCAACTCGGCCGGGGCGACGACGGTGACGTCCGGACCGAGGCCGAGCACGAATCGACGGGCCCAGCCCAGGTCGGTGACCCGCAGCGAGACCTCCCACCGCTCGCCGTCGGACTCGATCCGCTCACAGGGGTAGTACTCGGTGATCCACCGCTCCCCCCGGCCGATCCGCAACGTGATCAGCGGCAGCTCCGACGAGGGCCGGAACACGCCCTCGCTGAGGTCCTGCGGGCGGGCCTGCGGCGGCACCACGGCCGCCTCGCTCAGCTCGGTGACCGCGTCGATCCGGTCGGCCCGGAACAACCGGACCGCCTCGGCCCGGCGGCACCACGCCTCGACGTACGTGCGGCCACTGACCATCAGCACCCGCAGCGGGTCGATGACGCGCTCGGTGGTCTCGTCCCGCGCCGCCGTGTAATACGTGATGCGCAGCGCCCGGCCGCCCTCCACGGCGGCACGGAGCTGCTCCACCCGGCCGGTGTCGCCGGGCAGCCGCACCTCCACCGGCGCCGCGACCTGGTCACCGGCCGCGTCCTCGATCTTGGCGAGGGCCCGTTCCACCGCCTCCCGGTTGGCCACCCCGGGCGTCTCGGCCAGCATCCGCAACGCCACCACCAGGGCCAGCGCCTCGTCGGGCGTGAGCCGCAGCGGCCGGTCGATCCCGGCGTCGTAGGTGATCGTCACCCGGTCGCCGTCGAAAGCCATGTCGATCAGGTCACCCGGCCCGTACCCGGGCAGCCCGCAGACCCACAACAGCTCCAGGTCCTCGCGGAGCTGACGCTCGGTGACACCCAGGTCGCCGGCCGCCTCGGAGATCTCGATGCCGGGCCGGGCGAGCAGGTACGGCACCAGGTTGAGCAACCGGGCCAGCCGGTCGGCCGAGGTGCGGGAGGAGGTCTTCGCGCTCACCGAGCTGGCCTTTCGTTCGCGACTGCGGGGCTCGCAAGCTCACTCCTCGCGCTCACCGAGCCGGCCTTTCGTTCGCGACTGCGGGGCTCGCAAGCTCACTCC
>NZ_JBEYSG010000003.1:0-334392 GCF_040642635.1 Micromonospora sp. NPDC047793 | reverse complement strand
CCGGCCTTTCGTTCGCGACTGCGGGGCTCGCAAGCTCACTCCTCGCGCTCACCGAGCCGGCCTTTCGTTCGCGACTGCGGGGCTCGCAAGCTCACTCACCGCGACACCGCCATCTCGTCGTGCCGGACGGCGATCTCCTTGAGACGCTGGATGACCGCCTCGCGTACCTCCGGTGGGTCCAGCACGCGCACGTCGGGCCCGTAGCCGACCAGATGCCCGGCCAGGGAGTCGGCGTCGGCGTAGGGCAGGACCAGCCGGTCGCCCTCCGGCCCGACGGTTGCCTCCACGGCCCAGCGGCGCAGCCCGGCGGCCCGCCCCGAGGCCACCAGCACGGTGGCCCGACCGGGCCGTTCGGTCGGCCCGAACCAGCGGGCCACGTGGCTGATCAGATCGACGTCGGCCGGTGGCTGGTAGGCGCCCGACGCGCCGGTCGCCCGGACCGGACCGGCGACCCGGGACAGCCGGAAGCAGCGGGTGGCGTCGCGGTCCAGGTCGTGGCCGACCACGTACCACCGGCCACGCCAGCAGACCACTCCCCACGGTTGCAGGCGGCGGCGGGTGGGTGCGTCCTGGTCGGGTACCCGGTAGTCGAAGCGGACCTCGCGCCGGTCCCGCGCGGCGGCGGTCAGCGGGGCGAACGCCGGATCGACCGTCACCATGGGTTCCAGGCCGAGCGTGGCCTGCGGGTCCACGTCCACCCCGGCGGCGCGCAGCTTCGCCAACCCGGAGGAGGCGGCGGCGGCCAGGCCGGCGTGCTGCCACAGCCGCGCGGCGATGCCGACCGCAGCGGCCTCGTCCGGTTTCAGGGGAATGTCGGGCAGGGCGTACTCGCGCTGGGCGATCCGGTAACCCGGCTCGGTATCGAAGGCGCTCGCCGTCCCGGTCTCCAGCGGTACGCCCAACTCCCTCAGTTCGGCCTTGTCCCGCTCGAACTTGCGCTGGAACGCCTCGTGCTCCCGGGCGTCGTCGGGATGGTGCTCGTAGCCGGGCACGGTCGCGGCGATCTGCGCAGCGGTCAGGAACCGCCGCGTGGACAGTAGGCAGATCACCAGGTTGACCAGGCGTTCGGTGCGACTTCGCGACACGGCGTAGACGCTAGCAGCCGTACCGCTCCTGGCACGCACCCGCGCCGCCCCCGGATGTAAGGAAGGGCCCCCTACTAACGCCTCGTGTATAGGAAGGGTCCCTTCCTTACATCCGTACCCGGGCGTGAGTGGACGGCGGGGTGGAGCTAGCGTGCGGGCATGGTGCGATGGCGGGCAGGCGTGGTGGCGGCGCTGCGGCGGCGGTGGACCGGAGCAGTCGAGCTCGACGTCGAGCTGACCGACGGCACGTCGATGCGGGCGCTCGCGTACCCGGAACTGGTGGGTGAGCCCGAGCCCGGCGACCGGGTGCTGCTCAACGCCGGCGCGCTGCTGATGGGCCTGGGCACCGGCGGGTACGCCATGGTGGTGGCGGTGCCCGACCGGCTGCCGCCGGACCCGCCGCAGGCCCTCGACTCCCGCGACGCGGGCCACCTGGTCAAGGCGCGCTACACCCCGTTGCAGCCGATCCTGCTCGGGGTGGACGAGGAGGCATCACCGCACCGCGAGGTGCTGGCCGCCGCCGAAGACCTGGGTGGACTGCCGGTGGTGACGGCCGACCTGCACTCGGCGCTGCCGGCGATCCTGGCCGGCATCCGGGCCGAGGCGCCGCAGGCGAGGGTGGCGTACCTGCTCACCGACGGTGGGGCGCTGCCCGCCTGGTTCTCCCGGACCCTGGCCGGGCTCCGCGACGAGTTGGTCGGCACGATCAGCGTCGGGCAGGCGTTCGGCGGCGACCTGGAGGCGTCCACCCTGCACAGCGGGCTGCTCGCCGCCCGGTACGTCCTGGACGCCGACGTCGCCGTGGTGGCGCAGGGTCCGGGCAACCTGGGCACCGGCACCCGCTGGGGTTTCTCCGGGGTGGCCGTGGGCGAGGCGGTCAACGCGGTCGCCGCGCTGGGCGGGCGGCCGGTCGGCTCGCTCCGCATCTCCGACGCCGACCCCCGCCCCCGGCACCGGGGCGTGTCGCACCACAGCCTGACCTCGTACGGGCGGGTGGCGCTGGCGCGCGCGGACCTGGTGGTACCCGACGGCCTGGACCCGACCCTGGCGGCCGAGGTCGACGCGGCGCTGGCACCGCTGGCCGACCGGCACACGGTGGTACGGGTGGACGACGCGGGCCTGGACGCGGCGCTGCGGCGCAGCCCGGTGCCGCTGTCGACGATGGGACGCGGCCTGGACGCCGACCACGCCTACTTCCTGGCCGCCGCGGCAGCCGGCCGGTACGCGGCCCGCCTCACGTCGACGACGTCCCCGCCGCCCGCTGCGTTCTGAGTCACGCGACGCCACCACCGTCCGGC
The DNA here is from genome assembly GCF_040642635.1 of Micromonospora sp. NPDC047793. NCBI lineage: Bacteria > Bacillati > Actinomycetota > Actinomycetes > Micromonosporales > Micromonosporaceae > Micromonospora > Micromonospora sp. NPDC047793. Next base: position 332,009 of record NZ_JBEYSG010000003.1, on the reverse strand, counting down.
GCGCCCTGAGGAATCGTGTTAGTAGGGGTCCCCTGCTCTACCGCAGGCGTTAACAAGGTGCCCTTCCTTACACCTCAGGCGAAGATGATCAGGGCTATCCAGCCGCCGACCATTGCGGCCAGGGCCAGCGCCAGCACCCAGGTCGGCACGGTGTACTCGCCTCGGCGGTTGCGCTCGACCTCGGCGCGCACCTTCTCGCGGCGGCGTTCGATCCAGCTCTGCCGCTCGGTGCCTGGGGTGGGGGGTTCGGGAGGAAGCATGGCCCGACCAGCCTACCCGGGCCCGTCCGGCGTGCGGACGGACCCGGGTAGACCAGGTCACATGCTGGCGATCAACCGCTCCACCCGCTCGTCGTACGCCCGGAACGGGTCCTTGCACAGCACGGTGCGCTGCGCCTGGTCGTTGAGCTTGAGGTGCACCCAGTCGACGGTGAAGTCCCGCCGCTTCTCCTGGGCGTGCCGGATGAACTCGCCGCGCAGTCGGGCCCGGGTGGTCTGCGGCGGCGTCTCCTTCGCCTCGAAGATCTCCGGGTCGGTGGCCACCCGGTCCACGTCGCCACGCCGCTCCAGCAGGGCGTAGAGCCCACGTCCCCGGCGCAGGTCGTGGTAGGCGAGGTCCATCTGCGCCACCCGGGGGTGCGACAGCGGCAGGTCGTGCTTGCGCTGATAGCGCTCGATCAGCCGGAGCTTGGTGACCCAGTCGATCTCGCGGGAGACCGGCTCCAGGTCACCGCTCTCCACCGCGCTGAGTACCCGCCCCCACAGCTCGACGACCCGCTTGGCGGTCTGGTCGCCGCCGCGCCGCTCGACGAACTCGATCGCCTTGGAGAGGTACTCCTGCTGGATCTCCAGCGCGCTGATCTCCTTGCCGGAGGCCAGCCGCACCTTGCGGCGACCGGTGATGTCGTGCGACACCTCGCGGATGGCCCGGATCGGGTTCTCCAGGGTGAGGTCGCGCATCACCACCCCGGCCTCGATCATCCGCAGCACGATGTCGGCGGTGCCGACCTTGAGCAGCGTGGTGACCTCGTTCATGTTGGAGTCGCCGACGATGACGTGCAGGCGGCGGTACCGCTCGGCGTCGGCGTGCGGCTCGTCCCGGGTGTTGATGATCGGGCGGCTGCGGGTGGTCGCCGAGGAGACGCCCTCCCAGATGTGTTCGGCCCGCTGGGACAGGCAGTAGACGGCACCGCGAGGGGTCTGCAGCACCTTGCCGGCGCCACAGATCAACTGCCGGGTGACCAGGAACGGGATCAGGACGTCGGCGAGCCGGCCGAACTCCCCGTGCCGGGACACCAGGTAGTTCTCGTGGCACCCGTAGGAGTTGCCGGCCGAGTCGGTGTTGTTCTTGAACAGGTAGATCTCACCGGCGATGCCCTCGTCGTGCAGCCGCTTCTCCGCGTCGATGAGCAGACCCTCCAGGATCCGCTCACCGGCCCGGTCGTGGGCGACCAGGTCGACCACCGAGTCGCACTCCGGGGTGGCGTACTCCGGGTGTGAGCCGACGTCGAGATAGAGACGTGCGCCGTTGCGGAGGAAGACGTTGCTCGACCGGCCCCAGGACACCACTCGGCGGAACAGGTATCTGGCTACCTCGTCAGGGGACAGCCGCCGCTGCCCACGGTAGGTGCAGGTGACGCCGTACTCGGTCTCCAGACCGAAGATTCGCCGCTCCATGATGAGACATTAGCCGTACCGAGGCCGACTTCGTCACTGTCGCGGCCCGTACGCGTCGATGAGGCCCGGTCAGGACGCCCCGGGAAGCGCCGCCCCGGCCAGTCCCGCCGTGTACGCACGGCACGTGTCGTAGTCCGGCAGCAGCCCCCGACGGCGCGCCTCGGAGAGGCTCGGCGCGACGGCGTCGCGGTCGGAGAGCTGCGGAGAACCGGTCGGCCACTCGATGCCCAGCTCCTCGTCGAGCGGGTGCACCCCGTGCTCACCGGAGGGGTTGTAGGTGGTCGAGCAGACGTAGCTGAGCGTCGCGTCGTCGGTCAACGCGCAGAAGCCGTGGCCGAGCCCTTCGGCCAGGTAGACCGCGCGCCGGTCCACGTCGTCCAGGCGTACGCCCTCCCAGCGGCCGAAGGTCGGCGAACCGACCCGCAGGTCCACCACCACGTCGAGCACCGCGCCGCGCACGCAGGTGACGTACTTGGCCTGCCCGGGGGGCACGTCGGCGAAGTGGATGCCCCGCACCACGTCGCGGGCCGAGACGGAGAGGTTGCCCTGCGCCAGCCGCAGCGGGTGCCCGACCGCCTCGGCGAGCCGGTCGAAGCGGTACCACTCCAGGAACAGCCCGCGCGCGTCGCCGTGCTGCTGCGGGACGACCTCCCAGGCGCCCTCGATGCTCAGCGGCCGGATCTTCACGGGGTCACCTGCACCGGTACGGTCCGGTCGACCAGGTCGCCGCGCTCCCGGGCGAGCAGGTCGAGCAGGTAGTCGCCGTATCCGCTCTTGGTCAGCGGCTCGGCCAGCGTCCGCAGCCGCGCGTCGTCGATCAGGCCGGCCCGCCAGGCCACCTCCTCGACACAGCCGATCTTCATGCCCTGCCGTTCCTCGATGACCCGGACGAACTCGGCGGCCTGCATCAGCGAGGTGAAGGTGCCGGTGTCCAGCCAGGCGGTGCCCCGGTCCAGCACGGTCACCGACAGCTCCCCAGCAAGCCGGTACGCCTCGTTCACGGCGGTGATCTCCAGCTCGCCCCGGGCGCTCGGGGTCAGGCCACGGGCGATCTCCACCACCCGGTTGTCGTAGAAGTACAGCCCGGGTACGGCGTACCGGGACTTGGGCCGGGCCGGCTTCTCCTCGATCGACAGCACCCGGCCGTCGTCGTCGAAGTGCACGACGCCGTACGCCTGCGGGTTGGCCACCGGGTAGGCGAAGATCCGCCCGCCGACGGGGTCGCCCGCGGCGGCGAGCTGGCCGCCCAGGCCGACGCCGTGGAAGATGTTGTCGCCCAGGATCAGCGCGACCGCCTCGTCACCGATGAAGTCCGCGCCGAGCACGAACGCCTGGGCGATGCCGTCCGGGCGGGGTTGCGCGACGTACTCCAGGCGCAGCCCGAACTGGCTGCCGTCGCCGAGCAGGCGCTGGAACTGACCCTGTTCCTCGGGGGTGGTGATCACCAGGATCTCCCGCACCCCGGCCATCACCAGGGTGGAGAGCGGATAGTAGATCATCGGTTTGTCGAAGACCGGCATCAGCTGCTTCGACACCGCCCGAGTGATCGGCCACAGTCGGCTACCGGTGCCGCCGGCGAGCAGGATTCCACGCACCCGGGGAGCGTACCGGGAGCAACCGGCGCAGGCCACGCGGCGCAACCGCTGCTTTGCGGGGGATTCGCGTAGACTTCCGGATCCGTGAGGATCCTGGTCACCGGCGGCGCCGGCTTCATCGGTTCGGAATACGTCCGAATGCTGCTGGGGGCACCCGGCGGCAGCGCGCAGGGGGAGTCTCCGGTGGAGCCCACGGGCATCACCGTGCTGGACGCCCTGACGTACTCCGGCAACCGGGCCAACCTGGACCCGGTCCGCGACGACCCGCGACTGCGCTTCGTGCAGGGTGACATCCGCCACGCCGAGGTGGTGGACGAGGTCGTCCCGGGGCACGACGTGATCGTGCACTTCGCCGCCGAGTCGCACGTCGACCGCTCGATCGCCGGGGCCGCGCCGTTCGTCACCACCAACGTGCTGGGCACCCAGACGCTGCTCGACGCCGCGCTGCGGCACGGCACCGGCCGGTTCGTGCACGTCTCCACCGACGAGGTGTACGGCTCGATCGCGGACGGCTCGTGGACCGAGGACTGGCCGCTGGCGCCCAACTCGCCGTACTCGGCGTCGAAGGCCGGCTCCGACCTGCTGGCGCTGGCGTACCACCGCACGCACGGCCTGGACGTGGTGGTCACCCGCTGCTCCAACAACTACGGGCCGTACCAGTTCCCGGAGAAGGTCATCCCGCTGTTCGTGACCAACCTGCTCGACGGGCGGACCGTGCCGCTCTACGGCGACGGCGGCAACGTGCGGGACTGGCTGCACGTGCACGACCACTGCCGGGGCATCGCGCTGGTGCAGCAGAAGGGCCGCGCCGGCGAGGTCTACCACATCGGCGGCGGCACCGAGCTGACCAACAAGGAGCTGACCGCGCTGCTGCTCGACGCGTGCGGCGCCGACTGGGACCGGGTGGTGGCGGTGCCCGACCGCAAGGGCCACGACCGCCGCTACTCGCTGGACATCTCCAAGATCAACAAGGAGCTGGGGTACGCCCCCAGCATCCCGCTGGAGGCCGGCCTCGCCGACACCGTCCGGTGGTACCGGGACAACCGCTCCTGGTGGGAACCGCTGACCCGGGCGCAGTCCGCGTGAGGGCACTGGTGACGGGCGCCGGCGGGATGCTCGGGCGGGACCTGGTGGAGGTGCTCGCCACCACGGACACGGTGACCCCCGCCACCCGGGCCGAGCTCGACATCACCGACGCCGCCGCGGTGCACGCCGCGGTGGCCGGACACGACGTGGTGATCAACACCGCCGCGTGGACCGACGTCGACGGCGCCGAGTCGGACGAGGCGGCGGCCACCCGCGTCAACGGTGAGGCGGTGGCCCACCTCGCCACGGCCTGCGCCGCGCACGACGCCCGCCTAATCCAGCTCTCCACCGACTACGTCTTCCCCGGCGACGCCGACACCCCGTACCCGGAGGACACCCCCACCGCGCCGATCAACGCGTACGGCCGGAGCAAGGTCGCCGGGGAACTGGCCGTGACCCGGCACCTGCCCGACACCGGCTACGTGGTCCGCACCGCCTGGTTGTACGGCACCCACGGCCGCAACTTCGTCAGCACCATGCTCGGCCTCGCGGACCAGCGCGAGTTCCTCGACGTCGTGGACGACCAGCGGGGCCAGCCCACCTGGTCGTACGCGCTGGCGCGGCAGCTGGTGGCCCTGGCCGGGGCGGCGCTGGCCGGTCGGGCGGCCCCCGGCGTCTACCACGGCACCTGCGCCGGGGAGACCACCTGGTACGGCCTGGCCCGCGCGGCGTTCGCCCTGCACGGGCTCGATCCGGACCGGATCCGGCCGATCACCAGCGACCGCTTTCCGCGTCCCGCCGCCCGACCGGCGTACAGTGTGCTAGGGCACGACCGATGGGCCGCCGCCGGGCTGTCACCCCTACCGGACTGGCACGCCACACTGAGCGACGCTCTCGCTCCCGCCGCTCCACCCTCCCCGTGGAAGGTCGCATGAAGCTCACCCTGGTCACCGGCTTGACCGGTCTGGTCCTGCTGGCCACGATCGTCGAGTTGCTGCGCCGCCGACAGCTACGTGAGAAGTACGGCATGCTCTGGCTCGGGCTGCTGTTCGTGGTCATCCCCCTGTCGCTGTTCCCCCGGCTGCTCGACGGCGTCGCCGACCTGCTCGGTGTCGCCTCCGGCGTCAGCCTCGTGCTCTTCCTCGGCATCGTCTTCCTGCTGCTCGTCTGCATCCACCTGAGCTGGGAGGTCAGCGCGCTGGAGGAGGAGACCCGCACGCTGGCCGAGGAGATCGCGCTGATCCGCGCCGAGTTCGAGGCCGACCGGGCCGCACGAGAAGAGCTGGTGTCCCGCGATGGTTAACGGCAAGCGGCTCCTGGTCATCATCCCGGCGCTCAACGAGGCCGGGTCCATCGCCGACGTGGTCCGCGAGGTCCGGGGCGAGCTGCCCGGCGTCGACGTCCTCGTGGTGGACGACGGCTCCACCGACCGCACCTCGGCGGTCGCCGCCGCCGCCGGTGCCCGGGTCGCCCGGCTGCCGTACAACCTCGGTGTCGGCGGCGCCATGCGCCTCGGCTACCGGTACGCCTACGACCACGACTACGACGTGGCGGTCCAGATCGACGCCGACGGCCAGCACGACCCCCGGTACGTACCGAAGCTGGTCGACCTGCTCGACGACCACGACCTGGTGATCGGTGCCCGGTTCGCCGGTGAGGGCGAGTACACCGTGCGGGGACCCCGGCGCTGGGCGATGGGGATGCTGTCGATGGTGCTCTCCGGCCTGTCCGGCACCACCCTGACCGACACCACCTCGGGCTTCCGTGCCGCCAACCGACGGATGATCGAGATGTTCGCCCAGTGGTACCCCGCCGAGTACCTCGGCGACACCGTCGAGACGCTGGTGCACACCGCCCGTCGGGGCTACCGCATCCAGCAGGTGCCGGTGGCGATGCGGCGGCGGATGGCCGGCACCCCGAGCCACTCCCCCGCGAAGGCGATGATCTATCTCGGGCGGGCCCTGGCCGTGCTCACGCTGGCCCTCATCCGCCGGTGATCGGTCGCCTGCTCCGTCTCGTACCGCCCGGCACCGTCCCGGTCGGCGCGGGTCTGGCCATCGTCGGCCTGGCCTCGTACGTGCACCTCGCGGTGGCCGGGCACAACCTCACCGCCGGGGACTACTCGTCGCTCTCGGTGCTCTGGTCCTTCGTGTTCACCGTCGGCCTCGGCGTGTTCCTGCCGGTCGAGCAGGAGGTGGCCCGGCTGGTCGCGGCCCGCCGTACCCGGGGGTTGCCGCCCGGCCCGGTCCTGGCGCGCGGTGCCGCCGTCGCCGCCGTCACGCTGGGTCTGTTGGTGCTGGCCTGCGTCGCCGCCGCCGACGTGCTCGGCGACCGCCTCTTCGCCGGTGACACCGGGCTGGTGTGGGCGCTCTGCGGCGCGCTCGCCGCGCTGGCCGTGGCGCACACCACCCGGGGCGTGCTCTCCGGGCTGCGGCAGTTCGGCTGGTACGGCACCCAGCTCGGGATCGACGGCGGACTGCGCATCGGGCTGGTGGCCCTCCTCGGCCTGGCCGGGGTCGACTCGCCGATGGCGTACGCGCTGGTGCTGGTCGTGGCGCCGCTGGTGGGCGTGGCGTCGACCGTGGCACCGGCGCTCCGGGCGGCCGGCGGCGGCGCGGCCCTGCCCTGGCCGGCCCTGCTGCGCGGGCTGGCACTGCTCACCGTCTCCAGCCTGCTCGCACAGGTCGTGGTGAACGTCGGCGTGATCAACGTACGGCTGCTCGCCCCGGCCGACGTGGCGACGGCCGGCGCGCTGCTCTCCGCGCTGGTGCTGGTCCGCATCCCGTTGTTCGTGTTCGGCTCGATGCAGGCCGCGCTGCTGCCCGGCCTCTCCACCGCCGCCGCCACCGGCGACCAGGCGGCCTTCGGCACGCTGCTGCGGCGGGCCCTGGGCGTCGTCACCGCGCTGGGCGTGCTCGGCGGCGTCCTGACCGCGCTGCTCGGCCCGTGGCTGGTCCAGGTGCTCTTCGACGCCCCGGACGTCCTCGGGCACGGCGACTTCGCCTGGCTCGGCCTGGCCACCCTGGCCTACCTGTGGGCGATGGTCCTCGGCCAGGCGCTGCTCGCCCGCGACCAGCACCAGGCGCAGGCCGTCGCGTGGGTCGCCGGGGTCGCCGCGCTGGCCGTCGCCACCCTCGCCCCGCTGAGCGTCGCGTTGCGCGTCGAGCTCGGTTACGCGGTGGGTTCCCTGGTCGTCGTCGCGGTGATGCTCACCCGGCTGCGTCGGGGCACCGCCACCCCCACCCCGCCCGTCGCGGTCCCGGTGTCCGCGAGCACCCCCGGAGGCGTCCGATGAGCCCACCCCGCGTGACCGCGGTGATGCTCGCCTACGGCCCTGAGCCCTGGCTGGTCGAGGCCGCCGAGGCCGTGCTGGCCAGCACCGGCGTCGACATCGACCTGGTCGTGGTGGACAACGGCTGCACCGGCGACGGCATCGACGTGGTCAAGGGCCTGGCCGGAGTCCGGGTGATCCGGCCGGACGAGAACACCGGCTACTCCGGCGGGTGCAACGTCGGCGCGGCCGAGGCCACCGGCGACTGGCTCGCCTTCGTCAACTCCGACGCCGTCGTCGCCCCCGACGCGCTGGGGAAGGTCGTCGCGGTGGCCGCCGAACCGGGTGTCGGCGCGGCGATGGCCTCCATCCGGCTCGCCCACGACCCCGATCTGATCAACACCTCCGGCAACCCGCTGCACTTCACCGGCCTGTCCTGGGCAGGCGGCAACGGCGAACCCGCGAGCGCGCACGCCCGGCGCACGGTCGTGCCGTCGCTGAGCGGCTGCTGTTTCGTGATCGGCCGGTCCCGCTGGAGCGAGCTGGGCGGCTTCCCCACCGAGTACTTCGCCTACCACGAGGACACCGAACTCAGCCTGCGGCTGTGGCAGCGCGGCCTGCGGTTGGAGTACGTGCCGGACGCCGTGGTGCGGCACCACTACGAGTTCTCCCGCAACGACCTCAAGCTCTACCTGGTCGAACGCAACCGGCTGTTGACCCTGCTCACCGCCTACCAGGGCCGCACCCTGGCGTTGCTGGCGCCGATGCTGCTGCTCACCGAGGTCGCCATGCTGGCCGCCGCGCTCGCCGGTGGCTGGTCCCGGCAGAAGACGCGCGGCTGGGGCTGGCTGTGGCGCCACCGCGACTGGGTACGCGCCCGCCGACGCCGGTTGCAGTCGGAACGCACCGTCGGGGACGGGGCGATCGCCGACCTGATGACCGCCCGGGTGGCCCCCTCGAACGTGGCCGCTCCCCCCGGGATGGGTGTCTTCAACGCCCTCGCCGCCGCCTGGTGGGCGCTGGTGCGGCCGTTGCTCGCGCGTCGCTGAGCCCCGCCCGACGACGGTCGCGGTCGGGGACTCCGGAAACGGCACGGCGCCCGACAGTCGGAACTGTCGGGCGCCGGAGAACTCCTGGTTCGGGTACGGGGCGTCAGGCGTCGGGCTTGTCGCCCGGCTTGTCCTCCAGGTCCGCCGAGCCGGCCGAGGTGGTCGGCTTGTGCGCCTCCTCGGTCGGCGTGGTCGGGGTCTCCGCCCGGTCGCCCTCCGCCGCCGCCTCGCCCTCCGCGCCGCCGTCGAGCAGCCCGGTCAGCGCCGCACCGGTGATCCGCCGGAAGGTACGCCCCACCCGGTTGCGGTCCAGGACCGCCACCTCCAGTTGATCGGCGGCGATCGTCCGGGCGGCACCGCCCTCGCCTCCGACGCTGCCCAGCGCCTGCACCGCCACCTTGACCGCCTCGCCGAGCGACATGTCCGGCCGGTGGTTCGACTTGAGCACCCCGGAGATGGCGTCGGACTGCCCGCCCATCGCCATCCGGCCCGGCTCGTCGGTCACCGAACCGTCGTAGGTGAGGCGGTAGAGCGAGTCGTCCTCCGGGGTGGCACCCACCTCGGCGACGCAGATCTCCACCTCGAACGGCTTGGACTGCTCGGTGAAGATCGTGCCCAGGATCTGCGCGAACGTGTTGGCCAGTGCCAGGCCGGTGACGTCACGCCGGTCGTAGCTCAACCCGTTGAGGTCGGCCATCCGCACCCCGGCCCGGCGCAGGTTCTCGAACTCGTTGTAGCGACCGACAGCCGCGAAGCCGATCCGGTCGTAGATCTCGCCGACCTTGTGCAGGGTGCTGGAGAGGTTCTCCGCGACGAAGAGCACCCCACCGGCGTAGCTCAGGACCACCGCGCTGCGTCCCCGGGCGATGCCCTTGCGGGCCAGCTCGGAACGGTCGCGCATGATCTGTTCGGGCGAGGCGTAGAACTGCATGGCCACGGCGGCGGCTCTCCTTCGGGCGCTGTGCTGGGGGAACTGCGTTCAGGTGGGGGCGGGGACCGGCTCAGCCGCCCGGATTCTCCATCCGACCGGCGACCACACTCTCGCCGAGCGCCGCCGTCTCCGCGTCGGTCAGCCGGTACGTCCCCTCCGCCGTCGCGGTCATCACCACCGGGAAGATCCGCCGGGTCAGGTCGGGGCCACCGGTCGCGGTGTCGTCGTCGGCGGCGTCGTAGAGCGCCTCCACCGCCAACCGGACCGCGTCGTCGACGGAGATCCCGGGCCGGAACCGCTTCTTCAACGCCGACCGGGCGAACAGCGAACCCGAGCCGATCGCGTCGTAGCCGGTCTCCTCGTAGGGGCCACCGGTCACGTCGAAGCTGAAGATCCGCCCGGCCCGCGCCGGGTCCTTCGCCGCGAGGTCGAAGCCGGCGAACAGCGGGATCACGGCCAGCCCCTGCATCGCCGCACCGAGGTTGCCCCGGATCATCGCGGCGAGCCGGTTGGCCTTGCCGTCGAGCGAGAGCATCGCGCCCTCGATCTTCTCGTAGTGCTCCAGCTCGACCTGGAACAGCCGCATCAGCTCGATGCCGATGCCTGCGGTCCCGGCGATCCCCACCAGCGAGTACGCGTCGGCGGGGTGCACCTTCTCGATGTCGCGCTGCGCGATCAGGTTGCCCATGGTGGCCCGCCGGTCGCCGGCCATCACCACACCGCCGTCGGCGACGATGGCGACGATCGTGGTGGCGTGCGGGGCCAGGTCGGCGGCCATGCCCGGCGGCAGCGGCCGGCGGCCGGGCAGCAACTCGGGGGCCACCTTGCTCAGGAACGTGGTGAAGGAGGACGTCCCCGCGTTGGTGAACACATCTGGTAGACGCCCGGATGGATCAAAGCCCGCTGCCACGTGGTTCCTCTCAGGTACGTGATGGCCCTGGCCAGCCTCGTAGGACTGTCACGGAACTGGCCAGGACCACCGTTGCAGTTGAAGCAGATTATCCCGCGCACCCACCCGGTGCGATGATCGTGGTCCACAAGTTCCGGATCGGGTTCACCACGGACCGCGCCGCCGTCGCGGCACCGCCGGAGAAAAGGGCATAAGCCCTATTCTCCGCCCTTCTGCACGTAACCTCGGACGAATTCCTCGGCGTTCTCCTCCAGGACGGAGTCGATCTCGTCGAGCAGGTCGTCGACGTCCTCGGTGATCTCGGCGTGTCGCTCGGCGACCTCCGGGTTCGCCTCGGTGGTGACGTCCTCGACCTCTTCACCCTGACGGGACTTGCCCGTCTGCGACTGACCGCCGCTGTCACGAGTGGCCACTGTTGCCTCCTCCACGATCGCCTGCGATGAACTTACCTCGCGGGAGCGACGAAACGCCCGTCGCGCGCCGGTAGGTACTCAGCCTCCGGTCAGGGTCTCCAGCAGATCCTTCGCGCTGGCGCAGCGGTCGAAGAGTGCGCCGACGTGCCGCCTGGTGCCGCGCTCCGGCTCCATCATCGGCACCCGGACCAGCGACTCCCGCCCGACGTCGAATATCACCGAGTCCCAACTGGCGGCGACCACCTCGGAGGCGTACTGCGCCAGGCAGCGGCCCCGGAAGTAGGCGCGGGTGTCCTCCGGCGGCTCGGTCATCGCGGCCTGCGTCTCGGCATCGGGCAGCAGCGTCTTCATCGCCCCCCGGGAGACCAGGCGGTGGTAGAGCCCCTTCTCCGGGCGGACGTCGGAGTACTGCAGGTCGACCAGTTGGAGCTTGTGCGAGCCCCACCCGAGCTTCTCCCGGTCCCGGTAGCCCTCCAGCAACCGCAGCTTCGCCACCCAGTCCAGCTCGTCGGCGCAGAGCATGACGTCGCGGCCGAGCCGGTCCAGCACGTTCTCCCACCGGTCCAGCACGTCGGTGGTCTGCTCGTCGACGTCGCTGCCGTACCGGTCCTCCACGAAGGCGCGTACCCGCTCCAGGTACGCCCACTGGACGTCCAACGCGGTCAGCCGTCGGCCGTCGCGCATGCGCATCCGGTGGGTCAGCGACGGGTCGTGACTGACCGCGCGGAGTTCACCGACCGGGTCGGCGATGCCGAGGTCCGGGCCGAGCGCCTTCTCCTCGATCATGGTGAGGATCAGCGCGGCGGTACCCACCTTGAGGTAGGTGGAGATCTCCGACAGGTTGGCGTCGCCGATGATGACGTGCAGGCGGCGGTACTTGTCGGCGTCGGCGTGCGGCTCGTCCCGGGTGTTGATGATCGGACGCTTGAGCGTGGTCTCCAGCCCCACCTCGACCTCGAAGAAGTCGGCCCGCTGCGAGATCTGGAAGCCGCTCTGCCCGCCGTCCTGGCCGATGCCGACGCGACCGGCGCCGCAGACGATCTGCCGGGTCACGAAGAACGGGGTCAGGTACGCCACGATGTCGGCGAAGGCGGTCTGCCGGCGCATGAGGTAGTTCTCGTGCGCGCCGTAGCTGGCACCCTTGTTGTCGGTGTTGTTCTTGTAGAGGTGGATCGGCGCGCTGCCCGGGATGGTGGCCGCGCGGCGGGCCGCCTCCGCCATCACCCGCTCCCCCGCCTTGTCCCAGCGCACCAGGTCCCGGGGGTTGGTCACCTCGGGGGTGGAGTACTCCGGGTGGGCGTGGTCGACGTAGAGCCGGGCCCCGTTGGTGAGTATGACGTTCGCCAGCCCGAGGTCGTCGTCGGCGAGCGCCTCGGCCGGGTCGTACGCGGCTCCGGAGTAGGTGAAGCCGCGGGCGTCCCGCAGCGGCGACTCCTCCTCGTAGTCCCACCGGGCCCGACCGCCCCGGTTGAGTTCCGGGCGGGCGCCGTACGCGTTCACCACCTGGGAGGAGGTGACCATCGGGTTGGCTCCGGCCTGACCGGGCACGGAGATGCCGTACTCGACCTCGGTGCCCATGATCCGTCTTACGCTCATCGACCTACCCGCTTCGCTTGCCCGACCGGTCCCCCGTCACGTCGAGCGTAGTCGCCGCTCGGGCAGGCGGGGGCCTGCCGGGGTGCTCGGAACGTCGCGGGTCGCACCGGTCAGTCCCCGGGCCGCTCGACGATCATGGACTCGATGGTGACCCGCTCGCGTATCTCGGGCAGCGAACGCAGCAGTCTCCTGGCCCGGGACTCGGCACCGGTGTCGGTGGCGACCAGGCGGATCTCGCCGGGCGTCGCGTGCAGCATCTGCCAGGTCCGACCCGGCTCGATGAAGAGCAGGCTGTAGGTGGCGGCCTCGGTCTGCGCGGTGGTGCCCTGCAACGTCGAGACGCAGATGTTCTCCAGATAGGAGTCGTACGTGCCACGGTCGAGCACGAGCGTGGTCACTCCGTCGACGGCCGGATAGCGGCGGACCACCTCGTCGCAGACCACCGCCGCCCGTGCCGGCGCAGTGACCTCCATGTGCACCCAGCGCTGCGCCCACGTCTGCGGCTCGACCACGAGCAGGCTCCGCTGCCAGCCGGTGACACCGCCGAACAACACGACGGTGGCGGCGACCGCGACGGCGGTGACCCCGGCGACGGCGGTACGTGCCGGACGCCCCCGACGCGGCACGGGCAGCAGACGGATCGCGGCGGCTATGCCGACGATGAGGAAGGCGGTCGTGAGGTGGGCGGCCTTGTTGAAGTAGTAGCCGATCTCGCCGCCGAGGACGAGGCTGACCAGGCCGATCCCCGCCGTGAAGAGGGTGCTGGCCAGCAGCACGAACAGCCAGCGCCGCCAGGTGGGGTCGGTGCGTTCGACGCGCAGGGCGAGACCGAGCAGGGCCGGCACGACGATGGCACCGAGAATGCCGAAGGCCAGCCAGGTCTCGGTGAGGTCCGGCCCGACGGTGGCGGTGAGCGACTCGGTCTGGTTGGCCCGGAGCACGCCGAGCAGGATCGGTATCGGGGCCAGCACGAAGGTGGCCAGACCCACCACCCGGGCGGTGTGGCGGACCCGGAGCACCTCGCGGCGACGGACGAGCAGCGAACCGACCACGAGCAGCACGGCCGGGGGCAGGAACAGGTAGTAGACGTATCCGATGCCGACGACCAGGGCGCCGAGCAGCAGCAGGTGCTCGCGGGAGGCGGTGAGAGGCCGGGCGACGAGGACGGCCAGCACGACGGCGAGGGTCAGCCCGAGCGTCTCGGTGGGGTAGCCGGACCACAGCATCCGGGGTAGCTGGCTGCCGAGGACGAGGGCGCCGACGACGACGGTGAGCAGTCCCCGGGTCAGCGGGTGCAGTGGACCGGGCAGCCGCTGGGCGGCCCAGAGCATGGTGAGCACCAGCAGGCCGAATCCGGCGACGTTCCACCACAGGAAGGGCTCCGCCAGCGCGGCGGCGTCGGCGGTGCTGCCGGGCGGCACGAGATGGCCGTTGAGCAGGGCGACGATCAGGTGCCACCCCTGCGGGTAGTAGACCAGCAGGCTGACCAGGTGGTCGCGGATCGCGTCCGCGTCGGTGAAGGCGTACCCGCCGTGCCGGCCGATGACGTCGACCAGGGTGAGGTGACGCAGGTAGTCCTCGCCCCGGGTGAAGACGGTGAGCCGGCCGACGAGGTCGCCGGCGCGCAGCAGTGGCTGGGCGAGGTACCAGACGATCGCGGCGGTGCCGACGACCGGGAACAGGTCGGCCCAGGCGGGACGCGGCAGGGTGGGGCGTCGGCCGCTGGCCAGCGCGGCCAGCACGAGGACGGTCAGGGCGGTGCCGGCCAACGGCACCGGCGCCATCCCCCAGGGCCAGGTGGTGAAGAACAGGCCCGCGACGGTGGTGAGGCAGACCAGCAGGACGGTGGCGAGCAGCAGCCGGTCGAGCAGGGTACGCCCGCCGCGCAGCAGGCTCGCGGTGGTGAGCAGCACCACCGGGGGCAGGAGCCAGGAGGCGTCGACAGCGGCCACGGCGAGCGGCAGGAGCCAGGCCGTGGCGAGGGCGACGAGGGCGAGGAGGAACCGCCGCCGGTACGGCGACGCGGAGCTCGCGGTCGGGGCGACCGGTGGGGCGAGCGCGCTCTGGTCGATGGACACGCGCATCCTTCACCAATAGGGATGGAAGGGAAAGATCAACAGTCTAGCGACACATCCCGGCCGGCACACCTCGGGCCGGTGTGTCCACCGCCATCCCCGGATACGCGGCGGGGCCCGTGACGCGTCGCGTCACGGGCCCCGGTGGCGCGACCGGTCAGAGGTACTGGCCGGTGTTGCTCGCGGTCTCGATGGAACGGCCGGCTTCGGCGCCCTTGCCGCCGGAGACGAGCGTACGGATGTAGACGATCCGTTCGCCCTTCTTGCCGGAGATGCGGGCCCAGTCGTCGGGGTTGGTGGTGTTGGGCAGGTCCTCGTTCTCGCGGAACTCGTCGACGCAGGCGTCGAGCAGGTGCTGCAGGCGGAGTCCCTTGCGACCGGAGGTGAGGAACTCCTTGATGGCCATCTTCTTGCCGCGATCCACGATGTTCTGGATCATGGCACCGGAGTTGAAGTCCTTGAAGTACAGGACTTCCTTGTCGCCGTTGGCGTAGGTGACCTCGAGGAAGCGGTTCTCCTCGGTCTCCGAGTACATCCGCAGGACCACCGCGTCGATCATCGCCGCGACGGTGGCCTTGGCGTCCTGACCGTGCTCGGCCAGGTCGTCCGCGGAGAGCGGCAGGCCGGAGAGGATGTACTTGGAGAAGATGTCCTTGGCCGCCTCGGCGTCCGGACGCTCGATCTTGATCTTCACGTCGAGCCGACCCGGCCGCAGGATCGCCGGGTCGATCATGTCCTCCCGGTTGGAGGCACCGATGACGATGACGTTCTCCAGGCCCTCGACACCGTCGATCTCGCTGAGGAGCTGCGGGACGATGGTGTTCTCCACGTCGGAGGAGACACCCGAGCCTCGGGTCCGGAAGATCGAGTCCATCTCGTCGAAGAAGACGATCACCGGAGTGCCCTCGCCGGCCTTCTCCCGCGCCCGCTGGAAGATCAGCCGGATGTGCCGCTCGGTCTCGCCGACGTACTTGTTGAGCAGCTCAGGACCCTTGATGTTGAGGAAGAAGCTGGTGTGCTTCTCCTCACCCCGCCGCTCGGCGATCTTCTTCGCCAACGAGTTGGCGACCGCCTTCGCGATGAGCGTCTTGCCACAGCCGGGCGGACCGTAGAGCAGGATGCCCTTCGGCGGCCGGAGCTGGTGCTCGCGGAACAGGTCGGCGTGCAGGAACGGGAGTTCCACCGCGTCCCTGATCTGCTCGATCTGGGAGTGCAGGCCGCCGATGTCGGTGTAGTCGACGTCCGGCACCTCCTCCAGGACCAGTTCCTCGACCTCGCTCTTGGGGATCCGCTCGTACGCGTACGCCGAGCGGGGCTCGATCATGAGCGAGTCGCCGGCCCGGATCGCGCTGCCGATCAGGGTCTCGGCCAGGTGCACGATCCGCTCCTCGTCGGAGTGCGAGACCACCAACGCCCGGTCACCCGGTACGCCGTCGGGGCCCGCCAGCACCTCCTTGAGCATGACCACCTCGCCGACCCGCTCGAACCCGAACGCGTCGACGATGTTGAGTGCGTCGTTGAGCAGGACCTCCTGGCCGCGCCGCAGCTCACCCACGTCGAGCGAGGGTGAGACGGCCACGCGGAGCTTGCGCCCGCCGGTGAAGACGTCGACCGTGCCGTCCTCGTGTCGGGCCAGGAAGACGCCGTAGCCACTGGGGGGCTGGGCGAGACGGTCGATCTCCTCTTTGAGCGTCACGATCTGCGCGCGAGCCTCTTTCAAGGTGCCCACGAGCCGTTCGTTGTTCTCGGTCAGCCGCGCCAACTGCGCCTGGGTGGCCGCCAGCCGCTCTTCGAGCTGCCGGACGTGTCGGGGGCTTTCGGTCAACTTGCGCCGCACGAGAGCGAGTTCCTCTTGCAGGAACGCGACCTGCGTGGAGAGATCGTGGGCCTCCTTCTCCCACCGTGCGGCGCGCGAGTCCGCGTCGTCGCTGCGTGCCACGTCCCACCTCCCCGGGGGGCTCGAACGTTCTGCCCTAACACTAGCCGCTATGAGCCCGATTCGGTCCTCCGCAACGCGCTCGTCACCGAAGCTTGATCGCCAAGGGTGGGTAGCTGGGCGGGTACGGGCATTCGGGTACCGTCGTGGCGTGGGACGGGAGAACATGGGGGGTGCACCGATGGTCGAGGTCGCGACCGACCAACTGCAGGTCTGGGTGGACCAGGACCTGTGTACGGGTGACGGGCTGTGCGTGCAGTACGCGCCGGACGTCTTCGAGTTCGACGTCGACGGTCTGGCCTACGTCAAGGGCCCCGACGGCGAGCTCCAGCAGGCCCCGGGCGCCCGGGTGGACGTGCCGGAGCACCTGCGCCTCGAGGTGATCGACTCGGCGAAGGAGTGCCCGGGCGAGTGCATCCACGTCGTACGCGGCAGCGACGGCGTCGAGGTGGCCGGCCCGGAGGCCGAGGACTGACCGGCCCGCGTACGCCGGGCCCGATCGACCGCCCGGGGGTACGCGGGTCGACGGTGGCCGCCCGAGCACGGCGATTACGGTCGGTCATCCGACTGTCACGGAAACCGCCGATCGGTCCGC
Source organism: Micromonospora sp. NPDC047793 (assembly GCF_040642635.1). Taxonomy (NCBI): domain Bacteria; kingdom Bacillati; phylum Actinomycetota; class Actinomycetes; order Micromonosporales; family Micromonosporaceae; genus Micromonospora; species Micromonospora sp. NPDC047793. Next base: position 314,936 of record NZ_JBEYSG010000003.1, on the reverse strand, counting down.
CGCTACAGCAACGGGCGGCCGACCACCGAAGCGACCAGCCGGGCGAACTCCTCCAGTCGGGCGATCTGCCCGGCACCGCCGTCGTCGAGCGTCTTGCCGAACCGCAGCGCGTCGTGTCGGGGCCCACCGGCGGCCTCCTCGCTGGGCGGTGACTCGTCCAGCGAGGTCAGCAGCAGATAGACGTCGATGCTGTCGACCCGGATCTCGCCGTTGTCGTGACGGAACAGCCGGCGCCGGCATCCCACCTCGGTGACCGAGGAGACCGGGACGACCCGCAGCGACGAGGTCATCGAGCCGGGCGGGCCCTCCCCCGGCGGCACGTCCTCGCCGTGCCAGAGCACCAGCCGGCTGCCGTCGCAGACGACGACCTCCTGCCACACCCCGTTGACCTCGTTGACGAAGCGTTCCAGCGTGAAGCCGAGCACCGAGGCGCCGCGCAGCACGCCGCCGAGCGCCTCCAGGGCGACGTCGGGGTCCCGCAGGTAGGCGCGGGCCGCCGACTCGAGGTCGGTGTAGGGGGACCAGTCCGGGAAGACCGCCGGCAGGTCGCCACCGCCGAAACCGGGACGGCTCATGCCGTCACCCCACCCCGCCGGCCCGGGCCGGCAGCATCGGCCCCCGTCGGCCCGCGTCGAGGATCAGCCCGTTCACTCCGCGCCGCCCCAATCCGCCGTCACGGCCTGTCCGTCTCCTGCGTCGTGTCGGGTTCGGCACCGTCGGTCGGCGCCAGCCGGGCCGCCTCCTCCGCCGCACGCAGTGCCTGGCGCCGTTGCGCGTACGCCTCACTGCCCTTGCTGGGCTTGCGCCGCCGAGGCGGGGCCGTGACTCCGGGGGCGAGCTTACGCGCGGAGACGAGGAACGCCGTGTGGGCGATCATCCGGTGGTCCGGCCGGACCGCCAGCCCCTCGGCGTGCCAGTCCCGCACCAGTGACTCCCAGGCGCGCGGCTCGGTCCAGCCACCCCGCTCGCGCAGCGCCTCGACCAGTTCGGACAGCTGCGGGGTGGTGGCCACGTACCCGATGAACACACCGCCGGGCAGCAGCGCCCGCTCGATCATGTCGAGGTTCTCCCACGGGGTCAGCATGTCCAGGATGATCCGGTCGAAGCCGGTCTCCGGGCATCCCGCCACGTCGCCGACGTGCAGGTGCCACGCGGGGTGCGGCCCGTTGAAGAACGCCTCGACGTTGCGCCGCGCGATCTGGGCGAAGTCGTCCCGCACCTCGTACGAGTGCAGCTCACCGGAGGTGCCCACGGCCCGCAGCAGCGAGCAGCTCAGCGCGCCGGAGCCGGCGCCGGCCTCCAGGACCTTCGCGCCCGGGAAGATGTCGCCCATGGCGACGATCTGCGCCGAGTCCTTGGGGTAGATCACCTGGGCGCCGCGCGGCATCGACAGCACGTAGTCCGAGAGCAGCGGACGCAGCGCCAGGAAGGCCGTGCCCCCGCCGGAGGTGCTGACCACGCTGCCGTCGGGCAGACCGATCAGCGCGTCGTGCGCGAGGATGCCCCGGTGGGTGTGGAACTCCTTGCCCGGCTCCAGGGTGACGGTGTGCATCCGGCCCTTCGGGTCGGTCAGCTGCACCCGGTCACCGGGACGGAACGGCCCACGGTGCACGGGCGGCTCCGCGGAATCGGCGGGCGGTTCGGTGCCCGGGGTGGCCGGGCCGGCGGAGTGGGTCACGGTCACGTGTTCATCTTCCGGTGAGGTTCGAGCAGTCGCGCCAGATCCGCGATGTGCAGAATGCCGACGACATCTTCGCCTGCCGTCACGAGGTACTGCGCGGCCGGGTGGGCCTGCACCCGCTCCAGCACCTGTTCCCCGTCGGTGTCGGCCGGCAGGGTGGGCAGGTCACCGAGGGAACGCGCCACCGCGTCGACGGCGATCCAGGGGCGGCGGGCCTCCGGCACGGCCGCCGCGGCGGCCGGGTCCACCACCGCCACCGACCGGCCCGCCGAGTCGGTGACCAGCAGCGCCACGGTCGCCTCCCGCACCGCTTCGGCGGCGCGCCGCTGCGCCTCGGCGAGCGGGGTGCCGGTGGGTACGCCGAAGGTCGGCCGGGCCAGCCGGGCCAGGTCGACCAGGGGCAGCCGGCGGCCGATCCGGGACATCCGGATCGACTGCCCGGCGCCGTGCCAGAGGGTGAGCGCGACCAGCGCCGTCAACGGCAGGGCGAGCAGACTCAGCACGTCCATCGCGTAGAGCACCGCCACCAGCAGCGCGGTGCCCACGGCGAGGATCCGGCCGGCCCAGCCGGCCACCTCGGTGGCGGCGTGCTTGTTGCGGGTGACCGCCCAGATCACCGCCCGCAGCGCCCGCCCGCCGTCCAGCGGCAGGCCGGGCAGGATGTTGAAGACCGCGACGATGATGTTGCTCGCCGCCAGTTGGAACGCCAACTGGTCGGCCACGGTGCGGTCGGGCAGGACCAGCATGGCGGCGACGGCGATCACGCCGAGCACCGCGGAGACCGCCGGGCCGGCCAGCGAGACGTAGAGGTCCACCCGGGGGGACGGGGCCTCCCGGTCCATCTCGGTGTACCCGCCGAGCAGTTCCAGGGTGATCCCGCGCACGCCGATGCCGAACCGCCGGGCGGTCAGGGCGTGCCCGAGTTCGTGCAGGAGCACCGAGCCGAGCAGCGACACGACGAACCCGGCGCCGACCAGGTAACCGCCGATCGGGGAGAGTTGCAGGCGCTGGCCGGCCAGTTCGCCGTAGAGCACGATGATCAGCACGGCGAGCAGCAGGATCGAGGCGTTCAGGTAGAGCGGCACCCCGAAGACCCGGCCCACCCGCATGCCCGGACGCCGGCCGGCGCGCGGTCGACTCCTCTGTTCCACCGGCCCGATGCTACGCGGCGGGAGATCACCTCCCGGTGCGGTGCCGGTGGTCCTGTCACACTCGTGCCCTAACCTTCGGGACATGACGGCGGATCCGGTGATCACCCAACAGGCCCCGACTCCGACGCAGTTGCCGGCGACGGTGCGCGCCTCACTCTCACCGTCGCGGGCGGCCGACTTCAAGACCTGCCCACTGCTCTACCGGTTCCGCAGCATCGACCGTCTGCCCGAGCGGACCACTCTGGAGCAGGCCCGGGGCACACTGGTGCACGCGGTGCTGGAGCGCCTCTTCGACCTGCCGTCGGCCGGGCGCACCCCGGAGGCGGCCGGTGACCTCGTGGCACCACAGTGGGACCGGCTGGTCACCGAGCAGCCGGAGCTGTCCGGGATCTTCGAGGGCGACGACCCGGCCGCCGTGACGCAGTTCCTGACCTCGGCGGCGGCGCTGCTGGAGGGCTACTTCACCGTGGAGGACCCGCGCCGCCTGGAGCCGGCCGAGCGGGAGAGTCTGATCTCGGCGGTGGTCGACGACGAGCTGTTGATCCGGGGCTATCTGGACCGGCTCGACGTGGCACCGGACGGCGCGCTGCGGGTGGTCGACTACAAGACCGGCGGCGCTCCGCGCGAGGCGTTCGAGGCGCGCGCCCTGTTCCAGCTCAAGTTCTACGCCCTGGTGCTCTGGCGGACCCGGGGTGTGGTGCCCAAGGTGCTGCGGCTGCTCTACCTCAAGGACGCCGAGGTGTGCGACTACGCCCCCGACGCCGAGGAGCTGGTGCGCTTCGAGCGCACCGTGGTCGCGTTGTGGCGGGCGATCGAGCAGGCCACCGTCAACCAGGACTTCCGGCCCCGGCCGAGCCGGCTCTGCGACTGGTGCAGCCACCAGGCCCGGTGTCCCACCTTCGGCGGCACCCCGCCGCCCTTCCCCGAGCAGGTGGCGACGGCGGATCCGCTGCGCGACGCCCGGTCCCGTCCGGCCCCTCCGGGCGCCGACGACTAGGACCTCTCCTCCCCAGGGAGGAGAGCAGGTCACCGCAGGAGACGATCTTTCGCCCGAACGGGCGGATAGCGTCGGAGCGTGGGTACGGATCCGAGGGAGTGGCTGCGGCGGCACCCGCTGGCCGGTGACGGGCTGCTGGCTGTCGGGCTGGTGGTCGCGGAGGTCGTGCTCACCCTGCTGACGCCACGGGACTTCTGGCCCCGGCCGCTCTTCGCCGCGCTGGGGTGGAGCCTGGTGTGCGCCGCACCGGTGGTGGTGCGCCGGACGGCACCGTGGCCGGCGGTGGTGGCCTCGCTGGCGATCCTGGCCCTACCGCTGACGCTGGAGATCTCCCCCGCGACGCAGGGCTTCGCCTTCGTGGTGCTCACCTACACGATGGCCGCGTACCGGACGCTGCGTCCGGCGGTGGTGGCGGCGGTGGTGCTCTGGGTGCCGGTCGCGCTGGTCACCACGGTCACGCCCTTCGAGACCATGCCGCAGGTCAATCCCGCCTACCTGGTGGCGAACAACCTCCTGATCGGCGTCGTGTCGTTCTCGGTGGGCCGGGCGGTGCACGCCCGGCGGGCCAGCACCCAGGCGTTGCGGGAGCGGGCCCGGATCGCCGAGGCCACCCAGCGCGCCCTGGCCGAGCAGGCGGTCGCCGACGAGCGACGACGCATCGCCCGGGAACTGCACGACGTGGTGGCCCACCATGTCAGCGTGATGGGGGTGCTGGCGACCGGGGTCCGGCGGGTGCTGCGGCGGGACCCGAACGCCGCCGAGGAGGCGATCGGCACCATCGAGGAGACCAGCCGGGCCACCCTGCGGGAGCTGCGCCGGCTCCTCGACGTGCTGCGTACCGAGGCGGAGCCGGCGGCCGACCTGGCCCCGCAGCCGGGGATCGCCGGCATCGAGGCGCTGGCCGAGCAGGTGCGCGAGGCCGGGCTGCCGGTGACGCTGACGGTGCGGGGCGCACCCGCCGCGCTGGCCGAGGGCGAGGCGCTGACCGTGTACCGGATCGTGCAGGAGGCGCTGACGAACGCGCTCAAGCACGCCGGCACGGCCACCGCGCAGGTCCGGGTCAGCTTCGCCGACGACGCGGTGGAGGTCGAGGTCACCGACACCGGTCGGGGACCGATGCCGGACACCGACCGGGTCGGGCACGGACTGGTCGGGATGCGGGAGCGGGTCGCCCTCTACGGTGGTGTCCTGCGCACCGGCGCGCGGCCCGGCGGCGGCTACCGGGTGCACGCGAGGATCCCGGTGGAGACCCTGCTGGACGCCGGGACGTCCGGGTGACGGCTGACGTGGAGGACGACATGACCGAAGCGACGCCGTCGCGCCGACCGATCCGGATCCTGCTCGCCGACGACCAGCCGCTGCTGCGTACCGGCTTCCGGATGGTGCTCGGCGCGGAGACCGACCTGGACATCGTGGCCGAGGCCGGTGACGGCGCCGAGGCGGTGGATCTGTCCCGCCGGCTGCTGCCCGACGTGGTGCTGATGGACATCCGGATGCCCCGGATGGACGGGGTGACCGCGACCCGGGCCATCGTCGACGCGCGGCTGCCGGTCCGGGTGCTGATCCTGACCACCTTCGACCTCGACGAGTACGTGGTGGGCTCGCTGCGGGCGGGGGCGAGCGGATTCCTGGCCAAGGACGTACCGGCCGAGGACCTGGTCACCGCGATCCGCACGGTCGCCGCGGGCGACGCGGTGGTGGCCCCGCGCATCCTGCGTCGGCTGCTGGACCGCTTCGCCGAGTCCCTGCCCGATCCGGCGGCGTCGCCCCCGAAGGGCCTCAGCACGCTGACCGAACGGGAGCGGGAGGTGCTGGTGCAGGTCGCCCGGGGGCTGTCCAACGCCGAGATCGCCCGCGCGCTGTCGGTGAGCGAGACCACCGTCAAGACCCACGTCGGGCACGTGTTGACCAAGCTCGGGCTGCGCGACCGGGTGCAGGCGGTGGTGCTGGCGTACGAGTCGGGCCTGGTCCGGCCCGGGGCGTAACGTCCGCGTTGCATTGGTCACCTACAGTGACCGCCGGTGACGGAAACCGGTTGACCCTCACGTGACGGCACGGTGCACGATGATCCCGTCCGGTCGTGAGGGGGAGGCCGATCGGCGCGGGATCGGGGGCAACCCTGACGGCACTTAGGGGGTACCCGCACCCGGAAATCCGCCTCGTCTCCGCCCGGAGTCGGACGGAACCGCGTCGGGCAGCACAGAAGATGGACTCGTGCCGGACCAGCGGGGGCGGCGCGATTCGACACCGACGGAGAGGTACGAGACGTGACCGCTACGACAGGCCAGTCGGCACCGGCCGCAGCGCGGGCGAGCGATGTGTGGAAGGTGTACGGCAGCGGCGAGGCCCAGGTCGTCGCGCTACGGGGGGTCAGCGCCGATTTCGAGCGTGGCCGGTTCACGGCCATCATGGGCCCGTCCGGGTCCGGCAAGTCGACGCTGATGCACTGCCTCGCGGGGCTGGACACGGTGACCAGGGGCACGGTGCACGTCGGCGACACGACGGTCACCGGTCTCGGTGACGCGGGCCTGACGAAGCTGCGCCGAGACAAGATCGGCTTCATCTTCCAGCAGTTCAACCTGCTGCCCACGTTGACCGCCAAGGAGAACATCCTGCTGCCGTTGTCGATCGCCGGCCGCAAGCCGGACACGGCGTGGTACGACGTCGTGATCGACACGGTCGGTCTGCGGGACCGGCTGGACCACCGGCCGGCACAGCTCTCCGGCGGTCAGCAGCAGCGGGTGGCGTGCGCCCGGGCGCTGGTGGCCCGCCCCGAGGTGATCTTCGCGGACGAGCCGACCGGCAACCTCGACTCGCGGGCCGGGGCGGAGGTGCTCAACTTCCTCCGGAACTCGGTGCGTGAGCACGGCCAGACCATCGTCATGGTGACCCACGACCCGACCGCCGCCGCGTACGCCGACCGGGTGGTGTTCCTCGCCGACGGCCAGATCGTCTCCGAGCTGATCGAGCCCACGGCCGACACGGTGCTGGACACGATGAAGAAGCTGGACACGCCCGCCGAGGTGGCCGGCTGATGTTCCGGGCGACTCTGAAGAGCCTCCTTGCGCGGAAGGTCCGGCTGGTCCTGTCCGGCCTGGCCGTGGTGCTCGGCGTCATGTTCGTCTCCGGTGCCTTCGTGCTCACCGACACGCTCGGCCGCACCTTCGACCAACTCTTCGCCGAGGCGTACGAGGAGGTCGACGTCAGCGTGTCGGCGAAGCCGAAGCTCGCGGTCAACGAGATGGAGGGCGAACAGGTCCAGGCGCCCTTCCCGGCCGACACGGTGGAGACCGTGCGGGCGGTGCCGGGCGTGGCCGACGCCACCGGTGTGGTGGTCTCCGACGGCGCGCGGATGATCGGCGGCGACGGCAAGGTCGTCGCCTCGTTCGGGCCACCGCAGCTCGGTGGCAACTGGGTCGGCGAGAGCGATCTGGTGCAGTTGCGCGAGGGACGCGAGCCCCGGGCCGACGACGAGATCGTGATCAACAAGTCGTTGGCGAACGCGGGCAAGGTCGCCGTCGGCGACCGGGTGGGCGTGCTCACGCTCAGCCCCCGGCAGGACTTCACCATCGTCGGCATCTTCGGTTACAGCGGTGACCGGGACTCCCTCGGCGGCGTCAACGAGGTCATGTTCACCACCCCGACGGCCCAGCGACTGATGCTCGGCGAGCCGGACGTGTTCAACAACATCACGGTCACCGCCTCGTCGGGCGTCTCCGACGACGCGCTGCGCGACAGCGTGGCCGCGGCGCTCGGCGACGACTACGTGGTCAAGACCGGGGAGCAGCTCTCCGCCGACGCCGCCGCCGGGCTGAAGGAGGGACTGACCTTCTTCAACCGGATCCTGCTCGGCTTCGCCGCCGTGGCGCTGCTGGTCGGTACGTTCCTCATCCTGAACACGTTCTCGATCATCGTGGCGCAGCGCACCCGCGAGTTGGCGTTGCTGCGGGCGGTGGGCGCCAGCGGCAAGCAGATCATCGGCTCGGTGGTGCTGGAGGCGATCGCCGTCGGCCTGATCGCCTCGGTGCTCGGCCTGGCGGCCGGCTTCGGTGTCGGCGCGTTGCTGGCGTACGCGTTCAGCTCCATCTCCGGCGGCCTGGAGCTGACCGGGTTGAGCATGCCCGCGTCGGCGGTGATCGGCGCCTTCTCGGTCGGTCTGGTGATCACGGTGCTGGCGGCGTTGTTGCCGGCGCTGCGGGCCGCCCGGATCCCGCCGATCGCGGCGATGCAGGACGTGGCCACCCCGGACCGTCCGCTCACCAAGATCACCGTTGCCGGGGCGCTGGTGACCGCGATCGGTGCCGTCCTGCTCTTCCTCGGGCTGGGTGGTCACGCGGGCGGCAACACCCTGGCCACCATCCTCGGCGGCGTGCTGTTCACGTTCATCGGAGTGGCCCTGCTGACGCCGCTGATCAGCAAGCCGGTGGTATCGGCACTCGGCGCGGTCTTCGCCGGCTGGGTGCCGGGCAAGCTGGGCCGGCTCAACTCGGGTCGCAACCCGCGCCGCACCGCGATCACGGCCGCCGCGCTGATGGTCGGCATCGCCCTGGTCACCGGCATCACGGTGATCCTGGACTCGGCCAAGAGCAGCATCAGCGGTCTGGCCCGGGACAGCATCAAGGCCGAGCTGGTGATCGCCGGGGCGCAGAGCGGTCCCCGTCCGCCCACCTTCGACCCGGCGGTGCTGGAAGAGGCCAAGACGATCCCCGGCGTACGCGTCGCCGACGGTCTCTACGGCGACCTGGCCCTGGTCGGTGACGAGCGCACCTTCGTCGGCGCGGTGACCGAGCCGGCCGCGCTGCGCCAGGTCTACAGCCTCACCGCCGCCTCCGGTGACATCGACCGGATCGACGCGGGGCAGATGCTGGTCAGCGAGGAGACCGCGAAGGCGCGCAACCTGTCGGTCGGGTCGACGACGACGGTGCAGCTGGCCCGGGGCGAGCCGGCCACGTACACCGTGACGGGCATCTTCGAGGACACTCCCCTGTTCACCGGCGTGCAGATGGTGCTGCCGACGGAGGTCGCCCGCAACTTCACCGTGCCGCAGCCGAGCCAGGGCTTCATCCAGCTCGAACCGGGCACGTCGGTCGCCGACGTCCAGCCGCGCATCGAGACGCTGCTGGCGGACAGCCCCGAGGTGTCGGTGGTCGACCTGAACGCCTTCGTGGAGCAGCAGGCCGGTCAGCTCGACACGTTGCTCACGATGATCCAGATCCTGCTGGCGCTGGCCATCGTGATCGCCGTACTCGGCATCATCAACACCCTGGCCCTGTCGGTGCTGGAGCGGACCCGCGAGCTGGGCCTGCTGCGCGCCATCGGCCTGCGGCGTTCGCAGACCATGGGCATGATCACCGTCGAGGCGGTGGTGATCTCGGTCTTCGGCGCGCTGCTCGGGGTGGTGGTCGGCGCCGGTCTCGGTGCCGCGGTGGTCGAGGCGCTGCGCAGCGAGGGGATCAACAAGCTGGTGCTGCCCTGGGGCCAGATGGGACTCTTCCTCGGTCTGGCCGCGATCATCGGCGTGATCGCCGCCGTGCTGCCGGCGATCCGGGCCGCCCGGATCAACGTCCTGGGTGCGATCGCCCACGACTGAGCACGACGACCGGGCCCCGGCACCACATGGTGCCGGGGCCCGGTCGTTCGTCCGTGGTCCGGGGCGTCAGGCCCGCGACGGCCCTTGCGGCACCCGCCTCAGCAGCGCGGCGAGCAGGTCCAGGTCCGCAGCGACCAGGCTCTCCAGTTGGTGTACGCCGTCGCGAGGGCTCAGGGGCACCTCCGCCGGCACGGCCAGGACCGCCGCCCCGGCGGCGACCGCGCTGGCCACTCCGGTCGCCGAGTCCTCGATCGCCACACACTCGTCGATCGGTACGCCGAGCAGCCGCGCCGCCGTCAGGTACGGCTCCGGATGCGGCTTGGTGGAGTCGACCTCGTCACCGCAGACCACCACGTCGAAGCTGTCCCGGCCGAGGGTGTCCAGGGCGATCTCGACCAGGGCCCGGCCACTGGAGGTGACCAGCGCGGTCGGGATCCGGGCCTCCCGGACGGCCCCGAGCAGCGCCAGCGCGCCGGGGCGCCACTGCAGGCCGGTGCGGAACAGCTCCAGGATGCGGGCGTTGATCCACTCGGCGCTCACCTGCGGATCCCGGTGCGGCTGGCGCAGGTCGTCGTGCAGGATACGCATCGAGTCGGCCATCCCGGTGCCGACGATCGCGCGACGGGCGTCGGCGGAGAGGGTGCCTCCGTAGCTCTCCGCGAGCTCCTGCAGGGCGACGTCCCACAACCGCTCGCTGTCGACCAGCGTGCCGTCCATGTCGAAGAGCACTGCGGCCGGTCGGGCGCTACTCACCGGATCCTCCTCGGGTCGGGTACCCGGTCGATCCTTCCAGCCCGCCGGAGCTGTCTGCCGCGCGCCATCCGGCACGGTGACCTTCGTCAACCGATGTCGCAGGCGGCCAGAGAGCGTTCGTACCCCCGGAAGAACATCTCGGAGCGCTGCTCCGGGGTGCCGTGCGACCCCTCGGCGAACCACGGCTGGCCGGGATCGTCGCCGACGGCCAGCAGGCCCTCGGTGAACTCGTCGAGGTCACCCTCGTCGAGAGTCAGCGTGCCGGCGCGTACCGAGTCGCCGAGGTACGCCCCGGCCATGCAGTCGGCCTGCAACTCCTGCTGGATGGTGAAGGTGTAGCGGATACCGAGGCGGGTCTGGACGCCGTGCGCGTACTCGTGCCCGAGCAGGTAGAACACGAACGCGTCGCCGATCTGCCGGAACGCCCGGAACGACCAGTTGACGTCGTAGGCGATGTAGTCGCTGACGGTGCAGTAGACCGCGTTGTTGCGGGGCACCTCCTGCCCGCCGCAGGAGATCTCGCCGTCCCGCTCGTACGGGATGATGCGCCGGATCGGCTGGAACGAGCGGCCGGAGGCGCGGAAGTACTCGGCCCAGTACCGTTCCGCCAGGCGCGTGGCGTCGGCCATGTCCCGCTCGAACTCCTCGACGGTGTCGGTGCCGTCGGCGCGCGTCACCTCGGTGCTCGGCGTCGCCGGCGCCGGTGGCTCGGCGGGCCCGGTCGGCGCGCCCACCGGCTCCACCATGCACGCGGTGGCCGCCACCAGCGCCACCGCCAGACCGGCGAGCCTCCCCCGGCTACGCTGCCCCGCACCTACCCGCACCCTGTGCCTCCCGCCTCGACGCCGGACCAGTACCCCGACGGTAGGACCGTCACGCCCGTCACCGTCTGGTACGCCGTACCGGCCGGTCCGGTTCACCGGCACACCGTGCAGATGCTTCGGTGCCGGGCGCGGCGAGACCCTCGGGACCGGCCGGCGTGGCCGCGTGGCGGCAGGGGCCGGCCGGCGTGGCCTCAGGGCCGGCGGCGTGGCCTCAGGGGCTCGCGGCGAGGAAGACGAAGGCGGCCAGGAGCACCAGGTGTACCCCGCCCTGGAGCAGGGTGGCCCGTCCCGGCACCACGGTCAGCACGCCGGTGACCACGGTCAGCGCGAGCAGCGTCACCTGGGTCCCGCCCAGGCCGAGCAGCAGCGGCCCCTCCAGCCAGATCGAGGCGATCGCGATCGCCGGGATGGTCAGCCCGATGCTGGCCATCGCCGAGCCGAGCGCGAGGTTCAGGCTGATCTGTACGCGGTCCCGGCGGGCCGCGCGGGCGGCGGCGAGCGTCTCCGGCAGCAGCACCAGCAACGCGATGATGACGCCGACGAACGCCGGGGGCAGGTTCACCGCGGCCACGCCGGCCTCGATCGCCGGGGAGACCGACTTGGCGTCACCGACCACGGCCACCAGGGCGACCAGCAGCAGTCCGAGACTCGCCATGGCCTGCCGGCTCGACGGCGGGTCGGCGTGCGCCTCCTCCGGCAGCACCTCCCCCTCGCTGCCGACGGGCAGGAAGTAGTCCCGGTGCCGACCGGTCTGCACCATCACGAACAGCGCGTAGAGCGCGAGCGACACGACCGCCGCGAAGGTGAGCTGGGCGGGGCTGAACTGCGGCCCGGGACGACCGATGGTGAACGTCGGCACCACCAGGCACAGCGTGGCGAGGGTGGCCACGGTGGCCAGCGCACCACCGGTCCCCTCCGGGTTGAACACGGCCAGCCGACGACGCAACGCGCCGATGAGCAGCGACAGACCGAGGATGCCGTTGCAGGTGATCATCACGGCGGCGAAGACGGTGTCCCGGGCCAGCGACTCGGTCTTCTCCCCGCCACTGATCATCAGCGTCACGATCAGCGCCACCTCGATGACGGTGACCGCCACCGCCAGCACCAGCGACCCGTACGGCTCACCGACCTTGTGCGCGACCACCTCGGCGTGGTGCACGGCCGCCAGCACCGCGCCGGCCAGGAAGAGCGCCACCACGATGACCATCACGCCGGTGAGCTTGCGGTCCCAGGTCAGCCCCAGCACCAGCAGCGCGGCGACGGGCACCGAGACGGTCCAGGTGGTCATGGCGCGACGCAACGCGAGCATGATCTGGATCCTGCCAGCAATAATGATCATGAGCGGCGAAGCGGCGAAGACTCCCCCGACCGCGCCCGCTGCGATGTAAGGAGGGGACCCTTCCTATACCGGAGGCGTTAGCAGGGGGCCCTTCCTTTCACACAGGCCGCCGCGCCTGCACGCAGCCCTCACTCGACCCGCGCGTCGACGGGTCCGACCCGCAGCACCCCGTCGGTCAGCGGCGTGCAGCGCACACCGCCCTTGCCGCGCAGTCCGCGCCACGCGCCGGGCCCGATCGTCACGTCCATCCAGGCGCACGGGTGCGCCGGCCGGTTGACCCGCAGCCGCACCGGCCCCTGCCCCGAGTCCAGCACCAGCACCGAGCCGACCAGGCCGTCCACGTCGACATCACGGATCAGCACGTTGCGCCGGACCTGCGCCAGCCCCGCGCCGGGCGGCAACGACTCGACCGCGATGACCGTCACGCTCGCCCCACGGTGCGCCGGCTTGCCGAAGTACCGGTCGCCCACGATGCCCAGTTCCGCGCGGATCCGGATCTCGTCGACCAACTCGCCGTCGGGCGCGGGCGCCGGCCCGTCCGAGGGCCGCCCCACGTAGCGGTGCGTGGGCGAGGCCAGCAGCTCGACGATCTCCGGCATGGCACGACTGTACGGGCGAGCGACGTGACCGCTCCGGCCGCTCGTACTTTGGGCCGATCCGACGGGTCCGCCCCGTTCCTACGATGGAGTCGTGTCGGGTCTGTTGCGTTCGGTGTGGGAGGAGCCCGCCCCGCCCGACGCGCCGAGGCGCGTGTGGCGGGACTGGCTGCTGCTCGCGGTCCTCGTGCCGGTGGCGCTCGTCGAGGGGCTCGTCCGGCCCGAGCTGGCCTGGCGACCGCTGTCGGTGGCCGTGGCGGTGGCGCTGACGGCCACGGTGCTGTGGCGCCGGACCCGACCGCTACCGATGGTCGCGCTCGCCTTCGGCACCTGCGCGGTGATTCCCCTGCTGACCGACCGGCAGGCCCTTCAGCAGGACGTCCTGGTCTTCGTCCTGCTGCTGGTGTACGCGCTGTTCCGATGGGGTTCCGGGCGGGCGGCCGTGATCGGCGGCGTGATCGTTCTCGGCAAGCTGGGTCTGTGGGTTGCCGCCGGTCAGGCCGGTCCCGCGGACACGGTCGCCGCCTTCGTCGTGCTGTTCGCGGCCGCCACGCTGGGCAGCAGCGTGCGGTACCGGGCGCGGGCCCGGCAGCGCGAGCTGGACCAGGTCACGCTGCTCGAACGGGAACGACTCGCCCGCGACCTGCACGACACCGTCGCGCACCACGTGTCGGCGATGGCGATCCGGGCCCAGGCCGGGCTCGCCGTGGCGGCCACCCGTCCGCAGGCGGCGATCGAGGCGTTGCACCTCATCGAGGCCGAGGCGTCGCGGGCACTGGCCGAGATGCGCGGCCTCGTCCGGGTGCTGCGGACCGACGAACCGGCCGCGCTGTCGCCCGCGCCACGCATCGCCGACCTGGCCCGGTTCGCAGCGGAGGCACCGGACGGCCCGGCTGTGGAGGTGCAGATAGTCGGAGACGCCGACGGCATCACCCCGTCCGTGGACCGCACGGTCTACCGGCTCGTCCAGGAGTCGGTCACCAACGCCCGCCGGCACGCACGGCACGCGACCCGCATCCGGGTACGCGTCGAGGTGGACGACGCCTCGGTACGACTGCGTGTCAGCGACGACGGCGAGAGCCCCACCGGACCACTGTCCGGATCCGGGTACGGGCTCGCCGGGATGGTCGAACGCGCGGCGCTGCTCGGTGGCAGTTGTGCCGCCGGACCCGGTCCCGAGCAGGGGTGGATCGTCGACGCGGTCCTGCCTCGGGCCGGGGTACCCGCGTGACCCGGCCGGCGGCCGGAGGACCGGACCCGTCCGCCGCCGACGGCCACCGGCGGATCAGGGTGGTCGTCGCCGACGATCAGGAGATCATCCGGAGTGGACTCACGATGATCCTCGACGCCCAGCCGGGCATCGAGGTCGTCGGCACGGCCGCCGACGGTCACCACGCCGTCGAGATGGCCCGGCGGATGCGTCCCGACGTGTGCCTGTTCGACATCCGGATGCCCGGTGTGGACGGCATCGAGGCGACCCGCCGGCTCGCCGGGCCCCGAGTCGCAGATCCACTCGCCGTCGTCGTCATCACCACCTTCGACCTCGACGAGTACGTCTACGCCGCGCTGCGCGCCGGAGCCCGGGGCTTCCTGCTCAAGGACGCCGGCACGGCGCTGCTGGCCCAGGCGGTGCGCGCCGCGGCCGACGGTGACGCGCTCATCGCGCCCAGCGTCACCACCCGCCTGTTGCGCGCCTTCGCCGACGCCGGACCGGCCGCGCCACCCCGACAACCGGTGGACCGGCTCACCGAACGGGAGGAGCAGATCCTCACGGCGGTGGCCCGGGGACGGACCAACAGCGAGATCGCGGGCGAGTTCCACGTCAGTCTCAGCACGGTGAAGACGCACGTGGCGAGCCTGATGGCCAAGCTCGGCGCCCGGAACCGGGTCGAGATCGCCATCTGGGCGTACGAGACGCACCGGGTACGCGGCCGGTAGCGCTGCTCCTCCCGCCGACACACGACCGCCGTAAGGACGAGCCGGGGCTCCCTCCGAGGACCGACGGGGCCCGAGCCCATGCACCGATGAGTGCACACCGTCGCGCGCCGAGCATCGGGTCATGTCCACGAACCGCTTCCTCCGCAGACACGAGTGGGCGATACCCACCGGCCTGATCCTGCTCGCCCTCGTCCCGGTGGTCGCCGGGGTCGTCCGGACCGTCGAGCTGTCGAGCCATCCGACCGTGACGCCGGCCAACGCCCGCTTCGTCGCCGACCCCGCGCCGGTGCTGGTGCACATCGTCACGGCGAGCCTGTACTGCCTGCTGGGCGCCTTCCAGTTCATGCCCGGCTTCCGACGTCGGAGACCGGGATGGCACCGCGTCGCGGGTCGGCTGCTGGTGCCGGCCGGTCTCCTCGCCGCGCTCTCCGGCATGTGGATGGCCGCGTTCTATCCCCTCCTGCCCATCGACGGTGCGTTCCTCATCGGCCTGCGGCTCCTGTTCGGCGGGGCGATGGCCGGGTGCGTCGTCCTCGGTCTCCGCGCGATCCTGCGGCGCGACGTCAGCCGGCACCGGGCGTGGATGATCCGTGGGTACGCCATCGGTCAGGGGGCCGGCACCCAGTTCCTGACCCACCTGCCGTGGCTCGTGGCCGCCGAACCACCGGGCGAGCTGACCCGGGCGTTGCTGCACGCCGCCGGCTGGTTGATCAACCTGGCGGTGGCCGAACGGATCATCCGCGCCGGAGCGGCGGGACCGCTGTTACCCGCGCCGACCGTCTCGCGCCAGGGCCGGACGCGAACGGGCGAGACGCGCCGGGGCCGAGCGGAGACGGGCCGAACGTGAGCGGACCGGCCCGCCGGACGGGCGAGACGCGGACGGGCGAGACACGGACAGGCCAAACGCGGACAGGCCAAACGCCGACGGGCCGGACCTGGACGGGCCGGGCGCGAACGGTGGCGGGCGGAGACCGCTGCTGAGGTCGAGCCGCCGGGTCAGGCCATGGACTTCACGCCGTCGATCGCCTCCCGGATGATGTCGGCGTGCCCGGCGTGCTGCGACGTCTCGGCGATGACGTGCAGCAGCACCCGTCGGGCCGACCAGCGGGCACCCGGCTCGAACCAGGGCGCCTCGGGCAGCGGCTGGCTCGCATCCAGGTCGGGCAGGCTCCGGATCAGCTCGTCGGTGCGGGCCGCGACCTCGTCGTACGTGCTGAGCACCCCGGCCAGGGTCTCGCCCGGCAGCAGCCGGAACGACTGCGCGTGGCGCTCCTGGGCGGCGGGGTCGTCGTGGTCCGGTGTCTCGGCCGGACCGTCGACGATGAAGTCGGCCCAACCTCGTTCGACCTCCGCGACGTGCTTGATCAGACCGCCGACGCAGAGCGCGCTGACCGTGCTGCACGTCGTCGCCTGTTCGTCGGTCAACTCCCGCGCGGCGCTGCGCAGGAAGAAGCGTTGCTGACGCAGCGCCTGCAGCAGATCCGCGCGCTCGGGTGACAGGCTGCTCTCGGTCATGGCTGGTCCCTTCGTCGGCGTCCACCCGACGCTATCGGTGACCACCGACAACTCCCGGGACGTCGCACGGGCGGGACCACGACCCGGCTACCGGCTGCCGGTCAACACCTCGCGCATCCGGTTGATCTCGACGCCCTGTTCGACGACGACGCCGCTGGCGAACTCGTTGATGATGATGTCGGTGCCGAGTGTGAGGACCTCGTTCGCCATCGCGATGGCGCCCTGGTGATGGTCGGTCATCATCGCCACGAACATCCGGTCGAAGTCGGCGCCCCGGGCCGCGGTCAGGCGGTTCAGCGCATCCGCCGTCTGCATGCCGGCCATCTCGTGCCGGTGCCCGTCGCCCGAGTTGCGGTCCAGGCCACGGTCGGTCAACCAGCTCTCCAGGGTCTTGATCTCCGGGTCCTGAGCGGCCAGGATCCGGTCCGCGATGATCTTCAAGTTCGGGTTCTCGGCCCGGTCACCGACCAGTTTGGCCATCACCAGGGCCTGCTCGTGGTGCGGGATCATCATCGTGACGAAGCGGGTGTCGGCGTTGTTGTGCGGCGGCCGGGCCATCGGTGACATCTCGTTCGCCGCCAGGGTCTTCGCCGGTTCACCGGGTCCGCCCGGCATCAGCACCGGAGCGGTGGCGTCCGGGATGCCGGGCAGGTCGAGCGGCGCGGGCTCGTTCGTCTGCGCCGTCGGCGCGGGCCCACTGTCCGGCCACGACACCGCCACCGCGATCCCGACGGCCAGCACCGCGAGTACGGCCAACTCGATCAGCACAAGCTTCCGGGACTGTCGCAGCAGCCCACGAATCCGCACACCTAGCACAACTCGACTCCCGCCATTCACCGTTGGCCGGGATGGTAGCGCGGGCCTGAGCTGCGACGGGAGGCCCACGATCGACAGAACGATCGTTTAGCCCCACCTGCGCCAGTTTGCGTCGAGACATCGGCGGTCGTGTTGCTAAACCGTGACCACATGGCCGACGATCGAGCACCACCACAGGGTTAACCTCCGCTAACCCTGCTCATCCTTGACGAAGGGTGTTCCTACATGTTCAAACCGACCCCACGAGGGAACCGGAGGCTGGCGATCAGCCTGGCCGCCACAGGTGCCCTTCTCGTCGCGGGTGTCGCGGTGGCGCCGTCGAGCAGCGCCGCCGAGACCGCCGCGAACACCATCCCGGCCGTCGACGAGATCGTCAGCAGCCCCAACCTCACCCAGATCGCCAACGTCCCGAAGTTCGGCGGGTTCGCCAGCGAGGCCGCGTACAACTCGGACCTGGCGTTCCAGGACAACCACGTCATCGCCGGCAACTACAACGGGTTCAGCATCTTCGACGTCAGCAACCCGGCTTCACCGCAGGTGGTCAGCCAGGTCGTCTGCGTCGGAGCGCAGGGTGACCCGTCGGTCTACGGGAACCTGCTGTTCCTCGCGGTCGACTCGCCCCGCAGCGACGACTCGTGCAGCAGCAGCGCCGGTTCGGTGGCCCAGGAGAGCTCCTGGGAAGGCGTCCGGATCTTCGACATCAGCGACAAGGCGAACCCGCGCTACATCAAGTCGGTCCGCACCGACTGCGGTTCGCACACCCTGACGCTGGTGCCGAGCAAGGACGACACGAGCGTCTACGTGTACGTCCAGTCGTACAGCCCGTCGAACAACGCGTTCTACTGCAAGCCGCCGCACGACAAGATCTCCATCATCGACGTACCGCTGGCGAACCCCACCAGCGCCTCCGTGGTCGCCACCCCGGTCCTCTTCCCGGACGGCGGCAACACCAACACCAGCGGCTGCCACGACATCACCGCCTACCCGGACCTGGACCTGGCCGCCGGCGCCTGCATGGGTGACGGCGTCCTCATGGACATCTCCGACCCGGTGAACCCGGTGGTCCTGAGCCAGGTGCGCGACACCAACTTCGCGTTCTGGCACTCGGCCACGTTCAACAACGCCGGCACCAAGGTCGTCTTCACCGACGAACTCGGCGGCGGCAGCGGCGCCATCTGCACCCCGGCCTACCGGACCAACCAGGGTGCGAACGCGCTGTACGACATCGTCGGCTCCGGCGCCGACCGTCGACTGGTCTTCAAGAGCTACTTCAAGATCCCGAGGGAGAACAGCGCCCTCGAGAACTGCGTGGCGCACAACGGCTCGCTGATCCCGGCGATGGGCCGCGACATCATGGTCCAGGCGTGGTACCAGGGCGGCATCTCGGTCATCGACTTCACCGACTCGGCCAACCCGGTCGAGATCGCCTTCTGGGAGCGGGGCCCGCTGTCCGACACCCGCCGGATCCTCGGCGGATCCTGGTCGACGTATTACCACAACGGTTACATCTACTCCAACGACATCCAGAAGGGACTCGACGTCCTCAAGCTGGACGACCCGCTGACGAACAACGCCCGCGCGGTCGTGGCCTTCGACGAGCTGAACGTGCAGACCCAGCCCAGCTACCCGGAGTGCACCACCGTCCTGCGCGGTCGGCACAACGGCAGCATGACCATCTCCTCCGGCATCACCTGCATGGACGGGGTCACCCAGAACGGCGCCATCAAGGTCAACCCGGGTGCCGGTCTGATCGTGTTCAACTCGAACCTGAACGGCGCGATCCACGCGCACAACGCCTCGGTGGTCTCGATCGTGGAGAGCCGGGTCAACGGTTCGGTGAACGCCGTCGGCGCGACCATCCGTGACACCAAGGTCAACGGGTCGGTGCGGACGAGCTGATCCGCACACCCCGTAGACAGCACCACCTCCGGCCCGGCGGTCCCCGCCGGGCCGGAGCCCGTCCCACCCCGGAGACGTCGGGTGACCTGCCGGGACCTGGCTGTCGGAGCGGCCTGTTACGGTCTCGCCGCTATCGCGGTCAGGTCGGAGGTCTCAGAGTGTTCAGAACGCACGCGTCGTCGTTCGCCGGTCTTCCGGTGCTCCCGTTCACGCCGGGGATGGAGGTGCCGGCCGATCCGTCGGCGGTGGCCTGGCGGCTCGAGGTGGGGGATCTCGACGACGAGCCGGAGCCCGAGGAGTTCGTCGCGCTGGTCGAGACGATGCTCAAGGAGGTTCCGGCCGATTCGGTCCGCGCCGTCGTGATCGGCGAGTGGGGCATGGCGTACGAACGGCCGCTTCCGGTCGACCTCCTGGTGAACGCGGCGTCGCAGTGGACCGGGCTCCGGGCGATCTTCCTCGCCGACCTGGTCTCCGAGCAGTGCGAGCTCTCCTGGCTGACCCACGACGACATCACCGCACTGCTCACGGCCTACCCTCAGCTGGAGACGCTGTGGGTGCGCGGCGGCGAGGGCCTGCGGCTCGACGCCATCCGGCACGTCGGCCTGCGGGAGCTGCGGTTCGAGTCCGGTGGCCTGCCCGGCACGGTGGTGCGGGCGGTCGGTGAGTGCGACCTGCCGAATCTGGAGCTGCTGGAGATGTGGCTGGGTCGATCGGACTACGGCGGGGACGCGACCGTCGACGACCTCACCCCGCTGCTCGCCGGCGCCGGACTGCCGGCACTGCGACGGCTCGGCCTGCGCAACGCCGACATCGCCGACGTGGTCGCCGGGGCGGTCGCCACCGCACCGGTGGTGCCCCGGCTCTCGGTGCTCGACCTGTCGATGGGCAACCTCACCGACGACGGGCTCGCGGCGCTCCTCGCCGGGCAGTCGCTGACCCACCTGGCCGAGCTCGACCTGCACCACCACTATCTGTCCGAGCAGGCACAGCAACGTGCCGTGGCGGCCCTGCCCGGCGTGCGCGTGGACGTGTCCGAGGGGCGGACCCCGGACGTGTACAGCGGCCGGACCTACCGCTTCACCGCGGTCGGGGAGTGATCGGGCATGACGTTCTCTTCGCACCTCGCTGAGTTCGCCGACCGTCCGGTGGTCGAGTTTCCGCTGGAGGGGCCGCTGCCGACCGTGACCGGCCCGGTCTCGTGGCGCGTCACCCGTCCGGAGTTCGACGACGACCAGGAAGACGCGCTCTCCGAGGAGTTCGCCGCCACCTTCGAGCGGTTCGTCGCGCAGCTCGGCGAGACGGTGGAGTCGCTGGTCATCGGCGCCTGGGGGTACGCGGCCTTCAACCCCGCGCCGATCGCACAGATCTGCGCGGCAGCCGATCGACTGCCCGCCCTGCGGGCCCTGTTCCTCGGGGACATGACCTTCGAGGAGTGCGAGGTCTCCTGGATGAAGGTCGGTGACGTCAGTCCGCTGCTGACCGCGTACCCGGAGTTGGAGGTGCTCTGGGTACGCGGGGGCGAGGAGTTCGACTTCTCCCCCGTCCAGCACGCCAACCTGCGCGAGTTGGTGGTGCAGAGCGGCGGGCTGTCCCGCGAGTTCGTCGGCGCGGTGCTCGACTCCGACCTGCCCGAGCTGGCCGACCTCGAACTGTGGCTCGGCACCGACGACTACGGCGGCACCACCGAGATGGGGGACCTCGCCCCGCTTCTGGCCGGCGAGCTCTTTCCGGCGCTGCGCCGGCTGGGTCTGTGCAACGCGATGATCACCGACGACGTCGCGAAGGCCCTGGCGACCGCGCCCGTGGTGCGCCGCCTGGAGGTGCTGGACCTGTCCCACGGCACGCTGAGCGACGAGGGGGCGGAGGCGCTGCTCGCCGGTCAGCCCCTGACCCACCTGACGGTGCTGGACCTGCACCACCACTACCTCTCCGAGGAGGTCGCCGGTTCCGTGGTCGCCGCTCTGCCGGACGTCCGGGTAAACGTCTCCGACCCGCAGGAGGCGGAGGAGGACGACGGCGAGAGCTACCGCTACGTCGCGGTGTCGGAGTGACATGCGGTTGACCGTGGTCGGTAATCCCGGCAACCGTCGGGTGTCGATGTTCAGCGACGCGGTGCTGGCCGCCGGCCTGCCCCGCCCCGAGGTGCTGCCCTGGTGCGACGTGCTGACCGGGACGGCACCGCCACCGGCCGGCACGCTCGTGCGGGTGGACTCGCCCGGGGAGGACGCCCGGGTCGACCGGTTGCTGCGCCGGTCGGCCACCGTCGCCCGGCACGGCGAACTGGTCGGCCTCGCCGACGCGTACGCCGGTCTGGTGGACGGCATGGCCCGGGTGGCCGCCGGTGGCGCGACCCTGCTCAACCCGCCGGCGGACGTCGCGGTGCTCTGTGACAAGCGGCGCTGCCACGCGCGCCTGGCGGCGGCCGGTGTGCCGGTGCCGGACGCGCTGCCACAGGTCGGCGGCTACGCCGAGCTGCGGTCGGCGATGGCGCAGGCCGGTTGGGGTCGGGTGTTCGTCAAGCCGGCGCACGGCTCCTCGGCCGCCGGGGTCATCGCGTTGGCGGTCGGCACCGGTCGGGTGCAGGCGGTGACCACGATCGAGCACACACCCGAGGCGCTGTTCAACTCGTTGCGGCTGCGCCGCTACACCGACGAGGCGGAGGTCGCCGCCATCGTCGACCGGCTCGCGCCGGAGGGTCTGCACGTGGAGCGGTGGCTGCCCAAGACCGGGATCGGTGACCGGGTGGTCGACCTGCGGGTGCTGGTGATCGCCGGTCGACCACACCAGGTGGTGGTGCGGTCGGCGCGGGGGCCGCTGACCAACCTGCATCTCGGCAACGCACGCGGTGATCTCGACGAGGTGCGGCGGGCGGCCGGGGCCCGGCAGTGGTCGGCGGCGATGGAGACGTGCGAGCGGGTCGCCGCCTGCTTCCCCGACTCGCTGCACGTCGGCGTGGACCTGATGTTCCTGCTGGGATGGCGGCGGCACGCGGTGGCCGAGGTCAACGCCTTCGGTGACCTGCTGCCCGGGGTGCTGGTCGACGGACGGGACAGCTACGCCGCCCAGGTGCACGCCCTGACCGAGGGCGGATGGCGTCCCGGGCAGGCACGCACGGTCCCGCCGGAGGTGGTCGGGTGCGGAGCCTGATCGGGAGCCACGACCTGCTGCTGGTCACCCTCGACACGCTGCGCTACGACGTGGCGTCCGAGCTGGCGGCGGCGGGCCGGACACCGCACCTGACGCGGGCGCTGCCGGGCGGCAGGTGGGAACGCCGGCACTCCCCGGCGAGCTTCACCTACGCCGCGCACCACGCCTTCTTCGCCGGGTTCCTGCCCACGCCGGTGCCCCCGGGTCGACACGAACGGCTGTACGCGGCGGCCTTCCCGGGCAGCGAGACCTCCGGTGCCGACACGTGGGTGTTCGACGCCCCGGACCTGCCGACCGCGCTCGCCGACGTCGGCTACCACACACTCTGCCTGGGCGGCGTCGGCTTCTTCAACCTGCGGAGCCCGCTCGGGGCGGTCCTGCCGGGGTTGTTCCGCGAGGCGCACTGGGAGCCGGAGTTCGGCGTCACGTCGCCCACCTGCGTGGACGCCCAACTCGACCGGCTGGCGGCGGTGGTGGCCGACATGCCGCCGACCCGGCCGCTGTTCACCTTCCTCAACGTGGCCGCCCTGCACCAGCCGAACCGGCACCACCTGCCCGGCGCGCAGGACGACGACCTGTCCAGCCACGCCGCCGCCCTGGAGTACGTGGACGGCCGGATGGAGCGGCTGTTCTGCCTGGTCAGCGGCCGAGGGCGGCCGGTTTTCACGATCATCTGCTCCGACCACGGCACCGCGTACGGAGAGGACGGGCACACCGGCCACCGGTTCGGCCACGACGTGGTGTGGACCGTCCCGTACGCGCACTTCACCCTGCACCCTGGAGAATGGTGACCAGCACCGACGTGGGCCTGGACGGTTCGCCGTACCAGCAGTACCTCTACGCCTACCCGCACAAGACCTCGTACCGTGCGTTGCGCCCCCGTCCGTCGTTGACCGACGTGTGGCGGGAACAGGCACGCGACGCCCTCTTCCTCTATCTGCACGTGCCGTTCTGCGAGATGCGCTGCGGGTTCTGCAACCTGTTCACCCGGGCCAACGCGCCCGCCGAGCAGGTCACCGCCTACCTGCGGCAGCTTCGTCGGCAGGCCGAGCAGATCGCCGAGGCGCTCGGCGGCTCGACCGGGTACGCCCGTGCGGCCTTCGGCGGCGGGACCCCCACCTATCTGACCGCCGACGAGCTGACCGAGCTGTTCGGCATCGCCACCACGATCCTCGGGGCGCGGCTGCCCGGCGTACCGCTGTCGGTGGAGACCTCGCCGGCCACCGCGACGCCGGACCGGCTCGCGGTGCTGGCCGCGTTCGGCACCACCCGGGTCAGCATCGGGGTGCAGAGCTTCCTCGACGTCGAGGCCCGTGCCGCCGGTCGACCGCAGCGGCGCGAGGAGGTGGAGGCGGCGCTGGCGGCGATCCGCGACGCCCGCGTCCCGGTGCTCAACATCGACCTGATCTACGGCATCGACGGGCAGACGGCCGACACCTGGCGGGAGAGCCTCGACGCGGCGCTGGCCTGGCGTCCCGAGGAGTTGTACCTCTACCCGCTCTACGTCCGGCCGCTCACCGGGCTGGGCCGACGCACGCACGCCCGCGCGGACTGGGACGCGCAGCGCCTCGCGCTCTACCGGCAGGCCGTGGAGACGCTCGGCGCGGCCGGCTACCGGCAGGAGTCGATGCGCCAGTTCCGTCGGGCCGACGTGCCGGCTCCGGACGGCCCCGACTACTGCTGCCAGGACGACGGGATGGTCGGCCTGGGCTGCGGTGCCCGCTCGTACACCACCGCGTTGCACTACTCCTTCGACTACGCGGTCAGCGTCTCGCAGGTGCGTGCGGTGCTCGACGACTACCTGGCCCGACCGGCCGACGACTTCCGGTACGCCGAGTTCGGGTACCACCTCGACGGCACCGAGCAGCGCCGTCGGTGGCTGCTGAAGTCGCTGCTACGGGTAGACGGGGTCGACCCGGACGCCTACCTGGCCCGGTTCGGTCGCCCGCCGGGCGAGGACTTCCCGCAGCTCGACCGGCTGGTCGAGCGGGGCTGGGCCACCGACGGCGGGCTCCGGCTCACCCCCTCGGGCCTGGCCCGGTCGGACGCCGTCGGCCCCTGGTTGACCTCCGCCGAGGTGCAGCACGCGATGGCCGGGTACGTGCCGCGATGAACCTGGCGATCCTCTACCGTGGCCCGCTGGCGAGCTGCAACTACGACTGTCCGTACTGCCCCTTCGCCAAGCGTCGGGACCCGCCGGAGCTGCTCCGCGCCGACCGGGAGGCGTTGGCGCGGTTCACCGACTGGGTGACCGCGACCACCGACGTACGGCTGTCGGTGCTGTTCACGCCCTGGGGGGAGGGGCTGACCCGACGCTGGTACCGGGACGCGATGGTGTCGCTGTCCCATCTGCCGCACGTGGAGCGGGTGGTCATCCAGACCAACCTGGCGGCCCGGGTGGACTGGCTCGCCGACGCCGATCCGCGCGCCGCCGCGCTCTGGACCACGTACCACCCCGGGCAGGTCACCCGGGAGCGGTTCCTGCGGCGGTGTGCCCGCCTGGCCGAGCTGGGTGTCCGGTACTCGGTCGGGGTGGTCGGCCTACCCGAGCACCTGGCCGAGGCGCGGGCGCTGCGGGCCCTGCTGCCCGACGAGGTCTACCTCTGGGTCAACGCCGCCGAGGGGCGGCGCTACGACGCCGCCGAGGAGGCGACGTGGACGGAGGTGGACCCGCACTTCGGCTACAGCGTGCGCCCGCACGTGTCCCTGGACCGGCCCTGCCACGCCGGGGAGACCGCCGTCTCCGTGCTCGGCGACGGCACGGTACGCCGCTGCCACTTCATCGACACGCCGATCGGCAACCTGTACGACGGGTCGTGGCGGGCCGCGCTAACGCCCCGGCCGTGCAGCAACGCGATCTGCGACTGCCACATCGGCTACGTCCACCTCAAGCCGTTGGGGTTGCGGGACGTCTTCGCGGGCGGGGTGCTGGAACGCATTCCGGCAGGATGGCCGGGACGGCGGGTCGGGGCGCTCTGACCAGGAGCGGCCCGGGTCTGCGGTGGACCTGCGGTCAGGGCCGGGACGCCATGCGGCGGGCCAGTTCGGCCGCCCGGTACGCCGCGACCCGACGTGCCTGCCCCGCCACGAAACGCCGCAGCGGCAGTGGGGCGTCGGCGGTGACCGACTCCCGGATCCGCGTACCGCCGGCCTCGGGCGTCAGGTCGACCACCGCGCGCAGGCGGACCCACCCCGGGCTCCGCACGTCGCTGATGATCTGGCGTCCGGGACGGGTTGCCACCATCCGCACCCGGATGGGGTTGTCCCAGCGCAGCGGACCGACCATCCGGAACCGTTCGACGGCGACGTAGTCGGTGACCGGGCGGCCGTCGGCGTCCTGGCCGGTGCGCACGTCGGTGACCGCCACGATCAGCGGCGACAGGCCGACATAGCTGTGCGGGTCGGTCAGGTGGCGGTAGACCTCGTCCGGCGACGCCGCGACGACGCCGACCGTCTCGAACGCAATCGACGCTGTCCGATCACCGGGCACGCCTCATCCTGCCACCTCCTCACCGGCTGCCGTGGCGCAGGATCCGGTCGGGAAGCACGGACCGGTCGAGGTGCGGACGACTGGCATACTCGACCCGGCCAGGGTGGGGACCGGACAGTGTGGTGGTCAGGTGCAGTTCCGCATGTTGGGACCGCTGGAGGCCGTCCGGGACGGGCACACCGTGCCGCTCGGAGGGCCGAAGCAGCGGGCGCTGCTCGCGCTCTTCCTGCTGCGCCCGAACCGGTTCGTCGCCGCCGACTGGCTGGTCGACGCGCTCTGGGACGGCCGACCGCCGGCCAGCGGCGAGATGACGCTCCGGACCTATGTGGCCGGACTACGCCGTGCGGTCGAGCCCCAGCGCAGCCACCGCGAGCCGGCCCGCATCCTGCGCAGCCACCCCAGAGGGTACGAGCTGCGCGTCGAGCCGGAGGAGATCGACGCCGTCCGGTTCCACCGTCTGGCGGCGTACGCGGGGCAGGCACTCGCGGCGGGCGACGCCGTCTCGGCCGAACGGGGCTACACCGAGGCACTGGCACTCTGGCGGGGTGAGCCCTTGACCGGTGCGGCCGAGCTGACGGCGGTGCGTCCCGAGGCCGCCCGCCTGACCGAGGCACGCCTCGGTGCCGAGGAGGGACGGTTCACCGCCGCGGTGGCGGCGGGACGCCACGGCGCCGTACTCGCCGAGTTGCGACACTTCGTGGCCGCGAACCCGGTCCGCGAGACCGCCCGCGCCCAGTTGATGCTCGCGCTCTACCGGTCCGGACGGCAGACCGAGGCGCTGGCCGCCTTCGACGAGGGCCGCCGGGTGCTGGCCGGCGAGTACGGGATCGACCCCGGCGCGGAGCTACGCGAGCTGCACGGCCGGATCCTGACCCAGTCCGTGCCGCCGCCGACGGCCACGCCGGTCACCAATGTCGCGCAGGACCGCCCAGTGACCGTGGGGACCGACCCGACCATGTCCGCTCCGGCCGACCGGCCCGGACCGGCTCACCCGGTGACCGGCGGGGGCGGCCCGGCTCCGGCGACGCTGACGGACTCCCTGGTCGGCCGGGACGTCGAGCTGACCGGGCTGCTGGCAGCGCTGACGGACGCGACCGGCGGTGGTGGCCGGGTCTCCGTCGTGGTGGGTGAGCCGGGAATCGGCAAGACCACGCTCGCCGCCGCGCTCGACGCGCACGCCGGGGCGCGGGGCGTACCGGTGGTGTGGGGTCGCTGCCCCGACGTCGGGCAGACACCGCCGTTCTGGCTGTGGAACCAGGTGGTGCGGACACTCGCCGCGATGCCGCAGGCGGGCACGACCGGGTCGGCGCGCCGACTGGACGGCTTCGCGGCCGGACCGGCGCAGGGGTCGACCGGCGACGCGGCACCCGACCCGACGGCGCGGTTTCGCGCGTACGAGGCGGTGGCGGACCTGGTCCGGACGGTCGCCGCAGCGGCCGGACTGCTGGTGGTGCTGGACGACCTGCACGCCGCCGACCCGGACTCGCTGCTGTTGTTGCGGTTCCTCGCCACGACCGTGGCCGACGCCCGGGTCCTCGTGCTGGCGACGATGCGCCCCTACGAGCACCACCCGGCGCTGGTGGCGACGGTGGCCGACCTGGCTCGTGGCGCGGACTTCCGTCACCTGCGGCTGGCCGGGCTGACCGACACCGACGTGGCCACCCTGGTCCGCCGACGCACCGGCACGCCCCCGCACCGGCAGGTGGCGGCGCGCCTGGCCACCCGGACCGGAGGCAACCCGTTCTTCATCACCGAGCTGCTGCGCGCCGGCACCGACCCGACCGACGCGGACCTGCCGCCGAGTGTCCGGGACACCGTCCGGCTACGTCTCGGTGACCTGCCCGACGCGGCCCGCGACTGCCTGGAGCTGCTCGGCGTGGCCGGGCACGACCTGGACACGCAGACGATGGCGACGGTCCTGGAGGTGTCGGCGACGCGGATCGCCGAGGGGTTGACGGCGGCGTACGCGGCGGCGCTGGTCGCCGAGGCGGGGCCGGGCGCGGTGCGGTTCCGGCATCCGCTCTTCGCCGAGGTGGCGTACGCGCAGGTGCCGCCGCCACGACGTGCCGCCCTGCACGCCCGGCTGGCCCTGGCGTACCAGCGGGTCGGCGGTGTGGCCCCGGCCGAGCTGGCCCACCACTTCGGGCAGGCGATCGGACTCGGGCACGGCGAGGACCATCTGCGCTGGTCGCTGGCGGCGGCTGACGACGCGACGCGGCGGTTCGCGTACGAGGACGCGCTGGGGCACCTGGACCGGGCGGCCCGGCGACTGTCGCCGCTCGCGGGCACCTCGCCGTCGGCGGCGGCCACCGAACTCGCCGTCCAGTTGCACCGGGCCGCCCTGTTGCAGATGACGGTCGGCGTCGGTGCCGACGCCGTCGACGAGGTCTGTGCCCGCGCCCGGGAGTTGCTGGCTCTGGTCGATCCGGAGACCGACGTGCGCCCGGCGTTGTGGGCGCTGGGCGAGCTGGCCGCCAACCAGGCCGACTACCCCGGCTGCGTCGAGCTGGCCGAGCGGCTGGTCCGGGCCGACGACGGCACCGGGCTGATCGCCGCTGCCGGCGAGTACCTGCGCGGGGTGGTCGGCTACTTCACCGGCGCGCTGGTCGAGGCCGACCGGCGACTCACCGCCGCCGTCGATCGGCTGTGCTCGGTCGACCCGGATCTGCTGGGCCGCCAGGTCGGCCGGCTGCCGGTGTTGGCCGCGTACAACTTCCGGGCTCTGGTCCGCTCGTTGCGCGGGGCGACCGAGGACGCCCGGCGGGACATCGCCGAGGCGGAGCGGTTGGCCGAGCGGCTCGCCGACCCGTACGGGCGGGCGAACGCGGCACTCTTCGCGGCCTGGATGGGCATGCAGGAACGGGACGTGGCGGCGGTCCGCGCGGCGGCGCACCGGTGCCGCGAGATCGGTGCCGCCAACGGAATGCCGCACTTCGTGACCACAGGCGGTTTCTTCCTGGAGTGGGCGGCGGCGCGGGGCGGCGCGCACGACCGGCTGCCGGCGATGAGGGCCGCTGCGGAGGGCATCTACCGGCCCGGACTGCGGGCCACCCGCACCGTCACGTACAGCGCGATGGCCGAGGCGTACCTGGCGGCGGGTGACGCGTCGACGGCGGCGGAGCTGGCCGACGAGGGCCTGTCGGTGGCGGACCGCCTGGGCGAGTCGGTCCTCGCGCCGGAGCTGCTCCGCATCCGTGGCATCGCCCGCCGCGACCCCACCGCCCTCACCACCGGCGCCCACCTGGCCACCGCCCAAGGCAACACCCTCCTCCGCTCCCGCTTCTTCCCCTACCCCTGACCGAGACAAACCAGGCCAAACCCACCGCACGCCGCCCCCCTCACCCCAGCGCCCACCAGACCGGATCCCCCACAGGCCATCCCGACCAGACCAGACCAACGACGTCAGATTCCCGGCAGGCCGAGCCGACCCAGTCAGGCCAACCAGGTCGGGTTTCCGGCAGGCCCGACCCGCGCAGGGATCAAGCCTGACCGCCCGGAGCGGGTCGGGCCTGCCGGAAACCCCACCCCACACGGGTCGGTCCTGCCGGAAACCCCACCCCGGCAGCGAAAACCAGAACCCCAACCGGAAATCTACGAAACCTCCACACCCGCCCGCTCTGCTGGACCCGTACAACGGTCCCCGCCCGGCCACCCCGGGCGGCCAGGTGTGGAGGAACGAGATGAACCCGGCCCAGTCGTCGTCGCCCGGCGAGGTCCAGGAGGTCGACGTCGTCATCGTCGGGTGTGGTCCGGTCGGTGCGCTGGCCGCGAACCTGCTCGGGATGCGGGGCGTCCGCACGCTCGTCGTCGAGCGGAGCACCGCACCGCACGGCCAGCCGCGCGCGTTCTCCTGCGACGACGAGGCGCTGCGCATCTATCAGCAGGCCGGTCTGCTCGACCGGATCGTCGGCGACCTGCACCAACCGGTACGCGCCGACTACGTCAACGCCGCCGGCCGGCGGTTCGCCACCATCGCCTTCGACGAGGTGGACTTCGGGTTCGGGCACGCGCCGCTGAACTTCTTCGACCAGCCGTTGCTGGAGCATGCTCTGCGTACCGGGCTGGAGCGGTTCGACCACGTGACGCTGCGTATCGGCACGGAACTGGTCGACCTGCGGCAGGACGAGGGCGGGGCCGACCTGGTGTTGCGGGACGTGGTCGCCGACCGGTCGTACCCGGTGCGGGCCCGGTTCGTGCTCGGCTGCGACGGTGCCCGGAGCACCACCCGCACGGCGGTGCGGATCCCGCTCGCCGGCGCGAGTTACGCCGAGCCGTGGCTGGCGGTCTCCGGGGACGTGGCGTCGGACGGGATCCGGGCGCCGCACACCACCTTCGTCTGCGACTGGCGGCGTCCGGCGTTCGTCTCACCCGGGTCGCGGGGCAGTTACCGGGCGGAGTTCATGCTCCAGCCGGGCGAGACCGAGGACGACATGCGGCAACCGGCGAAGATCGCCGAGCTGGTGTCGCCGTACGTGGACCCGGACCGCTTCACCGTCACCCGCGCCGTGGTGTACACGTTCCACCATCTCATCGCCACCCGGTGGCGGGAGGGACGGGTGTTCCTGCTGGGCGACGCCGCGCACCAGATGCCGCCGTTCCTCGGGCAGGGGCTGTGCAGCGGACTGCGGGACGCGGCGAACCTGACCTGGAAACTGGCGCTGGTGCTGGCCGGCGAGGCCGACCCGGCGCTGCTCGACACGTACGAGACGGAACGTCGGCCGCACACGGCGGCGATGGCGGAGACGAGCGTCCGCCTGGGTCGGGTGTTCCTGGCCCGTAGTCGGCGGGCCGCGTGGGTACGCGACAGCGTGCTGCGGGCCGTGCAGACCGTGCCCCGGGTACGCCGTTTCGTGCGGCACTTCGAGTTCAAGCCGCTGCCCGCGTACGCGCGTGGGCTGTTCGCCGGCGGCCGGCGCGACGGTGCCGTCGGGACGATGTTCCCGCAGCCCCGGGTGGCTGTCGGTGGCGATCCGACGCCCCGCCTGCTCGACGATCTGCTCGGCGACGGCTTCGCGCTGGTCGGGCGTACCCTGCCGGCGGAACCGCCCCGCCTGCCGGGGCCGGCGCGGTCCGTCGTGACGCATCCGGCCGGCACCGATCCGGCGCGCCTGCCGGCGGGCGACGACGCCCGGGTCCACGTCGTCGATCTGGACGGAACGGTCGACGCCTGGCTGCGGCGGCACCGGGCGGACGTCGTGGTGCTGCGGCCGGACCGGTTCGTCTTCGCCGTCGCCGGGAGCGACGGCCTGGACGGGGTGACCCGCACGCTCGCGGTCGACCTGGGGGCGACCGCCTCCCGCCAGCGCACCGGCTAGACCGCACTGCGGCACCGGACGCGGGCGGCGCGGATCCGTCGCCCACGCGGTCCTGCGGGTCGGGTGTTCCGGGACGGGCCGGTGACGTGCCAGGATGCGGCCATGCGTGCCGTGATCTTCGACGAGTTCGGTGCCCCGCCGCAGGTCCGCGACGTGCCGGACCCGACGCCACCGGCCGGTGGCGCGGTCGTGCGGGTCGAGGCGACCGGGTTGTGCCGCAGCGACTGGCACGGCTGGCAGGGACACGATCCGGACGTCGTCGTGCCGCACGTACCCGGGCACGAGTTCGCCGGTGTCGTCACCGCCGTCGGCGACGGCGTGAGGGGCTGGCGACCGGGTGACCGGGTCACCGCGCCCTTCGTCTGCGCCTGCGGGCGGTGCCCGTCGTGCCAGGCGGGCGACCAGCAGGTCTGCGAGCGGCAGAGCCAGCCCGGTTTCACGCACTGGGGCTCGTTCGCCGAGTACGTGACCGTGCGCGACGCCGACGTCAACCTGGTCCGGCTCCCCGACGAGCTGGACTTCCCGGCCGCCGCCGCGCTCGGCTGCCGCTTCGCCACCGCGTTCCGGGCCGTGGTCGGGCAGGGACGGGTCGCGGCCGGCGAGTGGGTGGCCGTGCACGGCTGCGGCGGGGTGGGGCTGTCGGCGGTGATGATCGCGCTGGCGTGCGGGGCCCGGGTGGTGGCGGTCGACGTCGCCCCCGGTGCGCTCGACCTCGCCCGGCGCCTCGGTGCGGCGGTCTGTCTGGACGGGCGCACCCTGGACGGGCCGGACGCGGTGGCCGAGGCGGTCCGGGAGGCGACCGGCGGCGGCGCGCACCTGTCCCTGGACGCGCTCGGCAGCCACGCCACCTGCACCGCCTCGGTCCAGAGCCTGCGTCGCCGGGGGCGGCACGTGCAGGTGGGGCTGCTGCCCGCCGCCCAGGGACACCCGGTCGTGCCGATGGACCTCGTGATCGCGTACGAGTTGGAGCTGCGTGGCAGTCACGGCATGCCGGCGCACGCCTATCCGGAGTTGCTCCGGCTCGTGACCGCCGGGGTGCTGCGTCCGGCCGCGTTGGTCACCCGCACGATCGGTCTCGCCGACGTACCGCACGCACTGGCCACCATGGACGGTCCGACCGGCGGCGGGATGTGCCTGATCCGGCCCTGACACCGGCCGCCGCCGCCCGCCGTTCGCCCAGGGTCAGCGCGACGACGGCGCCGAGCAGCACCGCCGATCCGACGGTGGCCGCCGGGGTGAGCCGTTCGTCGAGGAACAGCACCGCGATGACCGCAGCGGTGACCGGCTCGACCAGGGCGATCACCGACGCGGTGGTCGCCCGGATCGAGACCAGGCCGGCGAAGAACAGCGCGTACGCCAGCGCGGTGGGCACCGCACCGAGGTAGGCGAGCAGACCCAGCACCCGGCCGACGTCGCCCGCCGTGGGCAGGATCCCCTCGATCAACGCCAGGGGCAGCAGGCAGAGCATCCCCACCGTGAAGCCGCCCAACGCGGTCGTGCCGGCGGCTGCCCCGATGCCGTCCCGGCCACGCTTGCGGTGCAGCAGGGTGACCATGGCGTACCCGGTGGCGGAGAGCAACGCGCAGGCCAGACCGCGCAGCGGGGCGGATGCCGTACCCGCGCTGCCGCCGCCGACGAGGAGCAGCAGTCCGATCAGCGCCGAGGCCACGGTGAGGGCACCGGTGCGCCCCAACCGCTCCCCCATCGTCAGCCGGGATCCAACGGCGATCAGCACCGGCCCGGAGCCGAGGGTCACCACGGTGGCGACCGCAAGGCCGGCGTACCCGACGGCGGCGAAGTAGGCGGTCTGGTAGACGGCCAGGCCGATGCCGGTGGTCACCAGCGTGCGCCAGCCATCGCCCGGTCGGCGACCGGCGGCCCGCGCGGGCGGGCCGACCGGTCGGCCCGGACGCCGCCGGCGGAGCACCAGGTGCCCGGCGGAGAGCAGCAGGACGCCGCCCGCGAACCGCCAGAAGGAGACCGCGACGGGTCCCATACCGCTGATGTCGTAGAGGATCGCGGCGACCGCTCCGCCGGTCCCCCAGGCGACCGCCGCGATGAGGATGTACGAGACTCCCCGTCCCACGGACGGGGGCATGGTGGTGTGCACAGGATTCTCCGTTGTCGTCACCGCCCGGGCAGCACGGACGCCCCCGGGCTCGAATCGTCAGAGCCGGGTCGGCGAGAACGCCGTTACCGGGTGGGTGGTGGCGACACGACGGAGAAGGTCACCGGCGCAGCGTACCGCCCGGTCCGCACACGGGCCGCTACCGGCGGTGAGGGATCTGCCCCCGACAGCGCGGCATCGCCGCACATCTATTGACAAACGTAGTTAACAGTCAGAGTCTGAGAGAGCGCTCTCTCACACCGTGTCACCACCGAACGGAGGAGTACCCGTGGTTGTCCGAAGAAGACTGCTGGCGGTCGCCGCCGCCCTGATCACCGCTGTCCCGACCGCGCTCGTCGCCACCGCACCCGCCCAGGCCGTCGGCCCGGCGTTGCTGCCCGTCACCGTCACCAACAACACCGGCCGGTCCGGAGCCGTCCACGTGTACGTCATCGGCGTGCAGCTCTCCTCCGGCCGACTCGGCTACGTCAACCAGGCCGGCACGTTCATCCCCTGGTCCGGCGGACAGATCCCACCGTCGCCCGCGCCCGACGCCTCGATCCCCGGTCCGACCAACGGCGCCAACACCACCGTCCGCTTCCCGCGCGGCTTCTCCGGCCGGGTCTACTTCTCCTTCGGCGAGAAGCTCAAGTTCTTCCTCACCCCGACCGGCCTGGTGCAGCCCGCCCCGTGGGCGGCCGGCGACGCCAACCGCGACATCCTGTTCGACTGGAGCGAGTTCACCTACAACGACGCCGGGCTCTGGCTCAACAGCTCCCAGGTGGACATGTTCGCGGTGCCGCACGCGGTCACCGTGACCGGCGCCAACGGCGTCACCAAACGGACCGGCGACGTCGTCGCCAACGGCCGCACCGCGATCATCAACGGCGTACGGTCCCAGTCCGGCTGGGCGAACACCGTGTACACCCGCTCCGACGGCACCGTGCTGCGGGTCCTGGCACCGGGCAAGGCTGCCGGGGCGGGCCTGTTCAGCAGCACCTACCTGGACTCCTACATCGCGTCGGCGTGGAACGCGTACACCAGCCGCACGCTGACCGTGGTGCCCTTCGGCGACCGGCCCGACGTCCGTTACTTCGGGCGTACCTCGGGCCGGGTGATGACCTTCACCAACAGCGCCGGACAGGTCGTCGCCTCGTTCAACCGCCCCTCGTCGGCGAGTGTGTGGGGCTGTGACGGCGACCTGCCCGCCCCCAACGACCAGGTGGTCGGGCCGATCTCCCGGACGCTCTGCGCCGCGCTGAACCGGGGCACCCTCGGCACCATCCACACCCAGCCCAGCACCAACGCCGCCGAGTTCTACCGCAGCAACCCGACCAACCAGTACGCCCGGATCATCCACGCCAACATGCGCGACGGTAAGGCGTACGCCTTCGCCTTCGACGACGTCGGCGCCTTCGAGTCGCTCGTGCACGACGGCGACCCGCGCGCCGCCGGCCTGGTCCTCAGCCCGTTCTGATCCCGACCGACCCTCAGGTGGGTGGAGTTGTTGTCGCTGGGACGACAACAAATCCACCCACCTCGCCGTGGCCCGGCACGTCATGCCGCATGTCGGCTACGTCGGAGAATGGGCGGGTGACCGCGCCAGCCATTCGCGATCGGAAGCCTTCTGACCTTCCCCGATGCGTCGACCTCCTCGCCGTGGTGCATCGGGCGGACGGCTATCCGCTCCACTGGCCGACCGATCCTCACGGCTGGCTGTGGCCACCGGAGCAGCAGCACGCCTGGGTCGCCGAGGACGACGAGGCAGGGCTCGTCGGTCACCTCGCGGTGCACTCGTCCGACGACGAGACCGGTCACGAGGTCAGCCGCCTGTTCGTCGCACCCACCTTCCGCCGTCGGCACGTGGGCACCGCCCTGCTCCGACAGGCTCGGCGGTGGGCCGTCGACCACCGGGTCGGACTGACCCTGGAGGTCGTCGATCGACAGCGGTCCCCGGCCGTGGCGCTCTACGAGCGCGACGGATGGCGACACACCGCCACCGTCACCGCCGACTGGACCGCCCCGGACGGCGGTCCGGTGACTCTGCGCCGCTACACCCTCGGCTGAGGCAGCCAGCAAGGTGGGTGGATTTGTTGTCGCTGGAGCGACAACAAATCCACCCACCTTCACTCAGTCGACGTCCGGAGCCGGTACCTCGCGCAGGCCGTCTCCGTCGAGGCGCAGCCACCGTCGTACGCCGATGGCGTGCAGGAAGCGCTCGTCGTGGCTGACCACCACGAACGCGCCCCGGTAGGCGTTCAGCGCGTTCTCCAACTGGCCCACGCTGACCAGGTCCAGGTTGTTTGTGGGTTCGTCGAGCAGCAGCAGGTGCGGGGCGGGTTGGGCGTAGAGGACGCAGGCGAGGGTGGCCCGCAGCCGTTCACCTCCGGAGAGCACGCCCACCGGCAACTGGGCCCGGGCGCCCCGGAACAGGAAGCGCGCCAGCAGGTTCAACCGCTGCGACTGCGGCCGCTCCGGGGCGTACGCGGCGAGGTTCTCCGCCACCGTCCGGTCGAGGTCGAGCAGGTCCAGCCGCTGCGACAGGTACGCCATCCGGCCGTCGGCCCGACGCACCTGCCCGCCCTCGGACGCGGTCTGGCCGGTCACCAAGCGCAGCAGCGTGGACTTGCCGACGCCGTTCGGACCGGTGAGCGCGATCCGTTCCGGGCCGCGGATGGTCAGCTCCAGACCGTCGCCGGGGAACAACGGTCGGCCGTCGTACCGCACCTGCATCCGCTGCCCCTCGACGAGCGTCCGGCCGGCGGGCACGTCGGTCTCCGGCAGGTCCAGCGTGAGTGCCTGGTCGTCGCGCAGCCCCCGGCTGGCCTCGTCCAGCCGTCCCTGCGCGTCGCTGACCCGGCTGGCGTGCGCCTGCTGGGCCCGGCCGGCCGACTCCTGCGCGCTGCGTTTGAGTCCACCGGCGACGATCCGGGCCAGACCGGCGTTGCCGAGGTTGCGGGCGGCGTTCCCGGCCCGACGCTCGGCCCGTTCCCGGGCCTGCTGCATCTCCCGCTTCTCCCGCTTGACCTCCAACTCGGCGCTGCGCACGGTGCGCTCGGCCAGCTCCCGGGCAGCCTGGGCGGCCTCCTGATAGGCGGTGAAGTTGCCGCCGAACAACCGGAGCTGCCCGCCGTCGAGTTCGGCGATGCGGTCCATCCGGTCCAGCAGCATCCGGTCGTGGCTGACCAGCAACAGGCAGCCGGACCAGTTCTCCAGCACCGAGTACAGCCGGTGCCGGGCGTCGACGTCGAGGTTGTTGGTGGGTTCGTCGAGCAGCAGCACGTCGGGGCGGCGCAGCAACTGCGCGGCCAGGCCGAGGGAGACGACCTGCCCGCCGCTGAGCGTGTGCAGCGGCCGGTCGAGCGCCACCCCGTCCAGACCGAGCCGGTCGAGTTCGACGCGGCTGCGCTCCTCGACGTCCCAGTCGTCGCCGACGACGGTGAAGTTCTCCTCGCCGGCGTCGCCGGCCTCGATCGCCCGGAGCGCCGCGATGGTCGGGGCGACGCCGAGCACCTCGGCGACGGTCAGCTCACCGGCGAGCGGAAGACTCTGCGGCAGATAGCCGAGCACGCCCTCGACCGTCACGCCACCGCCGGTGGGGGCCAGCTCGCCGGCGATCAGACGCAGCAGGGTCGACTTGCCGGCGCCGTTCGGCGCGACCAGGCCGGTGCGGCCGGGCGGCACGGTGAACGACAGGTCCCGGAACACGGGGGTGTCGTCGGGCCAGGAGAAGGAGAGGTTGGTGCAGACGACGCAGACGTCGGACATCACAGTGAGACCTCGGGAGGAAGGCCGGGACGCAACCGGCGCCCCGGTCGAACAGACAGGGCGGTGACATGACAGGCCGCCCCGGCAGTGGCCGGTCGGCGGCGGGGCCGCTCACCCCGAGATGTCGTCGTCCCCCGACAGCATGTCGCGCTCCTCGTCGCAGATCGCGCGGCTGACCCGCGCTCCGCCAGCCTAACAACTTCGCGGTACGGCCGCGCACGTCAATTCCGCAGACGTCGGGCCGTCAGCGGCGGTCGCTACCCACCGGTTCGCGAATGCGTGAGCACGCCGATCAGTCCGGTCGGTGGGGCGGGGACGGCGGGGCGTCGAGGTGGCTGGCGAGCACCACCAGCAGCTCGAATCGGGTCGCCGGGTCGTCGAGGTCGGCGCCGTACAACTCGCGCAGGCGCTTGAGCCGGTAGCTGACCGTCTGCGGGTGGACGAACAGTTCGGCGGCGACCTCGGCCCGCGAGCCCCAGTGCCGCAGCCAGGAGTGCAGGGTGACCAGCAGGTTGTCCCGCTGGGCCGGACGCAGGTGGGCCAGCGGCGCCAGCCGTCGGGCGCTGAGCACCGCCAGGGCGCCGGGTTCGCCGCGCAGGGTCAGCGGGATCAGGTGGTCGTCGGCGAAGACCGGGCCGGGGTCGGGGCCGACCAGGCCGGCGGCCAGTTCGGCGAGGCGTACGGCGGCCGGCACCTGGGGCCAGTCCAGCGCGGGGCCGACCACGGCGCGTCGACCGGCAAGCGCCTCGGCCAGCGGGGCGCGGGCCGCCCGGGGACCGGCCCGCAGCAGCAGCACCGCGTCCCGGCCGCGCTCGATCACCAGGCCCTCGGCGCCGTACCGGAACCGGGCGTCACGGGCCTGGTCGGGCGGCAGGAGCACGGGCACCACGGTGTCCAGCTCCGGCCAGCCGATCCGGGCGGCAGCCGCCGCCACCGCGCTGGGCATGCCGTCGCCGCGTAGCAGCAGTTCGGCGAGCTGCCGGCGGCGGTCACCCTCGCCGGCCTGCTCGCGCACCTGGAGGGCGTACCCGTCGGTGCTCGCCGCGGCCAGTTCGGCGACGTACGCGCTGACCGCGTCGGAGAGGTCGATGAGTTCCTCGGTGTCGACCGGGCGGAGTCGGGCCAGCGACTGCGAGGCGGTCCGCAGCAGCAGCCGGGCGGCCATCCGCAGGGCCGCGAGCAGGGCCTCCGGTCCCCGGTCCTCGCGGGCCTCGGCGGCACCGAGGGCGACGAAGACCTCCCGGATCCGGGGCGGCAACGCGGGCTCGTCGGTGCCGACCAGGTCGAGGAACCGGTCGAGGGCGACCTGGACGGCGGTGTGCACGTCGCGGACGAACTTGTCGTCGGCGATGCCGGCGAAGGCGGGTGTGGCCTCGGTGACCGCGCCCGCCACGGCGGCGACCGTCGACGGCAGGTGCGGACGCATGGAGGCGGCCAGGTCGGCGGGGAGACGCCGCCAGGGAGTGGCGGAGACGGGGGCGCTCACCCGGCCGATTTTGTCACGTCGGGATAAAAGAGCCGCCGATTCTCGCTGCCTACGGGACGGTGCTTCGACCCGTACGTCCGGGCGAGGATGGAGCCCGCCGCCGATCCGACCGAGGAGCGCACCGTGCAGCACCGACTCTCCCGTCAGCACGTGGTCGACATGTGCCGGACGATGCTCGCCCGGGGATATCTCAAGGCCACCGAGGGCAACGTCTCGGTGCGGGTGCCCGGCCACCGGCTGTACGCGGTGACCCCGAGCAACTACGACTACGACCGGATGCGGGTCGAGGACATCTGCCTGGTGGACTTCGACGGCAAGCACGTGCCCGACGGCACCGGTGCCGACCTCAAGCCCTCCATCGAGTGCGGGATGCACGCCAACATCTACCGGGAACGCCCGGACGTCAACGCGATCGTGCACACCCACCAGCCGTACGCGTCGGCGCTGGCCTTCCTGCGCAAGCCGATCCCGGCGCTCACCGACGAGCAGGTGCGCTTCCTCGGCCGGGAGGTGGCGATCATCGACTACGCCCCGTCCGGCACCGGCTTCCTGGCCCGCAACGTGCAGAAGAAGGTGGCCAGCGGCGACAACGCCTTCATCATCGCCAACCACGGCGTGGTGGCCGTCGGCACCGACCCGGACCGGGCGGTGTTCAACATGGCGTTGCTGGAGAAGGTCTCCATCGCGTACCTGCTGGCGTTGACCAGCGAGACGGGCCGGGTCTACACCATCCCGACCGCGATCCGCGAGATCGCCTTCGGCAAGCTGCGCGCCGACGAGAAGCGGATCGCCGCGCAGATCACCGAGGCGGTCGAACCGCTGCGGGTACCCGCCGACGAGGACCTGCCCAGCGCCGACGCGACCGCCGCCGCCCAGACCGCGACCACCCGGACCGACGCCGGAGCCGAGAACGCCGCCGACGCCGATGCCGGGGCGACTGACGCCCGGGTCGCCGACGAGACCGAGGCGCCGGGTGCGGAGTCCGCCCGGCTCGGGTACGCCATCAGCGAGTACCCCGACGTCGACGACGTGATGCGCAGGCTCAAGGCGCTGACCGCCCAGCCGCTGCGTGGGCTGCGCCACGACGCGATGCTGGACGTGCTGAACTACTTCGAGACCAAGTGCCGGGCCAGCAAGGAGATCACCGACCGGGCCAAGCTGCGCATCCCCGGCGGGGTGCAGCACAACCTGGCCTTCAACTACCCGTTCCCGCTGGCGGTCGAGAAGGCCGACGGGGCGTACCTGGTCGACCGGGACGGCAACACCTACATCGACTTCCTCCAGGCCGGCGGGCCGACGATCCTGGGCAGCAACTACGGCCCGGTCAACGAGCGGGTGGCCGAGGTGGTGCGCGCCTCCGGGCCGGTGACCGGCCTGTTCCACGAGTACGAACTCAAGCTCGCCGAGATCATCCACCGGTACATGCCGCACGTGGAGATGTACCGCGCCCTGGGCTCCGGCACCGAGGCAGTGATGGCGGCGGTCCGGGGTGCCCGCGCGTTCACCGGCAAGAAGATGGTGATCAAGGTCGGCGGCGCGTACCACGGCTGGTCCGACACGATGGTGTACGGGCTGCGGGTGCCCGGCACGTACCGGATGAACGCCAAGGGCATCCCGTTCGGCGCGACCAGCCGGACCCGGGAGGCGTTCCCGCACGACCTCGGGCAGCTCAAGCGCAAGCTGGTGGAGAACCGGCTGCGCGGCGGCACGGCGGCGGTGGTGGTGGAACCGGTCGGCCCGGAGTCCGGCACCCGGCCGGCGCCCCGCGACTTCAACGCCGGGGTCCGCGAGCTGTGCGACGAGTTCGGCGCGCTGCTGGTCTTCGACGAGGTGGTCACCGGCTTCCGCCTCGGGCTGGGCGGGGCCGCCGGCTACTTCGGCGTCACCCCGGACCTGACGGTGCTCGGCAAGGCGGTCTCCGGCGGGTACCCGATGGCCGGCGGGGTCGGCGGACGCTCCGACGTGATGGCGGTCTTCGGCTCCGGGCTGGACGGCAAGAGCGGCGCGCACATCCAGGTCGGCGGCACGTTGTCGGCCAACCCGCTCTCCTGCGCGGCCGGGTACTTCGCGATCGAGGAGATGGCGCGCACCAACGCGCCGGTGGTCGCCGGCCGTGCCGGTGACCGGCTGACCCGGGGTCTGCAACGGCTGATCGACACGTACGGCCTGCCGTACGTCGCGTACAACCAGGGGTCGATCGTGCACCTGGAGTGCAGCGGCGTGATGCTGCTGGACATGCGCAACCCGGTGAAGCTGCTGCGCGAGAACAAGGCCCGCAAGCGACTCATGGAGCAGATGGGCGCCGCGTACACCGCGCACGGCATCGTCACGCTGGCCGGCTCCCGGATGTACACCTCGCTGGCCGACACCGACGAGGTGATCGACGACGCGCTGGCCCGGTTCGGCCGGGTCTTCGCGCAGGTCGAGGGGGTCTGAGGCGGGTGGTCGCCACGGCACCGCAGATCCTGGCGATCGACCTCGGCACGTCCGGGATGAAGGCCGCCCTGGTCGCCGCCGACGGCACCGTGACCGGCTGGGCCGAACGGCCGGTGCCGCTACACGTGCTGCCCGGCGGCGGCGCCGAGCAGGACCCGGTGGCGTGGTGGACGGCGCTCGGGGAGGTCGCCGCCGAGCTGGGCCGGGCGCATCCGGACCAGATGCGGGCGGTCCGCGCGGTGTGCGCCTCCACGCAGGGCGAGGGCACCATCGCGGTGGACGCCGCCGGGGAGCCGTTGACGCCGTGCATCAGTTGGCTCGACATGCGCGGCGCACCCCACCTGCGTCGACAGTTCGGCGGCTTCCCCGCGTACCAGGGGATGTCGGTGCGCCGCATCGCGCGGTGGCTGCGGCTCACCGGCGGGATGCCCTCGCCCACCGGCAAGGACCCGGCCGCGCACATGCTGCTGGTCCGCGACGAGATGCCGCAGGTGTACGCGCGGACCGCGTCCTTCCTCAACGTGCTGGACTGGATCAACCTGAAGTTGACCGGGCGGACGGTGGCGACCGTCGACTCGATCCTCACCTCGTGGGTGACCGACAACCGGCGGCCCGGCGACATCCGCTACTCCCCCGCCCTGGTCGCCGACTGCGGCATCGACCGCGACAAGCTGCCCCCGATCGTGGCCTGCACCGACGTGATCGGCACGCTGACCCCGGCCGCCGCCACGCACCTGGGGTTGCCGGAGTCGGTCGAGGTGGTCGCCGGGGCGATCGACAACACCGCGGCGGCGATCGGCGCGGGCACCACCGGCGACCGCGAACCCCACCTCTACCTGGGCACCTCGTCGTGGATCGCGGCGCACGTGCCGGGCAAGAAGACCGACGTGGCGGCGGGCATCGCCTCGGTGCCCTGCGCCATCGGCGACCGCTACCTGATGACCGCCCTCCAGGCCACCGCCGGGGCCAACCTGACCTGGCTACGGGACAAGATCGTCGAGTACGACGACCCGCTGCTCGCCGCCGGGCACGTCAGCCGGGACGAGGGCACCATCTTCGACGCGTTCGACGCGATCATCCCGACCGTGCCGCCGGGCGCCAACGGCGTGCTCTACACCCCCTGGCTGTACGGCGAACGCGCCCCTGTCGACGACCCGAACCTGCGCGCCGCCTTCCTCAACATCTCGCTCGACACCAACCGCTCCGACCTGCTGCGGGCGGTCTTCGAGGGGGTCGCCCTCAACACCCGCTGGCTGGTCGGGGCGGTGGACCGGTTCCTCGGCGCGCGGGTCACCTCGATGGCGATCACCGGCGGCGGCGCGCTGTCGGACTCGTGGTGCCAGATCTTCGCCGACGTGCTCGACGTGGAGATCCGGCGGGACGCCCAGCCGCTGGCGGTCAACGCCCGGGGCGCGGGCTGGATCGGCGCGGTCGGCACCGGACTGCTCACCTTCGCCGACATCCCCGCGCTGATGCGGACCGACCGGGCCTTCACCCCCGACCCGGCGCACCGGGCCACCTACGACGAGATCTTCGCCGACTACCGGGAACTGCACCGCCGACTGGCACCGCTCTACCGACGCCTGAACCGCCCGGACCGGTCCCGCCTCCCCCGAGGCTGACCCGCGCCTACCCGCGCCCCGCGCCTGCCTCGTCGATCATGGGCTTGTGGTCGGCGGTTTGCACCGGTACAGCGCATTCGCGGCCACCACCACTCCATGATCGACGAGGAGCACGCCGGGCGGGAGTGGTGATCAGGGGAAACGGGTGTGCCGGGTGACCGGGTGCGTGAGACTGACGCCATGGTCGACGTCAGGCGGTACGTGGCCGAGTTCATCGGCACATTCCTGCTGGTGTTCCTCGGTGTGGGCAGCGCCGTCGCGGCCCGCGTCGAAGGTGGCGTGGTGGTGGTCGCGCTGTCCTTCGGGTTCGTCATGCTGGCGCTGGTCTACACCATCGGTCAGCTCTCCGGCAGCCACGTGAACCCGGCGGTGACCCTCGGCGTCCTGCTCTCCGGCAAGATCTCGCCGATCGGGGCGGTGGCGTACTGGATCGCCCAGTTCGCCGGTGCCGCGCTGGGCTCGTTCCTGCTCTGGGTGCTGGTCCGCTGGGGCGGCGTGACCGACCAGACGGGTGTACTGGGTGCCAACGGCTACGGCACCCACATCAACGCCGGTGGCGCGATGCTGCTGGAGACCGTCCTGACGTTCCTCTTCGTCCTGGTGGTGCTGGTGGTGGGCAAGCGCAGCACCGACCTGTCCGGCTTCGCCGGCCTGGCCATCGGAATGGCCCTCGCCGTGGCGAACCTGGTCGGCGTGGCGCTGACCGGGGCGGCGGTGAACCCCGCGCGGGCCTTCGGACCGGCGATCTTCGAAGGCGGGACCGCCCTCCGCCAACTCTGGGTGTTCATCGTCTTCCCGCTGCTCGGCGGAGTCCTCGCCGCACTGGTCGCGCCGCTGGTCGAGCACGGCTCCGGCGTCACCCGGGTCGGTACGCCCCGACCGGCGGGACGCTGAGCGCCCACCTCACCGGTCGGCGCCCATCGGTGCCCGGACCAGCGCGCCGTCGATGTAGCAGTACCGCCAGTCCTCCCCCTCCTCCAGGGAGCGGATCAACGGGTGGCCGGTCTGCCGGTAGTGCTCCTCGGCGTGGTTGTTGACCGAGTCGCTGCAACAACCGACCGCGCCGCAGGTGAGGCACATCCGCAGTTGCACCCAGTCGTCACCGGTCTCCAGGCACTGCGGGCACGCCTCGGCGTCGCTCTCGGTGATCTGGATGCGGTCCAGGTGGGTGCAGGCGGTGCTCATCGTCTCCTCACGGACGTACCGCCAACTGGAGTGCAGCAGCCGGTCCGGGATGACCCGGGCGAGGTAGCGGGAGTTCGCCGCGAGCAGCGGACTCGCCACCGCCAGCACCAGCACGTACAGGGCGATGAAGGGGCCGAGGCGCTCGTCCAGGCCGGCACCGAGGGCGAGGGTGGCCAGGATCAGCGAGAACTCGCCGCGTCCCAGCACCGTCAGGCCGACGTTGGCGGCACCCCGCTGGTTGAGCCCGAACAGCCGCCCGGCGATCAGGCCGGCCAGCACGTTGGTCACGACGGTCAGCGCGACGGCCGCCAGCACCGGCACCGCCACCGCGCCGAAGTCGCCCACGTCGATACTCAGGCCGAAGACCACGAAGAAGACCGCCGCGAAGACGTCCCGCAGCGGCAGCACCAGGCGTTCGGCCCGTTCCCGGATGGGGGTACGGGCCACCACCAGGCCGATCATCAGCGCGCCGATGGCGTCGGAGACGCCGATCTCGGCCGAGATGCCGGCGACCAGCACCACCAGCCCTACCATCAGGACGGCCAGCAACTCGTCCTCGTGGCTGTCGATCAGCTTGCCGACCAGGCGGGCGCCGAACCGGGCCACGGCGAAGAGGAGGACCAGGTACGCGAAGCTCAGCCCGATGCGCAGCGTGAGTTCGCCGGCCGACCCGGCTCCGGAGAGCAACGGCGACAGCAGCGCCAGATAGAGCGCGAGGAAGAGGTCCTCGATCACGATGATGCCGAGGATCACGGGTGTCTCGGCGTTGGCCAGCCGGCGTAACTCGATGAGCAGCTTGGTGACGATGGCCGACGAGGAGATGCCGAGCGCCCCGGCGATCACGAACGCCTCGTAGCCGCCCCAGCCGAGGGCGAGCCCGAAGAGGAGTCCGGCGCCGACGTTCAGGGCGATGTACGCGGCGGCGGCGACGAACAGCCGTTTGCCGCTGCCGAGCACCTGCTCGACCGGGAACTCGACACCCAGGTGGAACAGCAGGAGCACCAGACCGAGGGAGGCCAGCAGGCTGAGGTCCTCGGGGTGGGCGACCAGCACGGGACCCGGGGTGCCCGGCCCGAACAGGATG
This sequence comes from Micromonospora sp. NPDC047793, assembly GCF_040642635.1. NCBI lineage: Bacteria > Bacillati > Actinomycetota > Actinomycetes > Micromonosporales > Micromonosporaceae > Micromonospora > Micromonospora sp. NPDC047793. Next base: position 270,197 of record NZ_JBEYSG010000003.1, on the reverse strand, counting down.
CCGGCGAGCATGAAGAACGGCACGGTCGGCAGGTTGATCCGGCGGCCGAAGCGGGCCAGCAACCCGGCGATGAGCACAAGGGCACCGAAGCCCACGAGGTCAGCGTGCACGGTGAGGACTCCTGGAGCGGGCTAGACGGAGCGGAGCGGGCGGCGCGCCGGTTACTCGGAGAAGTACGTGCCGGACAGCAGCGCGCCCACCTTGCGGGCCTGCTCCTCGGACATCTCGATCACGGCCACCGGGTCGTCCGCCCCGGCGGCGAAGACGTACAGGTCGCGGTTGCCGTCGCGGCGTACCACGATCGAGATCCGTTGGGTGTTGCTGCCCAGGTCGACGTCGTACCGCTTGCCGATGCCCGGTAGTTCCTGCACGTAGATGCCCTTGCCCATGGCCCCTCCCCGCTGTCCTGTCCACGATCCCGGGGCAATCGTACGAGCCCGCCCGCCTTCCGTGACACCACCACCACCGAGTAGTCGACGACGCGCCGGCTCCGGCGCCGCGTGGCGCCGGAGCCGGCAGGCTCGCCCGGGCGTACCTCTCAGGAGGTGAGGCGGAAGGTGGCGTCGTTGCGCGCCTGGGTGTCGCCGATCTGGTCGAGCCGCAACTGGTAGTCGTAGTGCCGGATGTGGCGGTCGGGGTAGTTGTAGGACTGGAACGAGCTCCAGGAGGAGTTCCCCAGCCCGGCGACCTGCCGGAAGGTGGCGTCGGCGGCGAACACCGAGCTGCCGTCGTTGGCCGCCAGCACGAAGTCGAAACCGTAGTGCCGCAGGTAGTACCCGGGGTGGTTGACGGACTCGAAGGAGACGTTCCCGGAGGCGTTCGCCAGACCGGGCACCACCCGGAACTGGGCGTCCTGGGCCGGGTTGACGTTCGGGTCGATGCGGACGTCGTAGTTGACGTGCCGCACGTACCGGTCCTGGTGGGTGTACGCCTGGATCCGGTTGACCGGCGTGCTGGTGCCCCAGCGGGCGAGCACCCGGCTCTCCTCGGCCGCCGTCAGGTTGAGGATCGAGCCGTGCCGCTTGCGGGTGCCGCCCATGGCGTAGTCGGTGCGGGTCCGGAAGTTGCTGACGCCGCCCAGGTTCGTCGAGGTGACCGGCATGTACCCGCGCCCGGTGGCGTACTGGTCGAGCCAGAGCGCCCATTCGTTGCGGCCGTTGAACTGGGCCCACATCGGCCCCTCCACCACGTTGCCGCCGCCGGTGCCGTTGGAGATGCCGAGGTGCGACAGGTTGCCGAGGGTGGTCCACGAGCCGAGGATCGAGTTGCTGGCCTCGATGGTGATGTGCCCGTCGGCGGAGGCCCGATAGTAGCGGTAGCCGCCGACGCTGTTCGGCACCTCGACGATCTGCGTGTCGATCAACCCCTGGGTTCCGGGACGTTCGATGTAGAGCTGGGGTGCGGTGAAGCTGCGGAAGTCGGTGGTCCGCACGTACCAGATGCGGTGTTTGGTGACGCCGTTGCGCGCGGAGTTGGTGGCCCAGTAGACGACGTAGTCGCCGGTGGCCGCGTTGTAGATCGCCTCGGGTGCCCAGGCGTTGCCGGCACCGGGGATCGCCCCGGCGACGTTGATCAGCCACGGCGCGGACCAGTTCACCAGGTCGCGCGACTCCCACACGACCAGGTTGGTGCTGCCCCGGTTGGCCGCGTCGCTCCACGAGGTGCCGCTGGCGATGCGCAGGTCGGTGGCGACGATCCAGTAGCGGTCACCGGCGGGCGAGCGGACCAGGGCGGGGTCCCGGACGCCCCTCGTGCCGATGGTGGAGAGCAGGACGGGCGCGCCGTTGTTCAGGTCGCGCCAGGTCAGCCCGTCGCGGCTGTGGGCGAGGTAGAGCTGTTCCCCGTTCGCCGACTCCCCGATGAAGTGCGCCATCAGGTACCCGGTGAACGGGTCGAGTGCGGCGGCGTCGGCGCGCGGCGCGGGCGCGGCGGACACCATCAGCAGGAAGGCGGTGAGCAGGGCGCTCACCCGGGCCAGGACTCTCGGCATCGGCGACTCTCCTCGGACGCACCGGATCGGAACCACTGTTAGCGCTAACAAGCCAGGCGAAACCGATCGGCGAGAATCACTGTTTCGGGCTTGTTTCGAAGTCTCGACGTCCCTTCGTCCACTGTCAAGAAGGGCGTCGATCCGCCGATCCGTCCGAGCCGTCCGGGCGGTGTGAACGTGCACCATCGCGGACCGCAGGAGCCGCTGCCGCCGGATGTAAGGAGGGGTCCCCTGCTATACACCAGGCGATAGCAGGGGACCCCTCCTTACATCCGCGTCAGAGCCGCTCGGGGGCGTCGATGCCGAGCAGGCCCAGGCCGGTACGCAGGGTGTCGCCGGTGAGGCGGCACAGCGCCAACCGGTTGCCCCGGTACGGCGACTCGGCCCGCAGCACCGGACACCGCTCGTAGAAGGTGGTGAAGCTCTGCGCCAGCCGGTGCAGGTGTCCGCAGAGCCGGTGCGGCTCGTACCCGGCCACCACCTCGTCGAGGACGTCGGCGAAGGCGTCCAGGTCGAGGATCAACGCGCGTTCCGCCGGGTCCAGCGCGACGCCCGGGTCCACGGTCTCGTCGGCACCGTCGGCGCGGGCCAGGATGGACCGCACCCGGGCGTGCGCGTACTGGAGGTAGACCCCGGTGTTGCCGGTCAACGCCAGCATCCGGTCCGGGTCGTAGGTGTAGTCGCGGGTCCGGCTGGTCGCCAGGTCCGCGTACTTGACCGCGCCGATGCCGACCTGCCGGGCCCGTTCGTCGCGTGCCGCGTCGGTCAGGTCGGGGTTCTTGGCGGCGACCACCTCGCGGGCCCGGTCCACCGCCTCGGTGAGCAGGTCGACCAGGCGGACGGTGTCGCCGGCCCGGGTCTTGAAGGGCCGCCCGTCGGGACCGAGGACGGTGCCGAACGCGACGTGGGCGGCGGGCACGTCCGACGGCAGCCAGCCGGCCCGCCGCGCGGTGTCGAAGACCATCCGGAAGTGCAGCGCCTGCCGGGCGTCGACCACGTACAGCAGCCGGTCGGCGCGCAGTTCGGTGACCCGCTGCCGCAGCGCGGCGAGGTCGGTGGCGGCGTACCCGAACCCGCCGTCGCGCTTGCGCACGATCAGCGGCGTCGGCTCGCCGTCCGGCCCACGCACGTCGTCGAAGAAGACGCAGAGCGCGCCGTCGCTGGTCACCGCTACCCGCTGGGCGGCGAGGTCGGCCGCGACCCCGGGCAGTGCGGCGTTGTACGCGCTCTCCCCCACCGCGTCGGCGGCGGTCAGCCGTACGCCGAGCAGGTCGTAGACCTCGGTGAAGTAGCGGGTCGACTCGGCCACGATCTGCTGCCAGGCACGCGTCGTCTCCGGGTCGCCGCCCTGGAGGGCCACCACCCGCCGCCGGGACCGCTCGGCGAACGCCGGGTCGGCGTCGAAGGCCGCCCGTGCCCGGCGGTAGAGCAGGGCCAGCCCGCGCAGGGAGGTGTCCTCGGTGACCGGCGCGGGATGCTCGGACCGGTACTGGATCAGCATCCCGAACTGCGTGCCCCAGTCGCCGACGTGGTTGCGCCGCACCACCGTTCCGCCCAGGTGCTCCAGGATCCGCACCAGCGCGTCGCCGATGATCGTGGACCGCAGGTGACCGACGTGCATCTCCTTGGCGATGTTCGGCTGCGAGTAGTCGACCACGGTGGTGACACCCGCCTCGGGGGTGCCCACGCCGAGCCGGGGATCGGCGAGCCGGCCCGCGACCTGGGACAGCAACGCCGCGTCGGTCAGGCCGAGGTTGACGAATCCCGGACCGGCGACCTCGGCGGTGGCCACCAGACCACCGACCGGCAGGCCCGCGACGATCTCCGCCGCCACGTCCCGAGGGTTGCGCCGCAGCGTCCGCGCCGCCGCCAACGCGCCGTCGACCTGGAAGTCGGCCCGCTCGGATCGGCGCACCAGCGGGGCGAACCCCGGCAGCGCGACGGCGGCGGTGGTGACGGCGGCGGACAACGACGAGGCCAGCGAAGGCACGGTCACGGGGACTCCCGGTGGGGATGGGCAGGATCGTCACGAGACACGTCGCGCGCACGCACGAAGGCGGGCACGACGGGAGGAACGCGCGGAGAAGCGGACGACTATCGTCGTCGCAGGCGCGAGCGGCGGACGGTGACCAGCACCATGTCCATCACCGCCTCACGCGAGGGCCGCGAATCGCGGCCAGATGCCGGCCAGTGTACGCGGCGACGGTCATCCCCGCGCCGGGCTCCTCCGCGACCGGCGTACCGGTCACGCCGACCCGGGCTCGACCCGTCACCCGATCTGGTGGACGGGACCGCCAAACCGTTGTCGGGAAAGCGATCCGGTCGACTTCCCGGCTACTGCGGATAGACGAGCGGCGTTCATACTCCTGCGGGGAGTGCTCCTGCCACGAGAGGCCAGCATGCGAGTCAGCACCATCACGCGCCGGTTCCCGGCCGTCGCGACCGCGATCGCGCTGGGGGTCGCGTCGCTGGCCACACCGGTGACGGCGGCACCGGTCGCCACCGGCACGCAACAGCTCACCGCCGCCGCCGCGAACACAGCTCCGACGACCCGGCAGATCGTCGGCGCGGTCGCGGTGGGCGACCGGTATCCGTACGTCTTCGTCATCGGGACCGACGGCAACCTCTGGATCAACTGGCAGGACCAGTCCGAGCAGTGGAACTGGTCGAACATGGGCACGCCACCGGGGGTCGCTCTGCGGATGCCGATCGGCGTGACCATCGTCGACGGCTTCAGCCGCCCGTACGCCTTCGTGCTCGGCAGCGACCAGAACGTCTGGAGCCTGTGGCGGTCGGCGACGAGTTGGCAGTGGCGTAACCAGGGCGCTCCGCCGGGGGCAAACTTCGTGAGCTGGCCGAGCTTCGCCGCCGTCGCGGTGAACGACACCAGCCCGTACCTCTTCGTCCGCAGCGACGGCGACGAGACGGTGTGGGTGAACTGGTGGAACGGGTCGGTGTGGAACTGGACGAACATCAGTTCGCCGCCCGACGGCATCGCGGCCACCGGCCCGGTCGGTGTGCTGCTGGAGAACGGCACGCCGCAGGTCTACACCGTCGGCAACGGCGGCCGGCTCTGGACGACCCGCTTCGACGACACGGCCGCGCCCTGGGTCGACCTCGGCCAGCCGCCGGGTGTCTGGCTCACCGACGCGGGTACGCCGTTCGGTGCCCGCAGCGCGGTGCAGGTCGCGCCGGACGCCCGGCCGTACCTGCTCGCCACCGGCAGCGACGACAACGCCTGGCTGCGCTGGTGGACCGGTACCCAGTGGGAGTGGCACAACCTGGGTTCACCGCCGGAGCAACTGGTCCCGGGCACGCTCGGTGCCCTCGCGGTGAACGGCACCTCGCCGTTCTCCTTCTTCGCCACCGACGGGGGCGGCCTGTGGATCAACTACTGGGACGGGTCGAACTGGTACTGGAGTGACCAGAGTCCGCCGTTCCGGCCCGCCCTGACCGGCACGGCGGTGCTCGCGCCGCAGAACTCCACCCGGCCGGCGATCTTCCTGCGGGACACCGCCGGCAACCTGTGGAGCCGATGGTGGAACGGCAGCTACTGGAGTTGGACGAACCGCAGCCTCTGACGGACGGCCGCGCCACCGGCACCACGAGCCGGTGGCGCGGCCGGCGGACCAGCGGCGGGTCAGTGGGTCGGTGGCGGGCCGTCCGCGACCGGTGCCGGGCCGCCGTCGGTGCCGAAACCGTCGAGCGCGGCGCGCTCGTCGAGGGTGCGCAACTCCTCGAAGACGGTGATGTGCAGGTCGGCGGGCGCGTCGAGGCGGGCGTTGACCGACTGCCAGGGCGTACGCGTTGGCGGGGCCACCTCGGCGGCGCCGCCGTCGACCAACCGGTCCGTGGTGGCCCGCGCGTCGTCGACCTCGAACGCGACCCGGATGCGCGGTGCGACCTGGCGGCCCACCTCGACGTCGTCGATCATCCGCTTCTGCGCCGGGTTGGCGATCTCCAGCGTGGCACGGCCGGCGTCCAGGATCACCACCTCGGCGCCGTCGCCGCCGGAGTAGGCCGCCTGCTCGGGCAGGCCCAGCACGTCACGGTAGAACCGGACCGCCGCCTCGTAGTCCTCGGCCTCGACCACCAGCCGCAACTGGCGTACCGGTGGCACCGCACCCGGACCCGTCACGATCGTCCCCCTCCGCTCCGGCGCGACACGGCAGGCCGCGACACCCGCCCGACCATACCGGCGGCCCGACACCGTGGGTGCGGGCGCTCGCGACGCCGTCGGTGCTGGGCAACGTCGGTGGGACGTGGCACCATTCGGCGGGTGACCAGCAGCCCCGCCGAAGCGGCCCACCTGCGTGATCTCGCGCGACTGCGCCGCGTCCGGGACCGGATCGACCGCGAGTACGCCCAGCCGCTCGACGTCGAGGCGCTCGCCCGGGGAGCGAACATGTCCGCCGGGCACCTCAGCCGCCAGTTCCGCCTCGCCTACGGCGAATCACCGTACGGCTATCTGATGACCCGCCGCATCGAACGCGCCATGGCGTTGCTGCGGCGCGGCGACCTCAGCGTCACCGATGTCTGTTTCGCGGTCGGGTGCGCCTCGTTGGGCACCTTCAGCACCCGCTTCACCGAGTTGGTCGGTGTGCCGCCGAGTGTCTACCGTCGGCAGGCCGCCCAGGCGACGGCGGGCATCCCGGCCTGCCTGTCGAAACAGGTGACCAGACCGATCAGGAATCGAGAAGCACAGGTCAGGCAGCCGCAACTAACGTGACCGGCATGGACGTCACCATTCACGCGAGTTTCCTTCCGCAGACCGACCCGGACGCCGCGTTGCGTTTCTATCGGGACGCGCTCGGCTTCGAGGTCCGCAACGACGTCGGGTACGGCGGGATGCGCTGGATCACGGTCGGTCCACCCGACCAGCCCGGCACCTCCATCGTCCTGCACCCGCCGACCGCCGACCCGGGCGTCACCGAGGACGAGCGTCGCACCATCGCCGAGATGATGGCGAAGGGCACGTACGCCGGCATCGTGCTGGCGACCAGGGACGTCGACGCCACGTTCGAGCAGTTGCAGGCCGGCGACACCGACGTCGTGCAGGAGCCGACCGACCAGCCGTACGGGATCCGCGACTGCGCCGTCCGCGACCCCGCCGGCAACCTGATCCGCATCCAGCAGATCGCCTGAGCCGCCGTCCGCCCCGCGCGCGACGCACGACGGCCGGGGTGGGATGCACGACGGCCTGGACAGGGATGCACGACGGCCGACGGCCGGTGAGACCGAGGGAGACACGATGAGCACGGTCCCGAAGGGCCGCTCGCAGGCGGGTACGGCGCACGTCGCCGACAGCCACGACCTGATCCGGGTGCACGGCGCACGGGAGAACAACCTGGCGGACGTCAGCATCGAGCTTCCCAAGCGCCGCCTGACGGTGTTCACCGGGGTCTCCGGCTCGGGCAAGAGCTCACTGGTGTTCGACACCATCGCGGCCGAGTCACGGCGGCTGATCAACGAGACCTACAGCACCTTCGTGCAGGGCTTCATGCCGACGCAGGCCCGGCCCGAGGTGGACGTCCTCGACGGGCTGACCACCGCGATCATCATCGACCAGCAGCGGATGGGCGCCGACCCCCGCTCCACGGTCGGCACCGCGACCGACGCCAACGCCATGCTGCGCATCCTGTTCAGCCGGCTCGGGAAACCGCACATCGGCTCACCCAACGCGTTCTCCTTCAACGTCGCCTCGGTGAAGGCCAGCGGCACCATCACCGTCGAGCGTGGGGCCGGCAAGACGACGCGGCAGACCTTCACGCGGACCGGCGGGATGTGCCCGCGCTGCGAGGGGCGCGGCTCGGTCTCCGACATCGACCTGAGCCAGCTCTACGACGACTCCAAGTCGATCGCCGAGGGGGCCTTCACGATCCCCGGCTGGAAGTCGGACAGCTGGTGGACGGTGCGGACGTACGCGGAGTCCGGTTTCCTCGACCCGCACAAGCCGATCCGGAAGTTCACCAAGAAGGAGATGCAGGACTTCCTCTACCGGGAGCCGACCAAGGTGAAGGTCGAGGGGGTCAACCTCACCTACGAGGGGCTGATCCCCAAGGTGCAGCGCTCGTTCCTGGCCAAGGACCGGGAGTCCCTCCAGCCGCACATCCGGGCCTTCGTGGACCGGGCGGTCACGTTCACCACCTGCCCGGAGTGCGGCGGCACCCGGCTCAGCGAGGCGGCCCGGTCCTCGAAGATCGAGGGTGTCAGCATCGCCGACGCCTGCGCGATGCAGATCAGCGACCTGGCGCAGTGGGTCCGTGGCCTGTCCGAGCCCTCGGCGGCCCCGCTGCTGGCGGCGCTGGGGCACACCCTGGACTCGTTCGTGGAGATCGGGCTGGGCTACCTCTCGCTCGACCGGCCGGCGGGCACGCTCTCCGGCGGCGAGGCGCAGCGCACCAAGATGATCCGTCACCTGGGTTCCTCGCTGACCGACGCCACGTACGTCTTCGACGAGCCCACCACCGGGCTGCATCCGCACGACATCGCCCGGATGAACGACCTGCTGCTGCGGCTGCGGGACAAGGGCAACACGGTGCTCGTGGTGGAACACGAGCCGGACACCATCGCGATCGCCGACCACGTGGTCGATCTCGGTCCCGGCGCGGGCGCGGACGGCGGCACGGTCTGTTTCGAGGGCACCGTCGAGGGGTTGCGGGCCAGCGGCACCGTCACCGGCCGGCACCTGGACGACCGGGTCGCCCTGAAGGAGTCGGTCCGCAAGCCCACCGGCACGCTTCAGATCCGGGGCGCACGCACGCACAACCTGCGCGGCGTCGACGTCGACATCCCGCTCGGCGTGCTGGTCGCGGTGACCGGGGTGGCCGGCTCCGGCAAGAGTTCGCTGGTGCACGGCTCGATCCCGCCCGGCATGGACGTGGTGTCGGTGGACCAGACCCCGATCCGGGGTTCGCGTCGCAGCAACCCGGCCACCTACACCGGCCTGCTGGACCCGATCCGCAAGGCGTTCGCCAAGGCCAACGGGGTGAAGCCGGCGCTGTTCAGCCCGAACTCCGAGGGTGCCTGCCCGGCCTGCAACGGCGCCGGGGTGCTCTACACCGATCTGGGGATCATGGCCGGCGTGGCGACCACCTGCGAGGAGTGCGAGGGCCGCCGGTTCGACGCCTCGGTGCTGGAGTACCGGCTGGACGGTCGGGACATCAGCGAGGTGCTCGCGATGCCGGTGAGCGAGGCGCGGGAGTTCTTCGGCGCGGGTGCGGCGCGTACTCCTGCCGCGTCCACCATCCTCGGCCGGCTGGTGGACGTCGGCCTCGGCTACCTCAGCCTCGGCCAGCCGCTCACCACGCTCTCCGGCGGCGAGCGGCAGCGCCTCAAGCTCGCCACCCACATGGGCGACAAGGGCGGCGTCTGGGTCCTCGACGAACCGACCACCGGCCTGCACCTGGCCGACGTCGCGCACCTGCTCGGCCTGCTCGACCGGCTGGTGGACGCCGGCCGGTCGGTCATCGTGGTGGAGCACCACCAGGCGGTGATGGCGCACGCCGACTGGATCGTCGACCTCGGGCCGGGTGCCGGTCACGACGGCGGCCGGATCGTCTTCGAGGGCACCCCCGCCGACCTGGTCGCCGCCCGTTCCACCCTCACCGGCGAGCACCTGGCGGCCTACGTGGGCCGCTGATCGCCGGTAGCTCAGCGGCTCAGGTGGGTGGGCATGCTGGTCACCACGATGCCGGGGTGCCGTCGCAGGGTCCGGCGCAGCCGCTGCTCGGTGCGGTAGTGCAGCAGCCGCTGCCAGGGGTGCTCGACGATCACGTCGGGCACCACCACGGTGAGGGTCAGGTCGGGACGGCTGTGCCGCAGCGCGCTGACGTACCCGGCCAGCGGCGTGATGATCACGCGGTGCGGTGACAGGATCGTCTCCAGCGGGACGTGGTCGCCCCAGGTGGCCCACTGCGCGCGGAACCGGTCCGCCTCGGTCCGCTCCGGGCTGACGTGCAGGGCGAGCGCCGGTTGGCCGAGCGAGCCGACGTAGGCGAGGGTGCGCAGGGCCGCCTGGTTGAGCCGGGCCACCGGGACCAGGAACAGGTGCCGGACCTGCTGCGGGACGATCGGCGGTGGTTCGTCCCCGGCCGGGCCCGCGTCGTCGGTCCGCGCCACCGCGTGCAGGCCGAGGGCCTGCTGAACCTGGTCGTAGTGGCGGCGGACCCGGCGGAACAGGTGGATCAGCAGCGGTACGGCGAGCACCACCACCCAGGCGCCCTCGGTGAACTTCGTGACCGCGGCGGTCACCAGGACCAGCGCCGACAGTGCCGCGCCGGTGCCGTTGATGGTGGCGCGCCGCCGCCAGCCCCGTTCGCGGTGCCGTCGCCAGTGGCGGACCATCCCGGTCTGGGAGAGCGTGAAGGCGAGGAAGACACCGACCGCGTAGAGCGGTATCAGCGAGTGGGTCCGACCGCCGAACGCGACCAGCAGCACCGCGGCGGCGACCGCGAGCACGATCAGCCCGTTGCTCAACGCCAGCCGGTCCCCCAGGTGCAGGAAGCGGCGGGGCACGTAGCTGTCGCGGGCCATGAAGTACAGCAGGCGCGGCAGGTCGTTGAAGGCGGTGTTCGCGGCCAGCAGCAGCACGAGGGCGGTGGCGGCCTGCACGAGCGCGTACCAGGGCCCGGTGGGGAAGGTGTGCCGGGCCAGTTGGGACAGCAGCGTCTGGTCGGCAGTGGGCACCAGGCCGTTGAGGTGGAACAGCACCACCAGGCCGACGAAGATCACGATCAGGATGCCGACCATCCAGGTCAACACCGTACGGGCGTTGCGCCACTCGGTGGGCCGGAAGACCGGCACCGCGTTGGAGACCGCCTCGATGCCGGTCATCGACGTCGCGCCGGAGGCGAAGGCGCGCAGCACCAGGAGCAGCCCGAGCCCCTCCACGGCCGGCGTCGGCGGTGGGGCGGCGACGGTGAACCCGTCGGCGGCGGCCCGCACCAGCCCGACGACGATCAGCCCGAGCACGGCGACCAGGAAGAAGTAGGTCGGTGCGGCGAACACGTTGCCGGCGACCCGGATGCCGCGCAGGTTGCCGGTCAGCAGCAGCCCGATGACGGCCAGCGCGAACGGTACCCGGTACGGCGCGAGCGCGGGCAGCGCCGAGGTGATCGCGGCGGTCCCGGCCGACACCGACACCGCGACCGTGAGCACGTAGTCGAGGACGAGACCGGCCGCCGCGCCCAGGCCCGCGCGGGGCCCCAGGGTGTCGCTGGCCACCAGGTACGACCCGGCGCCGTGCGGGTACGCGTACACGGTCTGCCGGTACGACGTGCCGACCGCGAGCATCAGCACCACCAGTCCCGCCGCGATCGGCAACGACAGCCCCAGGGCGCCGCTGCCGGCGAGGACCAGCACGGTCAACATCGCCTCCGGCCCGTACGCGACCGAGGAGAGCAGGTCGGAGGCGAGCACCGGCAGCGCGAGGAACTTCGGCATCCGCTCGCGCAGGATCGCCCCGCTGGTCAGCGGCGGCCCGAGCAGGAGTCGACGCAGCCCGCCGAGCGCCCGCCCCTCGACGGTGTCCTGCCGTTCGACGGTGGGGGTGGCGGTCAGCCGACCCGCCTCGTCCGGCACGAACAGCACACTGTGTCGGCCCGTACCCGTCGCGGTCCGCACCTCGTCCGCCTGCGGGTCCACCGGCAGCGCCCGGACGGTGTCGTCGACCCGCCACCGCGCGCCGAGTCGCCGCAGCACGTCGAGGTCGGCCGGGGACGGCGGCGGCAGTTCCGCCGAGGGGCTGAAGGTCGCCGACCCCGCCTCCTGCTCCGGGTCCTGCCCCGACCTGCCCACCGTGCCTCCGCCTCGTGCCCGCTGCCCGCACCGTCGACCCTTCCAGGAACACCGTGCGGGCAACGCCGATCGGCGGAAGCGAGACCGGCTCGTGGCGGATCAGGCGGTGGCGGACCGGACGGCCACCGCGTTGGCCGTCACGACCATGGCGATGCCGAGCCACTCGTGCGGTCGGAGCACCTGACCGAGCAGCACGAGACCGGCGAGCGCGGCCAGCACCGGGTGGATGCTCATGAAGACGCCGAAGAAGCGGGGCGGCACGGTGCGCAGCGCGACGAGGTCGGCGGCGTACGGCACCACCGAGGCGAGGACACCGGCGGCGACGGCGAACAGCAGCGCGGTGCCGGCCAGGCGTCCCTGGGCCAGCAGGGTGACCGCGACCGGCAGGGCGAGCAGCGCGGAGACCAGGCTCGCCGCTGCCGGGGCCTGCAACCCCGGCAGCCGGGCCCCGACGAGCCGGTTGAGCAGGATGTACGACGCCCAGCACGCCGCCGCGAGCAGCCCCAGTGCCACCCCGACGAGGTCGCTGGCCGGGCCCGGCAGGACCAGCACGTAGACACCGAGGCAGGCGCCGGCCGCACAGAGCAGGTCGCGGCGGGTCCGGGAGGCCACCAGCGCGACCGCGAGCGGGCCGAGGAACTCCAGGGTGACGGCCAGGCCGAGACCGATCCGGTCGACCGCGCTGTAGAGGCTGAGGTTCATCGTGGCGAAGACCAGCCCGAGCAGCAGGGTCGGCCACCACTGCGCCCAGGTGAAGCGACGCAGGTCGGGGCGTACGGTCGGCAGCAGCACCGCCGCCGCGACGAGTTGCCGGACGGCCACCACCCCGGCGGGCCCGATGGCACCGAAGGCGTGCGCTCCCAGGGCCGCCCCGACCTGGTTGCTCGCCGCGCTGCCGGTCATCGTGACGATCCCGCGCAGCAGCGGCCCTCGGCCGACACCGGCCACCCGACCGTCGCTCGGGGTGACGTCGTCGTGCTCCACTGTCCGCACCGTCATGAGGTCAGTGTCGAGCGCACCGACTGATACCGGAAATGCATGGACCGTGTCACCTATACGCTGAGCGTATGGATGTGCAGCTCCGCCAACTCCGTACGCTGGTCGCGGTGGTCGACGCCGGCACGTTCACCGACGCGGCGGCGGTCCTGGGCGTCTCCCAGGCGGCGGTATCCCGGTCGATCGGCGCGCTGGAGGCCACGCTCGGTGCCCGGCTGCTCCAGCGGACCACCCGGCACGTCTCGCTCACCGGCACCGGCACCCGCGTCCTCGCCGCCGCGCGTCGGGTCCTCGACGACGTCGCCCACCTGCACCGGATCGTCGAGGAGTCCCGCGCCGAGCTGCGCCTCGGCTACGCCTGGGCGGCGTTGGGCAAGCACACCCGTCGCCTGCAACGCGTCTGGGCCGCCGCCCACCCGCAGGTGCCGCTGGTGTTCGTGCACTGCAACACGCCGACCGCCGGGCTCAGCGAGGGCAACGCCGACGTCGCCGTGGTCCGCCGCCAGCTCACCGACCCCCGCTTCGACAGCGCCCTGCTCGGGGTGGAGTCCCGCTACGCCGCCGTGGCCACCGACAACCCGCTGGCCCGACGGCGGTCGGTACGCCTCGCCGACCTGATCCGGTATCCGGTCGCCATCGACAGCCGCACCGGCACCACCACCCCCGCCTTGTTCCCGTCGGGCGCGGCACCGGGCACCATCCGCACCACGCACAGCGTCGACGAGTGGCTCACGCTGATCGCGGCCGGTCAGGCGATCGGCATCACCTCGGAGGCCACCGCCCACCAGAATCCCCGCCCCGGGGTGGCATACCGGGCCGTCCGCGACACCCCGCCGATCCCGGTCTGGTTGGCCTGGTGGAAGGACGACCCGCCGGCCCACCTCACCGAGCTGGTCACCCTGGCCTGCGAGGCGTACCGCCCGATCCGGCCCGCAGCGGAGACCGGGTAGCCCTCACGAACCGGACGGCGGGAGCGGCAGCTCGACGGGGGACGCCTCGCCGACCCGCCCGGCGGAGTGCGCCGGTGGCTGCATGTCGGCGCGTGGCAGCCGAGTGTGCAGCCGTGCGCCGGCCGGGTCCGTCCGCCCGGACACCTCGCAGGTCACCATCAGGATCGGCGGCGGCGGCGCGGTGAACCGGCCGGCACCCCACCGCACCCACAGCGGTACGCGTCCCGCGTCGGCCTCGGCGATCAGCTTGTCCCAGGTACGCCGCCGGGTGCCGTGGTCGACCTCGACGACGACCGGCGGCCCGTCCGGTCGGGCACACGCCACGTCCAGGACCGACTGCCGGTCCGACATCGGCGGCGGCAACGGCACCACGCTGGGCGCGCGCCGATAGACCCGCCAGCCCCGCTCCCCCGCCCAGTGCACGACCTCGTCGATCAGCCGGGCGGTGACCTGGTCGACGGTCAGGTCGGTGAAGGTGACCGCGTCGAGCCGGACCGCCAACGACGCCGCCACCCGTTCCGCGTCGTCAGCCACCGCCGCAGGGTAGCGGTCGCGCCCGACCCGCCGCACCGGCGGCCCGGCGTCAGCACGCCCGGTGGCCCGACGCCATGACGGCGACCGGCCCGGCGTCACCGATCCGACGGACCGCCGCGTCGGCCCTGGAGGAAGGCGATGACGCACCAGACGACGAATCCGAGCAGCGCCACGGTGATCACCACAGCGGTGAGGTGCCAGGGCTTCACGTGGTCCTCCTCTGTCGACGACCGTCGCACACACCGTAGTCGCCGCCGTCGACCACGGGTACGCGGATCACTGCTCGACGGCCGCCGGACGGTAGGTCGCCTGGTTGCCGCCCGCGCGTTTCGCCGCGTACATGGCGCGGTCGGCCTGGGCGAGGGCGTCGCCGACCGCGTACACCGGCCCGCTGGCCACGCCGACGCTCACCCGGGCGCGCCACACCGCCATCCCGGCCACCGCGTCCACGGCCCGTCGGGCGACCTTCGTGCCGTCGGCGGTGTCGGCGTCGGGCAGGATCGCGACGAACTCGTCGCCACCGAGCCGGGCCACGAAGTCGCCCTTGCGGACGCTGGCGGTGAGCACGTGCGCGACGGCCCGCAGCACCTCGTCGCCGGCCGCATGGCCGAGCGAGTCGTTGATGTGCTTGAACCGGTCGATGTCCACCGCCAGCACCGCCACCAGCCGGTCGGCGGGGGCGCCCGAGGCGGCCAGGGTCCGCAGGAAGACGTCGAGTCCCCGACGGTTGGCGACGCCGGTGAGCGGGTCGGTCTGCGCCGCCCGTTCGGCCTGCTCGTGCTGCCAGCGCAACACGTCGTACGACTGCATGGTCATCGCCGTGTGCAGCCAGCGGTGCCGTTGCCGCCAGAGCAGTTCGGCGAGCGCGTCACCGTAGGTGAGCCCCGGCACGGCGTCCGACGAACCGTTGATGGTCAGCAGCACCGCGTGCGTCCGGTGCAGGGCCGCCGAGATCAGCCAGTCGGTCTCGACCGGCAGGGCGGACACCGCCCGCTGGATGACCCGGAGCGCCTCACCCGGTCGCCCCGAGCGGCGCAACGCGACGGCGTGGAACGGCCGACACAGCAACAGTTCCTGCTGTTGGCGTAGGCCGGACTCCTCCAGCAGGGCCGCGTACCGGGGAATGTCGGCCGCCGCGCCGGCCGGGTCCTGGCGGTCGGCGCGGGCGCAGGCGGCATAGAGCAGCGCCAGCAGCCGCCACACCCGCGCCTGGGGGCCGGACGCCTCGGCCGCCGCGCGGGTCGCGTGCGCCTCGGCGGTGGTGGTGTGCCGCTCCGCCACCGCGACCTGACCCACCTGGTACAACTCCAGCGCCCACAGCAGGTTGAGTTCGGCGAGGTTGCACAGCCACATGGCCCGGTTGCCGTTGTCCGGGTAGTCCGGATGCCGGGTCGTCTCGTACGCCGCCTCGAACTGCGGTGCGGCCAACTCGTAGAGCCGCAGTTGGGCGTAGCCGATGGCGATCCCGGTGTGCGCGTTGCCCATGATCACCGGGTCGGGTTCGTCGACGAGCAGGGCGGTCTCGGCACTGACGAGGTCCCGCAGCACCGTCTCCACGTCGTACTCGGAGATGTCCTTGTCACCGACGCGCAGCCGCCGGGTGGCGCGCAGCGACAGCGCGCACGACCGCCATCCGGCGCTGCCCTCGCGGTCCGCAGCGGCCAGCATCAGATCGGCGGCGGCCACGGCAGCGCGCAGCTCACCGAGCCGGGTCAGCGCCACGACCCGGGCGAAGTGCAGCGCCGCCGGTCCGTCGGCGATCTCCCCGGTGGCCTCGCGCAGCGTCGTCTCGGCGGTCGCCAACGCCGGGGCGGCGGCGCCGGTCTGGGCCTCCTCGACGAGTCGCAGCGCCCGGAGGGTCACATCGTCCATGCGGTCCTCCGCACCGCCCAGGAAAGAAACAGGACGATGTTACGACATGAATCCGCAACCACGATCCGCCGCCGTTCGATGTGTGATCACGGCAGGCCGGTCGGACCGGGTGTCGTCCGAGGTCATCCGGTCTGGTGGCGTTCGGTTTCGGTTGGCACGGTTGCTGTGCTTCGTTGCTGTGTGTCCGGCGGCTGTCGGGTCCAGCCGACGAAGCGGCGATGCAGGGTGCCGGCGGGTGCCCAGGGCATGTCCTCGGCGGCCTGGACGAGGTAGGCCCCGAGGTAGAGGGCCAGCGACACCGGCGCGTCCGCGTACTCCGCGCGCAGCTCCCGCCGCCGCGTCGGACACGGCCACGGCAGGTCGCAGCCCCCGCAGCTCCAGATCGGCATGACCGGACCGTGGACGGTCACCGCACACCGCCCAGAAACCAGCCGTCGCGCCCTCGACGGTGATCCGCCGGGATCGCCCGCTCCGCGCCGCTGGTCACCGCTCACCGACTCCGGGCCAGTGGCCGCGCTCGATCGGGATTCGGTGCTGGGCCTGGCAGGGCAAGTCGGCTCCGCACCGACAGACCCGCCGCCATCGCCGCCAACACCAGACCGGCCGATGCCGGCGGGCGAGGGTCAGAGCCGTGGCCGACAGATACTCGTCGTACGAGATGCGCCGCTTGGACGACAAGGCATCCCCACCCGACGCCGGGTGGTGTGGTACGCCTCGCACGAGGTCCAACAACCGTCGTCGGGCGGCCTCCTGCTCAATCGCCTGGATGCGTTCTCCGATGCCGGTAGCCGCCGAGGGCGACGACGGGAAGAACCGGCTGACAACTCTCCGCAGGAGTCGAACATTGACCGTCATGTGGCCGGCCCTCCGTCCTCAGGGCATGGAGGGCACCTGCTGATGTGCCTCGTCCGCGCCCGGCTTCAGTGAGGTCCAGCCTCACGCCGGGCCCGCCACCGAACCAGAGGGTGAGCGTCCGCTAACCGGGTGTGCTGTCCGCTGGTGATCGCCGCCCCGGTGCGTACTCGATGCACGCCTCACGCAATGTCGCCGCCTCTGGTGCCCCCGACTGCTCCACCTTCGCCAGCAACTCCGCAGCCCGCCACCAGTTCGACGGCACCACCCGCCCGGACGCCACCGCCTGTGCCCCCAGAGCCGCCGCCTCATCCGGCTGACCGGCAGCGACCAGGGCAAGACCAAGGTCGAGTCGGGCCGACGCGGACCGGCGCGGTCGCGCTCCCCCATCGCCGGACGGATCCAGGTCGGCCAGCACCGCCCGCGCTACCTGCTCGGCACCGGGGTCCCCCGCCCACGCCAGAGTCGTGGCCGTGTACGCGGCGGCCTTGGCCGGGTCGTACCGATAGTGGTGCTCGGCTCGCTCAGGAACAGGCAGATTCGCCGTCAGCCGCTCCACCCGGTCCAACGCTCGTCGGGTCGCACCGACATCCCCGATCCGAGCCCACGCACGAGCCTCCTGAGCAGTCGCCTGGATGCGGGCAGAACTCCCCTTCGGAGCGATCCGCTGTGCTTGGCGGGAAAGATCTAGCGCCGTCCGGTAGTCACCTTGGGTCAACACGTCCCAGGCGCGGGTTTCGAGACACCACGCCTGGATCTCGCGATGCTCCGCATGTTCGGCGAGATCACGGGCGGCTCGCAAGTGGGCAGCCGCAGCGGTTCTCTGCCGCAGGTCGATGTGCACGGTCGCCCGCAGCACCGCCAACCAGCCACCGGCAACCAACAGCCGCCGCCGTTGAGCAAGCGTGACCCGCCCGTCCAACAAGCGCCCGACGTAGGCGAGATGCCGCCGCACCAACGGCAGAAGATCCGCCGGGGCCATCGTCGGATAGAAACTGGCAAGATCATCGACGCCCTGCTCGATCCGATCGAGTACGTCTCCGCTGACATCACTGGCGGCGACTCTCGCCCGCAACTCGCCAGCCTCAGCAGCGTGGTCGATCGGTGCCTCCACCAACCGAGCAAGCACACCTCCCGCATCGAGAACGCGGTCCAGGTGACGAGCCGTGCCGACCGTCGGAGCCTTGAGCCCCGCCTCCAACTCGTGCAGATGGCTCTTACTCCGATGGGCGAGTTGCCCGAGGGCGCGAAGCGACAGACCGCGCCGCTCCCGAAACTCACGTAGGGCTACACCGAAGCGCGGGTCGACGGACGAGGCCATAGCGCCGCTCCAAGCTCAAGAGGCCAGGCAACCTCAACGGTCACCACCTCGTCGGACGGTACCGCGACACGTCGCGCGACGAGGACCCCTCGCGTCGTTGTCCTGCCGGCAAAGTCGCTTGCTATCGAGGCACTGCTTGAGAACGTTTCAAGGGGTCTTGTTACCCCTGTGTGCCCCGAGGTCCGCGCGGGTGAGTAGCGCTCGCAGTGTGACGCGCTCGACCGCAAGTGCCTCGCTTCCGCCCTCCTGGCGGTCGATCACACAGACGGCAGCGTCGGCATGTGTAGCATCGTCCCAGATCAATTAGATCATCTCGATGTTGGTGATGGTGGGCGTCCCCCGAAGGGGGACATCCGTCTGCGGGGGCTCGCGTGGTACATGTCTAAGATGGCCGACCCCGAGCTGGACACCTACGTACAGGCGTCGATTAAACACGTACCCGAACTGCACATGGAAGAGCGCACGGCGCGATCGGTCACCGGCGACAACCTGTTCAACCCGCCCAAGGACGCGGGCGACGAAACGAAGGAACTCGTCGAGCCGACCGTCCGCGCGTACGGGGTCACGCCCGCCGACCTTCGCGGGGCGCAGAACTACATGCTGAATGAACTCAACACCCAGGTCGACGAGTTCGAGTCGTTCAAGGCGGACGTGCTCAGCAAGGGCGGCTGGATCTTCTACGCCGAGAACGAGGGCGGCGTACAGAACGATCGCAAAACCAGAAGTTACGACGGCGGCAGCCACCAGACCCACGGCACGGTGAAGGGCGAGGACCTTCCTCGGGTCGAGGACCCCAATCCGGATCAGACGCAGATGCTCGTGGACACCCAGCTCTCGCTGCTCAAGGCGGTCGGCGGCTCGATCCAGGCGGTGGCGCAGTACGTCGTCCGGGTCAACAACGCCGCCCAGTTCTACGCCGAGGCCGACAAGCAGTCCTTCGGCGAGACGGTGCCGACGGCACCCGAGTCCCTTCCCCGGGTCGGCGGCCCCGAGGAATCCGCCTGATGACCGGGCCGGAGCTGACGCCGACCAAGGGGCACACATTCGAGACCGGCCGATGTCGCCGGGCGAAGGTCAACGCGGTGGCCGAGATGTACTCGCCATACGCGCCTGGATGCCTTGGCCCCCAGGCGACCACCAAGCTGGACCAACCTGGTCCTTCCGGCTCAGGTACTAGCCGTCGTGCCTCGGCATCGTGATCCTCCACGAGAACATCCCGGATCAACGATCACGCTCACCGTCCGGTTCGGCTGCTGAGGCTTCTGGCAGATGGGCAACAACGAGCGCGACTGCTTCTTCCGGTGTTGCCGCCAGGCCAAGTAGCTGGTCGTACCCGGCGGTGTACACCCGATACGGCGGCTCGCCACAGACAATGAGGACGAGAGCCTTGTCCTCAGGCTCCCAAGGCGGTGCGGCGCGGAGAAAGTGCAGGCTTCCATGCGTCGGGAACGGATAGAGCTCACGCAGGCGTTGTTGGGCGTAGGCCGCTTCGATGATCAGCGGATCTCCCTGGCGAGTGTTCGGGTTCCTCTCCCGCAACTGCCGCCAGGCAGTCGGAATGTCTGACGCTTCGGGCACGCTGGCGAGGCTATCGCCTGGCATGCCAATACGAGGGCCCGTACGCGAACCACCGCCACCGCAACCACCGCAGGTGGAGCATCCGGGGGCTCGGCCCCCGGAGCAGGAATACAAGGCCCCCGGTCCGCGCGTTCTGCGGACAGGGGCACCTGGGGACTGCGGGCGATCCTGGGATCGAAGCAGACACCTCTTCGGTATGAACTCTGCAGGCCGGTCGGATCAGGTGTCGCACGAGGTCATCCGGGCTGGTGGCGCTCGTTCCGGTGGTCGGGTGCGGGTGGCACGGTTGCTGTACTTCGCTGTTGTACGTCCGGCGGTTGCCGGGTCCAGCCAACGAAGCGGCGGTGCAGCGTGCCGGCGGGTGCCCAGGGCATGTCCTCGGCGGCCTGGACGAGGTACGCCCCGAGGTAGAGGGCCAGCGACACCGGCGCATCCGCGAACTCCGCGCGCAGTTCCCGCCGCCGCGTCGGACACGGCCACGGCAGATCACAGCCGCCGCAACTCCAGATCGGCATCACCGGCCCATGGGCGGTCACCGCTGATCCTCTGCCTGCGGCCAGTGTCCTCGGTTGATTGGTATCCGGTGCCGAGCCTGGCAGGGCAGGTCGGCTCCGCAGTGACAGATGCGCCGCCAGCGCTGCCAGGACCACACCGGCCGATGCCGCCGGGCGAGGGTCAACGCGGCGGCCGAGACGTACTCGTCATACGACAAGCGCCGGGTGCTCACGGTTGGCTGGCCGGACGATGTGGCCACGCGTCGGGTCACCGGCGGCCCTTCGGTCGGCGTGTGCTGGCTGATTCGTGATGGCCCTGGCAGCGCCGCAGTTGCCTCGCGTGGTCGAGGAGACGTTGCTGCGCCGCCGCCTGCTCGACGTCCTGATAGCACTGTCCGGTCCCGGGCGGTGGAGGCGGCTGAGGCCGCCGAAACAGCCACCGCATCAACGCGCACAGTTCAGACCAGGTCGCCACAGATTCGCCCCCTCGATCGCGCAACAGAGGGCGGCGACGAGACTCCGTCCGGCTCTATCGGGTATCACGCAAACGCAGGCTCGCCGCCGCCAGTGACGGGAACGCTACGAGCGGTCACCGACTGTGGGAGGGAGAGTTTGTACCTGAGGGAGGGTTACCCGATCATGCCGATGGCGAGGGCCAACTCTCGGGCGTCCTCACCGACCGTGCCCGGCCGGTTCGACAGTTCAAGGGCGACAGTGCGGGCGTACGGGTTGTGGCGCACCGTGTCGACGCTCTCCCGCAGCGCCCGGCCGAGCAGGTGGACCGCCGCGACCTCCCCACGGTCCAGCATGTGCGCCCGAGCGGCGTCGATCAGCGCGGCAGCCCGGCGAGTCTGCGAAGGCAACGCCCGGTAGTCGGTGGCGTCGGCCCGCCGCACCGCCTCACCCGTACGGCACAGGTCCGTCTCGATGGTGACCGCGTACGCCGCACACGCCGCCGATCCGAACATCAGCCACGGATGGACGTACCCACCGCCGAGCCGGCTCGTGGCCGAGTCGGCGGCATCCCACGCCCGCCACGCTCGTCCGGCCCGGCCCGCCTTGCTGTGGCCCAGCGCGATGCCGAGTTGCACCTGACCCCACCGCGCCAACTGCTCACCACCCGCCGCCGGATCGACCAGACCCGCCGCCTCGACCAGCACCTGCTCGGCGGCATCCACCTGGTTAGCGCCCCGATAGACGTGCGCGTAGTACCAGGCCGCCACCGCCATCGCCGCCGGGTCGTCCGCGTCCTGGGCAGCCGACATCGCCCGGTCGGCAGCCAGCCACACCAACTCCGGCAACGGCTGGTGCGCCAGGTACAACTGCACCAGGTGATACATCCGCGCCAACTCCACGAACGCCAGCCGACGGTCCTCGCCACCGAGCATCCGGGCACTCCGCTGCGCATCCGTCAGCAACCCCGGAAGCACCGCCGCCACCGCCGAACGCTCAGTCGTCGACCGATGCCACAAGGCCCACGCCTGATCCACCAGATCACGCATCACGACAACCGATGTCACCGCGCCCACCGGCACCGACGCCCGCTGTATCACCGCCGCCACCTTGCCGACCTCGGAATGCCCCGCCCTGGTCACCGACGCGACCGGCAACGACTGATCACCGGTCAGATCCGCAAGATCCGAGATGTCGAGCACCTCGGCCAGGCGCAGCAGCATGGGCAGTCGTGGCGGCAGTAGGCGACCGTTCTCCAACGCCTTGACCCACTCC
Source organism: Micromonospora sp. NPDC047793 (assembly GCF_040642635.1). Taxonomy (NCBI): domain Bacteria; kingdom Bacillati; phylum Actinomycetota; class Actinomycetes; order Micromonosporales; family Micromonosporaceae; genus Micromonospora; species Micromonospora sp. NPDC047793. The sequence goes on along the minus strand of NZ_JBEYSG010000003.1, from coordinate 248,084 downwards.
GCGCTACGCCCCACCAACCCGCCGAGCACTGGCCGAGTCTTCCCCGCACGCTCGCGATACATCCGAAGGCGCGCACCGAAGGTCGCGGAATCGCTCATCATCGTCTCCCAGGTAGCGGTCTGGGCAGCGGACCACCAGCCACTACACCGGCGGACCACCACAGTCGACGGTACCCCCGCCCACCGGCCCGACGCGCCCCACCACGACGGTTGGTACCGCAACCGCCCTTCCGAGGCCGTACACGGTGGTGCGACTATGACACGCTCGGTCACGCTCCCGATACCGCCGAGTGGAGGTGGATGTCGTGTCAGGCCTGGAAGTCGCTGCGATCACGCTGGGCACCGCAGTTGCTAAGACCGTATGCGAGGTATGGCTCGGCGACCACAAGATCGTTACCGGAGCTGCCACTGGCGTCATCGATCTCGCAGGACATCGGCTGGCGAGCGCCCGAGAGAAACGGCGGTTCCGGCGGATCTGGGAACAGACGGCCGAGCTGATTGCTGACCGGGTCGAGCCGCTTATTCGGCACGAGTTCAGAGACGTTCAGGAAAACGAAGCCCTCGCCGCCGTTGACGCGGTACGGCTGACATTCACAACCGCCGCGTTGACCGACGCCGACCTGTTCGCTCAGGATCTCGATGCCGGGTATTTGGACCGGCACCTGCGCAGCCAAGACCTCGGCCGCGCCCAGCGTTCGGGCCTCTCCGAGGCCGCAACATCGCTCTACGACTTGCTGTTAAGGGAATGTAGTGCGTACACGATCGAAACGGTCCGGACCCTGCCCGCGGCTGCGGGCGGCGCAGCGTTGGCTGAGCTGCTACGTCGGGAACGGCAGATCCTCGATGAACTACGCATCGTGCTGGAGAGGCTGCCTACACGTCGGGGTATCGTCGATTTTGAGCGGGACTACCGGCAGCTTGTCGCCAATCGCCTGGACAACATCGAGTTCTTCGGCGCCACCCTAGCGGAGTCCAGCCGACGCTATCCCTTGTCGGTGGCGTACCTCAGCCTGACTGTTTCCGGCGAGTTCAGCCTGCGACGTGCGGACGAACCAGTCATTCAGCCCGCCGACCAACAGCCTAGAGGCGCCAGTTCAGCTCGCATCGACGAGATACTTGCGGTCACCCGACGACTGTTCGTCCGCGGACATGCGGGACTAGGCAAGACGACCCTGTTGCAATGGATCGCGGTGAACAGTGCGCGCAGGACGTTCGGCGCGCACTTACGGGACTGGAACGACACCGTGCCGTTCTTCGTGGCGCTGCGCCGGCACACGGATGGGAACCTGCCAGCACCGGAGAACTTTCTCACTGAGATCGGCAGACACATCTCGGCCGAGATGCCCGCCGGCTGGGTGCACGAGCAAATGCGATCTGGTCGCGCCATCCTGCTGATCGACGGGGTCGATGAACTGACCGCGGATCGTCGTGACGACGCCCGACACTGGTTGCGAGAGCTCGTAGCCACTTTTCCCAATGTCCGCTTCATCATCACCTCACGACCAGCAGCCGCGCCGGTCGAGTGGCTCGGACGAGAGGACTTCGATGTCGCCGAGCTTGAACCGATGAGCCGCACTGACGTACCAGTCTTTATCAGTCGATGGCACGACGCGATACGCGAGCAGTCCGCACAGCAGGCCGATCTCGACGAGCTCGTGGAGTATGAACAACGCTTGGTCCGATCCCTCTCCGAGCACCGCCACCTTCGGCAGCTTGCACCATATCCGCTGCTGTGCGCTTTGCTCTGCGCGCTTCACCGCGACCGCCGTGGGCAGCTGCCAAGCAGCCGAATGGAGCTCTACGAGGTCGCATTGCAGATGCTGCTGGAGCGACGCGACAGCGAACGCCGCGTAAGCGGCCTCGAAACGCTGAGCCGCACGGATAAAACACTACTACTGCGCGACATCGCCTACTGGTTGGTCCGCAATGGATGGTCCGCTGTACCCGCAGACCGGGTGCGCGCCCGGATCGCAGCAAAACTGCAGTCAATGGCGCAGATCAGTGCTTCAGCCAACGAGGTGTACCAGCTGCTGCTAGAGCGCAGTGGGTTGATCCGAGAAGCCGTCGAAGGTGAGACCGACTTCGTGCACCGCACGTTCCAGGAGTACCTGGCGGCTGCCGAAGCCGTCGCCACCGATGACATCGGCGCCCTTGTGGTCAACGCCTACACAGACTTCTGGAGCGAGGTCATTGTGATGGCTGCGGGCCATGCTTCTGTCTCACAACGCACCGAACTACTCCATGGCCTACTCATCCGGAGCGGCCAGGATCTACCGCCAGCCACACGGGACGCGCTGCGCCTGCTCGCCATAGCCTGCCTGGAGACCTCACCGGAGGTCCCCCCAGCACTTCGCCAGGAGGTCCACAAGGCCACCGCCAAGCTGCTGCCACCCAACACCATGACCACGGCCAGGCTCCTAGCCCGTGCCGGCGCCTTCACCTTGGATCTGCTTGCCCAATCCGAACCGCGAACTGCCAACGAGGCCACAGCGACCATCCGAGCCGCTGCCGAGATCGCCGACCCAGCCGGGCTCGCCCTCCTCGCGCGCTTCGGGCGTGACCGCCGCCGGTCCGTCCAGCGAGAGCTACTCCGCGCCTGGCGTCGCTTCGACCCAGATGAATACGCCCAAAAGGTGCTAGCCGACCTTCCTTTCGATAACGGCCGCCTCGAAGTCGACGACCCTAACCTCACCTCCGCCCTGCCCAGACTGGCCAACCTCACCTCGCTCTACTGCACCTATTCGCGGAGCTTCGCCGGGCTCGCATTCCTGACCGCTCTGCCTCGACTGATTCACCTCGACACTCAAGACGGCACCATCGCGGACCTGAGCCCGTTGGCCGGCACCAACCTGCAAACTTTTGACATCTACGGCTGGCGCGCCCCCGAGGATCCGCCACGCGACCTAACACCGCTATCCGACGCGATTGCGCTAGAAGAGCTCGCCCTATGGAGCGGGCAAGTCAGCAATACCGCAGCCCTCACAAGGTGCCCTCGTCTCCGAAAACTCCGACTCGAACACCTCGGCACGCTCGACGCCCTGAACGATCTGACGCCCCTAACAGATCTTGAACTTCTGGGGGTCGGGCACGTTCAGGACCTGAATGACCTCAGCCCGCTCGCCTTTCTCCGCGCCCCGAAGGCACTTGGCATCACCTCGTGCCCTGTAGCCGAGAAGCTCCACCAACTCGAACGATGGGCGGAAAGCCTAACCCACCTCAACCTGCGCGGCTTTGACGAACTCGACCTCGCCCAACTCGCCGGCCTGACGCACCTCGAGTTCCTCGACGTACAGAGCTCGAAGGTCCACAACCTCTCGGCGCTAGCACAACTCACCAACCTGAAGATCCTGTGGTTCAGCGCCGACACGACCGGGCTCAACGCGCTCCGCGAGATCCGCTCTCTCCAATACGCCCTCATGTCCGGCCCAGAGCCTCCCAACGGCATCGACCTGTCGCAGTTGGCGGACATGACCCACCTGACGGTAGCCGTCCCCCGTACGGCCAGAGTCCACACTCCAAAGTACGGAGGCCCGCGGGTCCGAAAGAACCGCTACTGAAACACCCCGCGCCGTTGAGGGGCTCAACGGTCAGCCGCTCGCATTCACCGCCTTCAGATACAGCTCGTTGTCAGTTGCCCCTCCGGGCCGGTCTACTCGTCCAGCCGCCAGGGGGCGCGGCGGTCGAACAACGCCCACTCTTCTTGGACACGAGGCCACCCCGGCTTTCGCGGGTCAGAGACGGCCAAGGGCCGGACCTCGAAGGCCCGCCCTTGATCAAATACAAACCGCTGACGCGGTTCGCGCACTGCTACCGATGGTGGGCGATACTGGGATCGAAGCAGTGACCTCTCCGGTGTGAACCGTCACCGCCTCGGACCCGATCGCCGCGGTTCAGCGGTTCTGGCTGGTTACCTCGACGGTGTCGAGGTTCGGTGCCAGGGCCCGAGCCACCTCCTCGGCGGCCGACCGGTCCTCGGGCCGTGTCAGGACGATGTTGACCCGGTCGACCCGCAGGGTTGCCCGGACCATCGGATACCTGCCGACGACCGCCCGGAACGCGGCGATCGCCTCCACCGGGACCGCCCCGTCCGCACCGGTCTCCACGGAGACGGCCGGCTCGACGGTGCGGTCGGTGGAGATCAGCACCGTCGTGACGCCGGTCAGCGTGCCGTGTCGGCCGCCGCCGGTGGTCAGGTCGTCGAAGAGTTCCATCGCGCCGACCACGTCGGGCGCGGTGCCGACGATGCGCCACCGGTCGACGTCGGCCCGGGACGGCTTCGAGATGTGGGCCGACGTCACCTGCGAGTCGGTGCTCATCGACCGCCACAACGACACCACCTCGTCGTTGCGGGCGCTGTCCGGGACCACGGTGAAGGTGATGTCGGCGGCGGCGATCTTGCCCGTGACGTCGTCGCGGCCGGCGACGTACTGCCGCAGCTCGCCCGCCAGCTCGCCGACCCGGTCGGCCGAGGTGCCCTCCGCGACGGTCAGCGTGCCGGTCGTCGAGCCGAAGAAGGGCAGGGTGTTCTCCTCGGTGGCGTGGACGCTCGCCACGTCGGGCGTGCCGGCCCAGTCGGCCTCGAAGTCGGCGGCCAGGGCGCTGCCCTTGTTGACGGCGCAACCGGACAACACGGTCAGACCGAGCATGAACACGAGGCCGGTCCGGAGTCTGCGCTCAGCCATGCGCGGTCACCCGGACCGACGGCACGGCAGAAAGACGATCACGATTCACGCCTCCTTCCTAGCACGTGCCGTCGAACCCATCATGGTGCTGACCTGCCGAACCTCTCCCCTGGGCGGTCAGGAGAGGGCCCGGACCGCCCCGTGCTCGCCGTCGGTGCGGCCGGTGTCGCGGGCGAAACGCAGTAGCGCGGTGAGGGCCAGCGCCGCCGTGACCGCGCCGCCGACGAGGCGTACCCGGTGCCCGGCGACGAACTCGGCGGCGACCTGACGCAGGTACTCCGGCGAGTGGGTGCCCACCGGGTCCACGAACATGATCTCGTTGCGCGGCCAGAAGAAGACCGCCGAGAAGAGGAACTCGCAGACCACGAAGACCGCCGTCGCGGACGCCACCCACCAGCGCAGCCGCCGGTCACGCCAGGTGAGCACCGTGGCGGCGAGACTGCCGAGGATCACCGAGGCGCCCAGCGGCGGGAAGTAGTCGCTCGGGCCGCTGGCCACCAGGAACTCGCGGGCGCGCAGCAGCGACGCCGGAGCGTCGTCGAAGATGTTCGGATAGAGCATGACCGTCTCGGCGGCGACACCGCCGAAGGACATCATCGCCGCCCACACGAGCGCGACGAGCACGATCCAGGTCAGTCGGGTACGGGTCACGACGGGCACCTCCTGGTGCAACGGCACCCGGGCCGGGCGCGCTGACGTCGTCTCCCATGCTGGGTCCGGCGGCCCGCACCGTCTGCCGCCCGCAGGCGCGGTCCGGTTCGCCCGTCGGCGTACCCGGTGCGGTGTTCCCGACGCGCGTCGGCGACGGTCCACGTCGACGCGCGCACGACGTCGCCCCGTCGGCGCGGGGGCGACCCGCACCGACGAGGCGTCACCGGAGGCGGCCTACCGGGTGATGGTGACCGTCGCCTTGCGGTAGTTGTTGCGCTTGTCGTTCTTCGTCGGGTCGTAGCCCTTCTCGACGTTGCCCGCCGTGTCGACCGAGAACCAGTGGAACGTGGTCGTCTCGGTCACGCGGAACACCTGACCCGGCTCCCGGAACTCGGTCGCCTGGTAGCGCGGCGACTCCAGGGTGGGACGGCTGCCGTCGGTCGTGTAGTAGATGGTGGCCGGTTCGCTGGTCTCGAACCGGACGTCCACCGGGCCCGCGTACCGGCCGCCGCCGGGCACGAGCGTGGACGTCGGCTTCTTCTTGTCCTTGCCCCACTCCGCCGCGATCCGGAACATCTCCATGATGCCGTTGGCGTACTCCATCGTCTCGGCGTGCCCGCTGACCAGCTCGGGGTTGCCCACCCACGGCGGCTGGAACGAGCCGCCCTGCCAGTTGCCGGTGGCCGGGTTGTAGATCGAGCCGCCGACCTCCCAGCCGAACGAGTAGATGCCGTACGTGTGGTACAGGTCCTCGCGGACGTTGCCCGCCGAGGAGTAGAGGACGTCCGAGGAACCGCCGACGTTCTGCGGCGTCACCACGGTCTGCCGGTGCGCCTTGACCTGGGACAGGATCCGCGCCGCCGACTGCCAGTAGAACGCCTCGTCACCGAGCGGCGGCCGGGGCGTGGTGATCCGCCCGTCGGCGATGTACGCGCCGGGCTGCCAGAACAACTGGCCGCCGTTGGAGTGCACGGACATCATGAACTTGATGTTCGAGTACGTCTCGACGAGCCAGACGACGTTCTTCGACTCGGGCTCGGACAGCTTCTCCGGCCCCTGGAACGTGTCGCTGACGCAACTGGTCGAGCCGCCCGCGTACCCGTCGTGGCCGGAGCCGACCCGGTAGTTGCGGTTCAGGTCCACGCCCCAGGCGTTGCGGCGGGCCGGGTCGGCGTTGTCGTCCGCGCAGTGGTTGGTCATGTTGCGGCGCTGCGAGGCGAAGTTGTAGAAGCTGTAGTTCGCGCCGTCCGGGTTGTTGGAGAGGATCAGGAAGACGTCGGTGTTGTCGACGATCTTCTTGGTCTCCTTGTCGGTGCGGTAGTTGTGCACCAGCCGTTCGGCCGTCTCCAGCGTGGTCGTCGGCGGCACCCACTCACGGGCGTGGTCCTGCGCCTGGATCAACACGCCCGGGTTGCGGCCGTCGCGGTGCTTGCCGATCCGCAGCACCGGGATGGTGGCGGGGCCGCGCGGCACCTCACCCTCCGGCGCGCCGACCCGCTTCTGGTCGAGGAAGTCGGTCAGCGCCACCGGGCCGGTGGTCGGCGCCACGACGCCGGTGCCGGCATTGCTGCGGTACGGGTGCGCCCGGTCGATCAGCCCCTGCGACCGGGTACGCAACGCCTGCGCCACCTCGGCGGCCGTGCTCGCCGCCGCACCGGTGGCGTCCGTGCCCAGCAGGACGCGGACCGCCGAGCCGGTCACCTCGACGGTGAGCGGCAGGTTCTCCCCCGGCGCAAGCGCGAACTCGACGGTGACGTCGTTGCCGCCCTCGTGCCCCCACGCCGCCGAGCTGACCACGACCGCCGACTGTCCGGTCCCGCCGATCGTCGCCTGCGCCTTACGCTGGTAGCCGTTCGTGCGGTGCGGCAGATGGACGATCTCGGCGATCTGCGGGAACTCGCGGGCGATCTCCTCGGCTCGGGCGAAGAGCTGCTGCGGGTGCCGGTAGCCGTCGACGAAGTCCGACCGGTAGCCGGGGTTCGACGTCAGCGGCGGGGCACCGTTCTCCAACCAGTCCGAGACCGGGCCGGTGACCACACCGCCGGTCGAACTGGTGACCCGGATCCGGTCCGGGCGGGTGTCGAGTTTGAACAGGTTCCGGTGGAACATGTACTGCCCGGAGTCGACGAACCGGCTCATCGTCCGGGCGAAGCCGAACTCGGTGCCCTCGCCCGAGTCGTTCTCCACCTGCATCCCGACGATCGGCGTGGTCTGGCTGCCCTCCGTGGTGCGCGCCTCGACGTACAGGAAACCCTGGCCCTTGGTGGTGAACCAGTCGGCGCGGGCGATCCGGACCGTGCCGTCGGGCCCGGCCGCCGTCAGGGTGCGGGCCGCGACGCCCGGCAGGCCCCCGTCGGCCTCGTCGCTCCACTCGAAGCCCTCGTCGTCGGCGAGGATCCGGACACCCATCGCCTCCAGCGCGGTGCGCTCCTCGGCGGTCGCCGCCACCTCGCCCTCGATGCCGTCCGGCACCCGGGTCAGACCGTGCTCGATGTCGAACCCGGCGGCGGCCACCCGGTCCAGCATGTCGGCGCCGGTCATCTGGACCCGGACGTGGCCGACGTGGTCGGGTTCGTCGAGATGGGTGTCGGCCGGACCACCCGTGCCGGCGGGCACCGCGCCCACCGGCACGGGTGATGCCGCCGCCATGAGTACTCCGCCCACCAGGGCGGGCAGCGCGAAGAGCGCGAGGCGCAGTCGTGTGCGTCGCATCTCCCCTCCTCCTGCTTGTGGCGTGTCACGCACGTCCATCGGTTGCCGTCAAACTAGTCGCGGCGACGGAGGTCGATAGATCTTGAGCTGCCCGGTTGAGGAAACCTTGAGGATTCCCAGGACCGACGAGGGTGTGGTGTGATCTCCAGGCATGAGGGTCAGGGTCGTCGGTGCGGGCGTGGTGGGCCTGACCTGCGCCCTGCGCCTGGCGCAGGACGGACACCGGGTCGACGTGGTCGCCGCCGGGACGGGTGAGCAGACCACCTCGTCGGTCGCCGCCGCGCTCTGGTACCCCTACCGGGCCCATCCCCGGGCCCGGGTGACCGGCTGGTCGGCCACCACCTACCGGGTGCTGTGCGGGCTGGCCGACGACCCGGCGACCGGCGTCCGGCTGCGCCGGGGCCGGGAACTGTTCCGCCGGCCCACCGCCGAGCCGTGGTGGCGGGCCGCGGTGCCCGCGCTGGACCGGGTACGCGGCGACCGGCTGCCGCCCGGCTACGTCGACGGGTACGAGCTGACCGTGCCGGTGGTGGACATGGCACGACACCTGCCCTGGCTACGGGACCGGTCGGTGCGCGCGGGCGTCGAGATCCGACCCGGACGGGTTCCCGCCCTCGCCGACGCCTTCACCGACGGCGTGCACGCGGTGGTGAACTGCACCGGCCTGGACGCACGCGAGTTGACCGGCGACACCTCCCTGACCCCGGTACGCGGACAGGTCGTCGTGGTCAGCCAGGTCGGCCTGGACGAGTGGCTGCTCGACCAGACCGATCCCGGGCACCTGCGGTACGTCGTGCCCCGGACGGACACGGTGCTGCTCGGCGGCACCGCCGAGGAGGGCGACGAGGAACGGCACGCCCGCCCGGAGACGGCGGAGGCGATCGTGGCCCGCTGCACGGCGCTCGTTCCCGCACTCGGCGCGGCCCGCGTCCTCGCGCACCGGGTGGGGTTGCGTCCCGCCCGACCGAGCGTCCGGCTGGAGACCGAACGGACCGCGCCCGGCCCGGTGGTGCACTGCTACGGCCACGGCGGCGCCGGGGTGACCCTCTCCTACGGTTGCGCCGCCGAGGTCGCCGAGCTGGTGGCGGCGCTCGACTGAGCGGCTCAGCGCGACAGGTGCCGGGCGAGTTCGGTGCGGTTACGGACGCCGAGCTTGCGATAGATGTTGCCGAGGTGGAACTCGATCGTCTTGGCCGACACCGCCAGCAGCCGGGCCGCCTCCAGGTTGCTGAGTCCGTCGGCGACGGCACCGGCCACCCTGGTCTCCATGGCGGTCAGCCGGACCTGCGTGCCGGCGTCGGCCGGTCGGCCGCGCCGGGTCGACGGCACCTGCGCCACGGACCACGGCGTACCGACCGGGACGTCGGTGACGGCGTCCAGGTCCACGGTGACCCGGGCGAGCAGACCCGCCGCGCCGGTCGCCGCGTACTCGCTGCTGGCCAGTTCGAGCAGCCGGATCGCGTCGACCCGCCGGCCGAGGCGCGCGTGCTGGGCGCCGAGCAGCCAGGCCAGCCGGGCCCGGGAGAGCCGCTCCACCGGCCGGTTGAGCCCGGCGAGCGCCTGTTCCAGCCAGGCCATCGCGGCCGGGTCGACCGGGTCGGCGATCCAGGCCCGCCAGGACGGCAGGGCGGGCGCACCCGGCCAGTCCAGCGGCGGATCCGCGATGGTGGCGAGGACGGCGTGCGCGGCCTCGGCGTCCCCGCCGAGCGCGTGGTGGGTGGCGAGTTCCCACCGGTGTTCGAAGACCAGCCCGGAGTTGCTGCCGACCGCCGAGTCGACCAACCGCCCCACGACCCCGACCCACGCCTCGACGTCGCCCGCCGCCAGGTGCAGCGCGGCGGCGCACTCGGCGATGTGGAACCCGACCCAGGCCGACCCCGAGCGGGCCGCCAGCAGCCGCGCCTCGTCCAGACAACGCCGCGCCTGCGTCAGGTCGCCGCAGAGCGCCTCGCACTTGGCCAGCCACGACACGATCTCGGCCTGGAGGTCGAGCCGCCCGGCCTCGACCGCGTACGCCTGGGCGCGACGCAGCGTCGCCCGGCCGCGCAGCAGGTCACCGGACCACGCGTCGCCCATCCCGAGCATGGTGGTGAACCGGGCCCGCCGGGCCGGGTCGGTCTCCTCCTCGCCGGACACCCACCGCTCGACGAGGGCGGCGAACCTGGGGCGCACCTGGTCGGGTCGCAGCGCGCTCAACGTGGCGATCATCGCGCACTCCACGTGCAGCGGATCGTCGTGCAGCCCGGCGCTGGCGAAGAGGCGCAACGCGTCGTCGGTCTCCCGGGGAGCGACCCGCCGCCCGGTCCGGGCACCCACCGCGCAGCCGACCGCGTGGTGCAGGAACTCGACCTCGGGACGTGGCGGGAGGGTCCGTAGCCGTGCCAACCGCCGGACGATCGGCGGCAGGACGGTCGGGTCGGCGGTCCGGGACACCGCGACGAACGCCTCCGCCACCAGCCGGGCGGCGGCCACCGGATCGGCGGCCCGGTCGGCGGCGGCCAGCAGTCGGTCGGCGTCCTCCGGCCGGTGGCCACACTGGTCGATCTCCACGTCCGTCACCTTCGTCGTACCAGCGCAGCAGCCACACCCTAGCTGGGGATCCTCCCAGGGTGCCGCGACCCGGCGACTGATTGCCGACTCAGCGGTCGGAGAGCGCCCGGACGGGTGCGACGGTACCGCTCATGATCCTTCGTAACCGCAGGCGAGTGGCGATGGTCGTCGCCCCGCTGCTCGCCATACCGCTGGCGTTGACCGCCGGCAGCACCGCCGCCTCCGCCGACAAGCCGCCGCGCAAGAAGCTGTCGTACGCCCGGGTCTGCGACCCGACCGGCTGCTACCTGTCCTGGCGGGTGGTCGACAGCGACAAGGACGGCTTCAGCGACGCCGACGAGGTGGCGGCGGGCACCGACCCGTGGGACCCGGCCAGCCGACCCAGCCTCGAGGTGGCCGTGGAACTGGCCTCGGTGAACAAGCTGCCGTCGTTCGTCTACGGGCGGGGCAGCTTCATCGCCTTCCCCGAAGACCTGCTCGCGCTCCGGGAGACCACCACCAACCTGCCGACCCTGGGGGTCTTCGCCCTTCCGGTGCGCAAGGACACCTACAGCCGGCTCGGCATCGACCTCAAGCAGTTCGACGAGCTCAAGCTCTCGGTGCAGCGCGACGGCGTCGCGATCGGCCGGGGCACCCGCTCGCAGGCCGTCGGCGAGCCGGGCAACCCGCTGATCACGCCCTTCGAATCGATGTTCGTCGAGTACGAGCCGGGCGAGACGACGCACAGCCCGGCCGCGTACGGCGGGGTCGTGAAGACCGAGAAGCCGTGGTTCGGCGACTCCGACTACCGGCTGCACTACGCCGACGGGTCGCGCGACGAGGTCGACCTGGTGCCGGGCGGGTCGGTGCGGGAACACGTCAACGCCGACGGGTCCAAGGGCAACACCGTCTTCACCCAGTACGAGGAGCGCGGCGAGCCCGGCGACCTCTACACCGAGCAGACCGTCATGGTCTTCGACCCGCACGGTCGCCTGATCAGTGAGACCACCACCAAGAGCCACATGAAGAACGGCCAGTCGGACACCCACTCGGAGACGACCGTGCACGTCTACGACGAGCTCGCGAACAAGATGGGCACGATCCGGGTGGAGAGCGTCACCTTCAACAGCTCGACCCACAGTTCCGGCAACCAGACCGTCACGACCTGCGACAACAGCGGGAGCTGCGACGACGGCATCAACACCCACTACGACTCCGACGACGACAACTCCGGCGGCGAGCACGGCGACGACGGGGGTGACGACGGCAGCGGCCACGGCGACACGGAGGGTGACCACGGGTACGTCAACCCCGACTACTCCGGCGACGTGGTCTCCGTGCTGGCCGGTGCCGACGGCATCACCCGCTTCCTCGGCGCGAACATCACGCCGGTCCGGAACTGGACGCCGCCGTACGCCAACGGCACCATCCCGGAGAACAAGCTGAGCGGGATCATCTACGTCGACGACACCGCCAACGCGTACAACACGGTCTTCTCGGAGCCCCGGATCAGCGGGGCGCAGCCGGAGCACGTACCCGGCCTCTCCCAGCCCTGGATCGGTGCCCCGCCGCCGAACCCGGACGGTTGCAACGGCCTCTGCTGAGCCACTGGCCGGGCGTCGTCGACCCGACGGCGCCCGGCCTGCTCATGCTCCCCCTCCGCATCGGCATCGCTGGTGGGCCGTGCGGACGAAAGATCTTCGCTCCGGTGGCCCGGCTTGATCGTTACGCCTATCGTCGGGCCCGGCCAGGGATCCGACGAGGCGAGGAGCACCATGACCAGCCCGGTACTCTCCGTGACGAAACCGTCCACCCGACCGGGCACCGGTGTCCGCGTCGGCATCGGGCTCGTGCTGCTGCTACCCGCCTTCCTCGCCCTGCTCTGGTCCTATCTGCTGCCCACCGGGTTGGCGATCGCGCGGTCGACGACCCGGGACAACCTGCTCGGTCCGGCGACCGACGTCGGCACCGAGCACTATCGACAGCGCTTCGAGCAGGGCGTGGTCGGCGAGTACCGGATGGCGCTGCTGTTGACGATCGTGCCGCTCGTGCTGGCTCTGCTGGTCGCCCCGCTGCTGGCCCTGCTCGCCGACCGGGCCGGTCGCGGGCCCCGGCTCGCGGCCCGCGCCCTGCTGGCCGTGCCGGTCGCCGGGTACGCCCCGGTGGCGCTGCTGCTCGGCTGGCGTCTCGACCGCGTCGAGCCCCGAGCGGCCGTGGAAAGCCCGTACGCGACGCTCGTGGAACTGACCGCCGTCGGCAGCGCCGGGCTGGTCGTCGCCGTCGCCACCACCGCCTTCCTCGCCACGCTACGCGGCCGTCGCCGCCCGGCCGACGCGCTGCCCGCGATGGCGACCGTGGCCGGTCTGCTGGTGCTCGGGATCGTCGCGGCCACGTTGCAGAGCTTCGTGGCACCGCTGCTGGCCGCCAGCAACCGCGCCCAGTTCCCGCTGACGACCATCGTGGTGCAGTCCCTGGCCCGGATGGACGTCGGCCGTGGTTCCGCCGACGCGGTGCTGCTGCTCGCCGTCCTGGCCGTGTTGGGCCTGGCCGCGACGGCGCTGCTGCTGGTCACCCGCGCCCGGATCGAACTCGCCGACGCCCCGACCGGCGATCCCGCCACGGCCGCGCCGGCCTCGACCACCACCCCGACCTGGCCCGCGTCCAGCGCCGTCACCACGCCGCCGGGCGTTCCGACGAGCGGAAGCAGCGCCCCGACGACCGGGGGCAGCGGCCCGGCCCGGATCGGGCTGGCCGTGGCGGGCGTGGTCGCCGTCGGCCTGATGCTCTGGGTGGCGTGGCCCTGGCTGAGTCGCAGCTTCCGGTTCACCAACGACCTCGGACCGGTGCCGGGCGCCGGTCTGTCCGACATGCTCATCTGGACCTGGCTGCCGACCCTGGTCGCGACGCTGGTCACGATCACCGTCGCGGTGGCCGGCGGCTTCGCCATCGGCGGGCTGCGCCCGCTGGGCCGGTTCAGCGAACTGCTCCTGCTGCCGTTCGCGCCGTGGCTCTTCGTCGGCACCGGGCCGCTCGCCGTCGAGTCCTACCTGCGTACCCGTGACTTCGACCAGGTCAACACCTTCCTGGGGGTGATCCCGCCCGGCTGGGTCAGCATCCCCGCGCTGTTCCTGTTCACGCTGCTGTTCCGGGGGTTGGAGCCCCGGTGGCGGGCGGGTGGCGGGTTCGGCCGCACCATGCTCGCCCCGGCCGTACCGATGGTGCTGCTGGCCGGTCTGGTGACCTGGCTGGTCAGCTCCGGGCAACTGCTGTGGCCGTGGATCGTGGCACAGACCCCGAGCACCCGGACCGCCCCGGTCGAGGCGCTGGCGCAGGGCACCACCGGCCGGATTCCCGCCGACGAACTGGCCCTCGGCGCGCTGCTCCCGCTGCCGATGCTGCTGCTGTTCCTGGTCGCGTTGGTCGCGCTCCAGGTGCGCTACCTGGACCGGCTGGCGATCCGGGTCGGTCGTGCGCCGGAGCACGCGGAGCACCCCTGACCGACCCCGGCACCCGACGGCCGGTGTGGCCGGCACGGCAGACCGTGCCGGCCACGTCGACGGGTCAGCTCGTGTACGCCTCCAGCTCGTAGAGCGAGTGGCCCCAGCCGGTGCCCCGGGCGGTGGCGTGGATCCGCAGGTACCGGCCGTTGGCGCCGAGTCCGGAGTGCTCGTCCACTCCGCCGTCGGCACCGGTCACCGTGCGCACGGTGGTCCAGGTGGTGCCGTCGGTCGAGGTCTGGATGGTGTACGCGCTGCTGTAGGCCGCCTCCCAGGTCAGCTTCACCCGGCCGATCGCGGTCGGGGCGCCCAGGTCGACCCGGATCCACTGCGGATCCGAGAACGCCGAGGACCATCGGGTGGTCAGGTCACCGTCGACCGCCTGGGCGCCGGTCATGCCGGCCCCCTCGTCGCTGGAGGTCGTCGTCGGCTTGTTCCGCAGCAGGTTGCCGCCGGACGGGCCGCCGCTGCTGCTGCCGTACACCTCGAACTCGAACAGTGAGTAGCCCCAGCCGGTGCCGCGCGCGGTGCCGGTGATCCGGACGTACCGGCCGGTGCCGGTCAGGCCGGTCAGGTCGTCCACCCCGCCGTCGCCGCCGGTGACGGTGCGGACGGTGGTGAAGGTGACGCCGTCCGGTGAGGTCTGGATCTGGTAGCCGCTGCCGTACGCCGCCTCCCAGGTCAGCTTCACCCGGTCGACCGCGTACGTGGCGCCCAGGTCCACGTCGATCCACTGCGGATCGCTGAACGCGCTGCTCCACCGGGTCCCGGCGTCGCCGTCGACGGCGTTGGCCGCGACGTAGGCCCCTTCGGCACTGGACGCCCGCGCCGGCTTGCCGCGCGCCAGGTTGGTGCCAGGGTCGGGGTCCGGGCCAGGGCCGGGACCACCTCCGGTGCTGGTGGAGAGCGTGAATTCGTCCAGGTCGAACATGCCGCCGCCACCGGAGAAGACCAGGAACAGGGTGCGGGTGCCGGTCGGGGCGGTGACCGTGCCGGTGACCGTGGCGAAGGTGCCGTACCCGCCGGTGGGTGTCACGGTGGTCGAGCCGACCAGCGGCCCGGTCGGCGAGTCGACCCGCAGGTGGAGGGTGCCACCCGCACCGGCCGGCGCGCCGACCCGGGCGCTGAACGACCGGATGCCGGTCAGGTCGTACGGGCGGAACGAGATCCAGTCGTTGTCGTCGATGTAGCCGACCGCCGCACCGCCGTGCGCGCTGCCCGGCCGGGTGATCTGGATGCCGGAGGAGTCCCCGAAGTGCTCGGCCTGACGGGTGCGGGGTTGCAGCACCGCCTGCGTGTGCGTGGTCAACGCCGGCTGCCCGCCTCCGCCACGGTCGGTGTACTCGGCGTCGATGATGCCGAAGATGTTCGCCGCGGTGTCGTGCTCGCCGTCGACCGAGGTCTGGATGACCCCGGTGCAGCCGCGCACGCTGCCGAGTTGGTGGCCGTGCGAGTCGTGGCCGAGGACGTAGTTCACGGTGACCCGGGCGCAGTCGATCGGGCCGTCCTGGGCGTCGGTGACGGTGACCGAGAACGGCACCGCGTCGCCGAAGGCGAAGGTCTGCCCGTTGGTCGGGGTGTTGACGGTGACCACCGGGGCACTGTTGCCGACCGTGACGACCGTGCTGGCGGTGCCGGTCTTGCCGGTACTGTCCCGGACGGTCAGCGTCGGGGTGCGTACCCCGTTGGTGGTGTAGGTGTGGCTCGGGTTCGGGGCGGTGGAGTCGGTGGTGCCGTTGTTGTCGAAGTCCCACGCGTAGCTGAACGGGTCGCCGTCCGGATCGAGTGACCCGGCCGAGGAGAACTGCACGGTCAGCGGGGCGACCCCGCTGGTCGGGGTGGCCGAGACGACGGCTCTCGGTGCGCGGCCGTCGCGGGCGTACTCGATGCGGTACAGCGCCGAGTTGGCGTCGCCGTTGAACCAGCCGGTGCCGTAGTCGAGCACGTAGAGCGCGCCGTCCGGGCCGAACTCCATGTCCATGACCTGGGTGCCGGTCCACGGAAACGGATTGATCTTGAAAGGTTGGCCGGCGGAGTCGAGCGTGATGTTCTTGATCCAGCGTCGACCGAACTCACCGGCGAAGTAGGTCCCGTCGTAGTACTCCGGGAACGCCACGTCGGAGGTGCTCGCCGGGTCGTACCGGTAGACCGGGCCACCCATCGGGGAGAGTCCGCCGCCGGTGAGTTCCGGCGGCGAGCCGGACCCGCCGTACGGCAGCCAGGCCGGAACTGCCGGTGGGAGCTGGGTGATGCCGGTGTTGTTCGGCGAGTTGTTCACCGGCCCGCCCGCGCAGTCGAACTTCGGGCCCGACGGTCCGGACGGGAAGGTGTAGTCGTTGTAGGCGTCGTTGCGGGCGGTGCAGTACGGCCAGCCGTAGAAACCGGGCCGGTCGATCCGGGCGAACTCGACGTTGCCCGCCGGCCCCCGGTTCGGGTCGGCGGTGCCCGCGTCCGGCCCGTAGTCGCCGAGGTAGACGACGCCGGTGGCCCTGTCCACGCTCATCCGGAACGGGTTGCGGAAGCCCATCGCGTAGATCTCCGGGCGGGTCCGCGCGGTGCCCGGAGCGAACATGTTGCCGGCCGGGACGGTGTAGCCGCCGGTCGCGCTCGGCCTGATCCGGAGCACCTTGCCGCGCAGGTCGTTGCTGTTGGCCGAGGTGCGCTGGGCGTCGAAGGCCGGGTTACGGCCGGGTCGCTCGTCGATCGGGGTGAACCCGGCCGAGTCGAACGGGTTGGTGTCGTCACCGGTGGACAGATACAGGTTGCCCGCCGCGTCGAAGGCCATGTCCCCACCGACGTGGCAGCACATGCCCCGGTCGGTGGGTACGTCCAGGACCAGCGTCTCGCTGGCCAGGTTGACGGTGTGGTCGGCGTTCACGGTGAACCGGGACAGCCGGTTGACCCCCGCCCAGCGGGCGAAGTCGGCGGCGGTGCCGGTGGCCGGTGCACCGCCGCCGGGAGTGTCGAGGGGTGGTGCGTAGAAGACGTACACCCAGCGGTTGGTGGTGAAGTTCGGGTCCACCGTAATGCCCTGTAGGCCCTCCTCGTCGCCGGTGTAGACCGGCAGCGTGGCGGCGACCTTGGTGTTGCCGGCCGCGTCGGTGTAGCGGATGACGCCGTTGCGGGAGGTGTGCAGCACTCCCCGGTTCGGCAGCACGGTCAGACTCATCGGCTCGCCGGTCTCGGCCGCGCCCTTGGCCAGCTCCACCTGCTGGAAGTTCGAGTCGACAGTGGCACCGCACTCGGCCTCCGCCGCACCGGCCGCGCCGAGGATGCCGCCGAGCAGGTGCCGGCGGAAGTCCGGCTCGGAGTACGACGCGTCGGTGTGCCCCATCCCGGTGTACCAGGCACGACCGCCGGAGTAGGTGTGGCACCAGGAGATCGGATGGTCGGCACCCATGCTCCCGCCGGTGTAGGTGCTCTCGTCCAGCGTCGCCAGCACGTGCACGTCGCCCCGGGGGTTGGTGCGGTAGTTGTACCACTCGTCCAGCCGGGTCCACCGCTGCGGCAGGTTCGCCGTGGACGGGTGCACCCGGTCGGCGACCTTCACGGAGGCGGTCTGGTCGGCCGGGTGCGAGGCGAAGTACGCGCCGACCAGACCGCCGTACCAGGGCCACTCGTACTCGGTGTCGGCGGCGGCGTGCACGCCCACGTACCCGCCGCCGGCGGTGATGTAGCGCTCGAAGGCGGCCTGCTGGGCGGCGTTGAGCACGTCGCCGGTGGTGGAGAGCCAGATCACCGCGGCGAACCGGCTCAGGTTGGCGTCGGTGAACTGGGCCGCGTCCTCGGTGGTCTCGACGGTGAACCCGTTGGCGGCGCCGAGCTGCTGGACGGCGGTGATGCCCGGGCCGATGGAGCCGTGCCGGAACCCGGCGGTCTTGCTGAACACCAGCACGCTGAACGGCGCGGCGACGGCGGGCGGTGCCGCCGCGACCAGGCCGCCCAGCACGAGCACCGCGCTCAGCGCGGCACCGAGCCAGGCTCTGAGGGATCTGCGCACGATACGTCCTTTCCACGGTGTGGGGAGGGCGTGCGCCGATCACGCCTGGTGAGGTGATGGAGGTGGAAGCCTGCCCCGTCGCGACGCGTCCGGCAGGTCGCCGGTGCCGCGAAAGGCGGGGCAGGGCATTCATCGTGATGGCTGGGCCAGCGGCCCGTCAAGGGCTCCGCCGCAATCCGTGAGAGCGTTATCTCCGCAGGTCACAGGCGACTGGCGAAGCCGAGATCGAATAACGCTTTCTGCGCGGTCATTCGTCGGCGCCACCGGTGCAGCCGGAGCCGGACGCGGCGGGCAGGTGCACCACGCGCCCGCCGCGCCGGTCACGGACCGTCCATCAAGCCGCCGTTCTCCGCCCCGCCGTTCTCCGCCCCGCCGCCCGGGGAGTGCTTTCGAGGGCGGATCGCCGGTGCGGCCCGCTGCCGGTCAGCCGGCGAGCAGCGCCACGGCGATCAGCACCGGGACGGCGGTCACGGTGGAGAGCAGGATGGCGTCGCGGGCCAGCACGACGCCCCGGCCGTAGCGGACGGCGTAGACGAAGACGTTCTGCGCCGTGGGCAGGGCGGCGGTGACCGTGCAGGCCAGCACCAGCGGTGCGGACAGGCCGAGCCCGAAGCGGGCCACCAGGTAGGCGACCGTCGGGTGGACCAGCGTCTTGAGCACCACGGCGAGCCGGACGTCCCACGCGGTGTCCCCGGAACCGGGCGGCGGGGCACCGCGCAGGGACAGGCCGTAGGCGAGCAGGGCGGCGGGCACCGCCATCGCGGCGACCAGGTCCACCGGTCGCATCACCGGCTCCGGCGGCGACCAGCCGACGACGCTCACGAGCACCCCCAGGCCGCAGGCGACGGTGATCGGGTTCAACAACGGCCGGACAGCCGCCCGGACCACCGACCGACGCTCCCGCGCCGCCGACGGCTCCCGCGCCGCCGACGAATACCGCGCCGCCGACGACTCCAGCACCGCGAACGCCAGGGGTGCCATCACGACCACCTGGAACATCAGCACCGGCGCGACGAGTGCGGCGTCACCGAGCACGTAGACCGCGATCGGGATGCCGATGTTGCCCGCGTTGACGTACGAGGCGGAGAGCGCGCCGATCGTCGCCTCGGGTGCCGATCGCCGCCACCACAGCATCGCGACGGCCACGAAGACCGCCGCGACGACGGTGGTGCTGATCAGCGTGACGAGCAGGGCGGACGAGAAGACGGTGGCCACGTCGGCGCGGGAGACGGTCTCGAAGAGCAGGGCGGGTGTGGCGACGAAGAAGGAGACCCGGGAGAGCACGGCGGGCCCCTCCGGCCCCAGCAGCCCGATGCGCCCGACCAGGTAGCCGATCGCGATGACGGTGGCGATGACGGCGAAGCCCGTGAGTACGCCCTCCACCCGTCCGCCCCCTCCGTGCCGGTCCTTCCCCGGCCCACACCAGCAACCCACCAGGTGTAAGGAAGGGACCCCTCCTATACACGAGGCGTTAGTAGGGGGCCCTTCCTTACACGCGGGTCAGCAGGTGTTCAGCATGCCTGACAACGCCGACTTCTCGGCGCTGTCGACGGAGAGGCCGTAGTACCACTTCACCTGGATCCAGGCGCGCGCGTAGGTGCAGTGGAAGGCGGCTCGCGGCGGCTTCCACGCCGCCGGGTCCCGGTCACCCTTGGACGAGTTGACGCTGCCGGTGACCGCCCACAGCTCCGGACCGCCCAGGTCGTTGGCGTAGGTCTGGCGCCGCGCGGTGGTCCAGGACCAGGCCCCGGACCGCCATGCCTCGGCCAGCGGTACGACGTGGTCGATGGAGATGTCGGCCGGGTTCGTCCGGGTCACCCCGTCGTAGGGGCTGTACCAGGACCCGGAGGTCGGATAGCAGTTGGCGTCGACGACCACGTTGCTGCCGTCGCGCTTGAGGACCTGCTCGCGGGTGTTGCAGGTGCCGGTGACGGTGATCCAGTGCGGGAAGAGGTCCCGGCTGTAGCTGGACTGGTGCGACTCGGCGGCCACGGTGAGCGCGCCGAGCCGGCTCACCGCCGTGCTGTGCGACGGGATGTTGGGCGGGGTGGCGCCGGCCGGTGCCGGGGCCACGACGAGGGACAGGGCGACGGCGACCACCGAGGCGAGGGCGGCCGTACGGGCGTGAGCCACTGGGCGACTCCTGACTGTCGCCTGCCACGGCGGGCGGGGGTCCCGCCTGACGGGATGGCAGGCACAGACGGATTGTCGCAGACATCGCGATCAATGGATGCGAATCGGCCGCCAACCTGCGGTGAACGCGGCGTGACGCTACGCCTGGCGGATCGCCTCACCGGCGATCTCGATGCGGACGCTCTTGCCGACCAGCACCCCACCGCTCTCCAGCACCACGTTCCAGACCAGGCCGTAGTCCTCACGGTTGATCTCCGCCGTCGCGCTGAACCCGAAGATGTCCTGCCCGTACGGGTCACGCCGGGCGCCGCCGAACTCCACCTGGAGGTCGACGGGACGGGTGATCCCCTTGACGGTCAACTCCCCGGCGAGCACGAACCGGGCGGTCGCCGGGCTCGCCGGATGCGCCGACTCCTCCGGGGCCGGCCGCCGGCCGAGGCGATGGTTCCTGAGCTTCGCCCAGTAGAAGATCGGATCGGTCTTCTCCAGTCGCGCAATTCCGGTACTGCGGTACTCAAGGGTGGGAAACGTCTCCACGTCGAGGAAATCGGCACTGCACAGGTGCGTGTCCCGATCCGTACTCGTCGTATCGATACTGCCCGCTTGAATGGTCGCCTCGATCGTCGACAGAAGCGGATCCTCGGCGACGAGAATCTGCGCGGTGGCGTCCCGGAACTCACCCCGCACCGGGCTGACCATCATGTGTCGGGCGAGGAACCCGATCCGCTTGTGCGCCGGGTCGAGTCGATAGGTGCCGGGGGCGGGAATGGACAGCCCGTCCCAGGTCCGCGTGGAGCTGGTCATTGCTCGCTACTTCCTCCCCCGCCTCGCGCAAGGCACCCGCCACCTGCCCGGTCCGGCCGCGCGGGGCGGACGGTAACGGGCGATCACCGGGCCAGCATAGGGAGATCGCAGGCACTTCCCCGTGCTTCAGGGGTGCCGGTCGTGAGCACAATCACGGCCGCCCTGGGCGGGCCCGTCCGACGGCGGGGGACGATTCCGTGAATCGGTCGGCAATTGGTGTGCCGAGCCGATCACCGTACGAGAGGGAATGCATCGCCCACCGACGACGTCGACGGGTGACGATCAGCCCCGCGAGGTCGGTTTCCGGGCGGTCACCAACTCCCAGGTGCCGGGCAGCACGGTCACCTCGGTGAAGCCGGTGTCGACGAGCAGTGTGGTGTAGTAGCCGGCCTCACGCAGTCGACTCACACAGGTGTCGACACCGATCAGGAAGTAGCTCCAGAAGAACTGCATGGCCAGCCGGTCGGGGGTGCGGAACTCCTCGCAGATCAGCAGCAGGCCGCCCGGTTCCAGCGCCGCGTACGCCTGGGTCACGAGGTGCCGGGCCACCTCGTCGGGCCAGTCGTGCAGGACCCGGACGAAGGACATCGCGTCGTAGCCCGGGGGCAGTTCCTCGGTGAGGAAGTCTCCCCCGACGAAGCCGAGCCGGTCCGGATGGCCCCGGGCGACGCGGGTGTGGTCCACCAGCGGTGCCACCGCGGGCAGGTTGTACACGTCGGCGCGCAGTTCCGGCGCGGTGTCCAGGACGTGCGCGGCCAGTGTGCCGTCGCCACCGCCCACGTCCAGCAGCCGACGACGCCCCGGCCAGAGCCGACCGGCGTGCTGCCGGACCGCCTCGACGACCGGCCCCAGCCCGACGGCCATGCTGCGTTCGAAGTCGGCGGTCTGTTCGTCGGTCTTCGGCGGCCAGGCGAAGTCGTCGTCGTCGATGCTCACCTCGCCCCGCAGGCTGTCGGCGAGCCGCCCGTGCAGCAGCCGCCACGGGTAGCGGTCCCGGTCGCGTTCGAGCGCGTCCGGGCCGACCACCGCCTCGACCGCCGCGCGCAGTCCGGGCACCGCCCGGTAGCGGGTGGCGCCGATGTCGCCGCCCGAGCCCTCCCGGACGAGGAAACCGAGACTCTCCAGGCAGTCGAGGAACTTGTACAGCCGCAGCGGGCGTACCTTCAGGTCGTCGGCCAGGGTGTCGAGCCGGACCGGACCGGGCTCCAGCTCGTCGAGCAGCCCGAGCGCGAGCGCCGTCTCCAGCACGTCCATGGCCTTGGGCCCGTTGGCGAGCAGGCTCATCAACGCGCGCGGGGAGAGCGTGACGGTCATCGACCCAACTCCTTGCCCAACGCGTCCATGAACGCGTCGATCTCGTCGAGGGTGTTGTAGGCGTGCGGGCCGACCCGTAGGTAACCGCGCCAGCTACAGACGAACTGCTGCGCGGCCAGCCGCCGCTTGACCGCCTCGCCGTCGGGCACGTCCAGGAACACCACGCCGCCGCGCCGGTGCGCGGCGGTCGGGCTGACCACGGCGATGCCGGCCTGCGCGGCGCGGTCCAGGACCCGCTGGGTGAGAGCGAGCGAGTGCCGACGGATCGCCGGTACGCCGACCCCGGCCAGCAGGTCCAGCCCGACCTGGGAGACCAGCGAGGTCAGCGGGTACGGCGTGCCGCCGGCGAACCGGCGCGCGCCGGGGGCCCAGCCGGTGGAGGGGCGGAAGGTGAGTGCCCGGTCGCCGGCCTGCCAGCCGGTCGCCGCCGGTTCCAGGTGCGGCACCAGGTCGGGCCGGACGTAGAGGAAGGCGGTGCCGACGCCGCAGAGCCACTTGCTCGCGCCGCCGAGGACGGCGTCGACACCGAGCGCGGTCACGTCCAGCGGCACCACCCCGACGGTCTGGAAGGCGTCCACCACCACCAGCGCGCCGACCCGGTGGGCCGCCTCCACCAGCCGGGGCAGGTCCAGGGTGGCGCCGGAGGTGAAGGCGGCGTGCGTGACGCAGACCAGCAGCGTCCGCTCGTCCAGGCGGGCCTCCAGGGCGTCCTGGTCGAGGTCCGGTCCGCCGGTGCCGACCACGTCGAGTCGCGCGCCGTAGCGACCGAACGCCCGGAAGACGAACGGGACCGTCGGAAACTCCAGGTCGGTGATGACCACCCGGTCGCGGGGCGGCCGGTAGTCGAAGCAGGAGGCCAGCCGGGCCAGCAGCGTACTCAGGTTGGCGTCGGTGACCACGCTGCCCTGTGGCGCGCCGAGCAGGGCGGCCACCGAGTCGGCGTACCGGTCGAGGCCGACGTGCCAGTCCTGCCAGGCGTCGTCACGCCAGGTGCGCAGGGTGTCCCAGTAGTCGTGCAGCACCCGCTCGGCACCGGCCGGCACCGCCCCGGTGGAGTTGTTGTTCAGATAGACGCAGGTGCGCAGCAGCGGGAACTCGGCGCGCAGCGCCGCGTGCACGGCCGGGTCGAGGCAGGCCGGCGTGTCGGGGCCGGGCGGGAGGTCGACGGGGTTCACGCGGGACGACCTCCGGTCGGACGAGACGGGTACGGGCCGACGGCGTCGAAGACCGGCAGGTCGCGTACCGCCGCCAGGTAGGGCGTGCCCTCGGTGTAGCCGGTGCCGGGACGGCGGCCCAGCATCCGCACCGCCACCCCGTAGTGGGTCCGCCGCCACTGCGCCAGGGCCTCGGCGAACCTGCCCATGCCGGCCGCCATCAGGCGGCGCGACGATTCGTCCAGCCGGCCGTCGTGGACCGCGCGACGGTACGCCTCGTCCACGGTCGGCTGGCCGTCGCGCACCCGGGCGCGGACCTCCGGCACGGACCGGTAGGCCACCGAGTCCAGCCGGTCCGGCGCGGGGGTACGGCAGAGCGACTCCACGAGCTTGTACGACCGGGACTGGATGGCGCTGGCGCCCTCGGTGTACTGCCGGAACGTCTGGAACGCGGCGGGCTGCATGGTGGCCAGCAGCGAGAAGAGCGAACCGGCGGTGCCGAGCAGGTCGCGGGCGTAGCCGAGCCGGTCGACGGCCCGGTCGGGCGGCCCGGTCCGCAGGGCGTCGACCACGCCCCGGAGTTCGTCGGCGACCCCGGCGAAGACACACTCGTATGCCTGGAGCACCCGGATGAACAGGTATTCGTCGTGGGTGACGTGTACCGGCAGCATGCTCAGCCGCAGCGACGGGTCGCCGGTGGTGTCCAGGCCGGCGACGACGGCGGACAGGGTCGTGGCGGCGGTGACGGGCGTGGCGTCGTCGATCGTCCCGGTGAGACCGAGACGGGCCAGGGCGGGCAGGGCGGCGCGGACGCCGAGCCGGAAGCGTTTGGCCACCACCGCCCGCCCCGGACGCTGCTCCGGCAACAGTCCGGTGACCTTGGCGGCAGCCGCCAGTTCGAAGGAGACCGCGTCGGCGACCAGCCGGACGACGAGCCGGTCCCGGCCCTGCCGGGCGTCGGCCCCGGCGTCGGGCGGCGGGTCGTCGGTCCCGTCGGGCAACCGGAGCAGACGCAGGGCGAGGTAGCTACGGTAGTCGTAGCGGCCGTCCCACTTGTCCAGCGCGACGTCGAGGAAGTCACGCAGCAACCGCGCCCGTTCGTCGTACCCGGTCACCCTCGCGCGCGCCTCGTCCAACCGGGCGAGCAGTTCCTTGTCGACGAAATGTTTGCCGACCCGGTGGAATGCGTCGACCACCTGGTCGTAGGGGAATTCGTCGGGATCGGCCGCGCCCGCCGACCAGCTCGTCAATTCGCGCACGAAACCGCACCTCGACATTCCGAAGAGGATCGTAATCGGGGTCGGCCGAAGGCCGAGGAAAGGTCAGTGCAGCGCGACGGATTCCGCGTCGGGGGTGTGCAGACGCACCTGCCATAATTCCGGGAAGAATCGGTGGCCGACGAGCTTGGCGAGCATGTTCGCCGGGCTGCCCGGGGTGCCGGCCGGTGGGTGACCACCGATCCGCAGCGCCACCTGGTAGTGCCGCACCCGCCAGGACGCCACCCGCTCGTCCCACTCCACCATCGCCTCGGCCAGCCGGTGCGTCGGGTCGGTCGGGTCCAGGTCGGGCAGCGCAGCCGGGGCGATGCCCCGGGCGTCGAGGTGGTCGTGGAAGGCCCGGCCGAGTCGGCGGCTGAGCGTCTGGACCTGCCGCCATCCCGGCGACTCGGCACCGGAGCCGTTGCCCAGTGCGGGCTGCATGGCCTGGAAATCCGCTGGTGAGAGGTGCCTCAGCATCTCCAACTGGTCGGTGACCAGCCGGACCCCGAGGCTCGCCCGACCGAGCAGCGTCTCGGCCGCCACCATCTCCCCGGCGTCCACCCGGGCCACCGACTCGACCAGTTCCGCCGCCGCCAGCTTCAGCCACAGCTCGGTGGACTGGTGCACCACCTGGAACAGCAGTTCGTCGCGGTGGATCATCTCCTCCGGGGCCCGCTGAAGCCCGAGCAACGCCTCCGTACGCATATAACGTGCGTAGTCCGTGGCACCGTCGCCGGGCAGCACAGGTGACTGGTCACGCTTCACGGAATTGTCCCTCCACCGGCGGCACAGCCCGAATTGGCAATGCGGGGCGACTGACGCCCGGATATTATCCAACGCGGATCTCGCTTGCGCTAGCCGTCGCCGAAAAATCACCGAGAGTCAACTGCGAGGCGGCGCGGAGGAGAACTCGCCACCTGAATGTGGCCGTCAATTATCATATTGACGATAACCAGTCAACCCATTCGGATCGGATCACGCGCCGAACAGCGCGAGGCGGCGTGGCCCGGTCCGGGCCACGCCGCCTCGTCGTGCGGGAGAGAGGTCAGCCGGAGAAGACGGTGAACTCCGCCACCGACCACCAGTTGCTGGCCGAACCCGTCTGCACCACCCGCACGTGGCGGGCGTCGCGGGCCTCGAAGTCGACCAGGGTCTGGTTCGTGAAGCCCTTGCCGCTGGCCACCGGACCGGTCCAGTTCCTTCCGTCGGTGGAGAGGAACACCTGGTAACCCCGGGCGTGGTCGGCACCGGTGGAGAGCAGCGAGACACCGCTGACGGTCCGCACCGACCGCATGTCGACGGTGAACGACTGCCCGTTGGTCATCGGCGCACCGGAGGTCCACCGGGTGCCGGTGTCACCGTCGAGCATCCGCGCCGCGGTGTCCGCGCCGCCGGAGGCGGTGGCGGTCCAGCCCGACCGGCTCAGGACGGTACGGCTGCCGGGCACCTGGTACTGCTCGTCGAGGGCCGCACCCGCGCCGGGCTCGAACTGGTCGTAGCCCCGGCTGTCGCACTGGCGACCGGCGTTGATGCAGTGCTTCACCAACGCGGCCAGGGTGGGCGTGTCCCACACGTTGTAGAAGTCGTAGTGGAACGAGTAGCCCCGCCCGCTGGAGAGCCGGACCTGCGACATGTCGCCGCTGACCGGCCAGGCCATCTTGAACTCGATCATCGGCACCGCGACCGGGTGGCTGGTCGGGCAGACGCCGTTGACCGGGTACACGATGTGGCTGACGTGGTCGGGGGTGTCCAGGTGCCGCCCGTCCCAGCAGCTCGGCGCCTGCATCCGGACGTTGAGCTGGGTGCCGGAGGGGCAGTTTGCCGGGAAGTCCACGTTGTCGTAGCTGTTCCCGCACTCCCAGCCCTTCTGGTAGGCCGGGGAGGACTCGAACTGCGCGGCGGTGGTCATCGGGCTGCCGACGAGGAACCGCAGGCCGGGCGGGAACGGACGGACGCTGGTGTAGTCGCGTACGCCGCTCTTGTAGTAGATGACCTGCGGCCCCTGCGGCACGATCGGCGTGTTGCCGTTGAGCAGAGTCGGCATCCAGTAGCCCGACTTGTCGCCCGGCACCCGGCAGGTGGTCGCGCCCCTCGGCAGCGACTGCATGGTGCTCGCCGCGTTGGTCGTGGTGTTGCCCATGAAGGTGTGGTCGTGCGACGCCCCGGGCCGGTTGAAGAAGACGATCGGGTCGTCCTCCAGCCGGTG
The DNA here is from genome assembly GCF_040642635.1 of Micromonospora sp. NPDC047793. Lineage (NCBI taxonomy): Bacteria > Bacillati > Actinomycetota > Actinomycetes > Micromonosporales > Micromonosporaceae > Micromonospora > Micromonospora sp. NPDC047793. The sequence goes on along the minus strand of NZ_JBEYSG010000003.1, from coordinate 221,144 downwards.
GCTGACCGCGCAGTTGGCCTGGAACTCGCGGTGGTCGCGGCGCGGCGGGTTCGCGGTCGAGGGCGTCACACCGGTGACCGGCCGCTCGGCGAGCACGTAGTCGCCGGGGGTCGGCGCACCGGTCGCCCCGTTGCCGTGGCCGGCGGGGTGGGACTGGCTCGGGCTGCTCGATCCGGGGGTGCCCGACGCGCTGGGCGTGCCGGAGGCGGCCCCCGACGTCTGCGGGGCGGCGGGGGTGGCGCTCGCACCGGTCAACGCCCCGAACACCTGGAACTCCCACAGTGAGTAGCCGTACCCGGTGGCCCGCTTCGTGCCGTACATCCGTACGTACCGGCCCTCGCCGGACACGTCGAGGCGTTGGGTGCCGCCGGTGCCGTTGCCGGTGCGGTAGATCGAGGTCCAGGCCAGCCCGTCCGGCGACACCTGGATCTCGAACTCGGTGGCGTAGGCGGACTCCCAGTTCAGGACCACGCTGTCGATCCGGGCCGGAGCCCCGAGGTCGACCCCCAGCCACTGCGGGTCGGCGAAGGTGCTGGACCAGCGGGACTTGGTGTCGCCGTCGACCGCACGCTCGGCGGACCACCGTCCGCCCTCGCTGGACGAGGCCGTCGCGGGCTTGCCCTGGGACAGCGGGGCCTCCTCACCGGCGGCCAGACGCAGCGGTCCCATCGCGGTCCAGGAGGTCAGCGCGGCGGTGACGGCGAGCGTCACCGCCACCATCCAGTACCGCCAGCGCGGCCGGCGGCGCGGCCCGGACGCGGGCAGGTCGCGGGTTGGCATGGAACCTCCGAGGTCTCGATCCGTTCGTCGGCGACGAATGTCGCGGTACGCTAACCACGCCCGACGGCCCGGGAGATGAGGCTTAGGACCCAGGTGAGGGTCGCCCAGGGCCCAGCGGGGCCGGCTTCGGTGCCGGGCCGGGCCGCCTCTGGGCCCGACTGGGTCTTTCGGCTCAGGAACGGGCACGAACCGGCGTCTACCGTCGTGGCCATGTCTGCGGCAAGTGATGATCAACCCGGTCCGACCGGTCCCGGACTGTGGCGGTTGATCGGCGCTGCCGCGCTGGCCTGTCTCGGTGTGATCGTGCTCTGGTCCACCTTCCGGCAGCCGGAGCCGCCGGACGGGAGCACCCGCGCGCTGGACCAGATGCCGTCGCAGGCACCGGTGGAGTCGCCGTCCGACCCGCCGACCCTGTCACCCCTGGGCGCGGAGGGCGGGTCGGTGCTCCCCACCGGCGACCCGGAGAGCACGCCGTCGGTCGCCACCAGCGGACCGGCCGCACCGACGCCCGGCCGCACCAGCGCCGGCCCCACCCCGTCGGCCACGACGCCGGCCGCGCAGGTCCTGCCGACGTCCGCCGCGGCCACGCCGAGCGGTACGCCGAGCCGGAGTCCGGCCGCGCAGTTCCGGCCGGTCACGGTCCAGGCCGAGGCACCCGGCAACCTCCGCAGCGGCGGCGCGGACGTCGCCTACTGCGACTCCTGCGACGGGGGCGCCCGGGTGCGCTACCTCGGCCGGCTCACCGTCTACCTGGATGTGGCGGCCGCCGGGTCACGCACCGTGACGGTGGGTTACACCGCCGACGGCCCTCGGGATCTGAAGGTCGTCGTCAACGGCGGTGCGCCGCAGACCTTCAGCGTCACCGGAAGTGACTGGGAGACGCCGCGCAGCTTCCGGTTCACATCGTCGATACCTGCCGGACGCACCGCCGTAACGTTCTACAACGACAGCGGACCACCGCCCGATATTGACAAAGTCACGGTCAGCTAACAGCGACCCTTGCCGAGGCAAGTACACATAGGTGTTGTGTACATTCGCTGCCGTGTGTACGGAGAAGCGGGCCCCTCGTCCGATTTCTGACTCCCGAGTCAGGGGGATCCACGGTGCCGTCTGAACCGTCCCCGGACAGTAGTGGTTCTGACCAGCGGTTTCTCGGCGCCTCGACAGACTCGACATCACTGCGGGTGCCCCTCTGGGCCGGGATCGGCAGCCTGGCGGGCGCCATGGTGCTGGCCGCCGTGCTGATCCCGCCGCTGATCCTCGCCAACGACGACGACGGTCGGTCGGATTCGACGCAGAGCCAGGTCGACCCGTCGAGCGCTCCGCCCAGCGTGGCCGGTCAGCAGCCCGAGGGCCCCGCCGTCCCGACCGGGCCCGAGCGTACGCCGAGCCCGGGCGCTCCGAGCGGCACACCGCGTCCGGGCGGTGGCGGCCACGCCTTCCCGGTGCCGGAGGAAGAGCCGTCGCGCACACCCACGTCCGCCCCGACGAGCCGGAACCCCGGCCCGACCGCGAGCGCCAGCGCGACCGGCGGCACCGAGCGGTTCCGACCGCTCACCGTGCAGGCCGAGGCACCGGGCAACACCCTCGGCGGCGGCGCCCAGATCGCCACCTGTTCCGCCTGCGACGGCGGCGCGCGGGTGCGCTACCTGGGCAACCTCACCGTCTTCTTCGACGTCCCCACGGCCGGTCGCCGGACCGTCACCGTGCACTACACAGTGGACGGGCCACGGGAACTCCGAGTCGCCGTCAACGACGCCAGCCAGCACACCTTCGCCGTCACCGGCACCGCCTGGGACTCGCCGCGCAGCGTCCAGTTCGACGCCACGGTCCCGGCCGGACGCGTCGCGGTGCGGCTCTGGAGCGACAAGTCGGCACCCGACATCGACAAAGTCACCATCAGCTGACGGCAACGGATGAGCCGGTTCGTCGCATACGCCGCTCTCTGTCGGGCAGTCCTGCTCGGCCGGCTCGTCGTGACCATCGCCGCCGTCGGAGTGGGACTGCGGCTGGTGGACGACGCGTGGGCGGCGGTCCACACGCTCGGGCTCATCGCCGCGACCACGGCGGTGCAGGTCACCGTGCTGAGCAGGTGGCCGACCGCGATCCGGTGGCGGTTGAGCTTCCTCGCGCTGGACGCCGCGCTGATGGTCACCGTGCTGGTGGTCAGCGGCGGCGGGATCGGGTTCTTCTGCTACGCGGCCGGGCACGCCGCCCTCACCGGGGCGCTGCTGGGGGCGCACGGCCTGCCACTCTGGACCGTCAACGCGGTCCTCGGCTTCGCCGTGGCGACCCAACTGCTCCGCGCGGACGGCGGCGTGGCCGGCACCTCGGTCGCCGCGCCCTTCATGCTCGCCTTCCCGATGATCAACATCGTCTGCGGCTTCGGCGCGGCGGTGGCCACCGCCGCGCTCGCCCGCTACATCGAGGCGACGGTGGCGACGGTGACCGCCGCCCAGCGCTCCGCCGCCGCCTCGGAACGGGCCCGGCTCGCCCGGGAGCTGCACGACTCGGTGGCCAAGACGCTGCGGGGCGTCTCCTTCGCCGCGGTGGCGCTGCCCGGTCTGCTCCGTCGGCAACCGGACCTGGCCGAGCAACTCGCCGGCACCGTCTCCGAGGGCGCCGACGCGGCCGTGCGCGAGGCCCGTGACCTGCTCGCCGGGCTGCGCCGTGACCTGCCGGACCGACCTTTCCCGGATAACGTGAGGAGCATCTGCGCGGAGTGGTCGACGCGCAGTGGCGTCCCGGTTCAGGTGATCGCACACGCGGTCGAGCCTCCCGTGGCAGCCCGCTACGAACTCGCGCAGATCCTCAGCGAGGCGTTGCAGAACGTGACCCGGCACGCAGAGGCGACGCTGGTCCAGGTAGTACTCCACCGCTCGGAGGCACATGTGGAACTCACCATCACCGACGACGGCAGGGGTTTCCCGATGCCCGGGGATCTGACCGACCTCTCCGGCGCGGGCAGCTTCGGCATCGTCGGCATGGCCGAGCGGGCCCACGCCGTCGGTGGCACCCTGCGCGTCGAGTCCCACATCGGTCGCGGCACCCGGGTGATGGCCCGGGTTCCGCTGTCCGGTCCGGTGCCGGAGTCCGGCCGCGCCCGCCAGGCGGCCTCCCGATGATCGACGTGCTGATCGTCGACGACAATCCGATCGTCCGCACCGCCATCCGCGGCTACCTCGCCAGCGCCGAGGACGTCCGGGTGGTCGGTGAGGCCCCGGACGGCCGGACCGCGGTGACCGTGGCGACCCGGCTGCGGCCGACCGTGACCCTGCTCGACCACCGCATGCCGATCGCCGACGGACTCAGCGTCGTGGACCAGCTCGCCCAGCAGACGTCGGTGCTGGTGTTGACGAGCGACTCCGACGACGAGCTGATCGCCGGGATGCTGCGCGGCGGCGCCAGCGGCTACCTCGTACACGGCGAGTTCGACCCGGCGGAACTGCTACGCGCCGTCCACGCGGTGGCCGCCGGTCAGGGCTGGCTCTCCCCCCGGGGCGCCTCGGTGACCATCGCGGTGCTGCGCGAACAGGCCAACCGGGAACGCGACACGGTGGGCCGTGCCGAGCAGATCCGCCGGATGCGGCAGGAGTTCGGCCTGACCAGGCGGGAACAGGAGGTGGTCGAGCTGCTCGGCGCCGGCCACTCGAACGCGGCGATCGCCCGACGCCTGCTGCTCACCGAGAAGACCGTGAAGAACCACCTCAACCACATCTTCGCCAAGCTGCGGGTGACCAACCGAACGGAGGCGGTGGTGCGCTGGTCGGGCCCGGACGGTACGCCGATTCGGTGACCGGCTGAACGCGGCGCGCCCCGGCGCCGTTGTGTGGGCGGTGGTGACGTCGCACCGCCCGACACCGACGGGAGCGGGGACCGGATGGCAGCCGTATCAGCCCAGGCGCGACTTCGGCGTGATGGGTAGTCGGCAGGTACGCGCGGTCGGTCGGACCGCGCCGACGATCAGGGTGTTGATCGCGCATCCGCACCCGGGCGAGCGGTCGGTGATCCGTACCGTGCTCGACACCGGGGAACGGATCCGGGTGGTGGCGCTCACCGGTGACGCCGGTGAGGCGGTGGCACTCGCCGACCGGATGCGGCCCACCGTGACCCTGCTCGACGATCGGATAACCGCCCCCGAGGGCACCGACCTGGTGCGGGCGCTGGCCCGGCGATCACCGGTGATCGCGTTGACCGCCGCCACCGAGCACCGCACGATCAGCACCATGCTCCGCGCGCCGTTCAAGGGCTGCCTGGTGTACGGGCACCACGAGCCGGCGGACCTGCTCGGTGCCGTGCGGGCCGTCGCGTCCGGACTGGGCTGGCTGTCACCGGTGGCGGTGGCGGCGGTCGCCTGGGCGCTGCGCGAGTCCACCCGACCGCAGAACACCTAGGTCCTGCTTCGTCAGGGCGGTCGCGCCGAGGCGGAGTCCGGGCGGCGTTCCGGCGGGGACGTCTGTCCCGGGCCGGCGTTGCGCGCGCGGTGGTCCGGGCCGGTGGGGGCCGCTCTCCCCCGCTAGACGGTCGGGCTGATCCGGATCGACCAGCGCGTCGGCACCGCGTCGCCGAGCAGGACCGGCACCGGCCCGCCGCAGACGCTCAACTGCCGGGCCACCTGGACGGCCCGCCGGTCCAGCCCGGCGGCGAGCACGACGCCGGAGGTCTGCGACAGTCGTGGGTCGAAGACGTCCGCGACCCGGCGGCACTCGGCCGGCAGGCGGTCGTCGGTCAGGTCGCCCACCACGGTGACCTGACCACCGGCGTCGAGGACCTGCCGGACCAGGCGCGACGCGTACCACCGCTGCTGCGGCGGCGGACCGCCCAGGGTCAGCGCGTCCGGGCAGCGGGCCAGGTCGACCTGGAGGATTCGGCCGGACGCCGCACCGAGCAGGAGCGGAAGGGTCGCCGAGCAGGGCTCCCGGACCCCGGCACGCCAGGTGTGCGGCGGGCCGGGCCGATCGGCGCGGGCACCGTCGAGCGACACCGTGACCGCCCGTCCGTCGAGCAGGACCTCGGTGGTCAGGGCGTACGGGTCGACCAGCGTGGACCGCCCCGGCGGGCGGGGGCGTGCGTCGGGCCTGGACGCGACGGTGGGTCCGATCGGGCGGGACAGCACGGCGGTGCGGGCCGGCGACGTCCCGGTGCGCCGAGGCGAGAAGTGGTCGGCGAGCGTCGGCACCGCAGCGGACACGGCCGGGGTCAGCAGGGTGATCGTGGGTGGCGATCCGGCCGGCATCGACGGGTCGGGTGCGGAGGGCGGGCGGGGGCGACCGCGCAGCACCGCCACCGCGAGGGCGAACAGGATGACCGCGCCGAACACGCCGGCGGCCTGGGTCAGCGGCGCGCCCGGCGGGAAGGGCGTCGGGGCGGCGGCCTGGGCCGGACCGGCCGGCAGGAGCACGATCGGCACGAACGTGCCGAGACCCGAGACGGCGACCCGCCGCAGTCGTCGCACCCCTGGTTCCCCTCCGGCCGAGCCGTCCCGACCGGCAGTGGTCGCCGGTCGGCCGTGGCGCGGGGACGGGGACCCCGACCCGCCCCGCCGCACGGTGCCCAGAGCTTCCCAGCCGCGACGGGACATCGGTAGTCCCCGATCACCTCGGGGCCATCGACCCGGTCCGGTCCCCCGTCCGCCCTCCGGACAGGGGCGTCCCGGAGTCCCTTTCGAGGGGCACCGCGACGTCCCTCCTCCGACGGCGGGCGTACCGGGCCCACAGGTCACCGGGATCGTGCCGTCCACGCTGAACGGAGCGTTCCGTGTGCGCGTCGAGACGGTGACGTCAGCACCGGAAGGGAAGACACGTGGAGCCCGATCGACCCTCCGCCCGCCCCCGGCTGGGCACGTTCTCGCGTCGCGCGGTGGCCGGCGGTGTCGCCGGCCTGGCCGCGTTGTGCGCGGTGGCCGCCGCCGTCGGTTGGGGCGTGGCCTCGGACACGGACGCGCCGACCGGCCGTCCCGTCTCCGACGAGCACCTGACCACCATCCAGGCCGCCGCCCGGTCCTGTCCCGTCCTGACCCCGTCCCGGCTCGCCGGCCAGCTCATGGCCGAGTCGGGCATGCGCGCCACCGCCACCGGCACCGCCTCCGGCGGCGAGGGCATCGCGGGGCTGGACTCCGAGGCGTGGCGGTCCTGGGCGCCATGGCCGAACGCGCGGCGCTCGGACACCACGGCGAACGTGATGGCGCTGGCCCACCACATGTGCGACCTGAGCGGACACATCCGGGTGTCCCGGCTCGACGGGGACGCGTGGCGGTTGTCGCTGGCCGCGTACCACACCGGGCTCGACGACGTCCGGACCAACGGCGGCATCCCGCCGTCGGCGGTCGAGTACGTCGACCGGGTCAGCGGCTACTCGGCGTACTACGACAGGCTTCCCTCGTTCGGCCGCTCCGACGAGCCCGGGCCGGGCCCCGACCGGCAGCCGCCCAGGGCGGTCCCGGCCGACTACGTCCAGCACGTCGTCCGCGCCGGCACGATCTGCGCGGAGGTCCCGCCCGCCGCGGTCGCCGCCCAGGTGATGGCCCTGTCCGGGTTCGATCCGAACCTGCTCGGCGCGGACGGCCGGCGCGGTATCGCCCAGTTCCTGCCGGAGGTGTGGCAGGAGTACGGCCCGACCACCGCCTCGGTCTGGGAACCGCGCACGGCCATCCCGGCGCTGGGCGCCACGATGTGCGCGATGCGGACCGAACTCGCCGGCATCGAGGGTGACCCGTACCTGCTGGCGCTGGCCGCGTACCGTGGCGGGCCGACGGCGGTGCGGCAGACCGGGGGCGAGCTGGACCGCTCCACGCAGGCGTTCCTGCGTACGGTCCGCGAGCACACCGAGTACTACGAGCTGGACAGCCGGCTCGCGGTGAAGGTACGCACCACGAGCCCGGCCCCCTCGGCCTCCCCCACCCCGACCGGCAGCCCGTCCCCGGAGCCGTCCGACCCGCAGTCGCCGGACACCGACCCGGACAACCCGTCGCCGCGCCCCTCCGCCTCGCCGTCGCGAACCCGTGCCGAGACGCCGGTGGCGAAGCCGCCGGCGCGCCCGTCCGGGGCGAAGCAGCTCGTCGGCATGGAGACCGGGCTCTGCGTCACCGCCGGCACCAGCGACGGCGTACGCGCCACGCTGGAGCGGTGCCGGGAGACGCAGTCGCAGTGGTGGACCTTCCGGTCCGACGGCAGCGTCCGGGCCAACGGCCTCTGCCTCGACGTCGCCTGGGGCGAGGCGAAGGACGGCACCCCGGTGCAGGTCGCACTCTGTAGCGGCAACCCGGCGCAGAAGTGGGAGTGGATCGAGTCCAACGGCCGCCGCTCCCTGTTCAACCGGGACACCGACCGGTGCCTGGACGTCGAGGGACACTCGGCGGGCGCCCCGATGATGAGCTGGCTCTGCGTGTTCAACCCGAAGCAGACGTTCACGCTGAAGTAGCGGCCACCCACCGTGGAGCCCGGCACCCCTCGGGGATGCCGGGCTCCACGTCGTCGCGGGGCTCTCCGGAAGGCCGACCCGCTCGGGTGGTCAGTCGGTCGGGGTGGGCGGTGGTGTCGCCCGGCGACGGGTGACCGCCCAGACGGCCTCCATCAGCAGGCCCGCGCCGACGGCGACGGCGGCCCCGGTCACCGGGGCCTGGACGCCGATCAGCCGGAGCTGGAAGAACTCCTGGAGGCCGGGCACCACCAGCACCGTGGTGAAGGCCAGACCCATGCACAGCACCAACAGGATCCGCCACCAGGTGTACGGCCGGGCGATGATGGACAGCGCCCAGAGCGCCACGACGAACAGCGTCAGCGTGGCGACCGACGTCTCCGCGGCGAGGTCGCCGCCGTAGTGGGCACGGGCGGCCGCGTACGCGCCGATGGTGGCGGTGGCGGCGAGGACGCCGCCGGGGACCGCGAACCGCAACACCCGGCTGACGAAGTCTGGCCGGGCGCGTTCCACGTTCGGCGCCAACGCCAGCACGAACGCCGGGATGCCGATGGTGAGCGACCCGATCAGGGTCAGGTGCCGGGGCAGGAACGGGTACGGCACGGACGCGAGCACCACGATGATCGCGAGCAGCACCGAGTAGACCGTCTTGGTCAGGAAGAGGTTGGCGACCCGCTCGATGTTGCCGATCACCCGTCGGCCCTCGGCGACCACCGAGGGCAGCGCGGAGAAGTTGTTGTCGAGCAGCACGATCTGGGAGACGCCCCGGGCCGCCGCGCTGCCCGAACCCATCGAGATGCCGATGTCGGCGTCCTTGAGCGCGAGGACGTCGTTGACGCCGTCGCCGGTCATCGCCACGGTGTGCCCCTGGGACTGGAGGGCGGCCACCATGGCCCGCTTCTGCTGCGGGCCGACGCGGCCGAAGACCGAGTGGGTCTCCACGGTGCTCGCCAGCACCTTCGGGTCGGTGGAGAGGGTCCGCGCGTCCACCGGCTCGGCGGCGCCCGGCACGTCCACGCTGCGGGCCACCGCGCCGACCGAGACCGCGTTGTCACCGGAGATGACCTTCGCGGCGACGCCCTGGTCGGCGAAGTAGCGCAGGGTGTCCGACGCCTCCGGGCGGACCCGCTGCCGGAGCACGACGAGCGCGACCGGGACGGTGGCCTGCGGCACCGCCGCCGGGTCCGCCAGCGCCTCGGTGAGCGGGCGCGAGTATCGGGCGAGCAGCAGCACCCGCAGGCCCTGCCGACCGTAGGTGTCCGCCTCGGTCAAGGCCGGATGCTCGGTGAGCAGCATCTCCGGCGCACCGATCAGCCAGGTGCCGGTGCGGCCGGACGGCTCGGCGAGCGTCGCGCCACTCCACTTGCGCGCCGAGGAGAACGGCGCGGTCTCGCGTACGCGCCAGCCGGGCGGGGCGGGACACCGCTCGACGATCGCCCGCATGCTGGCGTTGGGCCGTTCGTCGCCGATGCCGAGCGCGCCGAGCACCACCTCCACCGGCACGTCCGGCGTCAGCGACCGGATCTCCGCCACGTCCATCGTCGCCTCGGTGAGCGTGCCGGTCTTGTCCAGGCACACCACGTCGACCCGGGCCAGACCCTCGATGGCGGGCAGTTCCTGCACCAGGCACTGCCGTTTGCCGAGGCGGATCACGCCGACCGCGAAGGCGACCGAGGTCAGCAGCACCAGGCCCTCGGGCACCATCGGCACCAGCCCGGCCACCATCCGGCGTACCGCCTCGGGCAGGTCGTCCCGGTTGACCAGCAACTGGCTGATGATCAGCGCGATGCCGGCGGGGACGATCGCCCAGGTGACGAAGCGCAGGATCCGGTCGATGCCGCTGCGCAGCTCGGAGTCGACCAGGGTGAAGCGTTTGGCCTCCTCGGCGATCTGTGCCGCGTACGCGTCCCGGCCGACCCGGGTGGCGCTGAAGACGCCGGTGCCGGCCACCACGAAGCTGCCGGAGAGCACGTTGTCGCCGACCGCCTTGACCACCGGGTCGGCCTCGCCGGTCAGCAGCGACTCGTCGACCTCCAGGCCGTCCACGGCGGCCAGCCGCCCGTCCACCACGATCTTGTCGCCGGGGCCCAGCTCGATCACGTCGTCGAGGACCAGCTCGGACGAGGTCAGGTCGACGGTCCGGCCACCACGGCGTACCCGGGGGCGGGCCTCGCCGACGATCGCCAGCCGGTCCAGGGTGCGCTTGGCGCGGACCTCCTGGATGATGCCGATCAGGGTGTTCGCGATGATCACGCCGCCGAAGAGGGCGTCCTGGATCGGGCCGACCACCACGATGATGGCGAACAGCACGCCGATGATGGCGTTGATCCGGGTGAACAGGTTGGCCCGGACGATCTGCCAGAGGCTGCGGCTGGTGCTCGGCGGCAGGTCGTTGACTCCTCCGGCGGCGACCCGCTCGGCCACCTCCCCGACCGACAGCCCGGTCCGGATCCGCTCTGCGGTGACCGGATCGGGACTCTGCGTGTCGACCGGATCCATCTCGTCCGTGGCCTGCCCTCGACCGGCGGCACCGGCGGATTCCACGTGGTTGCTCCCCCCGATGACGCGCGTGGACGTGCTCGTGACGAGCACCCCGCTGACGCTACCCGGCGGCCGTGAGCAGCCACCACGCATCAGCGACCACCGGCGACCCTGAGTTTTCCCGGGGTTGCCGGTGGTGAGAACGCGGTGACGGCCGGTCTCCCGGCGCGGAGGCGGGAACCCCCGCGCCGGGAGACCGGGGCGGTCAGCGGACGGTCACGTCCTGGACCTCGCCGATCAGCTCCTCGACGATGTCCTCCAGGAAGATCACGCCGGTGGAGCCGCCGTCGGAGTCGAGGACCCGGGCCACGTGGGCGCCGCTGCGGCGGATCGCGGTGAGGGCGTCCTCCAGCTCGCTGTCGCGCCGCACCGACGCGAGCCGGCGGACCCGCTTGGCCGGGACCGGGCTGGTCCAGGCGTCGCCGGTCAGGTCCATGACGTCCTTGATGTGCAGGTACCCGCTGGGTTCCCCGCCGGTGGTGAGCAGGTAGCGGGAGTAGCCGTGCGCGGCCACCGCCTGCTGGATCTCGGCGGGCGTCACCGGTGCCGGCAGCATCACCAGGTCCACCAACGGCACCTCCACGTCACCGACGGTCTTGCCGGTGAACTCGACGGCGGCGGTGAGGGCGCCGTTGCCGTCGACGAGCACTCCCTCGCGGGTCGACTGCGCCACGATGGTGGCCACCTCGTCGAGCGTGTACGTGCTGGTGGCCTCGTCCTTCGGGGTCACCCGGAACAGTCGCAGGACGCCGTTGGCGATCCCGTTCAGGGTCCAGATGATCGGGTTGAAGACCCGGGCGACAAGCACCAGCGGCGGGGCCAGGATCAGCGCGGCCCGGGTCGGCACCGAGAACGAGATGTTCTTCGGCACCATCTCACCGAACACCACGTGCAGGAAGGTGACCAGCACCAGCGCCACGACGAACGCGAGCACCGAGACCATGCCGGGCGACAGCGGGGTGTTCGCCAGCGGGATCTCCAGCAGGTGGTGGATCGCCGGCTCGGAGACGTTCAGGATGAGCAGCGAACACACGGTGATACCGAGCTGGCTGGTGGCGAGCATCAGGGTGGCGTGCTCCATGGCCCAGAGCGTGGTCTGCGCCGCCCGGCTGCCGGCCTGCGCCTTCGGCTCGATCTGGGAGCGACGGGCGGAGATCACCGCGAACTCCGCGCCGACGAAGAACGCGTTGACCACCAGCAGGACGAACAGCCAGATGATGCCGGGCAGGTACGCACTCATCGGATCGCCCCTTCCTGACGGTCGTCGACCCGGCGGTCCGCGCCGGAGCCGCCGGTGGTCTCGGTGGGTACGAAGCGCAGCCGGTCGGCCTGCACACCGTTGAGGTGCTCGACCCGGAGCACCCCGCCCTCGATGGCCACCTCGTCGCCGACCGTGGGGAAGCGGCCGAGGTGGGCGGTGACGAACCCGGCGACGGTGTCGTACTCCTCGTCCTCGGGGACCACGATGCGGGCCCGCTCGAAGATCTCGTCCGGCCGCAGCGAGGCGTCGAAGTAGACCGACCTGCCCCGGCGCCGCATGACGACGCGGGCGCGGTCGTGCTCGTCCTCCAGGTCCCCGATGATCTCCTCGACCAGGTCCTCCAGGGTGACGATCCCGGCGGTGCCGCCGTGCTCGTCGTAGACGACCGCGAACTGCAGGCCACCGCCGCGCAGGGTCGGCAACAGCACGTCGAGGTGCATGGTCTCGGGGATCCGGGCCGGCTCGACCACGAGGTCCTGCGCCCGCACCCCGGCGCGTTCGGCCGGCGGGATCGCGAAGGCGTGCTTGACGTGCAGCACCCCGACGATGTCGTCGACGTCCCGGCCGATCACCGGAAACCGGGACAGCCCGGTGGCGGTGGCCCGCTCGATGATCTCGTCGGCGGTGGCGGAGGCGCCCACCGCCGTCATCCGGACTCGCGGCGTCATCACGTCGGACGCGTCGTGTCCGGAGAAGCGCAGCGTGCGGTCCAGCAGCGTGGCATGGTCCGGGTCGAGGACGCCGGCGCGGGCCGAGTGGCGCAGCAGCGAGCTGAGCTCCTCGGCGCTGCGAGCTCCGGACAGCTCCTCCTTCGGCTCGATGCCGAAGGCCCGGATCACCGCGTTGGCGGTGTTGTTGAAGAGCAGGATCACCGGCTTCAGCACGGTGGTGAAGAGCGCCTGGAACGGCACCACGAGCTTCGCCGTCTGCAACGGCACGGCGAGCGCGAAGTTCTTGGGAACCAGCTCACCGATCACCATCGAGAAGAGCGTCGCCAACAGGATGCCGACGACCGCGCCGACGGCGGTCACCGCCCCGTCCGGTACGCCGACCGCGCCCAGCGGGTCGGCCAGCAGCGAGCTGACGGCGGGCTCGAAGGTGTAACCGGTGAGCAGGGTGGTCAACGAGATGCCGAGCTGTGCGCTGGACAGGTGCGTCGACGTGATCTTGAGTGCGGCGATCGTCGGACCGAGCCGCTTCTCTCCCCGGGACTGACGCGCCTCGAGGTCACCCCGGTTCAGATTGACCAGCGCGAATTCGGACGCCACGAACATGCCAGTGCCCACGGTGAGCAACAGGCCTATTCCGAGCAGGATCCATTCAGACACGAGTCAGCCCCTGTCGCGGGTCGACGGCCGTACGGGCGACCGGGACGACGAGGGGCCTCGGACTATGATGCGGAAGATCATCCATGAGCAGCAGAGAGTAGTCGGTCGCGCTGAGAGCATGCTGAAAAGGGCCACCGGCGCGGCGACGAACCGGTCGTCGGGATGACGGGCTTTCCCGCCGCTCACGTGGGCGCCCGCCAAAAGGTTTTGTGGGGTTCCCACAACTCGGGTCGCCCAGGGTTCGGCGGTTACGACATGGCGCTGGCTGCCCATAGGCAGAACAGTGATCTGTGCGGGGGCCACCGTGCCCTGACGCGTGTCGCCGTAGGTCTACCGGAGGGGTCCGTCGGGTGTTCAGCCGTATCGCCATCGTCAACCGTGGTGAGGCCGCCATGCGGCTCATCCACGCGGTCCGGGAGCTGGCAGCGGAGACCGGATCCCGCATCGAGACCGTGGCCCTGTTCACCGACGTCGACCGCACCGCCACGTTCGTGCGTGAGGCGGACGTCGCGTACGACCTCGGGCCCGCCGCCGCGCGTCCGTACCTGAACCTCGCGACGCTGGAGCGGGCGCTGGTGGAGACCGGCGCGGACGCCGCGTGGGTCGGTTGGGGCTTCGTCGCCGAGGATCCGGCCTTCGCGGAGCTGTGCGAGAAGATCGGCGTCACCTTCGTCGGGCCCAGCCCGGACGCGATGCGGCAGCTCGGCGACAAGATCGGCGCGAAGCTGCTCGCCGAGCAGGTCGGTGTGCCGGTCGCGCCGTGGAGCCGGGGCGCGGTCGAGACGCTGGACGCCGCCCGCGCGGCGGCTGCCGAGATCGGCTACCCGCTGATGCTGAAGGCGACCGCGGGCGGCGGCGGACGCGGCATCCGGGTGATCACCGACGAGGCGGAGCTGGCCGACGCGTACGAGCGCACCAGCCAGGAGGCCGCGCGGGCCTTCGGCAGCGGTGTGGTGTTCCTGGAGCGCCTGGTCACCGGCGCCCGGCACGTCGAGGTCCAGGTGATCGCCGACGGTCAGGGCACCGCCTGGGCGCTCGGCGTCCGGGACTGCTCGGTGCAGCGCCGCAACCAGAAGGTCATCGAGGAGTCGGCGTCGCCGGTGCTCGACCCCGAGCAGACGGCCGAGTTGAAGACGTCGGCCGAGCGGCTGGCCGTGGCGGTCGGCTACCGGGGCGCGGCGACCGTCGAGTTCCTCTATCACCCGGGCGACCGGCTGTTCGCCTTCCTGGAGGTCAACACCCGGCTCCAGGTGGAGCACCCGATCACCGAGGCCACCACCGGCTTCGACCTGGTCAAGGCCCAGCTGCACGTGGCCTCGGGCGGACAGCTCACCGGGCGGCCGCCGGTCGAGCGCGGGCACGCCGTCGAGGCCCGGCTCAACGCCGAGGACCCGGACCGTGACTTCGCGCCCGCCCCCGGGCGGATCGCGCGGCTGGACCTGCCGGCCGGCCCGGGCATCCGGGTGGACACCGGCGTCAGCGAGGGCGACACCATCCCCGCCGACTTCGACTCGATGATCGCGAAGGTCATCGCCTACGGCCGGGACCGGGACGAGGCTCTGGGCCGGCTGCGCCGCGCGATGGCGGACACCACCGTGATCATCGAGGGCGGCGCGACCAACAAGAGCTTCGTGCTCGACCTGCTCGACCAGCCCGAGGTGATCGACGCGAGCGCGGACACCGGCTGGATCGACCGGGTCCGGGGCGCCGGTCGGCTGGTCGCGCACCGGCACTCCGGCGTCGCGCTGGCCGCCGCCGCCATCGGGGCGTACGAGGAGGAGGAGCGCGTCGAGCAGCAGCGGCTGCTGGCCACCGCCTCCGGTGGGCGTCCCCAGGTGCGGCACGCCAGCGGCACCCCGTCGGACCTCAAGCTGCGGGGCGTCACGTACCGGATGCGGGTGGCCCGCACCGGCGCGCACCGGTTCCGGGTCGGCATCGAGGCGGGCGGCACCGTGCACACCGCCGACGTCGAGCTGGACCGCTTCGACCGGCACACCGGGCAGATCGTCGTCAACGGCGCCCGGCACCGCCTGCTCACCGGCACCCACGGCCCGGTGCACCTGGTTGAGGTCGACGGGGTGGCGCACCGGGTCAGCCGGGACGAGGGCGGCGTGCTGCGCTCGCCGATGCCGGCACTCGTCGTCGCCACGCCGCTGACGGTCGGCGCCGAGGTCGAGGCGGGCGCGCCGGTGCTGGTGTTGGAAGCCATGAAGATGGAGACGGTGCTGCGGGCCCCGTTCCGGGCGCGGCTGAAGGAGTGCACCGTCTCGGTCGGCAGCCAGGTGGAGGCCGGCGCGGCCCTGCTGCGGCTGGAACCGCTCACCGACGGGGCGGCCGAGACGGTGGAGGCTCCGGTGACCTCCGTCGAGTTGGACCTGCCCTCCCGGCCCGCCGGGCTCCCGGCCCGCCAGCGTGTCCGGCGCGGTCACGAGGACCTGCGCGGCCTGCTGCTCGGCTTCGACGTCGACCCGCACGACGGCGGGCGGGTGCTCGACGAGTACCTGGTCGCGCGGCAGACCGCCACCGAGGAGGGGTACCGGCCGCTGGCCGAGGAACTCGACCTCGTCGACGTCTTCGCCGACCTGGCCGAGCTGAGCCGCAACCGGCCCACCGGTGAGGACGGCGAGGCCGCCCACGTGCACAGCGCCCGGGAGTACTTCCACACCTACCTGCAGAGCCTCGACGTCGAGCGGGCCGGCGTGCCGGACGCCTTCCAGGCCAAGCTGGCCCGGGCGCTCGGGCACTACGGTGTCGCCGAGCTGGACCGCGCCCCCGCGCTGGAGGGTGCCGTCTTCCGCATCTTCCTGGCCCAGCAGCGGGCCGCCGCCGACGCCACGGTCATCGCGACGCTGCTGCGTACCTGGCTGCGGGAGCCGCCGCCGGACGAGGCGCTGCGCGAACCGACCGGCCTCGCGCTGGAGCGGCTGCTGGCCGCGACGCAGGTCCGCTACCCGGTGATCGCCGACCTCGCCCGTGGGGTGGCCTTCGCCTGGTTCGCCCAGCCGCTGCTGCGTCGCAACCGGGCCCGGGTCTACGCCGAGGTCCGCCGCCACCTGCGGCACCTGGACACGGTGCCGGACGCGCCGGACCGCGCCGAGCGCGTCGCTGCCATGGTCCGCAGCACCGAGCCGCTGGTCCGGCTGCTCGGCCAGCGGTTGCAACGCGGCCACCTGGACAACACCGTGATGCTGGAGGTGCTGACCCGGCGGTACTACGGCAACAAGGGGCTGACCGGGGTCACCAGCCGCGAGGCGGCCGGCTGCCGTTTCGTGGTCGCCGGGCGCGCGGACTCCGAGCTGGTCTCGGCCGCCGTCGGCTTCGACGCGCTGGGCGACGCGCTGCGTGGGCTCGCCGAGCTGGCCGCCGACGGGCCCGCCGTCGACGCCGACATCTACCTCGCCTGGGAGAACCAGCCGGAGAGCTTCGACGAGATGGCGGCGGCCCTGCTGGCGGTCGTCACCGCGCACCCGCTGCCGCCGCAGGTCCGCCGGTTGACCGCCACGGTCGCCGGCAGCGGCGGGGCGGTGATGCACCACCACTTCACGTTCCGCCCGTCGAGCGACGGGATGGCCGAGGAGCGGCTGATCCGTGGCCTGCACCCGCACATCGCGCAGCGGATGCAGTTGGAGCGGCTGCACAAGTTCGACCTGACCCGGCTGCCGTCGGCGGACGAGGAGGTCTATCTCTTCCAGTGCGTGGCCCGGGAGAACCCGTCCGACGAGCGGCTGGTGGCGTTCGCGCAGATCCGCGACCTGACCGAGCTTCGGGAGCACGACGGCCGGCTGGTCGCCCTGCCCACCACCGAGGACACCGTGGCCGCCTGCCTCGACTCGATCCGGCGGGCGCAGTCCCGGCGGTCGTCGAAGAAGCGTTTCCACACCAACCGGATCGTCATCTACGTCTGGCCGCCGAGCAGCCTCACGCTGGAGGAGATGGAGAACCTCGCCGCCCGGATCCGCCCGACCACGGCCGGCGCCGGCCTGGAGGAGATCCTCTTCGTCGGTCGGCAGCGCAACCGCCGTACCGGCGAGCTGACCAAGATCGCGGTACGGATCTCCTTCGACGCCACCGGCGGAGCCGAGCTGTCCGTGGGCGAGCCGCCGGTGGAGCCGGTCGAGCCGCTCGACGACTACCGGCTGAAGGTGCTGGGCGCGAGCAGCCGCAACACGGTCTACCCGTACGAGCTGACCCGCCTGCTCGGCGACTTCGTCGAGCACGACCTGGACGACGCGCACGTGCTGGTGCCGGTCGACCGGCCGAAGGGACGCAACCGTGCGGCGATCGTGGCCGGTGTGGTCACCACCCCGACCTCCCGGCACCCGCAGGGCCTGACCCGGGTGGTGCTGCTCGGCGACCCGACCAAGTCGCTGGGCGCGCTCTCCGAGCCGGAGTGCCGCCGGGTGATCGCCGCGTTGGACCTGGCCGAGCGGATGCAGGTGCCGCTGGAGTGGTACGCGCTCTCCGCCGGTGCCCGGATCTCGATGAGCTCGGGCACCGAGAACATGGACTGGGTGGCCGCCGCACTCAAGCGGATCGTGGAGTTCACCCAGGACGGCGGCGAGATCAACATCGTGGTCGCGGGCATCAACGTGGGTGCCCAGCCGTACTGGAACGCCGAGGCGACGATGCTCATGCACACCAAGGGTGTGCTGGTGATGACGCCGGACTCGGCGATGGTTCTGACCGGCAAGCAGTCGCTGGACTTCTCCGGCGGGGTGTCCGCCGAGGACAACTTCGGCATCGGCGGCTACGACCGGGTGATGGGCCCGAACGGGCAGGCGCAGTACTGGGCGCCGGACCTGCCGGCCGCGCGGGACGTGCTGATGTCGCACTACGAGCACACGTACGTCGCGCCGGGCGAGCAGGGGCCGCGACCGGGCACCACCACCGACCCCGTCGACCGGGACGTCTCCGACTTCCCGCACGTGGTGGCCGGCAGCGACTTCACCACCGTCGGTGAGATCTTCTCCCCGGTGGCGAACCCGGACCGCAAGAAGCCCTTCGACATCCGTACGGTGATGCGGGCGCTGTCCGACCAGGACCACCCGGTGCTGGAGCGGTGGGCCGGCATGGCCGACGCGGAGACCGCGGTGGTGCAGGACGTCCACCTCGGCGGCGTACCGGTCTGCCTGCTCGGCATCGAGTCGCGTGCGGTGCCGCGCCGAGGCTTCCCGCCCACCGACGGCCCGGACACCTACACGGCGGGCACGCTGTTCCCCCGCTCCTCCAAGAAGGCCGCGCGGGCGATCAACGCGGCCAGCGGCAACCGGCCGCTGGTGGTGCTGGCCAACCTGTCGGGCTTCGACGGGTCGCCCGAGTCGATGCGCAAGCTGCAACTGGAGTACGGCGCCGAGATCGGCCGGGCCATCGTGAACTTCCGTGGCCCGATCGTCTTCTGCGTCATCTCGCGATACCACGGCGGGGCGTTCGTGGTGTTCTCCAAGGCGCTGAATCCCCGCATGACGGTGCTGGCGCTGGAGGGCTCGTACGCCTCGGTGCTCGGTGGCGCCCCGGCCGCCGCCGTGGTGTTCTCCCGCGACGTCGACGCCCGCACGGCGGCCGATCCCCGGGTCCGGGACCTGGAGGCCCGCGTGGCGTCCGCCTCCGGCGCCGACCGGGCCACGCTCACCGCCGAACTCGACGAACTCCGCTCGTCGGTACGCGCCGAGAAGCTCGGCGAGGTGGCCACGGAGTTCGACCGGGTGCACAACATCGCGCGGGCGGTCGAGGTGGGCTCGGTGGACGCGGTGATCCGCGCCGCCGAACTCCGCCCCCGCGTCATCGCGGCGATCGGGGCGACGGCGACCGAGTAGGACGGATCGCGACGGGGACGCCGGTGGCCGGATTCGGCTGCCGGCGTCCCCGTCGTCGGGCCACCCGCACGTAGGATCCGGCGGTGACCTCCGTACGCGACCAGCTCTCCGCGCCACAGCGGGACCTGCTGGACCGGTGGCTCCCCGACGCGACGGTGCTCCGGGACCTGGGGTGGGACCTGCTGCCGACCACCGTGCTGGAGGTCGCCTCGGACGGGGCACGCTACATCGTGAAGGCCGGTGGCCCCGAGGACCAGCACATCGCCCGTGAGCTGCGCGCCCACCACCAGTGGCTGACGCCGTGGACCAGCCGGGACCGCGCGCCGGTGCTGGTGCACGGCGACGAGTCGGCCAAACTGCTGGTCACCCGCTACCTCCCCGGTGAGCTGGTGCTCGACAGCGCCCACGTCGACGATCCGGCCGCCTACCGGCAGGCGGGCGAGTTGCTGGCCCTGCTGCACGCCCAGACCTCCGTCACCGACGACGACTACGAGAGTCGGGAGAACACCCGGGCGCTGGCCTGGCTCGCCGGTCCACACCGGATCGCCCCGGCGACGGTGCGGCGGCTGCGCGCCGAGATCGCCGACTGGCCGACGCCGCCGGCCACGCTGGTGCCGACGCACGGGGACTGGCAGCCCCGCAACTGGCTGGTCCACCGGGGGCGGGTCAGCATCATCGACTTCGGCCGGGCCGCGCTGCGACCGGCGTACACCGACCTGGGGCGGCTGGCCGTGCAGGACTTCCGGCGGAACCCGGCGCTGGAACGGGCGTTCCTGGACGGATACGGCGCCGATCCGCGCGAGCCGGGGAGTTGGCACCGGACCCGGGTCCGCGACGCGATCGGCACGGCGGGGTGGGCGTACCGGGTGGGCGACGAACGCTTCGAGGAGCAGGGGCACCGGATGATCCGGGACGCACTCGCGGCGACCGGGTAGCCCCCGCCGATGTCCCGCGCACCCGACGGTCCACCGGGCCGCCACCGCCTCTGGTACGCGCGTCCCGCCACCGACTGGCAGTCCCAGGCGTTGCCGATCGGCAACGGTCGGCTCGGTGCGATGCTCTTCGGCGGGCCGGAGCGGGACCGGATCCAGTTCAACGAGCAGAGCCTGTGGGGCGGGGCCAACGACTACGACAACGCCCTCGCCGGTCGACCCGACGACGACTTCGACCTGAGCGACACCGGCTTCGGGTGCTACCGGCCCTTCGGCGACCTGCTGCTCACCTTCGCCCTCGCGAGCGGCCCGGTCGCCGCCGACGGTGCGGGCCGGGTCACCGACTATCACCGGACCCTCGACCTGGAGACCGGCATCCACTCCACCGGTTTCGCCGTGGCCGGGCAGCGGGTCCGGCGGGAGGCGTTCGCCAGTCGGTCCGCCGACGTGCTGGTGCTGCGTTACCAGGCCGCACACCCCGGACCGCTGGACTGCGACATCGCCCTCACCAGTGCGCAGGGCGCGCCGGTGACCGTGGACGCCGCCGCGCGTACCGCCGCCTTCCGAGGCCGGTTGGGCAACGGCCTGCGGTACGCGGCCGGGTTGCGGCTGGCCGACACCGACGGGGTGGTCACCGCCGTGGGCGCGCGGCTGCGGGTACGGACGGCGACCTGGATGACGCTGCTGCTGGACGCGCGCACCGACTACCGGATGGACGCGTCGGCCGGGTGGCGCGGCAGCGCGCCGGAACCGGCCGTCGAGGCCGCTCTCGACGCGGCGGCGGACCGGCCCTACCCGACGCTGCGCGCGACGCACCTCGCCGACAGCACCGAGGTGGCGCGACGCGTCTCGGTCACCTGGGGCGACTCCGACGAGGACCTCCGCGCGCTCCCGACGGACGCCCGGTTGGCCCGCTACCGCACCGGCGGCGAGGACCCCGCGCTCGAACAGACCATGGTCGCCCTCGGCCGCTACCTGCTGTACAGCTCCTCCCGACCTGGCGGGCTCCCCGCCAACCTCCAGGGACTCTGGAACGACAGCGACCGGCCGCCGTGGGCCTGCGACTACCACACGAACATCAACGTGCAGATGGCCTACTGGGCGGCCGAGACGACCGACCTCGGCGACAGCCATCGCGCGCTGGTCGAGTTCGTCCGCCAGGTGGCGGTGCCGAGCCGCGTCGCGACCCGGCACGCCTTCGGCGCCGACACGCGGGGCTGGACGGCCCGCACCAGCCAGAGCATCTTCGGCGGCAACGCCTGGGAGTGGAACACCGTCGCCAGCGCCTGGTACGCGCAGCACCTCTACGAGCACTGGGCCTTCTCCCGGGACCGGGCCTACCTGCGGGACGTCGCCCACCCGATGATCAGGGAGATCTGTGAGTTCTGGCAGGACCGGCTGATCGAGCGGGACGGCGTTCTCGTCGCGCCCGACGGCTGGTCGCCGGAGCACGGCCCGCGCGAGCACGGCGTGACGTACGACCAGCAGGTCGTCGCCGACCTCTTCGGCAACTACCTGGACTGCGCCGAGGCGCTCGACGTCGACGCCGGGTACCGGGCCGTCGTCGCCGACCTGCGGACCCGGCTCGCGCCGCACCGGATCGGGCGGTGGGGCCAGCTCCAGGAGTGGCGGACCGACCGGGACGACCCGGACGACGTGCACCGGCACACCTCGCACCTGTTCGCGGTCTTCCCCGGCCGCCAGATCACCCCCACGGCGACACCGGATCTCGCGGCGGCGGCCCTGGTCTCGCTCACCGCCCGCTGCGGCGAGCGCGACGGCATACCGTTCGACGAGTCCGCCGTGCGGGGGGACAGCCGCCGCTCCTGGACGTGGCCGTGGCGGGCCGCCGTCTTCGCCCGACTCGGCGAGGCGCAGCGGGCCCGGCACATGATCCGTGGCCTGCTGCGCTACAACACGTTGGAGAACCTGCTCTGCGACCATCCGCCGATGCAGATGGACGGCAACGTCGGCGTCACCGCCGCCGTCGTCGAGATGCTCCTGCAGAGTCACCAGGGTCTCGTCCACCTGCTGCCGGCGCTGCCCCGCGAGTGGGCCGACGGGGAGTTCCGGGGCCTGCGCGCCCGAGGCGGCTACCGGGTCGACTGCACGTGGCGGGAGGGTCGGGTCGTCGACTTCGCGGTGGTGGCCGACCGGGCACCGCACCGCGATCCGGTCCGGGTCCGGGTCGACGGCGCGGACGTCTGGGTCACGCCGACGGCTCCCGGGGCCGGTCCTCGGCCGGGATCAGCCCCTCGCTGACCAGCTCCGCCCAGAGCGCGTCGGGCACCGGGGCGGCGAAGCGGGCCGCGTTGTCGGCGACCTGCGTGGCGGTGTTCATCCCGACGACCACCGACGCGACGGTCGGGTGGCGGGCCACGTACGCCATCGCCACCTGCGGCAGAGTCGTGCCGTGCCGTCGGCACACCTGCGCGATGCGGACGGCCCGCTCGCGCAACGGCGGCGGCACCGGGCCGTAGTCGTAGGTGTCACCCGGCTCGACGGTGGCCAGCACGCCGCTGTTGAAGACGCCGGCGGCCAGCACCGACACGCCGCGTTCCCGGCACCGGGGCAGCAGCCGTTCGGCCGCCGTCTGGTCCAGCAACGTGTAGCGGCCGGCGAGCATGACGGTGTCCACGTCGGTCTCGGCGACGAACCGCTCCAGCATCCGCGCCTGGTTCATGCCGACCCCGATCGCGCCCACCACCCCCTGGTCGCGCAGCTCGTGCAGGGCCGGATACGCCTCCCCGACGGCCTGGCGCCAGTGCGCGTCCGGATCGTGCAGCAGCACCACGTCCACCCGGTCCAGTCCGAGCCGGTCCAGGCTGGCCGTCAGCGACCGGAGCACCCCGTCGGCGCTGAAGTCCCAGCGGCGCACGTGGTCGGCGGGCACGTCGAACCCGCCGTCGTCGCGCAGGTGCGCGCTGGTGGGCGAGGGCACCAGCAGCCGACCGACCTTCGTGGAGACGGTGAACTCGTCCCGGGGACGCCCGGCCAGCGCCGCGCCCAGCCGACGCTCGGAGAGTCCGAGACCGTAGTGCGGCGCGGTGTCGAAGTAGCGGACGCCCATCTGCCACGCGGTGTCCACGGCGCACTGTGCCGTCTCGTCGTCGACCGCGTGGTACAGGTTGCCGATCCCGGCCGCGCCGAATCCGAGGGCGCTCACCGGGACCGCCGTGCGCCCCAGTCGGGTGTGTCGCATCGCCGTCTCCTCACGGGGCGTCGCCGTCGGCGACAGGTGGTCAGTTCTCGGCGGGGGCGCGCAGCCGCAGGGAGTGCATCCCGCCGTCCACGGCGAGCACGGTCCCGGTGGTGGCGCCGGCCGACGGGCCGGCGAGGTACGCGACGGCGGCGGCGACCTCGGTGGCGGCGACCAGCCGTCCGGTGGGCTGCCGGGCACGCAGGGCGGCCAGTTCGGCGGTCGGGTCGTCGGCGGCGTCGATCAGCCGGCGTACCCACGGGGTGTCGACGGTGCCGGGGTTCACGCAGGTGACCCGGATGCCCTCGCCGACGTGGTCCGCCGCCATGGCGAGGGTGAGCGCCTGCACGGCGCCCTTCGTCGCGCCGTACAGGGCCCGGTCGGGCAGGCCGGTGCTCGCCGCGATCGAGCCGATGTTGACGATCGCGGCGTGGGCGGAGCGCCGCAGGTGCGGCAGGGCCGCCCGGGTCACCCGGACCATCCCGACGACGTTGACGTCGAACACCCGGTGCCACTCCTCGTCCGGGTTGGCCTCGACGGTGCCCCGGGCACCGGTCCCGGCGTTGTTGACCAGCACGTCGAGACCACCGAGGCGGGTCGCGGCGGCGGTCACCGCTGCGGTCACCGAGGTGGGGTCGGTGACGTCGCACCGCACCCCGAGCAGCGGTGCCGGTACGCCGGAGGGGTCCAGGTCGAGGCAGGCCACCGACGCTCCCCGCGCGGCCAGCAGTCGGGCCGTGGCGAGGCCGATGCCCGAGCCGCCACCGGTGACCACCGCTGCCAGCCCGGTGAACTCGCCGGTCACGACGCCTGCCCGACCGTCTGACGTTGGGTGCCGAGACCGTCCACCTCAAGCTCGATCACGTCGCCGGGACGCAGGTACGGCTTCGGTTCCGACATCCCGAGCGCCACGCCGGCCGGGGTGCCCGTGTTGATCACGTCGCCCGGTTCGAGCACCATGAACTGGCTGACGTACCGGACCACCTCGGCGACCCCGAAGATCATGTTCTTGGTGCTGCCGTCCTGACGGCGCGTGCCGTTGACGCTCAACCGCAGACCGAGCTGCTGCGGGTCGGGCACCTCGTCGGCGGTGACCAGCCACGGGCCGAGCGGGTTGAACGTCTCGCAGGATTTGCCCTTGTCCCACTGGCCGCCGCGTTCGAGCTGGAACTCCCGCTCGGAGACGTCGTTGGAGACGGTGTAGCCGGCGACACAGGCCAGCGCCTCGTCGTCGCTGTCCAGATATCGCGCGGTGCGGCCGATGACGACGGCGAGTTCGACCTCCCAGTCGGTCTTGACGCTGCCGCGCGGGATCAGCACCTCGTCGTCCGGGCCGATCACGGTGTTGGACGCCTTCATGAACAGGATCGGTTCGGTCGGCAGCCGCGCGCCGGTCTCGGCCGCGTGGTCGGAGTAGTTCAACCCGACGCAAACGATCTTGCCGGGGCGGGCGATCGGCGCCCCGATCCGTGGCGCGGGGTCCGCGAGCAGCGGCAGCCGTCCCTCGGCGAGCGCGGCGCGGACCCGGGCCGGGCCGTCCCCGGCGAGGAAGGTCCCGTCGATCTCGGTCACCAGGTCGGAGAGGTCCCGCAGACGGCCGTCCCGGTCCCGTGCGGCGGGGCGTTCCTGACCGACCGCGCCCACTCGAAGTAGCTTCACGCCGCACCTTTCGGACAGAGATCGACCTTGCTGCATCGTTATAGAGGAGTCACGACGGTGTCGGCAAGGGGTCGCCGGAGCGGGGCACGGCGGTCACCCCGCGCCGCGGCGTACGCCTCGACATCGCCCCGGCTCCCCTGCCCCGCACGCCTCCGCTGGCCCGCACGGCCGTGCGGGCAACTACTCGTCAGGGCTCCAGCGGTGCGGTCGAGCCGGCGTCGAGCGCCTGCCGGGCCCGCTCGACACCCGACCGGATCATCGCGCCGTACCCGTCGTCGGGGAGCGCGTCGAGGTCCGCCACCGCCGCCGCCAGGTGGCGGCGCGCCTCGGCGGCGTCGCCGGTCCGCCGGTGGGCGTCGGCGAGGTTGAGCCGCAGCGACGGCAGGAACGCCCGTACCCGCAGCGAGTCGTGGTACCGACGGGCCCGCTCGTCGCTGAGATCGGTGATCGCGGCCAGAGCGCGCTGGTCCCAGGCCAGCTCGTCGGTGACCGAGTCCTGGAGGTCGGCGAGGAAGTGCGCGACGGTGCACCGGTGCAGCGCGTCACCGTCCGCCCCGATCGTCTCCCAGAGGCGTTCCAGCGCGTCCCGCGCGCCCGCGCGGTCCCCGGCGTGCCCCGTCTCGACGGCAGCGCCGATGGCGGCCATCACGTCATCCGTCACGTCCGTCGTGGACTCCGGCACGGGCTGCTCCTCCTGGTCTTCGTGACCGGTGGCGGGCCGCGACGGCGGATGGCGCACCGGGCGGGTCGGATGTCCCGCACCGCACCAGGATGTGCCCTCGACCGGGTCGAGGGTCAAGACCGGTCGGCCGCCGCCGGGCCACACCGTCGGGCCAGCCACAGCCAGGTCGTCAGCTCGTGTGCGACGACACCGCCGTGGGTGTCGACGAGGTCGGCCAGCGCGCCGTGCAGACGGGTCCGCTGCGCCTCGGGCAGCATCCGGTGCGGCGAGAAGGTGGAAAGCAGGGTGAGGTAGCGCGCGGTGTCGTACGGCACCACGGTCACCACCCGCTCGTGCGTGACGTCGGTGAACCCGGGTGCCGTACGCAGCTCCTGCGGATCGAACGCGCCCGGGTGCCGGGTGTGCACCGGCCGTCCGGGCAGGTCGGCGATCTCCGGGGCGTACCGCTGGTAGACCGCGTCCATCGCGGTGCGCAGTCCCACGTCGGCGAACCCGTAGTCGTGCCCGAAGATCGCGAGCACCCCGCCGGGTGCCAGCGCCTCGGCGGCCATGTCGGTCCGTCGGGTGTGGTCCACCCAGTGCCACGCCTGCGCGCTGGCCACCAGATCCACTCCGCCGGGCGGCGGACGCCAGTCCTCGAACCGGCCGACCACCACCGACACCAGGTCGTCGCCGGTGAAGCGCCGCGCCAGCAGCGCGGCCATCGCCGGATCCGGCTCGACACAGGTCAGCGGTACGTCGAGACGACGCAGCAACGCGCTGCCCTTGCCGGTGCCCGCGCCCGCCTCCACCACCTCGGCCGGTGTGCGGGTGGTGTACCCGGTGATCAGGTCCAGCAGCGCGGCCGGATAGTCCGCCCGGCTCCGCTCGTACGCGTCGGCGACCTCGCCGAACACGGTCCGCTGCTCCCGTGGCACCGCCATGCCGCCACCCTACGGAAGAAGTCCGGCGGCCGTGGGGACCCGGCGGGGCGTCGGCGCGAGCTGGCCCAGCTCGCCGTGCAGGCGGGCGGCGTCCTGGCGGGGCGGTAGGCCGAACTGGCGGCGGTACTCGCGGCTGAACTGGGACGGGCTGTCGTAGCCGACCTGCCGGGCGACGCCGGTGACGTCGTCGGGACGGGTGGCGAGCAGGAGCCGGGCCTCCTGCAACCGGATCTGCTTC
This sequence comes from Micromonospora sp. NPDC047793, assembly GCF_040642635.1. Taxonomy (NCBI): domain Bacteria; kingdom Bacillati; phylum Actinomycetota; class Actinomycetes; order Micromonosporales; family Micromonosporaceae; genus Micromonospora; species Micromonospora sp. NPDC047793. The sequence goes on along the minus strand of NZ_JBEYSG010000003.1, from coordinate 194,372 downwards.
TGGAACTGGATCGGACTCATCGCGGTGACCGCCTGGAAGTTGCGGTAGAAGGCGGAGACGCTCATGCCGGAGAGCCGGGCGAGATCCTCCACCCGGAACGCCCGGGAGTAGTGCTCCCGGATCCACCGGACCGCGCGGGCGACGTGGCTGAGGCTGCTGTCGGCGAGACCGAGCTGCCGCACGGTGGCCCCGTGCTCGCCGGTCATCAGCAGCCAGAGGATCTCCTGTTTGACCAGTGGCGCCAGCACCGTCGCGTCGCGTGGCCGGTCGAGCAGGCGTACCAGTCGGACGGCCGCGTCGAGCAGCTCCGGGGGTGCGTCGCTGACGGCCAGGCCGGACGGCGCGCCGCCGCCGACCGGCGGCAGGTCTCCGGGCGCCGCCCGCAACAGCACCTCGGCGACCGCTGTCGGACGCAGGACCAGGCCGACGCCGAGCGCCGGGTGGTCGGGGTCGATCCCGAGGAACTGGCCGGTGACCGGCAGGTCCACCGAGGCGACGAGGTACTGCCCGGCGCGGTACTCGTACACCCGGTCGCCGGTCGCGAGTCGTTTCGCGCCCTGGGCGATGAGCGCCAGCACCGTGCCCGACATCGACGGCGACGGCGGCCCCGACCGGCCGACCCGCGAGATCAACAGGTCGTCGATGGCGGTGTGCTGGTCCGGGCGGGCATGGCGGTCGAGCAGGTCACGTAACTCGTCGAGGCTCACCGGACCATTGGAGCAGAAGAACGATCCTCGCCACAACGAGAGGATCAGGCAAGAGCACAGGACCATCGTTCTAACGTCCTCGCTGCCCCGGCTGCTTGTATGGGTGAGTCGATATCTCATCGACAGCGTCCCCACTGGAGGAATAACCGACATGACCATCGACCACGGCTTCCACGCCACCATGACCGCACAGCCCGGCATGGGCGACGAGGTGGTCGCGCTGCTGCTCGACGCCCCCGCGCTGACGCACCCGGACTGTGTCGTCTTCCTGGTCGGACGCTCGGCCGGCGACCCCGACGTCGTCCACCTCACCGAGGGCTGGACCAGCCGGGCGGCCCACGCCGAGTTCTTCACCACAGCCCCGGCACGCGACCTCGTCACGCGACTCGAACCGCTGCTCGCCGCCGAGGCGACCTACACCGACGAGGTGCCGGTCGGCGGTAGAGCCGCCCTCTGAGCCGACACCCACCCCCGCCGACCCGAGGACCCGCCATGACGTTGCCCCGCCCCGACCTCGACCCCGACCTGCGGGCACTGCTCGCCGACCTGCCGCTGGTGGCCCGACTCGACGCCGACGTGCTCGAACAGATCCGGCCCTACGCCACCACCCCCGTGGAAACCCTGCTCGACGGCGTGTCGGTGGACCGACAGGAGATCACCGTCCCGGCCGCCGACGGCACCCCGATCCCGCTCGCCGTGCTGCGCCCCGCCGGGAGCAGCGACGGCGCACCGGCACCGTGCGTCTACTGGATCCACGGCGGCGGGATGGTCCTGGGCGACCGCTACGCCCAACTCGACATCCCGCTCGAATGGCTGGACCGCTTCGGTGCCGTGGTCGTCTCGGTGGACTACCGGCTGGCGCCCGAGGTGACCGGCACGACCCTCGTCGAGGACTGCTACCAGGGTCTGCTCTGGACCGCCACGCACGCCGCCGACCTGCACATCGATCCGGCCCGCCTGGTCGTCGCCGGGGCCAGCGCGGGCGGCGGCCTGGCCGCCGGGGTGACCCTGATGGCCCGTGACCTCGGCACTCCGCCGATCGCCGCCCAGGTGCTCATCGGCCCGATGCTGGACCACCGCAACGACACCACCTCCAGCCGGCAGTACTCCGGTGGACCCGGTGTCTGGACCGGCGAGTCGAACGAGTTCTGCTGGCGCTGCGTCCTGGGTGAGGAGACCGATCGACCGGTGCCCGCGTACGTGTCGCCGACGCTCGCCGACGACCTGGGCGGACTGCCCACCACCTACGTCGACGCCGGCTCGGCCGAGGTCTTCCGGGACGAGAGCGTCGACTACGCCAGCCGGATCTGGGCCGCCGGTGGTCAGGCCGAACTGCACGTGTGGGCGGGTGGCTGCCACGGTTTCGACGCGATCCTGCCGCAGGCCGCCATCTCCACCACGGCCCGCCGTACCCGCACCGACTGGCTCGCCCGGGTGCTGAGCTCCGACGAAGGGAACCACTGACCATGCGTATCGCCATCGTCACCGGCGGCAGTTCCGGCATCGGCCAGAGTGCCGCGCTCCAGATCGCCCGACGCGGCACCGGGGTGATCCTCACCTACCAGAACAACCCGACCGGGGCGCACGACACGGTGGCGCGCATCGAGAGCGACGGTGGCCGCGCCGTCGCGTTGCCGCTCGACCTCGGCGACTCCACACGCTTCCCGGCCTTCCACGACGCGGTGGTCACCGCGCTGCGCGACACCTGGCAGCGGGACACCTTCGACTACCTGGTCAACAACGCCGGGGCGAGCCGGACGGCGACGTTCGAGGACACCACCGAGGAACTCTTCGACGACCTCATGCGGGTGCTGTTGCGAGGGCCGTACTTCCTCACCCGGACGCTGCTGCCCCGGCTGGCCGACGGCGGCGCGATCGTCAACGTCGCCAGCAACGCCGTCGGTGCCGGCCTGGAGTTTGGCTACTCCGCCTACGGCACCATGAAGGGCGGCCTGGTGGTGCTGACCCGCTACCTGGCCAAGGAACTGAGCGGGCGGGGTGTACGGGTCAACTCGGTCTCCCCCGGCTCCACCCGCACCCGCATCGCCGGCGACGCCTTCGCCCGGCACCCGGAGGTGATCCCGCAGTTGGCGGCCCAGACCGCTCTCGGCCGGGTCGGTGAACCGGACGACATCGGGGTGGCCATCGCCGCCCTGCTCGACGACGCGGGCCGATGGATCACCGCCCAGGACATCGAGGTGTCCGGCGGTTATCGGCTCTGACGGGGGCGGCCGGGGCGGGTGGCTCGTCCGCCCGCCCCGTCGACCGGGCACCATGGTGGCCGACAGGAGGGTTGGCGACGACGCGGCGTAACGGGCATGATCGTGTTTCGCTGCGAGGGACCGTCCGGATCGTCAGATCGGGGTGGCAGGAGGGACGCCGTCGATGACGCCGGCACAACTACGCGCGTACGTCGCGGTGGTCCGGATGGGTTCGGTCAAACAGGCCGCCGCGCAACTCGACGTCTCCGAGTCGGCCGTCTCGTTGCACATCGCGCAGTTGCGCAAGGAGTTCGGCGACAAGTTGTTCACCCGTACCGCCGTCGGGCTCGCCTTCACCCCCGGCGGGCTGCGGCTGGCCAGCCGGGCCTCGGAACTGCTGGGCCTGCAGGACCGCACGGTGGTCGAGGTGACCGCGGCGGCGCGGGGACGACGGATGTTGCGGGTCGCCGCGTGCAGCCTCTTCGCCGAACTCGCCGCACCCGGCCTGATCAAGCTGTTCACCCGGCGCGCCGCCGACCTCGACGTCGAGCTGAGCGTGCGCGACGCGGGTTCCTTCGAGACGCTGCTGCTGACCCGCGCCGTGGACATCGCGATCGGTCCGCAGCCGCCGGTGGTCGACCCGGCGATCACCTGCCGGCCGGTGATGAACTACCGGCTCGTGACCGTCGTCGGACCGGAGCATCCGCTGGCCGGAGTGCGGGCGTCGGCGGCCCAACTGCGCGAGCAGACCTGGCTGCTCGGCCCCTCGGGCACCGCCCAACTGGGTGCGGTGCCGGCGATGCTGCGCCGACTCGCCGTGCCCGAGGACCGGCAGCAGATCTTCCAGAGCCACGCCGCCGCGCTCGGCGAGGCGAAACGGGGCAAGGGCATCGCGCCCGCGCTGGCGTTCACCGTCGCACCCGAGGTCCGCAGCGGTGACCTGCTGCTGCTGGCCGGGCCGCACACCCCGGTCGAGGACGGCTGGCACTCGCTGCTGCTGTCCAGTGCGGGTGCGCCCTCGGCCGCCGCGGAGCTGTCCCGGTTCGCCTCCACCTCCCGCGCCATCCAGGCGATGATGCGCGGCGCGGGCGTCAGCGTGGGTCACTTCAAGCCGGCGGTCCACGTGACGCTCTGGAGCTGACCGGCGGCGTCCAGCAGGTCCTGGAACGTACCGGCCGGCAGCAGCCGGTCGCAGTAGGGCAGCGCGGCGGCCATGCCGGCCACCCGGGGGGCGAAACCGGGTGCGCCGGCACGCGGGTTCAACCAGACGATCCGGTACGCCCGACGGCGCAGCCGGGCCATGGCGGCGGCGAGGTCGTCGGGCGGGTCGCTGTCCCACCCGTCCGACCCGATCACCACCACGGCACCGCGAACGAGATCGCCGTGGTGGGAGGCGAGCAGCGTCCGCACGTTGGTGGCGATCCGGGTGCCGCCGAAGCGGTCGGTCACCGCCACGCCGGCCCGGTCCACCGCCTCGACCGGCGAGGAGTGCCGCAGCACGGTGGTGAGCCGGGTCAGCGTCGTCGCGAACGCGAACACCTCGGCGTCGCTGACCGTGGCGAACGCCCGCATCAGGTGCAGGTAGGCGGTCGCCTGGGCCCGCATCGACTCACTGACGTCGCAGAGCAGCACCACCCGGCGCGGTCGGCGGACCTGCCGTTCGCGTACCACCTCCACCGGCTCCCAGCCGGTGCGGCGGGCCCGCGCCACGGTCGGTCGCAGCGCGATCCGCCGTCCGGCCGGACTGACCCGGTGCCGCCGGGTACGCCGGGTCGGCCAGCGGCGCACGGCAGCCCGCAACACCTCGCCGAGCAGCGCCACCTGCCCGTCGTCGAGGTCCTCGAACGGCCGGTCGGCGAGCCCGGCGAGGGCGGCCGGACGCCGCTCGGGCAGGCGCAGCGCCGCGTCGGACTCCTCCGCCTCGGCCACCGCCGGAGGCAGCGTCGCCCAGGGCAGCCCGCCGCCCGAACCCGCGCTGTCGGTGTCGGCGGGCAGCGGCACGTGCACCTCGTCGCGACGACCCGGCCCGGTCGCCGCCGCACGGGTCACCGGCAGCGGCGGCGCGTCGGCGAAGACCGCCTGGAAGACGGCGTCGAAGGTGGCCAGGTCGGCGTGCCGCCGCACCAGGCTGACCCGGGCACTCCAGTACAGCGTCGACCGGTCCGCCGGGGGCGCGGCGACGATCGCGCGGACGAAGTCGTCGACCTGGGTGAGCCCGGCCGGTACGCCGGCACGACGCAACCGGTCGGCCAGCGCCACGGCGAACGCGGCGCGGTCGACGCCGCGCAGCACCCCTGCGGTCACCTGCGGGCGATCAACCAGGCGATCACCGCGCCGACCACGACGAGACCGACGACCAGCGGCACCACGCGCTTGGTGATCGACCCACCGGCGATGCTGAGCAGGTCCAGCGCCTCGTCGTCGTCGCTGTCGGCAGGAGTCGGCGCGGCGGCGCCCCGGGTCACCGGTGCGACGGGGGCCGATGCCGGTTCGGCGACCACGGTCTGCCGCGTGGTCGTGGCGTCCCCGGTGGTCGTCGTCGCGGCGGCGGGGGCAGCGGTCGCGGTCCGCAGGGGGTCCCCGCCGCCGGCGGTCGCCTCGGTGCCGACGGCTTCGGTGGCAGGGGCGAGGTCCACCGGGTTCGGGTGCGCCCCGGCGGTGACGGTCTCCCCCGCCGCCGCGGACGCGTCGGTCGCCGCTGCGGCGTCGGTCGGGGCGGGCGCGGGGCGCGACGTGGCCGAGGCGGGCGCGGCGTCCACCGTGGCCGGTGCGGCGGCGGGCGGCGCCTCGGTGGCGGGTGCGGCGGTGCCGGCCTCCTCGGCCGCCAGCTTGGCCTCCAGGTTGGTGACGAACTGGGCGAGCAGCTTGCCCGACACCTCCTTGATCATGCCGCTGCCGAACTGGGCCAGCTTGCCCGAGATCCGCAGGTCGGTGTCGACGCTCACCAGGGTCCGGTCGCCGTCGGGACGCAGGGCGGCGGTGACCACGGCGGCGGCGTTCGCCGCCGAGCGGGCGTCGCGGCCCTTGGCGTCGATCACCGCCCGGTACGCGGCGTCGTCCTTCTCGACGAACTGCGCGGTGCCGGCGAACTCGGAGACGACCGGGCCCACCTTGACCTTCACCTTGCCCTTGTGGACGTCGCCGTCGACGCCGGTGAGACGGGCACCCGGCATGCAGGGGGCGATCCCCTCCAGGTCGGTGAGGACCGCCCAGGCCCGATCGATCGGGATGTTGACCACGAAATCATTGTTGAGCTTCACGATTGACTCTCCTGGAGTGTGCCGAGCGCGGCGGCCACGGTGACGCGGTCGTCGGGGGTCTTGGCGATGGTGCCGATGGTCCGCAGGACGTCGTCACCGGCGAGGTCGGTGGCACCGAGCACGGACAGCGCGGACACCCAGTCGATGGCCTCGGCCATCCCGGGCGCCTTGTCCAGGTCCCGGCCGCGTACGGCACCGACGAACTCGGTCGCGGTGCGGATCAGCGGCTCGGCGGCCGTCGGCACCGCCCGGCGGACGATCTCGGCGGCCCGGTGCGGCTCCGGGAACTCGATCCAGTGGTACAGGCAGCGACGGCGCAGCGCGTCGTGCAGTTCGCGGCTGCGGTTGGAGGTGAGCACGACGATCGGCGGGGTGTGCGCGGTGAACGTGCCGAGTTCCGGGATGGTGATGCCGGCCTCGCCGAGGAACTCGAAGAGCAGCGCCTCGAACTCGTCGTCGGCACGGTCGATCTCGTCGATCAGCAGCACCGGCGGCACCGGCCCCGGATGGCGTACCGCCCGCAGGATGGGCCGTTCCTGGAGGAACTCGGCGCTGAACAGGTCACCGTCGGTCAGCCGGGACCCCTGCGCCTCGGCGAGCCGGATGGCGAGCAGTTGCCGCTGGTAGTTCCACTCGTAGAGCGCCTCACCGGCGGTCAGGCCCTCGTAGCACTGCAACCGGATGAACGTGGTGTCCAGTGCCCGGGCCAGCGCCTTGGCGACGGCGGTCTTGCCGACGCCGGGCTCCCCTTCGAGCAGCAGCGGCTTGCCGATTCGCAGGGCCAGGAACAGCGCCATCGCCAGGCCGTCGTCGGTCAGGTAGTCGACGGCGTCGAGGCGACGCGCGACGTCGGGCGCGTCCTTCACCGGGCCTGCTCCGTCAGCAGTCGATCGTAGTCGGCGCGGGTGTCCACGTCGATCGGCACCGGCCCGTCCACCGGCAGCTCGGTCACCGGATGACGGCCGGAGTGCAGCAGCTTCCACACGGCCTTGTCGCCGTGCAGGTCGGCCAGGTCGGGGAAGACCGCCCGGCCGAACCGGAACGGGTGCCCCGGCCCGTCGGCGTACCGGCACACCCCGAGCGGCGCGTCCGTGGCGGCGAGCCGCCGCACGTCGTCGGCGCGGACGCCGGGCTGGTCGCCGAGGAGCAGCACGAGCGCGTCGGCGCGCGGGTCGACCGCCCGCACGGCGGTGCTGATCGACGAGCCGCACCCGGTGCTGAAGGCCGCGTTCTCCACCACCTCGCACCCGGTCAGGTCGACCCGGTCCCGGACCTGGTCCGCCGCGCCGCCGAGGGTCACCAGCAGCTGCCCGAAGCCGCACGAGCGGGCCAGGTCCAGGGTCGCGTCGAGCAGGGTCCGCCCCCGGTACGGCAGCAGTTGCTTGGCCTCACCGAGACGCACCGACGCCCCTGCGGCGAGTACCAGACCGGTCACGTTCACGGCTACCCGCCCGTGAAACGCGCGAGGCATCCGGGGCAGCAGAACCAGTGGTCCGTGCCGTCCACCCGGGCGTGCGGGGTGTCCGGTCCGACGGTCACCGTCATCCCGCACACCGGGTCCACCGCCTGCTGAGGACGGATCACGGGCGCACCCGCCGGGGGCCGCAGGTCGTCGCGCCGGACCGCGCGCACCACGTCGGCCATGATCGCCAAAGCGATCTCCGGCGGGGTACGCGCACCGATGTCCAGCCCGGCCGGCGCGTGGACGCGGGCCCGTTCGTCGTCGGTCAACGTCAGCTCGTCCAGCAGCGCGGCGGCCCGCTTACGGCTGGCGACCAGCGCGACGTGGCCCACGCCCGCGTCCAGCGCGGCCCGGATCGCCTCCGGCTCGCCCTTGCCGAGACCGGCCACCACCACGGCCGTGGCGCCGGCGTAGTCACCGGTCTCGACCACCTCGAAGTCGAGGAAGCGTGCCAGCGTCGCCACGGCGGCGCCGATCGGGCTGGTGCCGGCCACCCCCAGCACCGCCGCCGGCAGCATCGGCCGGAGGAAGATCTCGACCGCGCCGCCGGAGTGGCACGGGTTCACCACCACCCGCGCACCCGGGGTGTCGGGGAAGGTGTCCGTGCCGTCCGGCAGCACGCGCAGCAGCAGGGTGCTGCCGTCGCGCAGGGTGTCCAACGCGGCGGCACGGACCGAGTTCTCGGCACACGCCCCACCGACGAAGCCCTCGATCGACCCGTCCGGCAGGATCACCGCGTCGTCACCCGGCCGCGCCGACGTCGGTTCCTGCGCGCGGACCACCGTGGCGTGCACGAACGGTTCCCGGGCGGCGCGCAACGCATTCGCCCGGTCGGCGATCGTCGTCGACATGTCGCCTCCTCAGATCGGCGGTCGGGCCTGGCCGCGCATGGCGTCCCAGACCCGCGACGGCGTCAGCGGCATGTCGGCGTGCCGGACACCGAAGGGCTTCAGGGCGTCCACGACCGCGTTGACGATCGCCGGTGGTGAGCCGACGGTGGCCGACTCCCCCACGCCCTTGGCGCCGATCGGGTGGTGCGGCGACGGGGTGACCGTGTAGCCGGTCTCCCAGTCGGGCACCTCCAGCGCGGTCGGGATGAGGTAGTCCATCATGGACGCGCCGAGGCAGTTGCCGTCCTCGTCGAAGGCGATCATCTCCATCAGCGCCATGCCGACGCCGTCGGTCAGGCCGCCGTGCACCTGCCCCTCGATGATCATCGGGTTGATCCGGGTGCCGCAGTCGTCGACCGCGATGAACCGGCGCACCGTCACCTGGGCCGTGCCCGGGTCGATGTCCACCACGCAGATGTACGCCCCGTGCGGGTACGTCAGGTTCGACGGGTTGTAGCAGATCTGCGCCTCCAGTCCGCCCTCGATCCCGTCGGGCAGGTCACCGGCGCCGTGCGCGCGCATGGCGATGTCCTGGATCGTGACGGACTTGCCCGGGTCGCCCTTGACGTGGAAGGTGCCCTTCTCCCACTCCAGGTCGGCGACGGACACCTCCAGCATGGCCGAGGCGATGATCTTCGCCTTGTCCCGGACCTTGCGGGCGACCAGCGCAGCGGCGGCCCCGGAGACCGGGGTGGACCGGCTGCCGTACGTGCCGAGACCGAACGGGGTGTTGTCGGTGTCGCCGTGCACCACGTCGATGTCGTCCGGCGGGATGCCGATCTCCTCGGCGATGATCTGCGCGAAGGTGGTCTCGTGGCCCTGTCCCTGCGACTGCACGCTGAGCCGGACCACGGCCTTGCCGGTCGGGTGTACGCGCAGCTCGCAGCCGTCGGCCATGCCCAGCCCGAGGATGTCCATGTTCTTGCGGGGACCGGCGCCGACGGCCTCGGTGAAGAACGCGATGCCGATGCCCATCAGCTCGCCCCGAGCACGCTTCTCCTCCTGCTCGCGGCGCAGCTCGGCGTAGCCGGCCATCTCCATGGCCAGCCGCATGGTCGGCTCGTAGTCGCCCGAGTCGTAGACCCAGCCGGTCTTCGTCGTGTACGGGAACTGCTCGGGCTGGATGAAGTTCTTCAGCCGCAGCTCCGCCGGGTCCATGCCCAACTCGTCGGCGAGACAGTCGACGATCCGCTCCACCAGGTACACGGCCTCGGTGATCCGGAACGAGCAGGCGTACGCGACACCGCCGGGGGCCTTGTTGGTGAAGACCGCGGTCATCTTGCAGTAGGCGGCCTCGATGTCGTAGCTGCCGGTGAAGACGCCGAAGAACCCGGCCGGGTACTTGACCGGCGCGGCGGTGCCGTTGAAGGCGCCGTGGTCGGCGAGCACGTTGGTGCGGATGGCCAGGATCTTGCCGTCCCGGGTCGCCGCGATCTCACCGCGCATGATGTAGTCGCGGGCGAAACCGGTGCTGATCAGGTTCTCCGAGCGGTCCTCCATCCACTTCACCGGCTTGCCGGTGACGATCGAGGCGACGATGGCGCAGACGTACCCGGGGTAGATCGGCACCTTGTTGCCGAACCCGCCGCCGATGTCCGGCGCGATCACCTGGATCTTGTGCTCGGGGATGCCCGCCACGATGGCGTACAGGGTGCGGTGCGCGTGCGGCGCCTGGGTGGTGGACCAGAGCCGCAGCTTGCCCTCGATCGGGTCGAAGTCGGCGAGCGCGCCGCAGGTCTCCATCGGCGCCGGGTGCACGCGGGGGTAGACGATGTCCTCGCTGACCACCACGTCGGCGCGGGCGAACGCGGCCTCGGTGGCCGCCTCGTCGCCGGTCTCCCAGTCGAAGCAGTGGTTGTTCGCCTTGCCCTCGAGGTCGTCGCGGATCACCGGGGCGTTCGGCTCCAGCGCGCGGCGCACGTCGACGACCGGGTCGAGGATGTCGTACTCGACGTCGATCAGTTCCAGCGCGTCGCGGGCGGCGTACCGGTCCTCGGCGACCACGAAGGCCACCTCCTGGCCCTGGAAGCGCACCTTGTCGGTGGCGAGCACGGCCTGCACGTCGTTGGAGAGCGTCGGCATCCAGGCGAGGTTCTGCTCGGCCAGCATCGCCCCGGTCACCACCGCCTTGACCCCGGGCGACGCCTCGGCGGCGCTGGTGTCGATGGAGACGATCCGGGCGTGCGCCACCGGCGACCGCAGGATGGCCAGGTGCAGCATGCCGGGCAGTTGCACGTCGTCGACGTAGCGGCCCCGGCCCCGGACGAAGCGCGGGTCCTCCTTGCGGAGCATCCGGCCGTACCCGACCGGCTTCTGGTCGTTGTCGTGGAACGTGTCCACGGGTTCGTGCACGGTCGTCATGCGGGGCTCCCGGCAGGCTGGCCGGCGTCGGAGATCTCGCCGGCGGCGGGTGATTCGGTGGACTCGACGACCTTGGCGGCGGCGGCCTGCTCGTGCACGGCGGCCCAGCGCACGGATCGGACGATGGTGGAATACCCGGTGCAGCGGCAGATCTGGCCCGAGATCGCCTCGCGGATCTCCGGCTCGCTCGGGTCGGGGTTGCGGTTCAGCAGCGCCCGCGCGGTCATCATCATGCCCGGCGTGCAGAAACCGCACTGGAGGCCGTGGCACTGCATGAAGCCCTGCTGCACCGGGTCCAGCTCGGCGCCGGAGGCAAGGCCCTCGACGGTACGCACCTCGTGGCCGCCGGCCATCGCGGCGAGCACCGTGCACGACTTCACCGGCTCGCCGTCCAGCCAGACCACGCAGGTCCCGCAGTTGCTGGTGTCGCAGCCCCAGTGCGTGCCGGTCAGGCCCAGCACGTCCCGCAGGAAGTGCACGAGCAGCAGCCGACCCTCGATCTCCCGGGTGACCTCGACGTCGTTGACGGTCATGGTGACCTGCATGCTCAGCTCCTCGCCCGCTCGGCGGCCCGGCGCAGGGCCCGCTTGGTCAGCTCGGCGGCCAGATGCCGCTTGTAGTCGGCACTGCCGCGTTGGTCGGTGACCGGTTCGCACTGGCTCGCCGCGATCTCGCCGGCCCGCGCGAACACGCTCTCGGTGGGCTCCTGCCCGCGCAGCGCGGCCGAGACCTCCGGGATGCCGGTGGTGTTCGGGCCGACCGCGGCCAGCCCCACCCGGGCGTCGGAGATCACGCCGCCGTCCAGCCAGATCGCCGCGCCGGCCGAGACCACGGCCCAGTCGCCGGCCCGGCGCTCGACCTTCTCGTACGCGCTGCCGCCGCCGGGGCGTACCGGCAGCCGGACCTCGATCAGCATCTCGGCCTCGCCGACCGCCGTCTCGTACGGTCCGACGTGGAACTCCTCCATCGACACGATCCGCTCGACGCCGCCGGGCCCCCGGATCACGCAGCTCGCGTCCAGCGTCGTGCAGACCGCTGACAGGTCCTCCGACGGGTCCGCCTGGCAGAGCGACCCGCCCAGGGTGCCCCGGTTGCGCACGATCGGGTCGGCGATCACCCGCTCCGCGTCGGCGAAGATCGGGAATGCGGCGGCCAGTTCGGCGGATTCCAGCAATTCACGGTGCCGGGTCAGTGCGCCGATCCGCAACTCGTGCCGGCCGGGTCGGATGTAACCGAGTTCCGGGTGCAGATCGTTGATGTCGATCAGATAGTCGAAATTGGCCAGGCGCAGCTTCATCATCGGCAGCAGGCTGTGCCCACCGGCGATCAGCCGGGCCGTTCCGCCCAGCCGTTCCAACAAACCTATGGCCTGGTCCACACTGGTGGCGCGCTCGTACTCGAACGGTGCCGGAACCTGCATGATGTCGCTCCTCCGCGGTCCCGCCAGAATCTGGTCGGGCCCGTTTCCAAAGTCAACGTCGACCTAAGCAATTGCTTAGGTCGGGTTGACGACGACACCGGCGGCCACGGATGGTGCAACCATGCGGGACATCGCGGACGGACTGACCGACTGGCGTGCGGCCGGCGTCGCGTTCGCCGTGGCGACCGTCGTCCGCACCTGGCGCTCGGCGCCCCGGCAGCCGGGGGCCACCATGGCGGTCAACGCCGAGGGTGAGGTGCTGGGCAGCATCTCCGGCGGCTGCGTCGAGGGCGCCGTCTTCGACCTGTGCCGGGAGGCCATCGAGACCGGCAAGGCGCGGACCGAGATCTACGGCGTCAGCGACGACGACGCGTTCGGCGTGGGCCTGACCTGCGGCGGCACCATCGAGGTCCTGGTGCAGCCGGAGGTCACGCTGACCGAGACCGACGCGGTGCTCGACGCGATCACCACCGGCCGGCCGGTGGCCACCGCGTCGACCGGGGACGCCCAGCTCGTGGTCTGGCCCGACCGGGTCGCCGGCAGCCTCGGCGATTCCGACCTGGACCGCGCGGTGGCGCAGCAGGCCGCCGGGATGCTGGCCCAGGGCAGCACCGGCACCGTCCATCTCGGTACGCACGGCGAGCAGCGCCGTGACGAGGTGTCGGTCTTCGTCCAGTCCTACGTGCCGCCGCCCCGGATGATCGTCTTCGGCGCGATCGACTATGCCGCCGCCGTCGCGCGGATCGGCCGCTTCCTCGGCTACCACGTCACGCTCTGCGACGCCCGCGCGGTGTTCGCCACCCGGAAGCGTTTCCCGGACGTCGACGACCTCGTGGTGCGCTGGCCGCACGAGTACCTCGCCGCGACCGTCGTCGACGAGCGCACCGTGCTCTGCGTGCTGACCCACGACCCGAAGTTCGACGTCCCCCTGCTCCAGGTCGCCCTGCGCACGCCCGCGCGCTACATCGGCGCGATGGGCAGCCGCCGTACGCACGACGACCGGATGCGCCGGTTGCGCGAGGCGGGGGTGGACGAGGAGACCCTGACCCGGCTGCGCTCCCCGATCGGGCTCGACCTCGGTGCGCGTACCCCGGAGGAGACGGCGGTGGCCATCGCCGCCGAGATCGTCGCCGGGTCCTGGGGCGGCTCGGGTCGTCCGCTGACCGAGCTGGACAGCCCGATCCACCACGCCTGAGCGCCCACCGCACCGCCGATCCCGGCTCAGACGGTGATGACGACCTTGGCGCGAGCGTGCTCGCTCTCCAGGTACCGCATCGCCGCCGGCACCTCGGCGAGCGGATAGGTGCGGTCGACGACCGGGGCGACCAGACCGGCCTCGACCAGGTCGCGCACGCCGGCCAGCAGTTCCCGGCTCGGTGGCGTCGCGAGCAGTTCCCACCGCTCACCGGTGACGCGCGCCGCCACCTGCGCCCGCAGGAGCAGCGCCATCGGCCCGACGAGGGCGGGTCGGCCCCGGAAGGTCCCGCCGCCGGAGAGCACCAGCGTGCCGCCGGGAACCAGTGCGCGTCGCAGGTCGGCCAGGGATCGGTTGCCGACCAGGTCCAGCAGGACGTCGTAGCGGCGGCCGAGGCGGGCGAAGTCGTGGGTGGTGTAGTCGACCACGTGGTCCGCGCCGAGCGACCGGACCAGGTCGACGTTGCGGGTCCGACACACCGCCGTCACGGTGGCCCCGAGCGCCTTGCCGATCTGGACGGCGAACGTCCCCACACCGCCGGAGGCGCCGTTGACCAGCAGGTGCTGCCCGTCGCGCAGCCGCCCCACGTCGCGGACGCCGAGCAGGGCCGTGTTGCCGGCCAGCGGCAGTGCGGCGGCCTGCGCGACGGTGAGCGTCGCCGGTGTCGACTCGACCCGCGCGGCGGGTACGCAGAGGTACTCGGCGAACGCGCCGTGCAGGTCGCCGGTGTCGCCGTACACCTCGTCGCCGGGGCGGAAACGGTCGACGTCGGCGCCGACCGCCTCGACGGTGCCCGCGAAGTCGGTGCCCCGGATGACGCGCCGGGGCCCGCGCAGCCCCATCATCTGCGGCGCGGCCAGCCGGGCGAGGTAGGGGTCGCCCCGCAGGACGTGCCAGTCCCGCGCGTTCAGCGCGGCCGCGTGCACCCGCACCAGCAGTTCGTCGGCGGCCGGGACCGGCCGGTCGACCTCCTGGAGCCGCAACACGTCGGGTGAGCCGTATCGGTGCGCAACGATCGCCTTCATGTCGCCATGGTGTCGCTCGCGGCGGGGCGACTCATCGGCACACGGGCCGCCCCCGCACCGGTCCCCGGCAGGAGACCGTACGGCCGAAAGTACGGCGCGGTACCCGCCGACGCCGGTCGGGTGGTGTTCAGTCCGGCAGGTCGGCGATACGGGTGGAGAGGTCGCGCAGCAACGCCAGCTCGTCGGCGTCGAGGTGGTCGAGGAAGCGGGTTCGCACCGATTCCACGTGCGGCGGCGCGGCGCGTTCCAGCACGTCGAAGCCGTCGTCGGTCAGGCGCAGCAGGCAGCCCCGGGCGTCCTGCGGGTCGGGTTCCCGGGCGACGAGCCCCCGGGCCTGCATCCGGGTGGCGTGGTGGGAGAGCCGGCTGCGCGACCACTCCATCTTGGCGGCGAGGTCCTTGAGCGCCCAGCGGCGGTCCGTCTTCTCCGACAGCGTGCTGAGCACCTCGTAGTCGGCCGGGGAGAGGCCCGAGTCGCGGACCAGGTCCCGGTCCAGGCGGGCGGGCAGCGCGACGAGCAGACGCCGGAACGCCCGCCAGGCCCGCTCCTCGTCGGCACTGAGCCACGGTGTCGCCATGTCACCACCGTACCCGTCGTTGACATGTCATCGAAACTCCGGCTACGTTCGTTGACATGTCATCGACCGTTCCGTCCGCACCCCTGCGCGTCCTCGTCATCGTCGCGAGCACCCGACCCGGCCGACTCGGCCCGGCCATCACCGACTGGTTCGTCCGGGCCACCGCGCCGGACGCCGCCCGGCACCGGACCCGGGTGGAGGTCGCGGACCTGGCCGGCGTCGGGCTGCCGATGTTCGACGAGCCCGAGCACCCGTCACGCGGCGAGTACGCGCACGACCACACCCGCGAGTGGAGCCGCCGGGTCGCCGACGCCGACGCGTTCGTGGTGGTCACCCCGGAGTACAACTTCGGCATGCCGGC
Organism: Micromonospora sp. NPDC047793; assembly: GCF_040642635.1. NCBI lineage: Bacteria > Bacillati > Actinomycetota > Actinomycetes > Micromonosporales > Micromonosporaceae > Micromonospora > Micromonospora sp. NPDC047793. Next base: position 178,913 of record NZ_JBEYSG010000003.1, on the reverse strand, counting down.
GGTGCTCAAGAACGCCTTCGACTTCCTCTATCAGGAGTGGGCGTGGAAGCCGGTGGCCTTCGTCAGCTACGGCAACACCTCGGCCGGCACCCGCGCGGTGCAGATGGCCAAGCAGGTCGTCACCACGCTGCGGATGGTGCCGATCGGCGCCACCGTCGCGCTGCGCCTCGCCGAACACACCCGCGACGGCCGGGTGCTCGACTCCCCCGCGCTGGCCGACGGCGCGCGGAGCGTGCTGCGCGAACTCGACCGGGTCGCCCGGGCCCTGCGTCCGCTGCGGGCACCCGCGCTCCCGGAGCTCACCGCCGGGCCGGTCGAGGGGCTGACCCTGTCCGAGGTCCGGGACGAGGACCTGGCCGAGATGTTCGTGCTCCAGCGCTGCTGCTGGGTGCAGGAGGCGATCGTCAACGACACCCTCGACCTGCCGCCGTTACAGGAGTCCTTCGCGGATCTGCGCGCCTCCACGTCGACCTGGCGGATCTGGTGCCTGCGCCGCGACGGTCGCCTGGTCGGGTCGGTGCGGGCCCGCGCGGACGGGGACGCGTGGCTGGTCGGCCGCCTGATGGTCGCCCCCGACCAGGCGGGCGGCGGGATCGGCTCCTGGCTGCTCGCGCACGCCGAGTCGCAGGCCCCGGAGACCACCACGCACCACGCGTTGTGCACCGGCCACCGCAGCACCCGCAACATCGGGATGTACGAACGGGCCGGCTACACGGTGACCGAGGTCGACGCCGCACAGGGCGTCGTCCACCTGGTCAAGCGGCGCCCACCGGTGAGCAGCTAGCCGACGGCGGGTGCCGTCCGGGCCCGCAGTCGGCGCAGCATCCGGGCATCGGCGAAACCGACCGCTCGGGCGGCGGCCTCCACGGTGACGCCGTGCCCGATGAGGTGTTCGGCGCGCTCGACGCGCAGCAACTGCTGGTACCGCAGCGGGGTGAGCCCGGTCGCGGCACCGAACAGGCGGGTCAGGGTGCGTTCGCTGACCCCTGCCGACTGGGCCAGCTCGCCCAGCGGCAGCGGCTCGGTGAACCGCACGTCGAGCAGGTCCTGGGCCCGGTGCACCACGTCGCTGAGGTGGGCGCGGTGCCGCAGCATGACGCTGTCCTGCCGTTCGTGTCCGTTACGCCGCGCGTACACCACCATCTCGCGGGCGACCCGCGCGGCCGGGGCCGGTCCGTGGCGCGTCGCCACCAGGTGCAGCGCCAGGTCGATGCCACTGGCGATACCGGCGGAGGTGGCCACCCGGTCGTCGACCACGTACAGCCGGTCCCGCAGCACCGTCGCCGCCGGATACCGACGGGCCACCTCGTCCTGCACCTCGTGGTGGGTGGTGCACCGCCGCCCGTCCAGCAGCCCCGCGCGACCGAGGGCGTCGGCGCCCGCGCAGACGCTCACCACGGTTCCTCCGGCGGCGTGGTGTGCGACCAGCCGGCCCAGGGTCGTGGTGTCCAGTCGTCCGGTGCCGGGCGAGGCCGGTGACCGCCAACCGGGGACGACGACCAGGTCGGCCGGGCCCAACGCGGGCCAGTCGACGCGGGCGCGCACCGGCAGCCCCTGTGCGGTCACCACCTCGTCCTGCTCGGCGACGTACCGCAGGTGGTACGGGTACCCCTGGTTCGCCGCCGTGGAGAAGACCTGCGCCGGACCGGCCAGGTCGAGCAGGTGCACCTGCGGCACGAGCAGGAACACCACCGTGGTCATCGACGGCCTCAGCCCGTGGCGACGGTCACCGCCGCACCGGTCAGCTCGTCGACGGTACGGATGGTGGCGAACCGCCCGGCCAACGCGTACTCGGTGCGCGCGATGATCTCGTCGGTGCCGAGCGTGCGCGGGTCGGCGAGGATCTCGGCGAGCGGTCGACCGGCCGGGGCGTCCCGGTGCGCGATCGGGGTGGTGGCGGTCGCGTCGACGGCGAACGTGACCGCGTAGCCGAGATCCGCCGCGACCCGGGCGGTGGTCTCGCAGCACTGCTCGGTCCGGATTCCGCAGATCACCAGCTCGCGTACCCCGGCGACGGTGAGCAGCTGGTGCAGTCGGGTGGTGGTGAAGGCGTTGTGCGCGTACTTGGTCAGGACCGGCTCGTCCGCGGCGGGCCGCAACCCGTCCATTGGCCGGACGAAACCTCGGGCCGGGTCGAACACGTCACCGGTGCCCGGCTCGGCGTGCAGCACCCAGACGACCGGGTCGCCCCCGCCGCGTGCCGCGTCGACCAGACGGCTCACCTGACCGACGATGCCCGGGTTCGAGGTGGCCGCCCAGATCTCCTGTCGCCGGAACGACTCCTGCACGTCGATGACGAGAAGTGCGCTGCTCATGGCATCCATGGTTGCCCACCGAATCCGGCCCCCACCAGCCACGATCGGGCTGGGCTGCGGACCGATCCGGTCACCGGCGAGCGGCCGTGGTCGGTGGTCCGGCATCCGGCCGCCGCACGTACCCCGGCGGAACTGCTGGTCACCGGTTGATACGGTCGCCCGCGACGCCGATGATCACCTGGCCGACAGGGAGGGTACGCGATGGGACTCATGGACCGGCTCCGGGGCGAGTTCGTCGACATCGTGGAGTGGCTGGACGACAGCCGCGACACGATCGTCTGGCGCTTCCCCCGGTTCCAGAACGAGATCAAGATGGGCGCCAAGCTGATCGTGCGCGAGTCGCAGACGGCGGTGTTCGTCAACGAGGGGCAGATCGCCGACGCCTTCCCGCCCGGCACCTACACCCTGGAGACCCGCAACCTGCCCATCCTCTCCACCCTCAAGGGCTGGAAGTACGGCTTCAACTCGCCGTTCAAGGCCGAGGTGTACTTCGTCAACACGCGGCAGTTCACCGAGATGAAGTGGGGCACCCAGAACCCGGTGATCCTGCGGGACGCCGAGTTCGGCGTGGTCCGGCTGCGCGCGTTCGGCGCGTACGCGGCCCGGGTGGTGGACGCGCAGCGTCTGCTGCGGGAGCTGGTCGGCACCGATCCGCAGTTCCGCACCGAGGAGGTGCAGGAGTACCTGCGGCAGCTCATCGTGGGACGGCTCGGCGGGGCGCTGGCCACGGCCGGCGTACCGCTGCTGGACCTGGCCGCGCACCAGGACGCCATCGGCCGACGGCTGGCCGGGGTCCTGACGGCGGAGCTGGCCGATGTCGGCATCGCGATCCCCACCTTCGTCATCGAGAACATCTCCGTGCCGCCGGAGGTGGAGCGGGCGCTGGACAAGCGCACCAGCATGGGCGCGGTCGGCGACCTGGACCGGTTCACGCAGTTCCAGGCCGCGACCGCGTTGGAGGAGGCGGCCCGCAACCCGGGCGGCGAGGCGGGTGCCGGCGTCGGCCTGGGCATGGGCATGGCGATGGGGCAGCAGATGGCCCGCACGATGGCCGGCGAGACCGCGCCCGCCCAGCACGCCCCGGCGGCGCACGCCCCGACACCGCCGAGCGCCGAGCCGCCGCCGCTGCCGACCCAGACCCAGTGGTTCATCGGCGTCGACGGGCAGCGGCAGGGCCCGTTCGACCTCGGTGGGCTGGCCGCCCAGGTGGCCGCCGGCACGCTGGGCCCGGAGACGCTGGCCTGGCGGGCCGGCATGGCACAGTGGCAGCCCGCCGGGCAGCTTCCCGAGCTCGCCTCGGTGCTGGCCAGCGTTCCGCCGCCGCTGCCGCCGCGATGAGCGGCGCGACCGTCCCGCCGGCGTTCGGATGCGGCAACTGCGGCGCCCGGGTGGAGTACGCACCGGGCGCGGCAGTGCTGCGCTGCCCGTACTGCGGCAGCCAGCAGGAGATCGCCGGAGCCGGCCGGGAGGTACGCGAGCACGCGTACGCCCAGTTGGCGACGCTGGCGCGCAAGCCGGCGGCGCAGGTCGGCGCGTACACCTTCGTCTGCCCGGGCTGCGGTGCCCGCACCGAGAGCAACGCGCTGGCCAAGCGGTGCCAGTTCTGCGCCGCGCCACTGGTGGCCGACCACGCGACGGGCAGCCTCATCGCCCCGGAGGGGGTGCTGCCGTTCCAGGTCGACCGCGCCGGTGTGCGGACGGCTCTGAGCACCTGGTGCCGCAGCCGCTGGTTCGCGCCGAACAGCCTGAAGAAGGTCAGCGAGGCGGAGACGCTCAAGGGCACGTACCTGCCGCACTGGACGTTCGACGCGCGGACCGTGTCGCAGTACCGGGGGCAGCGCGGCCAGCACTACTGGGTCACCGAGACGTACACGGTGATCGTCGACGGCAAGGCGGAGACGCGGACCCGGCAGGTACGCCACACCCGGTGGTATCCGGCCGGCGGCACGGTCCGGCGGGACTTCGACGACGTGCTGGTCCCGGCCACCCGGTACCTGCCGGAGCAGCAGCTGGACCGGTTGGCCCCGTGGCCGCTGACCGAGGCGGTCGCGTACCACGGGGACTACCTGGCCGGTTACCACGCGCTGCGCTACGACACCGAGCCCGAGGCGGGGCTGGCCACGGCGAAGACCCGGATGGCGCCGGTCATCCAGGGTGACTGCCGCAGCGACATCGGTGGCGACGAACAGCGCGTCGACTCCGTCGACACCAGCTACTCGGACGTGACGTACAAGCTGATGCTGTTGCCGGTCTGGATCGCCGCCTACCTGCACGCCGGGCGGTCGTACCAGATCCTGGTCAACGCCCGCACCGGCGAGGTGATCGGCGAACGCCCGTACAGCAAGGTGAAGATCGCTGCCGCGGTGCTGGCCGCGCTGGCGCTGGTCGCCGCGATCGTGCTGGCGTTCGCGCTGGGTCGGTAGGAGCCGCGCGGGTCTCGGACGCCGCCGCGTACCTCACGCGGCGGCGATCTGGATCTTGCGACCGACGCCGGCCCGGAACTGCGCCATCGCGTCGGCGTACTTCTCCAGCGGGAACCGGTGGCTGATGAAGACGGCCGGGTCCAGGACCCCGACGGCGAAGAGTTCGGCGGCACGTTCGAAGCTGTGCAGCACGGCCATCGAGCCGGTGACGGTGATCTCCTTGTTGTAGATGCGGTAGGGCTCGACCGGCACCCGGGTGGCGTACTCGGAGACGCCGAACTGGAGGAACGTGCCGGCCGGCGCGACCCGGCCCAGGCCGTCGGAGATGGCGGCCTGCACGCCGGTGCAGTCGATCACCACGTCCCAGCCACGCGGCCGGTCCAGGTCGTCGGCGCTCGCCGCGCTCGCCGAACAGCCCAGCGCGACGGCGGTGGCGAGGCGGTCGGCGTTCGGGTCGACCACGCTGACCGTGGCCGCGCCGCACCGTTTGGCCAGTTCGAGCATCATCAGGCCCATCGTGCCGGCCCCGTAGATCAGGTAGTGGTCGGCGAGCCGCCGGGGCAGCACGTCGAAGCCGCGTACCGCGCAGGAGAGCGGTTCGATCAGGGCCGCGTCGGCCGGGGCGACGCCCTCGGGCAGCACCACGCAGTTGCGGACCGGAGCGAGGGCGTACTCGGCCGCTCCCCCGGCGACGGTCACGCCGATGGCGTTCCACCGTTCGCAGAGGTTGCCCCGGGCCCGCCGGCACTGGTAGCACTCGCCGCAGTGCAGCGACGGGTCCACGGCGACCGGGTCGCCGACGCGGACCTCGGTGACGTCGCCGCCGACCGCGACCACCGTGCCGGCGAACTCGTGGCCCGGCACGATCGGGTACGCGGGCGCGAACTCGCCGTCCATGATGTGCAGGTCGGTGCCGCAGATCCCGCTGCCGGCCACCTCGACGACCACGTCCCGGGGGCCGGGCGTGGGGTCCGGTACGGACTCGACGCTGATCTGACCCGGCGTGACGATGACTGCTGCCTTCACTTGACCGCCCCCATGGAGAGTCCTCGGACGAGTTGTTTCTGGGCGATCCAGCCGGCCAACACCACCGGCAACGACACGATCGTCGCCGCCGCGCAGAGCCGGGCCAGGAACAGCCCTTCGGAGGTGATGAAGCCGACCAGGAAGATCGGCGAGGTGCCGGCCCTGGTGGCGGTGAGATTGACCGCGAGGAAGAACTCGTTCCAGCTGAAGATGAAGCAGATCAGCGCGGTGGCGGCCAGGCCGGGTGCGACGATCGGCAACAGGATCCGCCGGATGGTGACCAGCAGGCTCGCGCCGTCCATCGCCGCCGCCTCGATCAGGGCGGTCGGCACCTCCAGCATGAACGAGCGCATCATCCAGACCGCCAGCGGCAGGTTCATCGCCGTGTAGAGCACGACCAGGGTCCAGACGTTGTCCAGCATGCCGAGGTTCTGCACCAGCAGGTAGATCGGCAGCAGCGCGGCGACCACCGGCAGCATCTTGGTGCTGATGAAGAAGAACAGCACGTCACGCCACTTGGCGACCGGCCGGATGGAGAGCGCGTACGCGGCCGGGGTGGCCAGCAGCAGCACCAGCAGCGTGGACATCACGCTGGCCATCAGCGAGTTGAGCAGGTACGGCATGAGGTCCCGGTCGAAGACCTGTCGGTAGCCGTCGAGCACCGGGGTGAAGAACCAGGCCGGCGGGTTGCTGGCGGCGTCCACCTCGCGTTTGAAGCCGGTCAGCACCATCCATGCCACCGGCAGGAAGAACAACAGTCCGGCGAGCCAGGCCAGCACGGTCCAGACCGCGCCGGTGACGCCCGCCCCGCGCCGGACCGGGGCAGCGGTACGCCTCATCGCGCGTCCTCCATCCGGAACAGACTGGAGAGCAACCGCAGCGCGAAGGTGGCGACGACGATCGTGCCGATCACCACCACCACACCGGCTGCGGCGGCCTCGCCGTACTCGAACTTGCGGAAGGTGGTCAGGTAGATCTCGTACGGCAGGTTGGTGGTGGCCCGCCCGGGACCGCCCTGGGTGATGGTGAAGACCGCGTCGAACGTCTGCACCAGGTAGATCGCGCCGAGCAGGGCGCCGAGTTCCAGGTAGGGCCGCAGGTAGGGCAGCGTGATCCGGGTGAAGGTCTGCCACGGTCCGGCGCCGTCGACCCGGGCGGCCTCCAGCGTCTCCAGGGACTGGCCCTGCAACCCGGCCAGGATGATCAGCATCATGAACGGGGTCCACTGCCAGACCAGCGAGGCGACCACGGCCACCATCGGGTACTGCGACACCCAGTCGGTGCTGCCGCCGACGATGCCGTTGATCAGGCCGTACGACGGGTTGTAGATGGCGTGCTTCCAGAGCAGTGCCGCCGCCATCGGCATCACCAGGAACGGGGTGATCAGCAGGGTCCGCACGATGCCCCGGCCGGGGAACTTCCGGTCCAGCAGGAGGGCCAGGCCGAGGCCGAGCAGCACCGAGACGATCACCGACGAGGCGGTCAGCACCACGGTGTTGACCAGGGCGGCCCGCAGTCGGGCGTCGCTGAGCACGGTCGCGTAGTTGGCCAGCCCGATGAACTCCTGGCTGCCCGGACGCAACGCGTTCCAGCTCTGGGTGGACAGGTAGAGGGTGAACAGGAACGGCAGCTGGGTCACCACGATGGCGAAGACCAGGGCGGGCAGCAGCGGGGCGCGGCGGGCCCAGCGCTGTTTACGGTCCGGCCGGGTGGGACGTACGGCGGGACGCGGGCTCGCGTCCGGGTCGGTGGTGGTGGTCGTGGTCATCGATCCGCCTCACAGGGCAGGGTCGGGGCCGGCCGGTCGACCGGCCCCGACACGCGGCTACCGGTGTTTGCTGGCGGCTTCCTCGGCCAACCGCTGGCCGTCGGCGAGCGCCCGTTCGACGGTGCTCTGGCCGGCGATCGCCGCCGACACCTCCTGGGAGACCTTGGTGCCGAGGTCGGCGAACTCGGGGATGCCGACGAACTGCACCCCCAGCGCGGGCCGGGGCTGCACACCCGGGGCGACCGGGTCGGCCTCCTGGATGGACTTGAGCGTGATGTCGGCGAAGGCGCTCGCGGACTCGCGGTACTCGGCGATCTCGTAGGTGGACTGGCGCTTGCCGGCCGGTACCCGGGACCAGCCGAGCGAGCCGCCGATCAGCCGCTCGTACTCCTTGCCGGTCGCCCAGGAGATGAACTTCCAGGCGGCGTCGGCGTTCTTGGTGGTCTTCGGCATGGCCAGCGCCCAGGCCCAGAGCCAGCCCGACGAGTCGGTCTTCTCGACCGGCGCGTACACGTAGCCGACCTTGCCGGCGACGGTGCTGGAGTTGGGGTCCTCCAGGGTGCCGGCGGCGGAGGTGGCGTCGTACCACATCGCCGCCTTGCCCTGGCCGAACGTGTTCAGGCACTCGGTGAACCCGGACTGCGGTGCGCCCGGTTGACCGTGCGCGCGGAGCAGGTCGACGTAGAACGTGGTCGCCTCGGTGAACTCCGGCGCGTTGACCTTCGGCGTCCAGTCCTTCTCGAACCAGGTGCCGCCGAAGGTGTTCACCACGGTGGTCAGCGGCGCGAACAGCTCACCCCAGCCGGGCAGCCCGCGCAGGCAGATGCCGGAGATCCCCTTGTCCTTGTCGTCGAGCTGGGCGGCGAACCCGGCGACCTGCTGCCAGGTCGGGCGCTCCGGCATGGTGATGTTCTTGGCCGCGAAGAGTTCCTTGTTGTACATCAGGAACGACGACTCGCCGTAGAACGGCGCGGCGTAGAGCTTGCCGTCCTGGCCGGAGAGTGAGGCGACCATCGGTTCGAGCAGGTCGCCCTTGTCGTAGCCGGTGTCCCCGTCGGCGTACGAGCTGAGTTCGTGCAGCCAGTCGTTCTGCGCCCAGATGGGCGCCTCGTACGCGCCGATGGTGGCCACGTCGTACTGGCCGCCCTGGGTGGCGACGTCCTGGGTGACCCGGTCGCGCAGCTCGTTCTCGGGCAGGATCGTGAACCGGACGGTGATCCCGGTGTCCTTGGTGAAGTTCTCGGCGGTGACCTTGGCCAGGTCCTCCATCTGCGGGTTGCCGACCATCAGCACGGTGATGGCCGTGCCGTCGCCGGACGACCCGCCGCCTGCTCCGGAGCAGGCGGTCGAGACCAGCGCGACGGCGAGACCGACGGCGAGCGTGCCGCGCCATCGGCGCGGAGATCGTGTTCTGGGCACAGCGAACCTCCGGAAGTGGTGGTGAGGGTGAGGGTGAGGGGACGGTCGGCCGGGGCGCTCAGACGCGCAGCACCACCGGACCGAGCAGCGAGTAGCGGTGCGCCTCGGAGGCCGGCAGCGCGGTGTCCGTGACGACGGTGTCGAGGTCCGCCACGTCGGCGAACCGGCAGAAGCTGTGCCCGCCGAACTTGGTGTGCACCCCGGCGAAGACGACCCGCCGGGCCACCGCCATCACCTGGGCCTTGACGGCGGCCACGGCCGGGTCCGGTGTGGTCAGCCCGTGCTTGCGGGAGATGCCGTTGGCCCCGACGTAGGCGAGGTCGATCACGAAGCCGGCGAGCATCCGGGTGGCCCAGTGGTCGACGGTGGCCAGCGTGCGTCCGCGCACCCGGCCGCCGAGCAACAGCACCGTGACCGACGGGTACGCGGCCAGCGTCGCCGCGGTGTGCAGCGAGGCGGTCACCACGGTCAGTTGCCGGTGGGTGGGCAGCGCCTCGGCGATGAGCTGCGGGGTGTAGCCCTCGTCGATGAAGATCGACTCGGCGTCGCCGAGGTGTTCCACGGCTGCGGTGGCGATCCGTCGCTTCTCCACGACCATCCGGGTGGCCCGGGTCTCCAGGGTCGTCTCGAAGCGGGCGGTCTCCATCGGGTAGGCACCGCCGTGCGTCCGGCGGACCAGGCCCTGCTGCGCCAGCAGGCTCAGGTCACGACGGATGGTCTCCGGCGCGACGCTCAGCTCGACGGCGAGGTCGCGGACGTCGACGTCGCCCTGCCGGCGCGCCACGGCGAGGATGTGGTGGCGGCGCTGGTTCGCGTCCACTGTGTACCTCCCGTCGGCGTGTGTGTCTTTTTGTAACACCGTGGACGGTCAGGTGACTCCGGTCACATGCGGGTGATTCTGGTGGGTTTGTTGCCCGCAAGCCAGCCCGAACGGGCAGCACATAACGGTCATTGACCCTTTACCGCGCAGAACGACCGCCCGATTGGCGCCCCGGGTTGCCCGATCAGCACCCGGTGCGCCCGGTCGGGCGTCGCCTCGTCAGCTCGACGCGGGCCCGTTGTCGACCAGCCGGAAATAGGTGGTCAGCGTCGCGTCGCCGATCTCCTCGAGGATCAGCCCCCGGGTCGGCGAGTGCTGGAGGAACGCGGACAGGTTGCTGATCGCGTACGCGGGCGCGCCGCCCCGCTGCCCGTCCCGCACGATCGTGAACCGCTGCCTCGGCTCGCCCGGATCACAGGCGGCACCCACCACGCGCAACGGCGCACTGCCCGAGGAGCGCGACTCCCAGCAGGTGTCCCCCGCCCCGGCGACCCGGACCAGATAGGTGTCCCCGCCCTGCGGCACGAAGACGAAGAGCTGGTCGCCCTCGTCCCCGTCGACCTCGCCGAGACCACCCTCGTCGCGCAGCGACACCCCGCCGATCCCGTCGACCCGCACGACGGTGGCCCGGCGCTGCCCGGACAGCACCCCGCCGGTGCCCACCGGCGGCGCACCGGTGGTGCCCGAGGCGGGACTCGACGGGTCCGTGACGGACGGCCGAGAGCCATTCGGCGCGGGGCGCGACGACGTGGTGGACGGACTCGACGAGCCGGTGGGGGGACCGACCACGTCGGGACTCGGCGTGGCCCCGGGTGGGCCGGTGGTCGGGACGGGGGTCGGTCCCGCCGGCCCGACCGGGATGGTGTGCGGCGGCCCGGCGAGGCGGATGGCGGCGGTGCCGGCACCGAGCGCGGCGACCAGGAGGACACCGACCGTGGCGGTCGCGACGTGCCGTCGACGGCGTCGGGTATCCCCCCGGCGCCGGATCTCGGCGGCGGGGTGGACCCGGCCCTGCCCGCCGTGCCGGGCCAACCCGCGCAGGGCGTCGTCCAGCTCGCGGTCAGCGGTCATGTCCCCTCCCCCCGCTGGTCACCTGGTGCTCGTCGTCGCCCAGGTGGGCGGCGAGGGCGCGTCGCCCCCGGGCGAGCCGCGTCTTGACGGTGTTCACGTTGGTGCCCGCCTCGGTGGCGATCTCCGCCACGCTGAGGCCCACCAGATGGTGCAGGACCACCACCCGGCGCTGGTCTGCGGGGATGCGGCGCAGCGCGGCCACGATCGCGACGTGGTCGACCGAGCTGCCCTCGACGCGCTCCTCGGCGGCGTGCCGTCGGTGGGCCGTGAGCCGGTTGACCGTCTTGCGCCAGGCGCTGACCGCCACCCGGTACGCGACGCTGCGCACCCACGCCTCCGGGCTGTCGCACTCGCGGACGGTCGCCCACCGGTCCCAGGCCCGGGCGTACGCCTCCGCCACCGCGTCCTCCGCCTCGGCCCGACGGCCGATCATGGCGTAGAGGTGGCCCAGCACCCGCTGGGCCGACGCGGAGTAGAAGGCGTCGAACTCGTCAGCGTCGCGCATCGATCACGGTCTCCAGCCGATCCGGTCGCTCCTGGTCATGCCGCATCCCCGCCGGACGTCAGCCCTGCCGTGGCGCGGGCCCGGTGTCGTTGAACCGGAAGCTGTCGAACGGCGCCGCGTCGCCCAACTCCTCCAGGATCAGCCCGTTGCGCGCCGTGGTCCGCAGGTAGGCCCAACTGTTGCTGATCACGAACTCGCGGGCACCGCCACCCTGCGCCCTGGTGATGACGAACCGCTGGAGCGGGTCACCGGCCCGGCAGGTGGCGCCCCGCACCACCAGCGGTCGGGCGTTGCCCGGGTTGTGCGTCTGCCAGCAGACCGGCTGCCCGGTGCCGCCGCCGTAGTACGACTTGATGAGGTACTCCTGCCCGCCCAGCGGGGTCGGCACGAACACCTGCCGTCCCCGGTCGTCGTCCACCTCGGCCAGCCGTCCCCCGTCGAGCAACGACAGCCCGGACTCGAACGCGCCGACCCGGACGATCGTGACCCGACGCGTGCCGGAGAGTACCGGCTCCACGGTCGGCGTCGGCGTCGGCTTCGGCTTCGGCGTCGCCGCGACGAACGGCGCCGCCATCGCCAGCGGCTCGACCGCCGGTGGCGCACTCTCGGACGCCGACGCCACCCCGTACACACCCACTGCGGCGGCGACCAGCGCCACCAGGCCCGTACCGGCGAGCCACCTACTCGTCACCATCATGGCCTCCCACCTTCCGGCTACCGCCCCGAGCCCGTCCGACCGGTCCGGGTGTCGGTCCGTACAGCCTGATGACGCCTGGCACGCCGCGGTGGTTTCACCACGACGCACGATCACTCTGCGTACGGATTTCGGGTACGCATCGACGACTTCTTCCCTTTGCGTGACCGAGGCAATACGGTAAGTCGGCTGCCGGGCCGCGAACCGGAGGGTTCCCCATGACGGAGTACGACTATGTGGTGGTCGGCGCGGGTTCGGCCGGCTGCGTACTGGCCAACCGCCTGACCGAGGACCCCGGTGTCCGGGTGCTGGTGATCGAGGCCGGCGGTTGGGACGGTAGCCCGTGGGTGCGCATCCCCAAGGGCTTCAGCCGGCTGATGGACGACCGGCGCACCGCCTGGCACTACCCCGCCGAGGTGCGCTCCGGCCGGCAGGAGATCTGGCAGCGGGGACGCCTGATCGGCGGTTCCAGCTCGATCAACGGCATGGTGTACGCCCGGGGCGACCGGCTCGACTACGACCAGTTGGAACGCCTCGGCAACCCCGGCTGGGGCTGGGACACCATGCTGCCGATCTTCAAGCGGCTGGAGGACAACCCGCTCGGTGCCTCCGACGTACGCGGAGCCGGTGGCCCGTTGCGGCTCTCCACCGCCACCGCCACCGACGAGGTCAGCGAGGAGACCATCGCGGCCGGGGAGGAACTCGGCTGGCACCGCACGGACGACCTGAACGCCGGTGACGGGGAGCGGATCGGCTACCTGATGGCCACCATCCGCGACGGCCGCCGCAGCAGTGCCGCCGACGCCTTCCTGCACCCGGTCCGGCATCGGCCCAACCTGCACGTCGCGGTGAACACGGTGGTCCGCCGGGTGATCGTGGAGAACGGTCGCGCCGTCGGCGTGCACGCGCACCGGAGCGGGCAACCGGTCGACTTCCGGGCCCGGGCGGAGGTGGTCCTCGCCGCCGGGGCGATCGCCACCCCGCACCTGTTGCAGGTCTCCGGGATCGGCCCGGCCGACACGCTGCGCCAGGCCGGGGTCGACGTGCTGCTCGACCGGCCCCGGGTCGGTGCCGGGATGCGGGAGCACCGGACCACCCCGATCCAGTTCCGGCTGACCGGTCGGGTCGGCTACAACCCGCGTCTGCGCGGGCCGCTCGGGCAGGGTCGGGAGATGCTGCGCTACCTGCTGACCCGCCGGGGTCCGCTGGCCCTGCCGGTGTACGACGTCGGCGCGTACCTCCGCTCCACGCCCTCCGCCGGGCATCCGGACGCGCAGTTGCTGGTCGCGCCCTTCTCGGCGGCACCCCGACGGCCCGGACGGGCGCTGGAGCTGGAGGCCGAGTCGGGGCTGATGGCGCAGGTCACGGTGACCCGGCCGGAGAGCGAGGGCAGCCTCGCCATCACCTCCGCCGACCCGGAGGCTCCGCCCCGGATCGTCGCCGGCTACTTCGACGCGGCGCACGACCGGCGGGTGGCCGTGGACGCCTTCCGGCGGGCCCGGGAACTCTTCGCCACCGGCCCGATCGCCAAGCGGATCTCGATGGAGACGCTGCCCGGCCCGGCGGTCCGCGAGGACGACGAGATCATCCAGGCGGGGCTGGCGCTCGGATACTGCGGCTACCACGCGGTCGGCACCTGCGCGATGGGGCCGGGCGACGACTTCGTGGTGGATCCGCAGCTGCGGGTACGGGGCGTCGCGAGCCTGCGCGTGGTGGACGCCTCGGTGCTGCCGACCCTGGTCAGCGGTTATCTCAACGCACCGGTGATGGCACTGGCGTGGCGCGCCGCGGACCTCATCCGAGCCGCCTGACGACGGTATGCTTCCGCCACCGTCCATCTTGGAGTCGTACATGTTCTCGATGCGTCGCGCACGGCTGGTCAGCCGCCTGCTCGCCCTCACCCTCGTCGGCACGGTGCTGTCCGCCGCACCGGCCAGCGCCGCCCCGACACAGATGTCGTCACCCCCGGGGTGGACGACCGTGCCCGGCACCACCCCCGCGCTGTCCCGGCCGGCAGCCGCCGTCTACGGAGGGGACGTGCACCTGGTCGCCGAAGGCCCCGGCGACAGCGTGGTGCACAACCGGTACTCCATGCAGACCGCGGCCTGGTCGGGCTGGCAGACCGTGCCGGGCCTGGCCCAGGCGGCCTCCGCCCCGGCCCTGATCCTCTACGGCGACGGGCTGCACGTCTTCGTCCGGGGGCCGGCGGGCACCATCCGGACCGCCCACTACTCGCTGACGACCGCGAGTTGGTCCGCCTGGTCGACGGTGCCCGGGTCGGGCGCGACCACGTCGGAGCCGGCTGTCGCGGTGTACGGCGGTCACCTGCACCTGTTCGTCCGGGCAACGCCGGGCGTCCTGCGCACGGTCCGGTACGACCAGAGCACCGGCACCTGGTCGGGCTGGTCTACGCTGGCGGGCCTCCAGGGCGCGACCTCCGCGCCGACCACCGCGGTCTACGGGGGCTGGCTCTGGGTGTTCGTCCGCAGCTCGGTCGACACCCTCCGCACCGTCCGGTACGACCTGTCCACCGACGCCTGGACGACCTGGTCCACAGTGCCCGGCTCGGCGGGTACGCCGTCCGGCCCGGCCGCCGAGGTGTACGGCGGCGACCTGCGGTTGTACGTCAGCGACGTCGACTCCGGCACGGTCCGCACCGCCGCGTACACGCTGAACACCTCCACCTGGTCGCGATGGTCGGCGGCGACCCGCCCGGTCGACCTGGTCTCGGCGCCCGGCACCACCGTCTACGGCGGTCACGTGCACCTCTTCGTGCAGGGTTCGCAGCAGCAGGTCCACCGGTCGCTGATCGGGTAGTGACGACGGTCGGGCGGGCCGTCGGCGCGACGGCCCGCCCGCACCCGACGACCGGATGGTCACCCACGCCCGACCGGCTGTGAGCTGCGTTACCAATACGTCGACCGGGAATCAGCACGCCGGTCGCGGGTTGGAGCCAGATATGACCGTCGCACCACTGCCTGCTCAGCGTCCGGACCGGCCGGAGATCCTCCGATGAGCGCCCCGCCGCCGGGCGCGCTGATGCCGGGCGACCTGATGAGCCCCCGGCAACGCGTACGGCTCATCCTCGTCCTCGGCTCCCTGATCGCGGTGGGGCCGCTGACCATCGACATGTATCTTCCGGCGCTGCCGGCCATCGCCGAGGACCTCGGCACCAGCTCGGCGGCGGTCCAGTTGACCCTCACCGGCACACTGGTCGGGCTCGCCCTGGGCCAGTTGCTGATCGGCCCGCTCTCCGACGCCGTCGGTCGGCGCACGCCGCTGATCGCCGGCACCGCGCTGCACATCGTCGCCTCGGTGCTGTGCGCGCTCGCCCCGAACGTCGCCGTGCTCGGCGCGCTACGGGTCCTCCAGGGCCTGGGCGCCGCAGCCGCCGCCGTGATCGCCATGGCCGTGGTCCGTGACCTGTTCAGCGGAAGGGCCTTCGCGCAGGTGCTGTCCCGCCTGCTGCTGGTGATGGGAGCCGCTCCGGTGCTCGCGCCCACGCTCGGCAGCGAACTGCTGCGCTGGACGCGGTGGCAGGGTGTCTTCGCCGCGCTGGCCGTCTTCGGCGTCCTGCTGATGCTGGTCGCCGTCTTCGGCCTGCGGGAGACGTTGCCGCCGGCCCGCCGCCAGCGCGGCGGGGTGGTGTCCACCGCCCGCCTCTACCGCTCGCTGCTGCACGACCGGCCCTTCGTCGGGCTGGTGCTCGTGGCCGGGCTGGCGATGTCGTCGATCTTCGCCTACGTCAGCGGCTCCTCCTTCGTCCTCCAGGAGCAGTACGGCCTCGACGAGCAGCAGTTCGGGTTCGCCTTCGGCGCGGGCTCGATCGGCCTGATCGCGGCCACCCAGGCCAACGTACGTCTGCTGCGGCGCTATCCGCCGCAGCGGATCCTGGCCGGCGCCCTGCTGGCGGGTACGGTCGCCGGTCTGGTGCTGCTCGGTCTGGCCACGACCGGGCTCGGTGGCC
Organism: Micromonospora sp. NPDC047793; assembly: GCF_040642635.1. Taxonomy (NCBI): domain Bacteria; kingdom Bacillati; phylum Actinomycetota; class Actinomycetes; order Micromonosporales; family Micromonosporaceae; genus Micromonospora; species Micromonospora sp. NPDC047793. The sequence continues at coordinate 162,905 of NZ_JBEYSG010000003.1, read as the reverse complement.
TGCCGGCGCTGCTCGCGGCGCTCTGGGCGGTGCTCGCGGCCGCCGGCCTGGCGCTGCCGAACGCCCCGGCCGTGGCGCTGACCCGGCACGGCGAGGCCGCCGGCACCGCCTCCGCGCTGCTCGGCTCGGTGCAGTTCGGCGTCGGCGCGGTGGCCGCGCCGATGGTCGGGGTGCTCGGCAACGGTGCGGTGGCGATGTCGCTGGTGGTGGCCGGTGGCATGGCCTCGGCGCTGGTCGTGCTGCACCTCGTGGTGCGGCCGAGGCAGCTCGACGCCCCGGAGCCCGACGCGAAACCGCTGGCCGTCGCGGTCCACTGACCGCAGCACCCGCGCCGGTTACCGGTGTGCCTCGCCCGTCTCGACGAGGCGGGCGAGGTTCGCCAGCGACATCCGGGTGCCGGTCTCGTTGTCGGCGGCGGGGACGGCGTCCGGTACGCCTTCGTGCACCACGCGCACGTCGGTGCCGCCGTCGGCGTCGGTGAGCGTGGTGGTCATCGTCATGACACCGCGCAGGGCGGGATCGTCGGTCTCGAACTCCAGGACCTCCACCACCACCTCGTCCGGCACCAACCGGCGGAAGTGGCCGTGGTAGGTGTCGGTGTGCGCCGTCGTCTTGCCGGTGGCGTCGGGCGCGTCGTAGGTCAACGACACCCGGAACGCACCGCCCTCGCGTGCCTCGAAGTGGTGCACCTGGCCGGTCATGCCCTCCGGCGCCCGCCACACCGCGACCGCGTCGGGATCGAGCAGGGCCCGGTAGACCGCCGGACGCGGTGCCGCGACGTGCGCGGTGACCTGGGTCGTGTACATGCGGCGGACGGTACCGGTCACGGGTGACGAAACCGGCGCTCACCCGGTCCGTGTCGCAGGCGTGCTCTAGCGTGCGACGGCGTGAACGCAGTGCAGACGTACCGGTATCTCGCCCCCTCCGCGCTCGGCGGCGGCGCACTCGCCCTCCAGACCAGCGGCGGGCCGACCCCGAATCCCCGCTTCTTCCGTGGCTTCCTGACCACACCGCAGGCGGCGGCGGTAGGCCTGCTGGCGGTCGCCGAGGTCGCCCGCACCCGCTACCACCGGCCGGTCGACGTGGCCAGCCTCGACCCGGTGGTCACCGGCAGCCGCGACCGGTTGCGCTTCGAGTCCTTCTCCGGCTGCTGCGGCGTGTACGCGCGCCTCGACGCGCTGCCCGACGGCCTCGACGGTGACGTGGTCGAGCACGGCACCACCAACGTGGACGTCAACACGCCGCTGCGCGAGGCGCTGTCCCGGGTCGGCGGGCTGGATCCGCTGCACCTGTCGGTCGGCCCCGAGGACCTGACCGTCTCGACGATGGACGGCGAGGTGGTCGAGAAGAAGGTCCCGCTGCCGAAGCGCTGGCTGCGCGGCTTCGCCGAGGTGCAGGTGCTCGCCGCCCGCTTCGAGCCCCGCGCGGAGCTGTCGGCGGCCGAGGCCACCACGTTCCTGCGACGACTGCCGAAGGGCGGCAGCCGCTCGGTGCTGTGGGTGGTGCCCGCCGGCCGCTCGCTGCGGCTGACCTCACGCCCGGTCCCCGGGGCGGTCTGCCTGGCCGGGCCGAGCCGGTTGGTCGCGCTGCACCCGATGCTGCGCTTCGCGAAGACCCTCCGGGTGTACGGCCCGACGGTGCGGGCCGGTTCCGCGCCACTGCCCAGCGTGTGGGAGCTGGACACCGGGGCGCTGCGGCTCTCGCTGACCCTCTCCCCCGAGCCCTACCGTGGCTTCTCCGGCGAGGGAGCGGCACTCACCGCGCTCGCCGGTGACGACGTGGTCGACGACGCCGAGCTGGTCTCCGCGCTGCTCTCCTGGGACCCGACGGTCGACGTGGACCGGCTGGCCGCCGAGGCGGGCATCGACGTCGACCGGGTCCGGGGCGCGCTGGCGCAGCTCGGCACCGCCGGCCGCGTCGGGTACGACGTCTCCGAGGCGGCGTACTTCCACCGGGTCATGCCGTACGACGCGGAGCGGGCCGAACGTGACAATCCCCGGCTGGTCGGCGCGCGGGCGTTGCTCGACGCCGGGGCGGTGCAGCTCGACACGGGGGCGGTGCAGGCGGACGGCGCGTCGGCCACCATCCGCAGCGGCGACCATGTCTACCGGGTCCGGCTGCTGGCCGACGGCGCGCTCACCTGCACCTGCCCCTGGTGGGCAAAGCATCGGGGGCAACGGGGGCCGTGCCGGCACGCCCTGGCCGCCCGCATGATGGTCACCAACCGGGTCGAGGAGCGGGTGTGAGGCGTCCTACGCAGGTCGACATCATCACGAGCATGCCGCGACGTCGGCGGGAGTTGGCGGAAGGCGGCACCAGCGACCTGTTCGACCTGGTCGGCAACGGTTCCGCCGAGCAGGTCGCGGAGGCGCTGGCCGGGCTGCCCGAGCCCCGCCGCCGGGAGATCGGCGTGGGGCTGACCGCCTGGTTCAAGAAGCGGGACAGGGAGACCTGGTGGACCTCGGGACCGGGCACCGCGCTCGCGGTCGCCGTCGTCGGTTGCCTGCCGACCGCTGCCCAGGCCGCCGCGATCCTCGGGCGCGCCTCGGTGCCGGTGGACGGCACCCGTGCCGCCAGGTTGGTCCTCGCCGTCGCCGAGGACCGTGGTGTCACCTGGCTCGGTGACCTGGCCTACCGGGTGGCCGCGCGGTTCAGCGAACGGTCCTGGGTCGACCGGTGGCAGTTCGTCGCCGCGTTGTTGCAGGCGCAGGGATCACCACCGCCCACCGACGACCGTTCGGTGCAGCAGTGGCTGACCGCCGTGCAGTTCCCGGACCGGGGCCGCCGAGGTGCCCCGACCCCGGTGGCGGACCGCCTGCGCGACGATCCGTTCCTGCCGGCCATGCTGCCCCGGCTGTTCGAGGTGGACGGCATCGGCACCCAGATGATGTTCGACGTGGTCTGGAAGGACTGGGAGAAGCGGCAACGACACGCCCTGCTGACCGCGCTGGCCCAACTCGCCGCCGAGGGAGTGGTCGACCGGGCGGCACTCGTCGACGGTGCGCTCGGCCGCCTGCTGCGGGGTGACCGACCGACCGCGCTGCGCGCCTTCACCACCCTGCTCGGTCTGCTCTCGCTGAGCACCGCCGAGGTCGCCGCACACGCCACCGATCACCTGCGCCTGCTCACTGACGCGCCCGCGCCGGTGGCCACCATGGCGCAGAAGGCGCTGCGTCAGGTGCCCGACCTGGAACTGGAGTCGATCCTCGACGCCTCCCGCCAGGTGCTCACCCGGCCCGACAAGGCGCTGGTCCGCACCCAGCTCACCTGGCTCGACAAGCTGGCACGCCAGCATCCCGACCGGGTCACCGAGATCGCCGAGGTGATCGCGCTCGGTGCCGACCATCCCGCCGTCGAGCTGCGCGACCGCGCCACCACCCTGGCCGCCCGCCACGGCGTCGCGCCGGTGTCACCCGACCTCGGCGCGGCGGTCACCGGCCCGCGCGGCGACGACCTGCCCGCCCCGACGCCGCCCGCCCCGACGCCCGAGCCGATCACCGACGTCGACGAGCTGGCCGAGGAGGTCGCCGCGCTGCTCGGCACCCAGTACGACGGCGCGTCGCTGGACCGGATCCTGGACGGGCTGGTCCGGCTCACCGCCACCGACGCCGTCCGGGTACGCGCCGCCCTCGACCCGGTGATCAACCGTCGGCACTGGTCGTGGGCGAACGAACACCGGCACGATCCGCTCTGCCTCTGCCAGGTGCTGGTCGACGTCTTCACCAGCGCCGGCGTAGAGCAGCCCGCCCAGCCCCGGTCCCGATGGCAGGCGCTGCTCGCCGCGGTCCGCCGCAGCGAACCGTCGACGCCGGAGCTGGTCGGCACGAACCCCCGGGTGCCCCCGGTCCACCGGCTGCTGCGCGCCCGACTCGTCGAGATCGGCGCACACGTCACCGACCGAGGCCACACCGGGCTGCTGGCGCTGCCCACCTCCGCCAACGGCACCCTCGACCCGATGGTCCTGGTGGAACGGCTCGCCGCACTGGGTGCGCGTACGCCCGGGCACTGGGATCTGACCCAGGCGCTGCTGCGGTTGCCGACGAACGCCGACGAGGCGGTCGCCGGCAAGGCGGCGGCGCTGGGCAGCCCGGCCGGTGACCGCCTCGCGGCCTGGTTGCGCGACGGCGGACTGCCGCAGCCGGTGATGCGGCAGAGCACCCTGCGGCGCAAGCGCACGGGCCAGTACAACTTCGACCACCCGTACATGCCGCCGGAGCGGCTCCTGGTCGAGCTGAGCCCACCCGACGGCCACGCCGACCCCGACGGGCTGCTCACCCTGCACCCATCCTCGATCGGCGTGGAGCACACCGGCTGGGTGAACCTGTGGCCCTCGCTGCTGCCCGGCCACCGGGGCGTCGTCGCCGCCGCCGTCCTCCCCCTCGTCGCGAACACCGCCGACCTCGACCAACGCGACGGCACGGCGGTGCTGCCGCTGCTCGCCGAGACCACCGGCCCCGGCGGGATCGCCCTCGACCTGGCGATGGCGTACGGCCTCGGCGCCCGGCACGCCCCCGACCGCGTCGCCACCCTGGACGCCCTGCTCACACTCGCCGCCGCCGACCAGTTCGACGCGGTGGGCACCGGCTCGGCACTCGGCGCCCTGGCCACCGGCGCACGGGTCAAACTGTCGCGGGTCGTCGAGCCACTGCGCGACGCCGCCCAGGCCGGCGCACCGTCGACCGTATGGCGACTGCTGGCCGCCACGCTGCCCGCCCTGCTCACCCCACCCACCCCGCCACGCGGCACCATCGACATGCTCACCCTGGCCACCGAGACCGCCACCACCACCGGGGTACGCCTCGACGTGCCCGGCCTCGCCGAGGTGGCCGCCCGAAGTGGATCCAGCCGCCTGGTGACCGAGGCCCGCCGCCTGCACCGGGCGCTACAGAGCCGGTGAACGAACCGCCACCGACGACGGAGACCGCCCGGGCCTCACCCGGGCGGTCTCCCGCCGACACCTGGCGACAATTCTGGAAACGCCGACCGGACATGCCCTCCGAGCCGGTCGACCTGCACGAAGCGGCCGTGTCCGGCCTGTCGGCCCTGACCCTCGGGGCGGTCGTCGGTGTCGCCCTGGTGCTGCTGATCCCCTACCACCCGCCGACGCTGATCCTCATGGCCACGCTGTCGCCCGCTCTTCACCACCACGTGGCGGGGGTACGACATCGCCCTCTGCGCCAGGAGCGCGACACGATTCCCCTGATCGTGGCAGTGTGGCTGTTCGCACGTCGGCGTGTCGGCCAGCCACACTGCCACGATGAGCCGCGGACCGCTTCGTGGTGGCGGGCGCGGGGTAGCGTCGACTCGCATGGGGATCTTGGGGAGGGACGCGGGGGACGTCGAGCGGCTGGTGCGACCTGCGGAGACGGGCCGCTGGGTGGTACCCGTGCTGGTGCCGCTCGTGGTGGTCTTCGTCGCGTACGCGTGGATCGTTCCCGACGGACTGGGTGAGGCCACCCGGAGCGTCGGGGTGGCGGCGGTCTGGGGTCTGGCCCTGATCGGCACGCTGCTCGCGACGCTGCTGGTCCTCTTCGCGATCACCGCGGCACGGCGGGGCGCCACGGCGGCGCGGCAGGTCGCGCGTACACCCGGCACCTGGATCGCGGTCGCCGTGGTCGCCTACCTCGTGCTGCTCACCGCCGTCTCCGGCCGGATGGCGCCGCTGCCGGTGTTCGACGCGCTCGATCGGCACTGGCAGGGCAAGGTGCTCGACCTGCTCTGGCTGGCCATCCTGTTCGGCATGTTGCACCGCTGGGCGCGGGCCGAGGCGGGCCTGCGCCTGAGGATCACGCCCGGCTCGGCCCGGCCGGCGCTGCTCACGATCGTCGTCGTCTTCGGGATCTTCGTCGGGCTCAGCGCGCTGGCGGTCGCGCTGGATCCGTCGGCCGCCACGACCGTGGACGCCGAGCGACTGGCCTTCAACGCCACGATCCCGAACCTGACCGAGGAGCTGATCTGGCGCGCCGCGATGCTCGCGGTGCTCGATCGGGCCTTCGGTACGCCCTGGGTCGTGCTCGGTGCGCCGGTCGGCTGGGGCATCGTGCTCACCAGCGTGGTGTTCGGCGCCGGGCACGGCATCCTCGTCGACCTCGACGGCGTCTGGGGGTTCAACGTCGCCGGTGGTCTCTTCGCGATCGTGATGGGGTTGGCGCTCGGGTGGATCTGGGCGCGGACCCGCAGCGTCTGGCCCGCGTTCCTGCTGCACTGCGCGCCGGAGCTGGGCGTCGACGTCGGGATGCTGGTCGCCGGGTAACCCGAGGTGGGCTCCCGGCGGCGTACCGACGGGAGCCCACCGGCTCAGACGGCGTGGCGCTGGGCCCAGTCGAGGGCGTAGTCGGCGACCTGCTCCCAGCCGGGCTCCGCGCACGTCCAGTGGGAACGCTCGGGGAACTCGTGGAAGTCGGTGACGATGCCGGACGCCTTGTAGTGGTGGGCGTTGGAGCGGTTCACCGAGGCCGGCATGATGTGGTCCTTGCCGCCGGCGATGAACAGCAGCGGGGCCCGCCCCTCGTTGCGGAAGTCGACCCAGGTCTCCTGCTTGCCGGGGGTGAAGTTGGCGAGCAGCCCGTACGACCAGACCCAGCTTCCCGGCGCGGCGATCGCGTAGCGGTCGTAGGCGGCGCGGGCCTCCTCCTCGGGCAACGTGTTCGTGAACGCGTAATGGAACTGTTCCGGGGTGAAACCGGCCGCACGGTGGCGCTTGGCCGGGTTGTTGAGGATCGGGAAGAGAGACTTGATCTGCGAGGGCGGGTTCACCCGGATACCCTCGGGCGGCGCGGAGTTGATCACGACACCGGCCGCGCCGTGTCCCCGGTCGAGCAGGAGCTGGGTCAGGGTGCCGCCGAAGGAGTGACCCATGATGATCGGCTTCTCCGGCAGCGCGGCGATGACCTTCTCCAGGTGCGCGACGGTCTCCGGCACGGTCACCGTGGCGATCGGCGTCGGGTCGGCCCGCAGCGCCTCCACCTCCACCTCGAAGCCCGGGTACGTCGGCGTCAGCACCGTGTGCCCCTGCGCCTCGAAGTACGGCACCCAGTGTTCCCAGCTGCGCGAGGTGACCCAGAGACCGTGCACCAGGACGATCGTGCTCATGCGTCGTACTCCTTCAGGAAGGCCAGCAAATCCTGGCCGAGCTGCTCCTTGTGAGTGTCGGTGATGCCATGCGGCGCCGACGGGTAAACGATCAGCCTGGCGTCCTTGATCAGGGCGGCGGACGCCTTGCCGCCGACGCCGAAGGGCACGACCTGGTCGTCGTCGCCGTGGACGACGAGCGTCGGCACGTCGAACCGGGCGAGGTCGCCACGGAAGTCGGTGGCCGAGAAGGCCGCGATGCACTCGTACGCGTTGCGGTGTCCGGACTGCATGCCCTGCCGCCAGAACGCGTCCCGGATGCCGACGGAGACCGCCGCTCCCGGCCGGTTGTTGCCGAAGAACGGACCGTCGGCGAGATCCCGGTAGAGCTGCGACCGGTCCGCCAGCGACCCGGCCCGCAGACCGTCGAAGACCTCCCCGGGTACGCCGTCCGGGTTGTCGTCGGTGCGCAGCATGAGCGGGGGTACGGCGGAGACCAGCACCGCCTGCGCCACCCGGGAGGTGCCGTGCCGGCCGATGTACCGGGTCACCTCTCCCCCGCCGGTGGAGAACCCGACGACCGTCACGTCACGCAGGTCGAGCGCGTCGACCAGGGTGGCCAGGTCGTCGGCGTACGTGTCCATCTCGTTGCCGTGCCAGGTCTGGGTGGAGCGCCCGTGCCCGCGCCGGTCGTGTGCCACGATCCGGTAGCCGTGCGAGGCGAGGAACAGCGCCTGTGCCTCCCAACTGTCGGAGTTCAGCGGCCAGCCGTGGCTGAGCACGACCGGCCGTCCCGTACCCCAGTCCTTGTAGAAGATCTCCGCGCCGTCCGCGGTCGTGACGAAGGGCATCCTGCCGTCCTTTCGCTGCCTGGGGGAGAAATGTCGCACCGATCGCGCGGGCCGGGTTTCGTGTCGACGCACGGTTCTTGCGCCTGACGGCACACTGTTCAGCGCGAGCGGGCCGGTTCCGGGGTACGGGTGGTCGGCCTCGTCGCGGCCAGTTGTCGCGGGGTCAGCCCGAAGGCCGCCCGGAAACGGTGCGAGAAGAAGCTCGGGCTGGAGAAGCCCCACGCGCGGGCCAGCGCCGCGATGGAGGTGTACCGCCGGTGCGAGGCGGTCAGCTCGGCGCGGGCACCCTGGAGGCGTTGCTCGATGATCGACTGCTCCAGGCTCTGGCCCATCTCCTCGTACAGCTTGTAGAGGGCACGCAGCGAGATGGCGTTTGCGGCGGCGACGCGGGCCGGGGTCAGGTCGGGCTCGCGCAGGTGCGCGCGGACGTAGGCCTGGATCCGCGCGGACATCGAGGACTCGACGGTGTCGCGCAGCAGGCGACCGCTGCCGGCGGCGGAGACCACCAGCGCCCGCATCAGCTCGACCGACGCGGCACCGAGTTCGGCGGCGGCAGCGGAGGCGGCGAGCGGGTCGGCCTGCGTGGTCATCCGGGTGACGTGATCCCGCACCAGGTCGTACATCGGGCTGCCCGGCAGCGTCCGCGCCGCCTCGTGGATCAGGTCGCGGGGTACGCCGAGCCGGTCCACGTCGACGTGCAGCGCGTACGAGGCGCCGCCGCCCTCCCAGCCGTAGACGTACGGCAGCGACAGGTCGACGAGCATCAGGTCACGCGGCCCGAACCGGCGGTCCTCGCGCGCCCAGCTCAGGTGGTTGTCGGTGCGCAGCGGTACCGCCAGCACGATCGAGGTCTCGGTCTCCGCGCGGCACATCCGGGAGGTACGCCGCAGCGTGGTGCCGGACGCCTCGATGTTGAAGACCTTCGCGGGCCCGAAGTCGAAGACGGTCATCCGGGCGTGGATCGCGGCCGGGTCCTCGAACGACGCCATGCTCGACGAGCAGTTGGCGCTGACCGTGGCCTGGAACGCCTCGGCGCGCTCGCCGGCCGGCAGGTCCCCGGTGTCCAGCACGAGCATGCTCCCTCCCTCCGTCGGATCGAAACCTAACGCTGGCCCGACGGGGCGGGGAGGGCTGTGAGTGCACGGGCTCGACCGACAGTGCACGGATGCGGGGGCGGCCCGTCGCCGTGCGACGAACCGCCCCCGCAGGACCGGTCGCTGGGTCAGCCGACCGAGGCGGGAAACCGTTCCCAGACCCGGTGGTCGGCCATCAGCCGGTGCACTCCGGTGAAGACGTCCTCGCCGGAGTCGCCGGTCACGACGCCGGGCGTACCGGCGACGCCCGCCTGCTCCAGCACGGAGACACCGGAGCCCCAGGCGCCGATCGCCTTGGCGTGCCGCCAGCACTCCTCCACCATCAGCAGCACCCGGGGGTCCACCGGACCTGCGGAGGCCGCACCGGCCTTGGCGTCGCGGGCCGGCGGCGCGTCCGGTGCCGGGGCGGGTGCGCTGGCGATCAGCAGCGCGTCGAGTTCCACCGACCGGCCGGTGGCGAAGCTGCGCTGCGCCGGCAGGTCACCGATCAGGCCACCATGCGGGGCGATCAGCAGCGGCACCATGTCGGCGGCGAAGACCGCCCGCCGGACGTCACTGACCGTGTCCAGGTCGACCTCCGGGTCCACGACGATGCCCACCATCCGTCCGTCGGCCGGCCACTGCCGACCCACCTGGGACAGGGCGGGGCTGGGCGTGACGTCGGCGAGCGGCACGGTCGGTTCCGGGGCGGGTAGCCCGAGACCGGTGGCGACCTGGGCGCAGAGCACCGGGTCGATGTTGGCCAGGCACTGGAGCTGCCGTTCCTTGATCTCCTGGTGGTAACACTTGCCCAGCTCGAAGGTGTAGGCCCGGATGATGTGCTCCCGCTCCACCGGCGACATGCTCAGCCAGAAGAGTCGCACCTGGCTGTAGTGGTCGTCGAAGGAGACCGGGTTGGCCCGGATCTTCGGCGCCTCGGCCACCCGCACCGGCACGTCCAGGAAGGCGTTCTCGGCGTCGCCGGCCGGGAACGGGTTACCGCCGTCGAGCGAGTTCGGCCGGTACGGCGCCACCCCGGCGTGCACGGCGTGCTGGTGGAAGCCGTCGCGCAGCATGTCGTTGACGGCCGCGTGCGGCCGGTTGATCGGGATCTGCGCGAAGTTCGGCCCGCCCAGGCGGGTGAGCTGGGTGTCGACGTACGAGAAGAGGCGGCCCTGCAACAGCGGATCGTTGGTGACGTCGATGCCGGGCGGCAGGTGGCCGACGTGGAAGGCGACCTGCTCGGTCTCGGCGAAGAAGTTCGTCGGCGTACGGTTCAGCGTCAGGCTGCCGACCAGCTGCACCGGGGCGAGTTCCTCCGGCACGATCTTCGTCGGGTCGAGCAGGTCGATACCGGCGAACGTCTCCTCCGGGGTGTCCGGGAAGACCTGGAGACCGAGTTCCCACTCCGGGAAGGCACCCGCCTCGATGGCGTCGTACAGGTCGCGCCGGTGGAAGTCCGGGTCCATGCCGGCGAGCATCTGGGCCTCCTCCCACACCAGGGAGTGCACGCCCAGCTTCGGCTTCCAGTGGAACTTGGCCAGCACCGTCTCCCCCGCCTCGTTGACCAGGCGGAAGGTGTGTACGCCGAAGCCCTCCATGGTCCGGTACGAGCGCGGGATGCCCCGGTCGGACATGTTCCAGATGGTGTGGTGCTGCGCCTCGGTGTGCAGCGAGACGAAGTCCCAGAACGTGTCGTGCGCGCTCTGCGCCTGCGGGATCTCGCGGTCCGGGTGCGGCTTGCCGGCGTGGATGATGTCCGGGAACTTGATCGCGTCCTGGATGAAGAAGACCGGCATGTTGTTGGCGACCAGGTCGAACGTGCCCTCGTCGGTGTAGAACTTCGTCGCGAAGCCCCGGGTGTCGCGCACCGTGTCCGCCGAGCCGCGTGACCCGAGGACGGTGGAGAACCTGACGAACACGTCGGTCGTGCGTCCCTTGCGGAGGAACCCCGCCCGGGTGACGGCCTCGGCCGCACCGTACGCGGTGAACACGCCGTGCGCTCCGGCGCCCCGGGCGTGCACGACCCGCTCGGGGATGCGCTCGTGGTCGAAATGCGTGATCTTCTCGCGGAGGTGGTGGTCCTGGAGCAGCACCGGCCCCCGGGGACCGGCCTTGAGCGAGTGGTCCGTGTCGCGCAGGCGTGCCCCCTGCGCGGTGGTCAGGTAGGCACCCTGCTGACCGTTGGCGCTGGCCGGAGCGCCGGTGCGCGCGCCGGTCGGCGTACGGGTCTGCGGGCTCCCCTGCTCCGGTTTGGGGGGCAGCGGATCCTGCGGTGTGGTCGGCTCCGACACGGTCGCTGGCGCGCTGCCCGGTTTGCCGGGCACTTCCGGCGTGAGGGCGTCGGTGACCTTCTCCGCGGCGGACTCCACCGCGTCCTTGACCACCTTCGCGGGGTTACGGGCATCCATATCGGCAAGTACCTCCTGGAACACAAGTACCGGATGCCACCGCGATACCCTGGCCGGAGTCGGCAAAACAGGGCGAACGGTATGAGTCTGGTGAGGCCCGTTCCTCGGTTCCCGGCTAGGCCCGGCGCGCGTGCACGCGTTCGATGGCGCCGTAGCTGAGGCGTTCGGTGGCGAGCACCTCGACGTCGAGCCGCCGCAGGGTGTGCAGTGGGCGACGGGTGTAGTGCTCGCCCTGCAACGGCACGCTCACCAGGTCGACCACGTGCTGCGCGGCGCGCAGCAGCGGGTGGGAGGCGACGATGTGGTCGGCGAGCAGCAGGCTGCCGCCGGGGCGCAGCACCCGCAGCGCCTCGGTCAGCGCGGCCCGCTCGTCGGGGACGCAGCAGAGCGCGAAGGTGCAGACCACCGTGTCGAACCGCGCGTCGGCGAAGGGCAGGGCGGTGGCGTCGGCGGCGGCCAGCGCGACGGTACGACCGAGGTCGGCGGCACGCCGCCCGGCCGCGTGGACCATCCGGGGACTCCAGTCGACGCCGCTCAGTCGCACGTCGGCCGGATAGTGCGGCAGGTTGAGGCCGGTGCCGACGGCCACCTCCAGGGTCTGCCCGGTGGCCCGGCGGCACACCCATCGGCGGCTGGTCCCGAGCAGCCGACGTTCCGCCGAGGCGGTCCGCCGGTCGTACCCGCTGGCCCGGTCGTCCCAGTAGTCGATGAGCCGGTCGCGTCGTCGCACGTGCAGCCTCCGCTCTCCCGCTCGACCCCGCCGGGCCGCCGCCGCCCAGGCATCGCCCCAAACCGATGGTGCCACCCACCCGCACCCCCCGACCGCCCCCCGACCCTCCCGCCCGCCCCCCCCTCCCAACCGCCCCCCGCCCCCGACCGACGGCCGGTTGATCAAGAGGTTTTGGCCCTGCGCGCCGAGGTGTCGTGACCAAAACGTCTTGATCAACGCGCCGGAGCGGACGAACGACGCCTGCGGTGGGCACGCACATCGGCGACGGTGACATCCTGTGACAGTCGCTGAGTGTGACGGCTTCCCGCCAGTACTGGATGTCCACCTCGCCGCCTTTGCTCTGCTTCAACCCACGCAATAGCGCGTGAGCTGCACCAATTCGACGACGGCGCAGCGACCATGGCACCGAATCCACTGCGGAGGGTTACCGATGCGTGGGTTGAAGCAGAGCAAAGGGGTCGCACGGGGGACGATGGGCGGGCGACATGACTACCAGCAGTGATGTCGCGGCACGCGCTGTCGGGGTGCGGGGCGCGGGGCGTGCCGGTGGGGACCGGCCCGGGCCGGGGCCGGGCGCTAGCGGGGCCGGGCGGGGCGGCGGTGGCAGGGCGAGGCGGTGGTGGCCGGGCGAGGCGGTGGGGCCGCCTCACGGGTCGCCCCGGCGAGATTGCCCGGGCTAGTCGATGGTCCGGTGGTCATGCGGGGGCCGGATCCGGGGCGGGTGGTCAAGGGTGGTCGGGTAGGCGGCCTTCGGCGCGGAGTCGGGCGAAGTGGACCTCGGGTGGCGGTTCCGGGTCGGGGTCGGAGGGACGGGGTCCTTCGGGACCGTCGGCGGAGAAACGCAGCAGCGTCTCGACGCGGGTGACCCGGAAACGGCGGCCGAGCACGGTCACCTCGCTGGCCCGGGTGGACTCGATCCGGTCGGCGGCCCGCCGGTACTCCGCCGCCTCCGCCTCGGTCGGATCGGCCAGCCGGGGTACGAGCCACCGGAACTCGAACGTGATCAGGTCACGGGCCTCCTGCGGCGTGGCGACCGCCCGGCTCGTCGGCTGCCATCCGGCCCCGACCTGTTCGGCCACCGCGAAGCGGGTCGGCAGCAGGACGCCGTCGGGGTACGCACGCACCGCGGCGACACTGTCGGCGTACACGTCGGCGGGCACCTGGGCACGCGGATAGCGGGCCGGCAGCAGCTCGACCTTGAGCACCGCCGCGCCGAGGCCGGTCGGTTCGGCCGGGTCGGCGACCAGGTCGGTGCCGCCGAGGAAACTGTCCGAGGTGTCGGCGTCGCGCGGGTCCGGGTCGGTGGGGCGGGGCGGCTCCGGCCCGTCCGGGCCGAAGCGGGCGAAGGTGTCCGCCCGGATCACCCGGTGCCGGCAGCCTCCGACGGTCACCTCGTCGACCTTCTGCCAGTCCAGGACCGTCCGCGCCGCGGTCAGCTCGGCCAGCAGGTCCGCGTCGGCGGTCTCGGCGATCCGGTCCCGGAGCCGGTGCGCGAGCGCGTCGCGGGCGGCCTGCGGGGTCTCCTCGACCAGTTCGTGTACCCGCCAGCGCCCGCCGCCGAGATCCACCGCGTAGCCGAACAGCGGGGCGCCGAGCCGCAGCGTCGGGTACGCGCCGGCCCGCTCGACCGCGTCGTGCTCGGTGACCAGCCCCACGGGGTCGTCCCGGTGCCGGATCCGGATCACCGCGTCCGGCGGCTGCTCACCGTGATGCATAGCTCCACATTGTGTAACGACAGTCGTCAGTGCGCCAGAGGCGACGGTGGATTCACCGCCCGGAGGACCGGCGGCGACGCACCTCGGCCGCCGCCGGGACGAGCAGCGCGAAGCCGAACAGCCCGGCCAGCCCCCACGGCTGGTGGTCGGTGGTCGCCTCCACCCGGCGTGCCGCTCCGGAGGTGACCAGCTCGCCGTGGATCCGGTAGTCACCGACGGCCGGGGCGGGCAGCGTCATCGGGACCCGGACGACGCGTTCCTCCCCGGCGGCGAGATCCGGCGTGTCCGGGGACGCGACGAAGCCGGTCGGCTCCGGTCCCCGACCGACGCTGAAGGAGAGCGTCACCGCGACCGGCACCGGCTCGTCGTTACGCAGCCGCAGCACCACGGTCCGCCGCGCGGACGCACCGAACAGGGCGGGCCAGCCGCCGTCGCGTTCGACGTGTGCCCCGACGACGACCGGGGGGCGGGTCGCCGCCGATCGGACGGTGCCGCCGGGTTGCCGGGTCGCGCCGGTCACACGCAGCGGCGCGGTCGCCGAGAGCCGACCCTCCATCGTGCGTACGCGCACCTGGCAGGGACAGCCGTCGGTCGGCGCGGCGACGGTCAGCGGCGCGCCACCGGCACCGGAGCCGGACAGGTGGATCTGGGCCGAGGTGTCCACCGCACAGCGGGGCGGCGTACCCGCGTCACACAGCTCGATCACGACGGTGCCGGCGGGCCAACCGGTGAGCCGGACCAGCACCTGCTCCCCCGGTCTCGCCTCGGCCCGGTCCAACGTCACCCGAGGGTCCGGCCCCGGGGCGCCGGTCAGCGCGAGGCCGGCGAGCAGGGCGACTACCCCGTACGCGAGCCACCTCATGCCGGCGACGTCCGACGACGCCGGATCGCCCGAAACCGGCTGACCAGCAACGCGCCCAGGGCGGTGAGCAGCAGCGCCGTCCACACCCACGGCACGGCCCAGGTCACGGCGGTGCGGTGCACGGTGGGCAGCATCCGGTCCGGGGTGGCCGGGTCGACGGCCACGTCGGCGGCGAGCCGTCCGGCCGGCACCACACCGTTGATCTGTTCGGTGACGGTGATCGCCGCGCCGGGCAGCAACTCGGGCACCTCGACCGGCTCGGTGCGGGCCAGTCCGATGCCGAAGGGCGCGGTCAGGCGTACCTGGGTGGTGCCGGTCAGCCGGGTGTTGCCGGTGTTGCGCAGCCGGTAGCTGACCACCACCGGGCCGGTGCCGAACGGGTTGACCGGGTTGTCGTACCCGATCCGCATCGCCTCGACCTGAAGGCCGGGGCGCACCGGGCCGGCGACCCGCAGATAGATCCGGGCGGCGACGCGGCGGTCGAGCCTGACCTGCCCACCCGTCTCCGCCACCTGGGCGATCGAGGCGACCACCCCGCCGGCGTGGTCACCGGGGCTGGCGTTGGCCGGTACGCCGATCCGGAACGGCAGGATCACCTGCTCGCCCGCAGGCACCCGGTAGGTGCGTTCGGCGAACTGCGTCCAGGCGCCCACGTCCACCGCCGGACGGCTCGCCGGTTGCAACGCGAAGCCGCCGTCGTCGGTGGTGAAGGCGTCGGCGCCGTACACCGCGAAGGTCATCGCGGTCGTGCTCAGGTTGGTCAACGCCACCCGGTCCTCGATCACCTGACCGGGTTCGGCGTCGTGGACGAAGTAGCTGCGGCCGGTGGGGCCGGACGGTCCGGACGGCTGCACCGCCCAGGTGAACCCCGCGTCGCTCGGCGACGGTGACGGGGCGGGAGCCGGCGCGGCGAGGGCGACGGCGGGTCCACCCGCCAGCACGGTGACGAGCAGGACCACGGTCACGGCGACCAGGTGCGGGGAAGGGCACCTCGTCATCGATCTGCGCACAACAAGATGCCCTTCCACGCGTCAGGACAGGGTCAGGGTCAGGGTGGCGGTGTAGTCACCCGGACCGGTGGCGGCCGGAACCCCGAGGCCCAGGTCGGCACCGCACCGGAAGCTGCCGGCGCTGGCGCCGGCAGTCGAGCCGCACAGGGTACGGGCGCTGCCCAGACCCGTACCGTCACCCGGGTTGGCCCGTCCGCCCGGGGTGACCACCCCGGACGAGCCCACCAGCTTGTCGGCGAGCACGGACGCGTTCGGCGTCCAGCCGAGGTTGTCGGCGGCGATGGTGCCACCGAGCGCGCTGGTGAAGTCCTCCACCTGACCGACCACGTTCCAGCCGGCGTTGGTGCCGCGCAGGTCGCTGACGGTCACCGCGTTGAGCGCACCGTCGGCGACCCCGCCGGGGTGCACGGCCGACAGCGCCACGGCACTGCCGGACGAGGTCAGCGTCAGCGGACCGGACTGGAGCACCGTGGCGGTGATCTCCTGCTCGGCGCCGCTGGGCCCACCGGTGGCCCCCCGGAAGGTGACCGGGGTGAAGGTGTCCTGGCTGCGGTCGCTGGAGGCGTGTGCCGCGAACGTCAGCACGTAACACTGGGTCACCGTGCAGTCGACCGTGTCGCCGTTGCCGTCGGTGTAGCTCGGCACCAGGTCCAACGTGGTGGAGAAGGTGCCGTCGGCGGCGAGCTTCACCTGCGCCGCGGAGGACGAGGCGTTCTTGTGCACCCACTTCACCGGCTTGTACGGACGGGAGTTCGTCCAGTGGTTGTCGACCTTCGGGCCGAACGCCACATAGACGCCGACGCCGCCGTTGGCGTCCGGGTCGAACCCGGAGCCGGTGACGGTGACCGACGTCCCCTCGGGGTCGAGGGCGGCGGACGGGTCCACGGTCACCGACGGGGTGGCGGGGCCGCCGCCGCCCGTCCCGGTGGTGAAGGTGAACGACGTCGGGTCCAGGGCCGTGCCGGCGGTGAAGAAGCCGGCGAAGGCGGTGGCCCCGGTCTCGGTGAGCGTGGTGGCCAGGTTGTTCCAGCTCACCGAGTCACCCGAGACGGTCGGGCTGGCGCCGCCGGTGCCGAGGGTGGCGATGGCGGCCTGCTCGATCTGCACCGGCTCGAATCCGCCGCCGCTGACCTCGAGGTCGACATCGGCGAGCAGCGAACCACCGGCACCGTCCACCACCACGGTGGGGTTGGCCAGCGTGATCTTGAAGAAGTGTGAGGGGTACGAGAACACGACCGTGCCCCCGTAGTTGACGGTGGTCGCGCCGGTGGCGCTGTCGTACGTGCCGCCGGTGACCGGGAACGTGAAGGTGCCGTCCGCCTTGCGGGTGGCACCGTCGGCGACCCCGATCGGCGGATTGCCGTTACCGGTCGAGACGTACGCCCGGAACGAGCTCTTGAAGCCCCAGTCGAGGCTTCCCGCGGTGACGTCGGCGGGTGCGGCCGTCGCCGGGGCCACCACGGCCAGTGACGCGGCGGCACCGAGCACCGCTGCCGACGCCCACCGGTACGACCGTCGGCGGATACCGCCGGGTCTGGGTACGGACATGAGTCTTCCTCTCGGAGGGGGTAGGGCTCGATTAGGTTAGGCTCACCTAATCTTTTGGGAAATCCTCCGAACACCCTCTTGCGGACGCGGCAAGATCTACTTAGGTTAGCCTAACCAAATCTTCGGAGGTCACTCATGCCTGCCCGCCTCGCCGCCGCCCTGGTCAGCGTGGTGCTGCTGGTCATCGGCGCCCTCGCGGCCGGCCCCGCGTACGCGGACACGGTCGGCAGGGGCCCCGACGGCCAACGCCTCTCCGTCAGCCGGACGACCGCGATCCCCCTCGCCGGTGCCACCGTCACCGTCTCCGGATCCGGCTACGACACCGCCAAGGGCATCTACGTCGCGTACTGCGTCGACAACGGTGCCGGCGCACCGCCCTCGCCCTGCGGGGGCGGCATCGACACCAGCGGCGCGACCGGCGCCTCGCACTGGATCTCCTCGAACCCGCCCGCGTACGGCGAGGGGCTGGCCGTCCCGTACGGCTCCGGCGGCTCGTTCAGCGTGCGGATCCGGCTGACCGCGACGATCGGCGACGTGGACTGCACCGTCCGGCGCTGCGTGGTGGCCAGCCGCAACGACCACACCCGCAGCTCGGACCGCGCGCAGGACGTCAAGGTGCCGGTCACCTTCGCCGCGCCGGCGGCCAGCCCGACCACCCGGGCCACCGCCCCGGCGTCGTCGGCGCCCGGCGGCACCACCCGGACCTCCGCCGCCCCGGCACCGGCGGCCTCCGACGCACCCGCCGGCACCACCGGTCCGGCCGGCGCCGTCGAGGGATCGACTCCGCCCGAGGCGGGTACGGCCACCGGCGCGGGCGGCACCGGTGGTGATCCGGTCAGCGCCGACCAGCACCTGCTCACCACCCAGGTCAGCGACAGTGGACCGGCCGGCCGTTGGTTCACCGCCACCGTGGCCGCACTCGCCGCGCTGCTGGTCCTGCTGGTGGTCCTGCGGATCCGTCGACGCCGGCAGGGACAGCGGTGAGGCGCGTACTGCCCGCGCTGCTGGCCTTGACCGCGCTGCTCGGTCTCGTCGCCTGCGACGCCGCCGCCGGCACGCCGGGCGCCACCACGGCGACCGGCTGCGGGCCCGCCACCGCCGTGGTGACCGACACCGACGTCGTCCCGGTCGGCGGCGACCCCGGCAGCAACCTGCCGGTCACCGTGGACTCCGCCGATGGGACGACGGTCACCGTCACCGACGCCAGCCGCATCCTCGCGGTGAACCTGTACGGCTCCATCGCCGAGATCGTCTTCAGCCTCGGCCTCGGCGGCCGGGTGATCGGGCGGGACACCTCCACCACCTTCGCCGCCGCCACGCACCTGCCGGTGGTCACGCCGGCCGGACACGACCTGGCCGCCGAGGCGGTGCTGCGGCTGAACCCCACGGTGGTACTCGCCGACACCAGCATCGGCCCACCCGAGGTGCTCAACCAGCTCCGTCGCGCCGGCATCCCGGTGGTCCTGATCGACGACGAGCAGAGCCTCGCCGCCATCCCCCGCAACATCCGCGCCATCGCCGCCGCCCTCGGCGTACCGGCGGCCGGGGACCTCCTCGTGTCCCGGGTGGAGGCGGAGATCGCCGAGGCCCGCCGCAGCGCCCCGGCGGACGGCCCGCCACTGCGCATCGCGTTCCTCTATGTGCGGGGTACCGCCGGGGTGTACCTGATCGGCGGCAAGGGCGCCGGCTCCGACGAGATGATCCGGGCGATCGGCGCGACCGACGCCGGCACCGAGATCGGGTTGTCCCGGTTCCGGCCGCTGACCAGCGAGGGTCTGATCAACGCGGCACCGGACGTCATCCTGGTGATGACCGAGGGGCTGGAGTCGGTCAAGGGCGTGGACGGCCTGCTCGCCCTGCCCGGCGTCGGCCAGACCCCGGCCGGTCGGCACCGCCGGATCGTGGACATGGACGACGGGATGCTGCTGAGCTTCGGGGCGCGGACCGGCCGCACCATCCAGGCCCTCGCCGAGGCTGTCCACCGACCGTGCACATGAGACGGCCCCTGCTCCTGGTCGGGCTGAGCGTCGCCCTGGTCCTGCTCTGCCTCGTCGCGGCCGGCACCGGGCAGGTCCAGGTGCCGCCCGCCGAGGTGCTCGGATCACTGCTGCACCGCATCGGGCTCGACGTCGGTCCCCTGCCGAGCGCCCCGCACGGGGAGAGCGCCCTCTGGGTGGTGCGGTTCCCCCGGGTCGTACTCGCCGTCATCGTCGGCGCGGCACTCGGCTGCGCCGGCGCGCTGATGCAGGGCGTCTTCGGCAACCCACTGGCCGAGCCGGGCGTCATCGGCGTCTCCTCGGGCGCCGCGGTCGGCGCCGCCACGGTCATCGTCACCGGCGTCGCCACGCTCGGCGGCTGGACCGTCGCGGCCGGCGCGTTCCTGGGCGGTCTCGCCGCCACCGCGCTGGTCTACTCGATGTCCCGCACCGGCGGACGCACCGAGGTGGTCACGCTGGTCCTGACCGGCATCGCGGTCAACGCGGTGGCCGGCGCGCTGATCGGCCTGCTGATGTTCTTCGGCGACGCCGACGCCGTACGCGCCATCGCGTTCTGGCAGCTCGGCAGCCTGGCGCAGGCCAACTGGGCGGCAGTGGGAGTGACCCTGCCGTGTGCGGCGGTCGGCATCGCGATCGCCGCCGCCACCGCCCGCCGCCTGGACCTGCTCGCCCTCGGTGACCGGTCGGCCCGGCACCTGGGCGTCCACGTGGAACGGTTGCGGCTGGCCATGATCGGGGTGACCGCGCTGCTCGGTGCCGCCGCGGTGGCCTTCACCGGCGTGATCTCCTTCGTCGGGCTGGTCGTGCCGCACCTGGTCCGGATGGTCGCCGGGCCGGGTCACCGGCTGCTCCTGCCGGCCAGCGCGCTGGGCGGGGCCATCGTGGTCGTCGCCGGGGACCTGGCCGCCCGCACCCTGGTCGACTACCAGGAACTACCGCTCGGCGTGCTGACCGCCGTGGTGGGCGGCCCGTGCTTCTTCTGGTTGCTGCGCCGGACCCGGACCCGGGCGGGAGGATGGGGATGAGGCGGCGTACGGCGGTGCCGGCGATCGGTCGCGATCCGGTCCGCCTGCGGGTGGACGGGTTGGGTGTCCGGCGCGGCGGCCGACCGATCCTGACCGACGTCACCCTCGACGTGCGGGGCGGGGAACTGCTGGCGCTGGTCGGGCCGAACGGCGCCGGCAAGAGCACCCTGCTCGGCGCGATCTGCGGCGACCTGGCACCGGCGTGCGGCGACATCGCGTTCGCCGACCGGCCGCTGCACCGCTGGGCTCCGGTCGAGCTGGCCCGACTCCGCGCGATGCTGCCACAACGGGCCACCATGACGTTCCCGTTCACCGTCGGCGAGGTGGTCGCGATGGGCCGCGCACCCTGGGCCGGTACGCGGTACGCCGACGAGGACGACGACGCGATCCGCGAGGCAATGCGGCTGACCGGCACGGAGTCCTTCACCGACCGGGTCTTCTCGGCGCTCTCCGGTGGCGAGCAGGCGCGGGTGGCGCTGGCCCGGGTACTCGCCCAACGCACCCCGATGCTCCTGCTGGACGAACCGACCGCCGCGCTGGACCTGCACCACCAGGAGTTGGTGCTCCGGTTGGCACGCGAGCGGGCCCGTCAGGGCGGTGCCGTGGTGGTCGTCCTGCACGACCTGGCGCTTGCCGCCGCGTACGCGGACCGGATCGCGTTGCTGGCCGGTGGGCGGCTGGTCGCCGACGGGCCACCGGTCGAGGTGCTCACCGCCGACCGACTCAGCGAGGTCTACCAGCACGAGATCGAGGTGCTGTCGCACCCGCGCACCGGCGTACCGCTGGTGCTGCCGGTCCGCACGGACGGTTGACGGCCCGCCGGTGGTGACCGGCGGGCCGTCGTACACAGCACGGAATCAGCTCGCGTCGGGCCGTGGGGTCAGGCCCAGCGCCGCACACGCCTCCCGGTACATCCGGGCGGCCTCGGCCCGGATCTGCCGCCGCTCGGTGAGCGGGGCACTGAAGGGCACCCGCACCGGGACCGGGGCACCGTCCACGGTGGCCGCGAAGTACATCGCCTCGGCGTCCATCCCGGACATGGTCGCCGCGGTGGCGGTCGGTCGACCGCCCAGGCCCTGGCAGATCAGCCGGCAGTCGTCGGCGTGGTCGGTGTTCATGTGCCGCATGACGGCCGACACCACGTCGGGCGGGAACGGGTCCGCCGCGTTCACGCCGCACTCCCCTGCGCCACGTCCCGGCCCAGCTCGGCGATCATCTCGGTGTTCAGCCGGTACGCCCACGACACCTCGTCCAGGAAGCGCTGCCGCTCGACCTCGTCCCACGGTGCCGTGTCGAGCAACTCGCGGTAGTGCTGCTTGAAGGCGGCCGCGTCCAGGTCGGGGAAGAGGAAGAACCGGACGCCGTCGGTGTCGAGGCCGAACGTGCGGCGTACCGCCCGTACCATCACCTGCCCGCCGGAGAGGTCGCCCATGTACCGCGTGTAGTGGTGGGCGACGAAGCCCGCCGGCCAGGTGAACGCGACCTCGCGCAGGCGTTCCTGGTACTGCCGGGTGGCGGGGCTCGGCGCGATCCGGGTGGCCCAGTCGGGGCCGTGCAGGAACCGCAGGTCGTCGACGATGCGGGGCAGGCGGCGCAGTTCCTCCACGACGAACGGCCCGGCGACCGGGTCGTCCCGCATCGCCTCGGCGGCCTCCTCCAACGTCTGGTAGACGACGTGGAGCTGCTCCAGCAACGCGGCGTACCCGGCCCGGTCGAGCTGCCCCGACAACAGGGCGTCGAAATACGTCACGTTCTGCGCGGCCCGGTGGTCCGCCCTGGTCAACTCGCGCACCTGTGCGGCGAACCCCATGAACACCTCCTGTTAGGTAAGGCTAACCTATCATGATCATCGGTCGGTGGGGAGAGGGCACCAGGTCAACATTCCAGGAAGGTAAACCCTTGTTCCGCTTGGTCGCCTGGCCTGGCGCGGTCCACCACATCTTGCGACGCTAGTGATCGTGTATGACTACGACCTGTTGGTACTGGGCTCAGGGCCGAGCGGTCAGAAGGCCGCCATCGCCGCCGCCAAACTCGGCCGACGGGTGGCCGTCGTGGATCGACGCGACATGCTCGGCGGAGTCTGCATCAACACCGGCACCGTCCCCTCGAAAACCCTGCGCGAGGCCGTGCTCTATCTGACCGGCCTGAGCCAACGAGACCTGTACGGCAGCAGCTACCGGGTGAAGGACGAGATCACCGTCAGCGACCTGGCGGCCCGCACCCAACACGTGATCAACCGACAGACCGACGTCATCCGCAACCAGTTGACCCGCAACCGGGTCACCCTGATCACCGGCACCGGCCGCTTCGCCGACCCGCACTCGGTCTGGGTCGACGGCGGCTCCGGACGGGATTCGAAGATCACGTTCGACAAGGCCATCATCGCCGCCGGCACCAGACCGGCCCGACCGGACAGCGTCGACTTCGACGACCGGACCATCGTCGACTCCGACGGGGTCATCAACCTCCAGGCCGTGCCGCGCAGCATGGTCGTGGTCGGCGCGGGCGTGATCGGCATGGAGTACGCCTCCATGTTCGCCGCGCTGGGCACGAAGGTCACCGTGGTGGAACGTCGCGAGCGGATGCTCGACTTCTGTGACGAGGAGATCATCGAGTCGCTCAAGTACCACCTGCGCGACCTGTCGGTGACGTTCCGCTTCGGCGAGGAGGTCGCCGCGGTGGAGAAGCACCAGAACGCGGCGCTGTGCGTACTCAAGAGCGGCAAGCGGATCGTCGCCGACACGGTGATGTACTCGGCCGGACGGCAGGGCCAGACCGACGGGCTGGACCTGGAGGCGGCCGGACTGACCGCCGACCGGCGCGGCCGGATCGAGGTCGACGCGAACTACCGGACCACCGTGGAGAACATCTACGCCGTCGGTGACGTGATCGGTTTCCCGGCCCTGGCCTCCACCTCGATGGAGCAGGGCCGGCTGGCCGCCCAGCACGCCTGCGGCGAGCCGGAACGCCCGATGCACGAGTTGCAGCCGATCGGCATCTACACCATCCCGGAGATCAGCTTCGTCGGGAAGACCGAGGACGAGCTGACCGAGAGCGCCACACCGTTCGAGGTGGGCGTCGCCCGCTACCGCGAGCTGGCGCGCGGCCAGATCGTCGGCGACTCGTACGGCATGCTGAAGCTGCTCGTCTCGCCGGACGACGGCCGACTGCTGGGCGTCCACGTCTTCGGCACCGGCGCCACCGAGATCGTCCACATCGGACAGGCGGTGATGGGCTGCGGTGGAACGGTCGACTACCTGGTCGACACGGTGTTCAACTACCCGACGCTGGCCGAGGCCTACAAGGTCGCGGCGCTGGACGCGTCCAACAAGATCCGCAACATAACCCGGATCGACACCTGAGCGCCCGGCGATCGTGCGGTGCTGCGATGCTGCCCTGGTGGTGTCTGCTGGGAGCACTGTCGAGCTGACCCGTTTATGCCGTCGCCCGTCGAGACCGTTCGGCCGGTGGGCCATCGCCACTCCGCGACCGCGACCGCTTGGGCCCCGCAGCCGTTCAGCCTCACCGACTGCCCGCCGATCATTCGCCCTGACCACCTCGCCGGACGCCGTGTCCGGAGCCCGTTCCCACCCCCGCCCCCGACACAGGTCCGAGCCTGGACAACGTCCGAGCCTCGGCAAGGTGCGTATCTGTCGACGGTCCGAGCCTGGCCAAGGGTCGAGGTTGGGAAAGGTCCGAGTCCAGGCACGGCTCCGAGTCCGGGCACGGCTCCGAGTCCGGGCACGGGTCAGCATCGCCCACCGGCGGCCAGAGGAAGTCCCGATCCGTTGACGCTCTCAGCTCGACAGCGCCACAACCAGCACGACCCGCACCGGCCCGACGACGATCCGCCACCGCTCCCGACGGACGGCCGGGCCCGGCCGACATGACCCAGGCACCGGGCGTCGGCCGGACCCACCGTCGGCCCCGGTCCAAACCCGCCACCAGCGCCCGCGCCCGACGGTGGACGCTCAGACGGTGACCGGAGCAGGGCAACGCACCGGGCTGAGGTGGCGGGCGTACGCGCCGGTGGTGAAGAAGGCGGGCAGGTCCTCACCGAGCGCGGTCTCCTCGACGATGCGCGCCGCGTGCTCGGCACGCTCGCGCTCGGCGGCGTTCCCGCGCCCCTCGACCAGGGCGACCAACTCCTCGTCGAGGATCGCCCGGACCCGCTCCTCCGTGACGCTGCCGCCACCGGCCAGCGGCGTTCCGTGGTGCAGCCACTGCCAGACCTGGCAGCGGGCGATCTCGGCGGTCGCCGCGTCCTCCATCAGGTTCCACAGCGCCACCGCACCGGCCCCGCCGAGCCAGGCGTCGACGTAACGCAGCGCCACCGCGATGTTGGATCGCAGGCCCGCCTCGGTGACCTGACCGGGGGTCTTGTCCACGGCGAGCAGGTCGGCGGCGGTGACCTCGACGTCGTCGCGCTGCCGGTCGAGCTGGTGCGGGCGTGCGCCGAGCACCGCGTCGAACTCCTCGCGGCAGGTCGGCACCAGGCCGGGGTGGGCCACCCAGGAGCCGTCGAAACCGGCTGCGGCCTCGCGCTGCTTGTCGGCCCGCACCCGACTCAGCGCCGTCTCGTTGACCTCCGGGTCCCGGCTGGGCACGAACGCGGCCATGCCGCCGATCGCGTGCGCCCCGCGCCGGTGACAGGTCCGCACCAGCAGCTCCGTGTACGCGCGCATGAACGGCACGGTCATCGTGACCTCGGCGCGGTCCGGCAGGACGAAGTCCGGCCACTGCCCGAAGTTCTTGATGATGCTGAAGATGTAGTCCCACCGTCCGGCATTCAGTCCCGCCGAGTGCTCCCGCAGCTCGTAGAGGATCTCCTCCATCTCGAACGCGGCGGTGATCGTCTCGATCAGGGTGGTCGCCCGGATCGTGCCCTGCGGCAGCCGCAGGTAGTGCTGGGCGAAGACGAAAATGTCGTTCCAGAGCCGCGCCTCGCGGTGGTCCTCCAGCTTCGGCAGATAGAAGTACGGTCCCGCGCCGGCCGCG
This sequence comes from Micromonospora sp. NPDC047793, assembly GCF_040642635.1. NCBI lineage: Bacteria > Bacillati > Actinomycetota > Actinomycetes > Micromonosporales > Micromonosporaceae > Micromonospora > Micromonospora sp. NPDC047793. Next base: position 137,614 of record NZ_JBEYSG010000003.1, on the reverse strand, counting down.
AGTTGCCGTCGGGCGCAGTGGAAGAGATAGAGCCCGAAGTCGACCAGGCTGGCCGAGATCGGCCGACCGTCCACCACGATCCCCTTCTCCACCAGATGCCAACCACGCGGACGGACCACGATGGTCGCCAGGTCGTCGCCGAGGGAGTACCGCTTGCCGCGCGCGTCGGTGAAGTCGATCCGCCGGTCCAGCGCGTCCATCAGGTTGAGCTGCCCACGGATGACGTTGTCCCAGGTGGGGGCGGTGGCGTCCTCGAAGTCGGCGAGCCACACCCGGGCCCCGGAGTTGAGCGCGTTGACCGTCATCTTGCGGTCCGGCGGGCCGGTGATCTCGACCCGCCGGTCCTCCAGGCCGGGGGCGGGCGGCGCCACCCGCCAGCTCGGGTCGGCGCGGACGCCGATGGTCTCCGGCAGGAAGTCGGGCAACTGGCCGGTGGCGAACCGGTCCCGGCGGGCCCGCCGGGTGTCCAGCAACGCCACCCGGCGAGCCGAGAACTCGCTGTCCAGCGTGACCAGGAACTCCAGCGCCTCGGCGGTGAGCACCTCGGCGAAGCGCTCCGCCACCGGGCCGATGATCTCGTACCTCATGCGAACTGCTCCTCTTCGGTCGAACCCCGCAGCGCGGTGGTCTCGGCGGTCGGGTTGAGCACCGTGCTGATCAGGTCGAAGTAGCCGGTGCCCACCTCGCGCTGGTGCTTGACCGCGGTGTAACCGGCCGCCTCGGCCGCGAACTCCCGCTCCTGGAGCGACACGTACGCCGGCATCCCCTCGGCGGCGTAACCCCGGGCCAGGTCGAACATCGAGTAGTTCAGCGCGTGGAAGCCGGCCAGCGTGATGAACTGGAACCGGTATCCCATGTGGCCGAGTTCGCGCTGGAACTTGGCGATGGTGGCGTCGTCGAGGTGCTTGCGCCAGTTGAACGACGGCGAGCAGTTGTAGGCGAGTAGCTGGTCCGGGTACTCGTCCTTGATCGCCTCGGCGAAGCGGCGGGCGACCTCCAGGTCCGGCTTGCTGGTCTCCATCCAGAGCAGGTCGGAGTGCGGGGCGTACGCGAGCCCCCGGGCGATGCACGGCGCGATGCCGTTGCGGACGCGGTAGAAGCCCTCCGGGGTGCGCTCGCCGGTGACGAAGGGGCGGTCCCGCTCGTCCACGTCGGTGGTGAGCAGCGTGGCCGCCTGCGCGTCGGTGCGGGCCACCACCACGGTCGGCACCCCGGCGACGTCGGCGGCGAGCCGGGCCGCCTCCAGTGTGCGGATGTGCTGACCGGTGGGGATGAGCACCTTCCCGCCGAGGTGGCCGCACTTCTTCTCGGCGGCGAGCTGGTCCTCCCAGTGCACCCCGGCCGCGCCGGCCGCGATCATCGCGCTCATCAGCTCGTACGCGTTGAGCACGCCGCCGAAACCGGCCTCCGCGTCGGCGACGATCGGGGCCAGCCAGTCGATGCCCGACGTGTCGCCCTCGGCGGTGGTGATCTGGGCCGCCCGCAGCAGCGCGTTGTTGATCCGGCGCACCACGGCCGGCACCGAGTTGGCCGGGTAGAGGCTCTGGTCCGGGTAGGTGTGCCCGGCCAGGTTGGCGTCGGCGGCCACCTGCCAGCCGGACAGGTAGATCGCCTTGAGCCCGGCCCGGACCATCTGCACCGCCTGGTTGCCGGTGAGCGCCCCCAGCGCGTGCACGTAGTCCTCGCTGGTGAGCAGCCGCCACAGCCGGTTGGCGCCGTGCCGGGCCAGGGTGTGCTCCTCCTGGATGGCGCCGCGCAACCGGATGACGTCCTCGGCGCGGTAGCTGCGCCGTACTCCCCGCCAGCGGGGGTTGGTCTCCCATTCGTGCTGCAACTGCTCGACCGCGGAAAGCATCGTATTCATCCCCTTCGGGTTTTCGATTGACCCATCGGCGGGTCGACGTCGACGCCGCTCACCGGTGTGTCTCACACGGTCACACGGCCTGTCGGGCAGGTCGAGATACGGAAAAAGCCAATTATTGAAAAGCCGGACGGCGATTTTGCAAAGTTGCGAAAGCTTCTATTCGCAGCAGTGCTAATGTGGCCCGACCTCATCCGCCGACCGGGAGGCGAGGCGATGACCAAGACCTTTGCCGGCGCCCGTCTGCGCCGGCTGCGCGAGGAACGCGGGATGAGCCAGACGGAGCTGGCCCGTCACCTCAGCATCTCCCCGAGCTACCTGAACCAGATCGAGCACGACACCCGCCCGCTGACCGTGCCGGTGCTGCTGCGCATCACGGAGCTGTTCGGCGTCGACCCGACGGTGTTCGCCGCGCACGACACCCCGCGCCTGGTCGCCGGGCTGCGCGAGGCGCTGCCCGCCCGGGCCGGCATCACCGAACTCACCGAGCTCGCCACCCGCCTGCCCGAGGTCGCCGCCGCCGTCATCGACCTGCACCGCCGCTACCAGCAGGCCGACGAGCAGCTCGCCGAGCTGGTCGGCGACCGGGAGCGGATCGGGCGCAGCCCACACGACCAGGTGACCGAGTTCTTCTACCGTCGGCAGAACTACGTGCCGGACCTGGACGAGGAGGCCGAGCGGTTGGCCGCCCGGATGGCGCTGCGTCGCGGCGAGGTGCGCGTCCTGCTGCGCGACCGGTTGGCGCAGCGACACGGGGTACGCGTCACCCGCGAGGAGCCCGGCTCGCTCGGCGGCGAGTTGCACCGCTATCGCCCGCAGACCCGCACCCTGCACCTGTCCACCTCACTGCGGGGCGGACAGGAGGCGATGCGGATGGCCGCGCAGATCGCGTTGCTGGAGTGCGCCGACGTGATCGACGAGATCGTCGAGTCGGAGAACTTCGACGACGTGCAGACCCAGATCCTGACCCGGGTCGGGTTGGCCAACTACTTCGCGGCGGCACTGCTGCTGCCGTACGAGCACTTCCTGGCCGCCGCCGAGCAGCGCCGCTACGACATCGACCTGCTGACCCAGCACTACGCGCTGGGCTGGGAGACGGTCTGCCACCGGCTCAGCACCCTGCAACGCCCCCGGGCGCGCGGCGTGCCGTTCTCCTTCGTCCGGGTGGACCGGGCCGGCAACATGTCCAAACGGCAGTCCGCCACCGGTTTCCCGTTCTCCCGCACCGGCGGCACCTGCCCCCTGTGGAACGTCTACGAGGCGTTCGGCGCGCCCGGCCGGGTGGTCACCCAGGTCGCCGCGATGCCCGACGGGCAGCGGTACCTCTGGATCGCCCGCACCATCACCCGCCACCACGGCGGCTACGGCCAACCCGGCAAGGTGTACGCGATCGGGCTGGGCTGCGAGACGCGGCACGCCGGGCGGTTGGTCTACTCCACCGGGGTGGACCTGCACGCGGCCGAGGCGGCCATCCCGATCGGGCCGGGCTGCAAGACCTGCGAGCGGATGAGCTGCCCGCAGCGGGCCGCCCCACCGATCAGCCGGCACCTGGACCTGGACGAGAACCGCAGCACCTTCATCCCGTACCCGTTGCGGGACTGAAAGCCGGCGTCCGGCGCGCATGGCCCGGACCGGCCGGTCCGGGCCACCGGCGTGGCCACCCACCCCGACGACGCCGGTCGCGCAGCGTCACGACCGCGACGGAGCTGCCGATACACTTGCCACCCCTCCGCACGTCCAGGGCAGGTGCATTGGCTCGTCGTCGCTTCCGCGTCCCCCGTCCGCTGCGCGCCGCCCTCGGCCTGCTCGCGGCCACCGCGCTGCTGGCCGGCTGCTCGGTGACCGCCCCGCCCACCACGCCCGCCCCGTTGCGGGTGCTCCAGATGAACCTCTGCAACAGCGGCATGGCCCTGGGCTGCTACACCGGGCGGGCGGTGGACCAGGCCGCCGAGGTGATCCGCGCCGAACGCCCGGACATCGTCACGCTCAACGAGATCTGCTCCGGTGACGTGGACGCGTTGGAGCGCGCCATGACCGGCGTGCACTCCGGCACCGTGGTCGCGGCCTTCCAGCCCGCCCGCAACGGCCGCACCGGCGAGCCCTACCGCTGCGTCAACGGCCAGCAGTACGGCGTCGGCGTACTGGCCCACGTCGCCGACCCGTACCAGGGGCACGAGCTGCACCGGGGGGTCTTCCCGGCGCAGGACCCGGCCGACCCCGAGCAGCGCGCCTGGCTCTGCGTGGACGCCAGCACCGTCTTCTACGCGTGCACCACGCACCTGGCGTACACCAGCTCGACGCTGGCGCTGGCCCAGTGCGGGCACCTGCTCGGGGTGGCCGTACCCGAGCTGCACGCCGGTGCCGGCTATCAGCCGACGGTGGTCAGCGGCGACCTCAACCTGCGGCACGGCGGCACGCCCGACGTGCGGTCCTGCGTACCCGCCGACTACCAGCACCTGCACGACGGCGGGGTGCAGCAGTTCATGGCCACCCCGGACCTGACGATCACCGCCAGCAGATCGATCGACATGCGCGGCACCACCGACCACGCGGCGTTCCTGGTCACCCTCACCACCGAGCGGGCCGAGAACCCCGCCGCCTGACGACCCGGACCGTCAGTCCCACCAGAACGCCCAGGTCGGAGCGTTGACGATGCGGTCCGCGTAGCCGGCGAGCGTGCACGGGCTCTGCCCCTGCCAGATGTTGTCCGGGCAGAAGGCGAAGTGCTCGGCGGCGATCGGCAGCGCCTCGTCGACGGTCGTCGGCGGGGCGGCGACCGAGAGGTACAGCTCGGCGAAGCCGAGGCCGATCACGCGTACCCCGAACCGGTCCTCCCAGCTGCGCAGCACCGCGGAGAGCCGGCCGGCGTCGTTGGTGTAGTTCACCGGCCCCTGCCAGCCGAGGACGGCGAGCGCGTCGCTGCCCCGCTCGGCGGCGACCAGACCGAGCCGCATGTCGGGCTGGGCCAGCGACAACTGCTCGGCCCAGTGGTCGGCGTGCTCCTGCGGCGTCACCCGGGGCGACGCCGGTGCCGCCAGGCCGGGCCAGTCCTGGCCGTACGGCGCGGAGACGGCGAGCTGTCGGCTGGTCGGCTCACCGCCCTCGTAGTCGGTGGTGTGGTCGGACCACCATCCGGCCAGCAGCCGCTCGGGGTCGTGCTCCGCCGGGTCGGAACTGCTCGCCGGCCACAGCTCGCCGTCGGCCCAGGGGCGATCCGGGTCGCCGTGCAGGTGGTCGAGGAGCAGCGGCCACAGCCCCGACGTCGCGTGCGCCGCGTGCAGCTCCGGCCACAGTCCGGACGGGGCCGGGCCGTCGCTGAGCCACAGCGCGGGACGCTCGTCGGGTGCCTCCTCGCTGCGGACCGTCCGGCCGGGCGGAAGCGACACGGGCAGGGTGCGGCGGTGCGGCTGCGCGTCGGCGAACAGCTCGGCCAGATCGGTGGGAAGGTCGTTCAACTGCGAGGTCACGAGGCGTGAGGATAGTCGCCTACACCGACAACTCCGGCCGACGAGCCGTTCGCTCCGACCCGTGTCATCCCGGCGCGTCGGCCAGGATCTGCTCGCGCAGGATGTCGGCGTGCCCGCAGTGCTCGGCCAGCTCGCGCAGCACGTGCAGATAGACCCAGCGCAGCGGGATCGGTCCGCGCCGGTTGCCGTGCAGCAGGTCGTCCAACCCCAGCGGGGCGGTGGCACGACGGGACGCCGCACACGCCTGCCGGTGTGCCTCCTGGACGCTGGCGACGGTGTCACCGTCGTCGAGCAGGAACGACTCGTCCGGCGTGGCCGGGATGCCGATCTCGGCACGTGACCGGCGCGTCACCGCCTCGTCGAACCAGACCTTCTCCACGAAGGTCGCATGCTTGACCAGACCCAGCAGGGTCGTCCGGGACGGCACCAGCGACCGGCGGGCCTGCTCCTCGGTCAGCCCGTCGAGACAGTGCTGCAGCTCGGCACGGTGCTGGTCGATGAAGACCTCGAACTGGTCCCGCAGCGGCGCGTCGATGACCCGCTCGAAGTCGGGCACGGAGGGCGATGACATGAGCGAAGCATGTCAACCCCGCGACGGCGGGGCAAACAGGTTGCCGGATCCTCGCCGCATGCTGCCGTCAGCAGAATGCCTTGGCCGGTCGCGGCCGGTCCGGACATCCTGGCCGCATGGACCTGGGCTTCGGTGGTGAAGTGGCACGGCTCTACCAACGCTACCGGCGCGGCTATCCGCCGGCCGTCTTCGACGTGCTGGCGACGACGTTCGGTCTGACGCCGCAGGACGTGGTCGTCGACCTCGGCTGCGGCACGGGCCAGCTCACCCTGCCGCTCGCCGCTCGGGTGCGGGCGGTCGTCGGGGTCGATCCGGAGCCCGACATGCTCGTACTCGCCCGTCGGGCCGCCGAGGACCAGCAGGTCGCCAACGTGAGCTGGGTCCTCGGTGCCGACTCCGACCTGCCCGCGTTGGGGCGGCTGTTCTGCGACGGGAGTGTGGGCGCGGTGACCGTCGGGCAGGCTCTGCACTGGATGGCGCATGAGAGCGTGTTCGCCGGGCTCCGTCCGCTGCTGCGTCCCGGTGGCGGAATCGCGGTGGTGGCCAACGGGACCCCTCTGTGGCTTCAGGACACGTCATGGTCGCGGGCACTACGTGCCTGCCTGGAACGCTGGCGCGGCACCGAACTGAGCCGGAGCTGCGGCACCGACACCGACAGCCGACGCCGGTACGCCGACGCACTCACCCGGCACGGTTACCACGTCACCGAGACCGTGGTCGAATACACCGACGAGATCGACCTGGACGCTCTTCTCGGCGGCGTCTACTCCAGCTTCCCGGTCGACGCCCTGCCCCCGCCGGCGCAACGGACGGAGCTGTCCACGATGATCCGCGACGCGCTGGGCCCGGCCACCCGGTTCCGCGAGCACGTCCGCGTCTGCGTGCTGACCGGCCGGATCGGGTAGTCCCGACCCGGCCGGTCGCAGGTCAACGTTGCACGCGGGCGCCGGCTCCGCGCACCAGTGCCTCCACCTCGGCGAGGTTGGCCATCGACGTGTCGCCGGGGGTGGTCATCGCCAGGGCGCCGTGGGCGGCGCCGTACTCCACGGCCTGGGTCAGGTCGCCGTCGCGCTCCAGCAGGCCGTAGATGAGCCCGGAGGCGAAGCTGTCGCCGCCACCGACCCGGTCCATGATCTCCAGGCCGGGGCGGTGGGTGGCCTCGGCGAACGCGCCACCCGACCATGCCACGGCGCCCCAGTCGTTGACCGTCGCGCTGTGCACGCCGCGCAGCGTGGTCGCCACGACCTTGAAGTTCGGGTACTCCTGGACGACGGCCTCGATCATCGTCTTGAAGTTGCCGGCGTCGAGCGCGCCGCTGTGGATGTCGGTGTCCGGCACCTCGAACCCGAGGCAGGCGGTGAAGTCCTCCTCGTTGCCGATCATCACGTCGACCAGGGCGGCGAGCCGACGGTTGACCTCCCGGGCGCGGTCCTGACCACCCACCGCCTTCCAGAGGCTGGGCCGGTAGTTCAGGTCGTAGGAGACGATGGTGCCGTGCCGGCGGGCGGCGGTCATCGCGGCCTCGGCGGTCTGCGCGGCCGTCTCCGACAGCGCCGCGTAGATGCCGCCGGTGTGCAGCCACCGCACCCCGAGCGTGCCGAAGAGGTGGTCCCAGTCGACGTCGTCCGGCTTGAGCTGGCTGGCGGCGGAGTGGCCCCGGTCGGAGGTGCCGACCGCCCCGCGTACGCCGAAACCGCGCTCGGTGAAGTTCAGTCCGTTGCGCACGCTACGGCCGATGCCGTCGTAGGGCAGCCAGGTGACGAAGCTGGTGTCCACGCCGCCCTGTAGGATCAGGTCCTCCAGCAGCCGGCCGACCTCGTTCTGGGCGAACGCGGTGACCACCGCGGTCCGCAGGCCGAAACAGCGGCGCAGGCCCCGGGCCACGTTGTACTCGCCGCCGCCCTCCCAGGCCCGGAACTGACGCGCGGTGCGGACCCGCCCCTCACCGGGGTCGAGTCGCAGCATGACCTCGCCGAGCGAGACCAGGTCGTACCGGCACTCGTCCTTCGGCCGAGGGGTCAGCTCGCTCTGCGCGCTCATGCCGGCACTCCGCTCCGCTGCGTGCCGCCATGAGGCACCACCGCACTGCACCCGATGATTCGCTCGCTCTGCTCGCTCATGCCCGGCCTCCCGCCGCCGCCACCGCCGAGGCGGTCCGGCTGGTGATCTCGTCCCACTGCTCACCGGCGATCAGGTCCGCCGCCACCATCCAGGTCGCGCCGACGGCCAGCACGGCGGGCAGGGCAAGGTACTCGTCGATCACGGCGGGCGTGAGGCCGCCGGTGGGGATGAACCGGATGTCGCGGAACGGCGCCGCCAGCGCCTTGATCATCGGCGCGCCGCCCAGCAGTTGGGCGGGGAAGAACTTGACCACGTTCAGGCCGGCGTCGACGGCCATCTGGATCTCGGTCGCGGTGGCCGCGCCGGGGAAGACCGGCACGCCGGCCTCCTGGCAGAAGCGCACCACTGCGGGGGCGAAACCGGGGGTCACCACGAACCGGGCACCGGCGGCCACGGCCCGCTCGGCCTGCTCGGCGGTGAGCACGGTGCCGGCACCGACCGTGAGATCGCCGCGCCCGGCCACCGCCTTGATCGCGTCCAGTCCGGCGGCGGTACGCAGGGTCACCTCGATCGCCGACAAACCGCCCTTGACCAGCGCCGAGGCGAGTGGATCGGCGTGCCGGGCGTCCTCGAGGACCACCACCGGCAGCACCCGTCCGACGTCGATTTTTCCAGATCCCTGGCCAGATCGTTCAGATCCTTGAACGTTAGTCACGTACGTGACCTTACTGGAGGCGTACCGGCTTCGCTAGAGTGGGCCGGTGCCCACCGCGCAAGAGGAGTTCCAGCCCGTCAAGTCGGCCGGCCGCACTCTCGACCTGCTCGAACTGCTCGCCGACCAGCCGCGCTCCTGGGCCCTGGGCGACCTGGCACGCGCGCTCGGCATCCCCAAGAGCAGCCTGCACGGGCTGCTGCGCACGTTGACCAGTCGCGGCTGGGTGCAGACCGACGACACCGGCACCCGGTTCCGGCTCGGCCTGCGGGCCCTGCGGGTCGGCGCCGCCTATCTCGACGGGGACGACCGGGTCGGCCTGCTCGGCAGCGTCCTCGACGAGCTGTCCCGCCGGTTCGGCGAGGCCGTCCACCTCGGCCGGCTCGACGGCGACCAGGTGGTCTACCTGGCCAAGCGGGAGTCGGTGCACCGGCTGCGGCTCTACAGCGCGATCGGCCGCCGGTTGCCGGCGCACGCCACCGCCCTCGGCAAGGCCCTGCTGGCCGGGCACCCGGAGCAGACGGTCGACACGTTGCTGACCTGGCCGCTACCCCGCCTCACCCCGCACACCGTCTGCGACCGGGACGCCCTGCACGCCGCGCTGGCCGACGTCCGAGCGACCGGGCACGCGGTGGACCGGGAGGAGAACGCCGAGGGCATCGTCTGCTTCGCGATGGCCGTCCCGCTGTCGTCCCCGGCGGTGGACGCGGTGAGCATCTCCGTTCCGGTCTCCCGGCTACGGCCGGAGATCGAGGCGTCGATCGTCGCGGCGCTGCGGGAGATGGTCGGTGGCCTCACCCAGGCCCGCAGCATGGTGGTCGCGTAGCGCCCGCAAGCGGGTCAGCGCAGTCACGCGGATCGCTGTAGTGTCGGCCTCGATCATCGACAACAGGTGATCGAGCCATCACGGGGGCTCCTCAACATGATGTTGGGCGCCCATCGACGATCCGTCGGAGGGTACACATGAACACCGCACTGAAGGCTGGCCTGCGCACGGTCGCCCTGACCGCGCTGCTGGCACCCGCGCTCGTCCTGGTTCCCGGCGCGGCCCAGGCCGCGCCGAGCGGCTGCTCGGGCCGGTACAACCTGGAGTACCAGAACACCTACGCGGTCTACTGCGGCACCGGCAGCGGCGAATACCGCGCCAAGGCCCGCTGCTACCGCATCGGCAGCGAGAACTACACCACCAGGTACGGCACGTGGAAGCGTCCCGGCGGCACGCACTCGACGGCTTTCTGCCAGTCGAACGAAGAGGTGGCGAGCGGGAGCTGGGAACTCCGCGGCTGAGCCTCGACCTGTCCCACGGCAGCGCCGACATCCGGGGATGACGTCCGCCGTTTCACCACCTCCTTGATCGGGCCGGGGGGTTCGGGACGGAATCACTCCTCCTGAACCCCCCGGTGTCACCCGACCTGCGTCAGGCCGGCAGGCGCCAGACCTGGTTGGCGCCGCCGAAGCAGTCCCAGATCTGCAACCGGGTGCCGTCGGCGGAGCTGTTGCCGGTGGCGTCCAGGCATCTGTTCGACGCCGGGTTGCGCAGCGTGCCGTTGGACTGGGCCTGCCAGACCTGCGCGGTGGTGCCGTTGCAGTCCCAGAGTTGCACGGGCGTGCCGTTGACGGTGCCCGCACTGGCCACGTCCAGGCACTTACCGAGGGCCCGCAGGGTGCCGCCGGAGGCCACCGTCCAGCTCTGCGCACTGGTGCCGTTGCAGGTGTAGAGCTGCACGGCCGTGCCGTTGGCGTTGCTCGCGGCGGCCACGTCCACGCACTTGCCGGCGATGCCGGTGATCGGGCCGGTCCGGCCGGTCGGCGGCGGGGTGCCGCCACCCATGACGGTGTCGTAGATCGCGCTGACCAGTGAGGTCGAGCCGCTGGTGTCCTGGGTCAGCTCCCAGTTCATCATGCCGCCGGCGTTCGCCATCGCCCACTGGGTCTTGCGCTTGACGGTCGGGATGCCGTTGTAGCACTGCTGGACGCCGCCAACCGTGGTGCAGTCCCGGTTGGCGTTGGCCGGGTCCATACCGACCAGTTGGGTGTACGTGTAGTAGCCGGGCCGGCTGTAGAAGGGCACCCCGAGGACGGCCTTGGCGGCCGGCAGTCCGCGCGCCTTCCATCCGTTCACCGCGTTGATCGACCAGTCGTAGTTGGCGTGCGGGCTGCCGCCGTCGTACGCCATGATGTTGAGGAAGTCGACGTGGTTGAAGACCGAGGTGGGCACGCCGTCGCGGTAGTAGCCCTCGGCGACCACGGCGGCGGTCAGCAGCTTGCCCTGCGGGCGCAGCGCGTTGCCGAGCTGCTGCATGAGCAGGGCGTAGTTGGCGGCCGAGGCGCCCGGGTCGGGGTACTCCCAGTCCATGTCGACGCCGTCGAGGCCGTACTGGTTGACGAACGAGACCAGGCTGTTGACGAACGTGGTGCGGGTGCCGGCGTTGGCGGCGAGAGCCTCGAAGGCGCTGTCGTCGCCGTCGTTCCAGCCGCCCACGGCGATGGAGACCTTGACGTTGTTGGCCCGGGCCAGCGACACCAGCGAGGAGAGCTTGCTCGGGTTCTCCACCGGCCGCAGGGTGCCGTTGCTGTTGGGCAGCACGAACGCGTAGTTGATGTGGGTGAGCTTGCCGTACTGGACCGAGTTGACGTTGCCGGTCCAGGACGGCATGTAGCCGACGCTCTTGAAGTTGTTCGGCAGGACCACGGCGTGGGCGGCGGTCGGGGTGACGGCGAGTGTCGCTCCGGCGGTGACCAGGGCGAGCAGGCCGGCTGCCAGGGCCGAACGGGGGCGTGGACGTGGTGAGGACATCGAGGGCCTTCCCGGTGCGGATCACGGCGCCGTGCCGCCGTCCGGCGCCGATGGTCGTCGGCGCCGGACGAGCGTACGGGTGGACAGGGTGGTTTCCTCGAGGCAGCAGAATCTTAAAGAGTGTTAACCGTTGGGGTCAACGACAACTTTCGATGGCGAGCTATGAAAGTCGGACGACCGGCGACGAAACTCGCCAAGCGCACCACCGCCCCGGCGACAGCCGCTAGGTTCATCACCGACACCGCCGATGACGTGGCGGAACACGTCCACCGCCCGGCTCGACGACGACGGGAGCAGTCGTGCCGACAGCACCGCACGCCGACGCGCTGCGGGACGCCGCCGTCGTGCTGACCGGCGCGACGAGCGGCATCGGCCGCGCCACCGCGCTGGCCATCGCCGACCGGCCCGGCAGTCTCGTCCTGCACGGGCCGGAGCCGGAAAGCGAGGTCGCCGACCTGCTCGACCAGGTGCGCTCCCGGCAACGCCGGGATGCCGAGTTGACGTACGTGACGGCCGACTACCACGATCTCGCCGAGGTCACCCGGTTGGCCGAGCGGATCCGCGTCACGACCGATCCGATCGACGTCCTGATCAACAACGCGGGCCGTCCCGCGCCGGCCACCCGGACGGTCAGCGACGCCGGGAACGAGATCACCTTCCAGGTCGACTACCTGGCGCCCTTCCTGCTCACCACCGACCTGATCGACCTGGTCGCCGGCCACGACCGGGGACGGATCGTCAACATCGTGTCCGCCACCCACCACTCGGCCACGCTGCACCTGGACGACCTCGACCTGACCCGGCAGGCGTACGCCCCGTCGGCCGCGTACGCGCACGCCAAGCTCGCCCTGGTCACGTACACCGGTTGGCTGGCCCGGAACCGACCGTCACCGTCGCTGGACGTGGTCAGCCTGCACCCGGGCGTCATCTCGACCGGCCTGCTGCACGCGATGTTCTCTGTCGACGGGCAGCCCCCGGAGCAGGCCGCCGACACCGTCGTGCAAATCACGGCGAAGCGCGAGGACAACGGCACCTACTACGACGAGCGGGTCCCCGGCACACCCCATCCGCAGGCCGCCGACCCCGAGGTCCAGGACCGGCTGTACGAGCGCACCGTGGAGTTGTTGCGCGGCCATCTCCCGGAGTGACCGGCGCGCCGCCCGGCGGCGCATAGCATCGACCGGGATGGCTACTTCGCCCAGACGACGAAGGGTGACCCCGAGGTGTCCGCTGCCCCCACGTTCCGCAATCCCGTCGTCGCCGGATTCCACCCCGATCCCAGTGTCTGTCGGGCCGGCGAGGACTACTACCTGGTCTGCTCCAGCTTCGAGTACTTCCCCGGCGTACCCGTCTTCCACAGCCGGGACCTGGTCACCTGGCGGCAGATCGGCAACGTGCTGGACCGCCCGAGCCAGCTCGACCTGCCACCGGACGCGCACGCCTCGGGTGGCGTCTTCGCACCGACGATCCGCTACCACGACGGCCGGTTCTGGATGGTCACCACCAACGTCAGCATCGGCCGGCACCTGATCGTCACCGCCACCGATCCGGCCGGGCCCTGGTCCGACCCGGTCTATTTCGACCTGCCGCACATCGACCCCTCGTTGGCCTGGGACGACGACGGCGACTGCTGGTTGACCCTGTCGGGAGTGGCGTCGTACCGGATCAACCCCGAGGCGGGCAAGGTCCTCGAAGGCCCGGTGCCGATGTGGTCCGGCAGCGGTGGGCAGTACCCGGAGGCGCCGCACCTCTATCGCATCGGCGAGTGGTGGTACCTGCTGGTCTCGGAGGGCGGTACGCACACCGGCCACGCCGTCTCCGTCGCCCGCTCGCGCAGCGTCCGGGGCCCGTTCGAGCCCGCCCCGGGCAACCCGTTCCTGACCCACCGGAGCACCGGGCATCCGGTGCAGGCGACCGGGCACGCCGACCTGGTGCAGGCGACCGACGGCAGTTGGTGGATGGTGCTGCTGGGCATCCGGGCCAAGGGCCAGTGGCCGCCCTACCACGTGCTCGGGCGGGAGACGTTCCTGGTGCCGGTGCGCTGGGAGGACGACTGGCCGGTGGTCGACCCGGTGCAGGAGGTGACCTCCGCGCCGGCCGGAAGTCCGCCCGCCCTGGCCGCGCCGCCCGGCCCGGCGGCGTACCGGGACGACTTCGACACCGCAGTTCTCGCGCCGGAGTGGATCTCACTGCGCGACCGGCCCGCGGACGTCTGGTCGCTGACCGAACGGCCCGGCTGGCTCACCCTGCGGGCCGCCGGCAGGACCCTGGACCGGGTCGGCGTCACCATGATGGCCCGCCGACAGCAGCACCACGACTGCCGCGCCGCCGTGCGGGTCGACCCCGGCACGGGTCGGGCCGGGCTGACGCTACGCATCGACGAGGCCCACCACTACGACATCGAGGTCGGCGACGGGCTGGTCCGGGTGGTCGGCCGGGTCGGACCGTTCCGTCAGGTCTTCGGCGAGCTGCCGGTGCCCGCCGGCCCGGTCACTCTGAGCATCGCCACCCGCACCGACGACCTGCTCCCGCCGACCGTGACCGCCGCCGACCAGGTCACGGCCCCCGGTGCGCCGTTCGGCGTACGCGCCGCCGCCTGCGACACCGTCAGCTTCGAGGTGCTGACCGGGCAGGGGCCGGTCGTGCTCGCCGAACTCGACGGGCGCTACCTGTCCACCGAGGTCGCCGCCGGTTTCACCGGTCGGGTGTTCGGCCTCTATGTGACCGAGGGCAGCGCCGCCTTCGACTGGTTCGACTACCGCCCGACCGAACGCCCCTGACCGGGGCACGGGCGAGCGCCCGCCCCCGGGTCTCGGGGACGGGCGCTCGCGTGGTGGTGGAGGTCGGCCGTACGGCTCGTCGTCAGCCGACGGAGCAGGACCGGATCTGCGGGCGGGCCGAGGAGTTGCCGTTCATCATCGTGGTGAAGCCGAACGTGTTGCCGCTGCCGTTGGAGCGCATCGTCATCACGTTGCCGCTGCCGTCCCAGGTGGGGTTGCCGCTCCACGTGGCGGAGATGCGCTGCGGCGAGGTGATCGCGACGACCACCGACCAGGTGCTGGCCCCGCTGACCGTCACCGAGGTGTTGTAGCGGTCGCCCCAGACCTGACCCGGGGTGATCGTCGCGGTGCAGCCGCCCGGCGCCGGGGTGGTCGGCGGGGACGTCGGGTCGCCGCCGCCGGGGCTGCCGTTGTTCAGCGCGGTCAGCACCGCGTCGTAGGCGGCCTTCTTGTTGCCGTTGCCGTCGAACAGCAGCGGGCTCTCGTTGGAGCGCCACGAGTCGGAGTCACGGATGCCCCAGACGGTGATGCCCTTGCAGCGCGCCACGGCGAGGCAGTCGTTGACCACGTTGCGGTACGCGTCGGTCGGCGCGTTGCGGATGTCGAGCTCGGTGATGTGCACGTCGACACCGAGGGCGGCGAAGCTGGAGAGCGTGGTCCGGTAGTTGCTCGGGTAGTTCGAGCCGCCGGTGAAGTGCGACTGGAGGCCGACGCAGTCGATCGGTACGCCCCGGTTCTTGAAGTCCTGGACCATACGGTAGACGGCCTGGGTCTTGGCGTCGTTCCAGTTGTCGATGTTGTAGTCGTTGTAGCAGAGCTGCGCGTTCGGGTCCGCCGTCCGGGCGGCGCGGAAGGCGGCCTCGATCCAGTCGTTGCCGGTGCGCTGGAGGTTCGAGTCGCGGCGGGCCCCGCTGGACCCGTCCTGGAACGCCTCGTTCACCACGTCCCACCAGGCGATCTGTCCACGGTAGTGGGTGGCGACCTGGGTGACGTGGTTGAGCATGGCGTTGCGCAGCGTGGTGCCGGACATGTTCTGCATCCAGCCGGGCTGCTGCGAGTGCCAGGCCAGGGTGTGCCCCCGGACCTGCATGCCGCGGCTGAGCGCGTGCTGGACGAGCCGGTCGCCGTTGGCGTAGTTGAACTGGCCCTGGTTGGGCTGCAGCGCGTCGATCTTCATCTCGTTCTCGGCGGTGACCTGGTTGAACTCGCGGTTCAGGATGGTCGTGTACGCCGAGTCGTTGAGCCGGTTCACCGCGACGGCGGTCCCGAAGTACCGGCCGCGCTCGGCGGCCGAGGCACCGAGGGTGCTCGCCGCGCTGGCGTTGCCCGGCAGCACCACGGCGCCCGCCACGGCCAGCAGACCGACTGCGGACAGGACGATCGCCGCCCGCAGCCGTCTCGGCCGCCTGGGTGCCTGGGAAGAGTCGTTGCTCATCTCATGCTCCTTCCGGGTCCGGTGGCCCGATGACGGGCAGTATGGCTCCGGACTCGCGGGATAGGGATGATGCCCGCGATCCCTGACAAAGGGACCGCATCGGCCTTACTGGACGGAAGTATTTCAGCGGGGTTTCACGTCCGTCAATGACTTCCGGAAGTTTTCCGCAACTACCGCTGGCGGCGCCCCACGACCGAAGCGGCCAGCCACCGCCCATGCACCCTCTCTTCCGCTGCCCAGAGCAGCGAAAGGCGACCGACACCCACGTCGACTGAAACTTCCGGAGATCGAGGCCCCACATCGGACAGAGCCCATGATTCCGGTCGCCCGCCGTGCGTCGCCTGTCGATCTATCGTCACCGTGGGCAACGGCCCGACCTGCGACGACAGCCCGCAGCACCCCGAACGGACCACCGACGGCCGAAGCCGCCGACCACCCGCACCGCACCGACCCACCACCGGCACCCCACCCCGACAGCGCCCCTGATCAGCACCGACACCACCGGCCGGGCCCGTCGGCGGCGGACGCCGCTCGCCGCCCGTCACCCGGGAGGACACAGAGAGTTATTGACCTGCTTCGATACGGCGGTCTAATATTCCCGAACTACTTCCGGCAAGTTCACCGGAAGTTTCAGAGGCGTTCGGCTGGTCCTGCACGGTACGTCGGAGGTGCCGTGGACGGTCGCCGGTCGGCGCGGCGGCGATCCAGGAGGAAGTACGAGATGTCGCAGCTGATCCTGTTCGCGATCGACATCGGCGCGGTGGCCCTGCTCGTCTTCGGGCTCTACTTCCCCCGCCACCGCCGCCGCGACCTCGTCGTCGCCTACCTGGGCGTCAACGTCGGCGTCCTCGCGGTGGCGAGCGCACTGAGCGCCAGCAACGTCGGCGCCGGACTCGGGCTGGGCCTGGCCCTGTTCGGCGTGCTGTCCATCATCCGGCTGCGCTCGACCGAACTCGACCAGCACGAGGTCGCGTACTACTTCTCGGCGCTCGCGCTGGGCATCCTCGGCGCGTTGAGCACCACCCAGCTCTGGCTCAGCGGCGGTCTGATGGGCCTGATCCTGGTGGTGATGTTCCTCGGCGACCACCCCCGGCTGCTCCGTCACTACCGGCACCAGATCCTGGTGCTCGACTCGGCCGTCACCGACCATCTCGCCCTCGTCGCGCAACTGGAACAGCTCCTCGGCGGCCGGGTGCACGTCGTCACCGTGCAACGGCTCGACCTGGTGAACGAGACCACCGTGGTGGACGTCCGGTACTCGGTGAAGGGCCGGGCCACCAGCACCCTCTCCCCTGCCGGCACCGCCGCACCGGCGGGAGCCCCGCGGTGACCGGGTCGCCCGCCAGCCCGATGCTGTCGGCGATGACCCCGGTCGGGCTGGCCGACGTCCTCGGGCTGGCCGCCCTACAGACCAGGGTGGACCGCAAGTACGTCGTCCCGGTCCACGCGCTGCCCGACCTGCTGGATCAGCTCACCACGGACGCGCGGGTGCTGGAGATCGACGGGGAACGCAGTTTCCGCTACGAGTCGGTCTACTTCGACACCCCACGGTTGGCCAGCTACCACTGCGCGGCCTACCGACGACGGCGACGGTTCAAGGTGCGGACCCGCACCTACCTCGACTCCGCCCAGTGCTGGCTCGAAGTGAAGATCAGCGGAGCACGCGGCAGCATCACCAAACACCGACTGCCGTACGACCCGCAGGACCGGAACACCGTCGGCCCCGGCCGCGCCTTCGTGGACGAGGCGCTGGTCCGCGAGGCGGTCGCACCCACCGCCGCCGGCAGCAGTCTGGAACCGGTCCTGGTCACCAGCTACCGCCGCGCAACGCTGCTGCTGCCGTCCTCCGCCAGCCGGGTCACCATCGACACCGGCCTGACCTGGCAGGACGGCGACCTCGCCCTCTGCCTGCCCGAACTGGCCGTGGTCGAGACCAAGACCGGCTCCGCCGCCACGCACGCGGATCGGCTGCTCTGGCGTCGAGGGCTGCGCCCCGTCCGCATCTCCAAGTACGCCACCGGTCTGGCCGCCCTCCGTCCGGAACTGCCGGACTCACCGTGGCGACGCACGCTGCGGCGGCACTTCCAGGGCGGCACCGCACCGGTGGACACCGCACCGACCACCGTCCCCCACCGATCCGTTCAGGAGGCATCGTGCGTCTGACCGTCCGCACCGCGGCGGCACCACTGCGCACCGCCGCGATCGCAGCCGTCGCCGTACTCGTCGCCGGGTTGCTCGTCCCGTCACCGTCGCCCGCCGGCGCCGAACCGACCGCCGGCACCGAAACACTCGCCGGCACCGAAGCGGTCGCCGGCTCCGCCACCCGGACCACCGCCGACACGGCGGCCACCGCCGCCGCCTCCGAGGCCGCCGACGACCTGGTCGGCGACATCGGCTTCTCGGTGCCCAGCGGCACCTTCCAGGGCGCGGTGACGGTGGGGTTGAGCACCACCGTCAGCGGCGCGCAGATCCGATACACCACCGACGGGAACCTGCCCACCGCACAGTCGCCGCTCTATTCCGGCACCGCGCTGCGCTTCACCCGGACCACCCAGCTGCGGGCCCAGGCCTTCGTCGGGCAGACCGCCTCCGGCGCGCCGGGCACCGCCATGTACGTCGCGCAGAACACCAGCACCGCCCACGACCTGCCGGTGGTCCTGATCGACTCGTACGGCGCCGGACGGCCGGACCGGGAGTACATCGACGCCGCCACGATGGTCTTCGAGCCGAGCGGCGGCACCACCTCGCTGGCCGCCGCGCCCACCGTCGCCACCCGGGCCGGGTTCCGGTTGCGCGGTCAGTCCTCGGCGACGTTCGAGAAGACGCCGTTCCGGCTGGAGTTCTGGGACAACGATGACGACGACGCGGACTATCCGGTGCTGGGCATGCCCGCCGACTCGGACTGGGTGCTGCGCGGGCCGTTCACCGACAAGGCGCTGATCCGGGAGGCGTTCGTCTACGACCTCGGTCGGGAGATGGGCCTGCCCGCCCCGCGCTACGCCTTCGCCGAGTTCTATCTCAACACCGACGCCGGGCCGGTCGGGGCCGACGACTACATGGGCGTCTACATGATCGTCGAGACGATCAAGAACTCCAAGAACCGGCTCGACCTCAAGCAGTTGCGTGCCGACGACCGGACGCTGCCGAGGATCACCGGCGGATACATCTGGAAGTTCGAGTGGATGGCCGCCGAGGAGCCGATCCTGCCGTGCACCGGCCCGGCCGCGACCTGCTGGAACTACCTGGAGGTGGCCGACCCGTCGTCGTTGCAGCCGGAGCAACGGGACTGGCTGCGCAACCACATCCAGGAGTTCCACAACGTGCTGCGGGCACCGAACTTCGCCGACCCGGTCAACGGCTACCGGGCGTACATCGACGTGGGCTCCTTCATCGACCAGCTCATCATCAACGAACTGAGCCGCGAGATGGACTCGTACGTCCGCAGTGCCTACTTCTACAAGGACCGGGACACCAAGATCTTCGCCGGTCCGCTCTGGGACTACGACCTCAGCTTCAGCGTGGGCGGCTTCTTCGCCAACGACCAGACCGCCGGATGGCAGCACCAGCAGGTCCGCCAGCCGGTGGCGAACGACTGGTTCACCCAGTTGCTGCGCGATCCGGCCTTCGTCAACGAGGTGCGGCAGCGGTGGCAGACCCTGCGCCGGGGGCTGCTCTCCGACGCGTCGATGCAGGCCCGGATCAACGCGTTGAGCGCGCCCCTGGCCAACGGCGCCCAGCGCAACTTCCAGCGCTGGCCCAACCTGACCACCCGGATGGTCAGCTTCTTCGTCACGCCGACCGCGCCCACCTGGCAGGGCCAGGTGCAGGTCATGCGGGACTGGATGCTGCGCCGGGCGGCCTGGCTGGACTCCACCGCCGGGTGGGGCGGCACCATCACCACGCCCCCGCCGACGACTCCCCCGCCGACCACGCCGCCCCCCACCACTCCCCCACCGACCACGCCTCCGCCCGGTGGTGGTGGCTGCACCGCCACGTACGCGGTGACCAGCCAGTGGACCGGCGGATTCCAGGGCGAGGTGCGGGTCACCGCCGGCACCCGGGCGATCAGCGGCTGGACGGTGACCTGGACGTTCGCCGGTGGCCAGACGATCAGCCAGGCGTGGAACGCGACCGTCACCAGCCAGGGCTCGGCGGTCACCGCGCGCAACGTCAGCTACAACGGCACACTGGCCGCCGGGGCCAGCACCACCTTCGGCTTCCTCGGCTCCACCACCGGCACGCCCAGCGCACCGACACCGACCTGCACGGCGAGCTGAGCACAGGCGTCCCTGGCACCGGGTCACGGCCCGGTGCCAGGGACGTACCGTCTAGCGCGGGTGGTGGAGTTCCCCCGAGACCGGGTCCGGCGGCGGTTGGGGCAGCGGCCGGGCGCCGGCCGGCCCGAGCCCGTCGAAGATGATCGCCAGATAACGTCGCCACAGCTCCGGTGATGCCTGCGGCACGAAGCTGACGACGTGGCTCGGCGCGCACATCAGCAGGATCACGTCCGTCCCGGTGATGTCGTGCCGGACCGCGCCCGTCGCCTGTGCGCGTTCGACAAGGGCGGTGATCTCTACGAAGAGGCGACCTCGGGCTTCGGCGAGTTGGTCGTTGAGCGCGCCGGACTCACGCAGAAACGACAGGTCCAACCGCTGCTGCCGACTCGCCGCAGCGTCCAGGAACTCCAGGAGTGCGGCACCCGCGTCGGAAGCGGCCCCGAGCCGCCGCGCCAACTCGGCGAGCCCGTCGATCCGGTCGAGCACCACCGCCGCGAGGAGATCGTCCTTGGTCGGAAAGTGGCGGAACACGGTGCCCTTGCCGACGCCGGCCCGCCGGGCGATGTCGGCCACCGACGCGTCCGGGCCACGCTCGGCGAACTCCGCCTCCGCTGCGGCCAGCAACGACGCCCGGTTGCGCGCGGCGTCCGCGCGCAACGGTCGGATCGAGGCGGTCACCGACCCAGCCTACAAGTTGACCGCGCGGTCCGTTCATCACTAACCTGACCGCACGGTCCGTTTCGGACCGCCCTAGCGAACGGGGGGATCATGAAAGCTGTCGTCGCCACCGGGTACGGGCCACCCGAACGACTCACCGTCGCCGACATGCCGATCCCCCGGCCGGGGCCAGGACAGATCCAGGTACGGATCGCCGCCGCCTCGATCAACCCGATGGACGTACGGCTACCCGCCGGTGAGTTTCGAAGCGCCGCCGAGCTGACCTTCCCACACGTCCTCGGCAACGACTTCGCCGGCACGGTCAGCGAGGTCGGCGCGGGCGTCGAGGCGTACCACGTGGGCGACGAGGTGTTCGGGCACGCCGTGCCCCGGGCGTTGCGGGCGATGGTCGGCGCCGGCCGGCCGAGCCTGACCACCGGCACCCTCGCCGAGTACGCCGTCTTCGAGGCGGACACGCCGTTCATCGCCCACCGGCCCGCAGCGCTGGACGTCGCCGAGGCCGCTGCGCTGCCGACCGTGGGCCTCACCGTCCAGGCCCTGCTCGCCACCGCGGCACCGCAACCCGGGGAGACCGTCCTGGTCGTCGGTGCCAGCGGCGGCGTGGGCACCACCCTGCTGCCCAAGCTGACCGGCGCCACGGTGATCGCCACCGGACGCCCGCCGGACGCGGAACTGCTGCGAGCGAAGGGGGCCACCGAGGTCATCGACTACGCCGACGACTATCCGGACCAGGTCGACCTGGCATTCAACCTGGTGTTGCCCAGCGACCGCCTCCAGCGGGTCGGACGGGCACTGCGGCCCGGTGGACGGCTCTACACGATCACCTTTCCCCAGCCGGATCCGCGTTTCCTCGACCGCAGCGACGTGCGTTTCGAACTGGTGCTCGACGTGGAGGGCCGGTTCGGCGGGATGCGCGAGGTCGCCGGCCTCACTCCGACCGTCGGCCGCCGGTACCCGCTCGCCGAGGGCGTACGCGCGCTCACCGACTTCGCCGGCCGGCACACCCTCGGCAAACTCGTGCTGACCGTCTGAGCCGAGGCCGGCTCACCGCTCGGCGGCGGCCAGCATCGCCACGAGGTCGTCCAGGGTGTCGAGTCGACGACCGGCGCCGGTCAGCTCGACCTCGACGCCGTACTCCGACTCGATCGCGTCGACCAGACGCAGCAGTCCCAGGGAGTCGACGCCCAACGCGATCATCGACCCGCCGGCGAGGAGGTCGGCCGGCTCGACCTCCCCTCCGGTGGCCTCGCTGACCATGTGGGCGATCCGTGCCCGCAGTCCGGGGTCGGCCGTCATCAGAACTCCTTCCCGGACTGCCGCACGATGTCGGCGATCTCGGCGATGGTCGGGGTGTCGAAGAAGGCGTCGAGCGGCACCTCGACCCCGAGCCGCTGCTGGATCCGGCCGCTGATCCGGGTCACCGTCAGCGAGTGCCCGCCGAGGTCGAAGAGGTCCTCGTGCACGCCGATGTCGGGGATTCGTAGCACCTCCTGCCAGATCAGCCGGAGCTGCGCCACCACCGGGTCGTCACCACCGTCGGCGTCCACGCCGCCCGGCACACCGGCCACCGCGCCGTCGGGTGCCTCGGGCCCTGGGCCGCGCGAGCCGCCCACGGCGTCGCGGGGTGCCGGGGCGGGCAGGGCGGCCCGGTCGACCTTGCCGCTCGGGTTCAGCGGCAACCGGTCGAGCGTTACGTAGTCGGTGGGCAGCACCGCCGTCGGCAGACTCGACGCCAGGTGTCGACGCAAGCCGGCCGGCTCCGGAGCGGCACCCGGCCGGGGCACCACGTACGCGACGAGGCGGGGCTCGTCGGCGTCGTGCCGCAGGACCGTGGCCGCAGCGGCGACCTCGGGGTGCTCCAGCAGCCGGGTCTCGATCTCGCCCAACTCGATCCGGTGTCCCCGGATCTTGACCTGGTCGTCGGCGCGGCCGAGGAACTCGATCCGCCCGTCCGGCAGCCACCGGCAGCGGTCGCCGGTGCGGTAGAGCCGGTCACCGGTCGCCCCGAACGGATCCGGACCGAACCGCTCGGCGGTCAGGTCGTCACGCCCCCGGTAGCCGGCGGCCACCCCTGCGCCGCCCAGCCACAGCTCGCCGGGGAGCCCGACCGGCGTGGGCCGCCCCGCCTCGTCCAGCAGGTACGCCCGAACGTTGGGCAGCGGCCGGCCGATGGTCACCTCGTCGGGGTCGACCGGGATCTCCGCCATGGTCGCGTACACGGTCGCCTCCGTCGGACCGTACCCGTTGATCAGGCGCGCGGTGCGGGACCGCAGCTCGCGGGCGAGGGTGACCGGCAGTGCCTCCCCGCCGGTGACCGCGACCAGCGGGGCGTCCCCGTCCGCCGACCCGGTCCGGTCGCCGAGACCGGCCTCCAGCAGCACCCGCCAGCCGGACGGTGTGGCCTGGGCGTGGGTGACTCCGGCGGCGCGGATCAGCCGCAGGACTCCGGCGCCGTCCAGGGCGCTGACGGCCGAGGCGACGACCACCGTGCCGCCGGTGACCAGCGGCAGGAAGACCTCTACCGTGGAGATGTCGAACGACGGCGAGGTCAGGTGCAGCCACCGGTGCGTCGGACCGCTCTCCAGCAGGTCGCGGACGCCGAGCAGCAGGTTGGTCAGCGAGCCGTGGCGCACCGCCACACCCTTCGGGTGCCCGGTCGACCCGGAGGTGTGGAGCACGTAGGCGAGGTCGGCGGCGCTCGGCGAGAGGTCGGGCGCGGCCGGGACCGGGCCGTCGAGCAGGGCGCTCCGGTCGAGGGTGAGCGTGGGCCGGGCGGGGTCCGGCGCGGCGGCACAGGTGACCACCAGGGTGGGCGTGGCGTCGGCGAGTACGGCCTGCTGGCGGGCCGGCGGGTGGCCGGGGTCGACCGGCAGGTAGGCGGCCCCGCAGCGCCACACCGCGAGCATGGTCACCACCGCCTCCCACGACCGGTCCAGCGCGACCGCGACGAGCGAGCCGGGCCCGACGTCCCGCTGCCGCAGCAGGACGCAGAGCCGGGTGGCGGCGGTGTCGAGCTGGGCGTAGCTCAGCGTCCGGTCACCGTCGACCACGGCCGCCGCGTCCGGGTCCGCGGCGACCCGGGCGGCGAACAGGGCCGGCACGGTGGCGTCGACCGGGTACGTCCGGGCGGTGTCGTTCCAGACGCGGGTGACCTGTGCGAACTCGTCGGCGGGCAGCAGCGGCATCTCCGCCACCGGCTGATCGGGGTCGGCGACCACGGCGGCCAGCATGGTGCGCAGGTGCCCGCCGATACGGCGTACGGCGGCGGTGTCGATGGCCGCCGGACTGTGCTGGAGGCTGACGGTGAGCCCGGTGGGCGCGTCCACCACCTGGACGTGCAGCGCGTTGCGGGCGGCACCGCAGAACAGCGTCCAGTCGACCTCGCTGTCCACCCCGGGGAAGACCGGTGCGCTGCCGCGCCGCCGGTAGCCGATGCTGACCGGGGTCAACGCCGGTGCGGGACGCAGGCCGGGCACGGCCTGGGCCAACGGCACCGCGCGGTACGGGTACACCTCGCGCAGCCGGGCCCGGACGGTGTGCGCGTGTGCGCGGAACGTCCCGCCGGCCGGGTCGGCGGTGACGGGCAGTTCGTTGACGAACAGTCCGATCCGGTCGGCCTGGTCGGGGGTACGGGTGGAGAGCGCCACCCCGACCGGGGTGTCCCGGTTGCCGTAGCGGGCGAGCAGCGCGTGCAGCACCGCGAGGAGCAGTTCGAAGCGGGTCACCCCGAGCGACCGCGCGGCCCGGTCGACGCCGTCGACCAGATCGCTGGGCAGGTCGACGGGGACGGCGACACCGGGCTCCGCGCCGGTGGGCAGCCGCCGCAGGCCGGGCAGGACCACCTCACCGAGCCCGGACCAGTGCCGCCGCCAGTGGTCGCGGGCGGCGGGCAGGTCGACGGCGACGCGTTGCTGTTCGGCGGTGGCGAGGCCGGCGTACTCGTCGGGTCGGGGCCCGGGGTCCACGGTGGCACCGCCACGGGCGGCGGCGTACGCGGCGGCCAGGTCCCGGAGCAGGATGTCCTTCGACATGCCGTCGAAGACCAGATGGTGTGCGGTGACGAGCAGCAGGTGCGTGTCGTCGGCGTCGGTGAGCAGGGTGAACCGGGCCAGTGGTCCGGTCGTCAGGTCGTACGTCCGGGCGATCTCCTCGGTCACCCGGGCGTCGGTCAGTTCCGCGAAGCCGACCGTCGGACGGGTGTCGGCCGGTGCCAGGCGCGGGGTGCCGTCGTCGTCGCCGACGATCCTGGCCGCGAGGATCGGATGCCGGTCGGTCACCGAGGCGCAGGCCGCGACGAGGGCCCGACGGTCGAGTCCGGCGGCGAACCGTACGCCGATCGCCATGTGGTAGGCCGTGCCGGCGACCCCGGCCCGCTCGGTGAACCAGACGGCGTGCTGTGCGGAGGTCGCCTCGGCGGTGCCCACATGTGCTCCCTGGGTTGTGCTGGTGGTGGTCAGTTCTCGAAGAGGTCGGTGAGCTGCCGCTTGAGCACCTTGCCGCCCTCGTTGCGGGGCAGCTCGTCGAGGAGCAGGAGCCGGGCGGGCAGCTGGTAGTCGGCCAGTCGGTCGGCGAGGAATCCGCGCAGCGCGGGCAGGGACAGGCCGTCCGGGGCGGCCTGCGGCCGGGGCACCACGGCGGCGGCCACGGCGGTGCCGAGCACCGGATGCGGGACACCGACGACGGCGACCTGGGCGACCAGGGGATGGTCGTGCAGCGCCGCCTCGACCTCCAGGGTGGAGACCTTGAACGCGCCGGTCTTGATCACGTCCTGGTGCCGGTCGGTGAGGTACAGGTAGCCGTCGGCGTCGACCCGGCCGACATCCCCCATGCGGACCCATCCGTCGCGGAAGGTGGCCCGGTTGGCCGCCTCGTCGCGGAAGTAGGCGCGGGGGAAGGGCGCCCGCAGCCAGACGTCACCGGTCGTGCCGGCGGGCAGCGGCCTACCGTCGGCGTCGGCGACCATGAGCCGGCCGCCGACCGGTCGACCGACCGCGTCCCGCCGGGACGGGTCCCAGATCATGGTGGTCTGGGCCGGTGCCGCCTCGGTGGAGGTGTAGTAGTTGACGATGGTGGCCTGCGGGAACGTCTCGGCGAGCCGGGCCGCGACCGCCGGCGCGAGGAACGCGGCGGTGGAGCCGATCAGGTGTACGCCGCTGGTGTCCCGCCCGCGCAGGGCACCGGAGTCGAGCAGCTCGACGGCGATCGACGGGACGACGAAGACGGTGCCGGTCCCGGGGGCCTCGACCAGTCGGGCGAACCGGGCCGGGGTGAACCGGGGCAGGGTGAGTGCGGCGGCCTTCGCGGTCACCGCGTTGAGCAGCATGGTCTGCCCGGCGTTGGTGCCGATCGCGAAGGCGTGCAGGAACCGGTCCGAGTGGGCCAGGGCCAGCCGGCGTGGATGCTGTGGGGCACCGGCGGTGAGGTTGGCGTGGCTGGCGGCGACCCCCTTGGGACGTCCGGTGGTGCCCGAGGTGTAGAGGATCTGCGCGAGGTCACCGGGTCGGGCGACCGACTCGCCGTCACGGTATGCCTCGGCCAGCAGCTCGGCGCAGGTCCAGACCGGCAGGCCGGACGGCACCGGCGGGGCGGGGGTGTCGTCGCCGTGCAGCACGGCGGTGGCCGCGCAGTGGTCCAGGGCGTGTCCGAGCTGTCCGGCGGCGAGCCGGTCGGAGAGTGGCACGGCGACGCCACCGGCGCGCAGCACCCCGACGTACGCGACGGCGAACCAGGTCCAGTCCCGGGCGCCGAAGTAGAGGCCGACGCGGTCGCCGCGACGCAGGCCGCGCCGGGACAGGGCGGCGGCGACGGCCCCCGCCCCGGCGGACCAGTCGGCGAAGGTCAGCTCGGCCACCCCGTGCACCTCGACCGCCACCCGCTCGGGGTGCAGGGAGGTACGCCAGTCCAGCAGCTCGGGCACGGTACGGGGGGTGGCCCGGTCCGGCGACGCCGTACTCACCTCAGTCCGCCCTTCCGCCGGTCGCGGCGACCGGTACCCGCTCGTCACCGCCGGCGGCCGACCGTGCCCGGCGTTCCTCGATGCCGACCAGGTCGTCCGGGGGTGCGTCGGGCACCTCGTCGTCGAAGCGGGACAGCACCGGCGTCGCCAGCGACACCAGCGCCGTCACCGCGATGCAGAGCCCGAACAGCACGTAGAGCAGTCCGTGACCGCGCCCCGGCCCGACCCCGATCACCGCGCCGACCGTGCCGGCCAGCACGCCGTCGGCCAGCAGCATCGGCTCGGTCACCCGGGCGGCGTACGGGGCGACCAGGCCCCAGCCCAGCGGCAGGGTGGACTGCGCCACCATCTGGTTGAGCGCGAAGACCCGCCCGTGCACCCGGGGCGGCACCTTGGTCTGGATGATCGTGTTGTAGACGCCGTTGACGATGGCGAGCGCGAGGTACATGCCGAACGCGCCCGCGCCGATGACCAGCAGGTTCGGCCGCAGCCCGGTGACCACGGCGGCCACCGCGATGCCGAGCGTGCCCAGCAGCACCGCTCGCATCCGACGCTTGCGGGGACCGCCCCAGAGCAGCATCACCAGACCGCCGGTGGCGGCGCCGACCCCGCCGGTCAGCGCGATCTGCGCCACCTCGTTCAGGTCGGCGAAGCCGAGCACCAGCGGGGAGAGCAGGAACAGCACCGGGAAGAGGAAGAAGTTCAGCGCGGCGAAGAACGCCAGCATGGCGCGGAACTCCCGGCGGCGCAGCGCGTACCGCAGCCCGGCGACGATCTCCGCACCGATGCTCTCGCGGCGGCGCAGGGCAAGCGTACGCGGGAACCTCACCACGGCCAGCACACCGATCGCGAAGAGGTACGACACCACGTCGATGAGCAGGATGCCGCGCAGCCCGACGGCCTGGAGCAGGGCCACGGCGATCAGCGGGACGGTGAACTGGGTGAGGCCGACAGCGGTCTGGGCGAGGCCGTTGGCGTGGCCGAGGAAGCGCTTCGGCACGAGCTGCGGCACCGCCGAGACGAACGCGAGCCGCTGGAACGCCAGTGCCACCGACAGCCAGGCGGTGAAGGGGTAGAAGTGCCACACCTGGGCGACGTCGGTCAGCACCAGCACCGCCATCGCCGCGTTGCCGCCCCCGGCGGCCATACAGGCGCCGAGCAGGACGCGTCGCCGGCTGAACCGGTCGATCACCGCGCCGGCCAGCGGTGCGACGAGCAGGCCGGGCATCAGCGCGAGCACCGCGAAGAGCGCGAACCGGGCGAGCGACCCGGTCTGCGTGTAGATCCACAGTGGCACGGCGAACGTGGTCAGCGCCGTCCCCATGCCGGAGACGATCTGCCCGGCGGCGACCAGACCGAAGCGGCGCATGCTCGGTGGCGGCGCGGTGGCCGTACCGTCGCTCCCGCCCGAGGGTCCGTCCGGTCCCTGCGGGGAGACGGCCGCGAGCTGCCAGGCGGCCGGCGTGCCGTCCGGACGCGGCGAGGCGACGGACGGCGGGCCCGGCTCGGCGCGGACCGGCGCGGCGGACGGCGGCGGCGCGGCGGACGGTGGTGGCGCGGCGGACGGCGGCGGCGCGGCGAGGTGCCGGTGTACGTCGGTGACGATCTCGGCCAGCTCGGCCGCCCGGTACTTGAGGAAGTAGTGTCCGGCCTCGTTGATCACGGCGAGCGCGGTGCGGTCGCTGAGGAAGTGCCACTCGCGGTAGCGCTCCTCGTGGAAGTCGGTGCTGCGGTCACGCTCGCCGACCACGGAGACGATCGGTGCCCGCAGCGGGCCGACCCGTCGCCGCATCAGCTCGGTGAAGTACTCCTCGGAGACCTCGGCGTCGTGCCGCATGGCGCGGATCAGGAACGCGACCTCGTCCGGTGCCAGTGACCCGATGGAGGTGCCCTGCGCCTGCAACCAGGTGCGGTAGATCCGGTCGCTGCGCAGCCGCTCGGCCAACCGCAGTCGCAGCAGCGGGCCGAGCAGGCCGCCGACGGGACGGGCGAACGGGAAGACCGCGCCCAGGTACACCGCCTCCAGGTCCCGGCCGGCGGCCTCCAGCCGGCGGGCGACCTCCACGGCCAGCGCCCCGCCGGGGCCGCAGTGTCCATACAGGATCAGCGGCCCGGTGACCCGGTGCAGGATCTCCGCGACGACGTCGGCGGCGACCTCCGCGATGGGTGCCGGGTCGTCGGCGAGGCCGATGTCGTGCCCGGGTACGGCCACCGACAGCAGCCGGTACCCGGGCGGCAGGGCGTCGGCCAGCGGTTGGTACACCACCGCGCTGCCGCCGCCGTACGGGACGCAGACCAGGGTGGCGATCCGGGTGCCGGCGGGCATCGGCGGGGTCAGTTCGTGCAGCAGCCCGCCGCGGTCCGTGCCGTCCCCGGCGACCAGCAGGGCCAGCTCGCGTACGGTGCGGTGGCGGAACAGGTCCATCACGCTGACCGGCGGCGCGACCGTGCCGACCACGTCGGGCAGTTCCCGACGGAGCCGGGCCACCACCTGGGTGGCCAGCAGGGAGTGCCCGCCCAGCTCGAAGAAGTCGTCGGTGGCGCCGACCTCGGTCACCCCGAGAACGGCTCGCCAGACGTCGGCCACCAGCGTCTCCACCGGCCCGGTCGGCGTCTCCCGCGCACCGGTCGGGGCGTCGTCGACGGGCTCGGGCAGGGCCCGCCGGTCCACCTTGCCGTGTTCCTGCAACGGCAGCCGGTCCAGGGCAACCCACCGGCTCGGCACCATGTGCTCGGGTAACCGGTCGGCGAGCCGCCGACGCAGCGCGGCCGGCTCGGGCGCGGCCACGTCGGGTGCCGCCTCCAGGTACGCCACCAGCCGCTCGTCGCGCAGCAGCACCGCGGCCTGCCGTACCCCGGGGCAGTCCCGCAGCGCGGCCTCGATCTCGCCGAGCTCGACCCGGTAGCCACGGATCTTGACCTGGTGGTCGCGGCGGCCGAGGAAGACGAGCTGCCCGTCGGCGCGCCAGCGGCCCAGGTCGCCGGTGCGGTAGAGACGCGCGCCGGGTGGACCGTACGGGTCGGGGACGAAGCGCTCGCCGGTCAGGTCGGGCCGGTTCAGGTATCCGCGCGCCAGCCGGTCACCGCCGAGGTACACCTCACCGGGTACGCCGACCGGGACCGGACGCATCCGCTCGTCGAGCACGTACACCCGGGCGTGCGGCAGGGGCCGGCCGATCGGCACCGGTCCGGTGGCCGGCGCGTCGGCGGTGACCTCGTAGGTGGTGACGCCGACGGTGGCCTCGGTGGGGCCGTAGTGGTTGAAGACCCGGGCCGGACCGGCGGCGGCGAGCGGGCCGACCCGGTCCAGGTCGGACGCCTCACCACCGAGCACGAGCGCGCGGGCGGGCAGCAGCTCCCCCGGCGCGGCGTCGGCGGTCAGCGCCCACAGGTGCGACGGTGTGATCTTCAGGTAGTCGATGCGGGCGGTCCGCAGCCGCTCGGCGAGCTCCGCGCCGGTGCACCGGCGGGGCAGCAGGTGCACCGCGCCACCGGTGGCCAGCGCCAGATAGAAGAGGGTCACGCTGAAGTCGAACGACATCGACTGCATCAGCCCGTACCGGGCGGCCGGGACGACCGCGAACCGGTCGGCCACCCCGTCGAGGTAGCGCAGCACCTGCCGGTGTGCCACGGCGACCCCCTTCGGGGTGCCGGTGGAGCCGGAGGTGTAGATGACGTACGCGAGGTGCTCGCCGGTGGTGCCGGTCTCCGGCGCGGTGTCGGGCTGGGCCGCGACCTCGTCGGCGATCTCGTCCAGGGCGACCGTGTTCGCCTCGGCGGGCCGCCCGTCACGTAGGGCGGAGCTGGTCAGCACCACGGTCGGACGGGCGTCGGCGAGCATCAGGCCCCGCCGCGCGGGGGGTTGCTCCGGGTCCAGCGGCAGGTACGCCCCACCGGCCCGCAGCACCCCGAGCAGCGTCGCGGCCAGGTCGACCGACTGGTCGAGCAGCACCCCGACCAGCCGGTCCGGGCCGACGCCCCGGCGGCGCAGCCAGTGGGCGAGCTGGTTGGCCCGCCGGTCCAGTTCCCGGTAGGTGAGCGTGTCCGGGCCGAGGACCACCGCCGGGGCGTCGGGGGTGGCGGCGACGTGCGGGCCGATCAGCTCGGCCAGGGTGGTCGCCGCGCCGGTGACCCGGGCCACCGCGTCGTGCTCGGGTCGGCCCAGGGCCAGCACCCGGTCCCGTTCGTCCGCGTCGAGCAGGTCCACATCGACGACGGGCAGGTCCGGCCGGGCGACGGCGGCGCGCAGCAGCGTGGCGAGACTTGCGGTCAGCCGGCGTACGGTGGCGGCGTCGAAGAGGTCGGTGTCGTAGACGACCATGCCGCGCAGCCCGTCGGCGGACTCGCCGACGTAGAGCGACAGGTCGAAGCGGGCGTTGGCCACGTCGGTCCCGACGCCCTCGGCGCGCAGGTCCTCGGGCCACCGGGTGCCGCCGGGCGCGAAGTTCTGGAGGGTGAACAGCACCTGGAACACCGGGGAGCGGCTCACGTCCCGGGCGACGTTCAGGTCCTTGACCAGGCGTTCGAACGGGATCTCCTGGTGGGCCAGGGCGCGGACGACGGTGGTGCGGGTGCGCCGCAGCAGGGTCGCGAAGCTGGGTTCGACGGCGGCGCTGTCGGCGGTCGCGGCGACCGGGGAGAGGTCGGCGCGCAGGGCGAGGGTGTTGACGAAGAGACCGACGAGGTTCTCCAGCTCCGGCACCACCCGTCCGGCGACCGGCGAGCCGATGGCGAAGTCCCGTTGGCCGCTGTAGCGGAACAGCACCGCCTGCAGGCCGGTGAGCAGGGTCATGTAGAGGGTGGCCCGGTGGGCGCGGCTGAGCCGGCGAAGTCCGTCGGTGAGGTCGGCGTCGAGGGTGAAGCGGTGGGTCGCACCGGCGTAGGACTGCACCGGCGGGCGGGGCCGGTCGGTGGGCAGTTCCAGCGCGGGTACGCCGGCCAGTGCTCCGGTCCAGTAGGCGAACCCGTCCCCGGTGGCCGGTCCGTCGAGACGGTCCCGCTGCCAGGCCGCGTACTCCAGGTAGCCGGTGGCCGGTGCCGGGGGCGGCGGCGTGCCGTCGCGCAGTGCGCCGTAGGTCGCGGCGATCTCGTCGAGCAGCAGGGTCAGCGACCAGCCGTCGCTGACGATGTGGTGCATGGCGAGATGCACCAGGTGCTCCTGGTCGCCGAGCCGGACGACGAGCACCCGCAGCAGGGGCGCGACGCCGAGGTCGAACGGGGTGCGGACCGAGCCGGCCACCAGCTCGCGGGCCTCGGCCTCACCGGGCACGGCGGTCACGGTGACCGGCACCCGCACCTCGGGGGCGACGTGCACGACGGGCTCGCCGTCGGCGTTCTCGGTGAACCGCATGCGGAGGCTGTCGTGCCGCGCGGCGGTCGCGTCGACGGCGGCCCGCAGCAGCTCGACGTCGAGCGGTCCACGCACCCGCACGGTCGAGTGGACGAGGTACGCGGCGGTGCCGGGCACGAGCTGTTCGGTGAACCAGATCCGTTCCTGGCCGAAGGAGAGTCGGGGCGCTCCGGCGGGCGGAGTCGCCGTCGGGATGACGGTGGTGTCTCGGGCCGGCACGTCGACGTTCGTCACGCTATGCCTCAATCCGATGACGGACGGGAGTCAGTAGTCTGCATCCCGCTTCCCAGAGGGTGGATCGGCTGATCGGTCCACTGTGTAGGACTCGATCGATCGATCCAGCAGCGGAACGGACCGTCGTACCGTCAGGAATGCGATTCGCGGATACGGTGGTCCCCGCCGAGTGGGCGGCAGAACCGCTGCGCTACGCCGAGTTCTCCGGCGGTGGTGCCGGGACGGCGCCACCGACCTGGGCTCAGCAGGTCCTCCTGCGCTCGATCGCCCGGTTCGGCTCCAACCACCGGTTCCTCAACCTGCGGCGGGCCGTGCCGGTCTCCCCCCGCGCCGGGGTGACCGTGACGACCGCGACCCGGGCGGTGGGTGCGCTGGTCAGCCGGCACTCCGCGCTGCGCACCCGGCTCCCGGTCGTCGACGGCGAGCCCCGGCAGGAGGTCGCCCCCGCCGGGCTGTTCCCGCTGCTGCTCCATCCCGGCACCGGTGACGGTGCGCAGGCCGCACGGCAGGCCGCCGAACGGCTCGGCGACGTCGCGTTCGACCATTCGGCCGAGTGGCCGCTGCGGGTCGCACTGGTTACTGTGGACGATCGGGTACGCCAGATCGTGCTGGTGTTCAGTCACACCACAGTGGACGCCCACGCGGTCGAGATCGTGCTGCGTGACCTGCGGTTGCTTCTGCTGCGCGGCGGCCTGCACACTCCGGCCGGTCCGCAGTCGGCGGAGGTGGCCCGGCTCCAGCAGGGACCCGACCGGGGGCGCTCACAGCGGGCGGTGGCGTACTGGCAGCGGGAGTTCGACCGGCTCCCCCGGCAGCCGCTGGTCCCGGCCGGGCCGGGGCTGACGCCGCACCTGCGTCGGGGCGTCCTGGTCTCCTCCGCGATGGACAGGGCGGCCCGGCTGGTCGCCGCCCGACATCGGGTCAGCGTCTCCGCCGCACTGCTCGCCGGCTACCAGGCGATGGCCGTACGCACCTCCGGGCACGAACTGTCCGGCCTCTTCCCGATGTCGCACAACCGGTTCCGCACCGAGTACGCGCAGGCGGTGGCGAACCTCGGTCAGATCGGATTCTGCGTGGTGGACCTGGCCGGGTGCACCGACTTCGCCGAGCTGCTGCGCCGGGTCTGGGCGGCGTCGCTGAACGGCCTGCGGCACGCGTACTACCAGCCGTCCGCGCTGCGGCACGCCTTCGAGGAGCAGGGCGTCGACTACGAGACGGCGTTCCACCCGCACCACTACTTCAACGACGTCCGGCTGCCACTCGGCGGCCTCGACCAGCCGCCCGAGGTGACCCGGGACGAGTTGCGGGCGGCCACCGCCCAGAGTGACTTCTCCTGGACCGCCGGGCTGAACGCGGCCTCCTGGCACCTGCTGGCCCACGTCGTGGACGAGCCGGACGCGGTGGGCGTCACGCTCACCGTCGACACCCGGCACCTCGCGATGGACTCCGTCGAGCCGTTCCTGCGGGGCATGGAGGAGTTGCTGGTCGAGGCGGCCTTCGACGACGTGCGATGGCCCTGGTCACCGACGTCCACCGGCACCGCCGGGCCGGTCCCGCGCCGCGCCGGGCACGCCGAGGAGACGGCGTACGCGGACTTCGCGGGCGGGCGGGCCGCCAGCGCGCCGCTGACCTGGGGACAACGCGCCATGTGGCGGACCGTGGAGGAGTTCGAGTCCCCCGCCGCGTACCGGGTGCTGAGTCTCCCCCGCACGCTCGCCGTGTCGGCGCGGACCGAGGTGACCGTCCCCGAGGCGGTGCGGGCC
This sequence comes from Micromonospora sp. NPDC047793, assembly GCF_040642635.1. Lineage (NCBI taxonomy): Bacteria > Bacillati > Actinomycetota > Actinomycetes > Micromonosporales > Micromonosporaceae > Micromonospora > Micromonospora sp. NPDC047793. The sequence goes on along the minus strand of NZ_JBEYSG010000003.1, from coordinate 103,672 downwards.
CTCGGCGCACTGGTCGCCCGGCACGGATCGCTGCGCACCCGGTTCTGCCGCCGGGACGACGAGGTGCACCAGGAGATGGCGGCGACCGGGCGGCTGCCCGTCGGCGTGCACGCCGTACCCCGGCCGGTGGACGACCCCGACGGCCGCGCGCTCGCGGCGGAGCTGACCGCCCGGCTGCGCGCGTCGCGCTTCGACCACGTCGCCGAGTGGCCGCTGCGGGCCGCCCTGGTCACCGTCGACGACCGGGTACGCCAGATCGTGCTGGTGTTCAGCCACGCCACCGTCGACTTCCACGCCACCGACGTCGTGCTGCGTGACCTGCGCAGGCTCCTGCGGCACGGCACCCTGGACACGCCGGTCGGCCTCCAGTCGGTCGACCTCGCCGGGCGGGAGCGCGACGCCGGACGACGACGGTCGGAGCGGGCGGTGGCGTACTGGGTGCGGCAGCTGCCCGGCCTGGCGGCGAACCTCTCCGACCCGGTCGGCGCCGCGCCGGCACCCCGTTACCGGCGTGGGTCGCTGGTCTCCCGCGCCGTCCACCACGCGGCCGGCCTGATCGCGACCCGCAACGCCGTCAGCACCTCCAACGTCGTGCTGGCGGCGACCGCCGCCGGGCTGACCGGCGACGGCGGGCAGGAGTCCTGCGGCATCGTGGTGATGGCCAGCAACCGCTTCCAGCCGGGGCATCAGGACGCGGTCGGCACCCTCAACCAGATCGGGCTCTGTCGGCTCGACCTGGCCGACCGGCCCGGCTTCGCCGACCTGCTGTCCCGGGCCCGGCGGGGAGCGCTGGACGCCTACCGGCACGCCTACTACGACCCGGCCGTGTGGGAGCGCACCTTCACCGACCTCGGCCACGACCACCGGACCTTCCTGTCCGCGTACTGCTACCTCAACGACGCCCGGCTGGCCCGCGACGTCGACCCGACGACGGCGGGCCCGGACGAGACCGCTCTGCGGGCGATGGTCGGCGACAGCGCGTTCCGCTGGCTGCCGGAGTTGGAGCGGTTCCCGTGGCGCTGCCGGGTCCAGGTGCTCGACGCGCCCGGTGCGGTCGAGTTGGTCGTCACCGCCGACACCCGCTACTTCCCCGCCGAACGGATCGCGCCGTTCCTGCGCGGCGTCGAGGCGCTGCTCGTCGAGGCGGCCTTCCGCGACGTGCCCTGGCCCTGGTCCCCGACTGCGGCCGGCCCGGGATAACCGTTCGACCGGGCCGCCACCGGGTGTGAGGATCGCCGGATGCCGTCTTCCCGTCGTGACCTGCTGCGCTGGCAGTTCGACCTGACCTGGTCGCTGTTCGAATACCACCTGGACCGGCTGGAGCCGGCGCACTTCCGCTGTGAAGTCGCCGCGCTCTCCTGGACGGTCCGCCCGGACGACGCCGGCCGGTGGGTGCCGGACTGGGCCGACACCGAGCCGGACCCGGTGCCGGTCCCCACCATCGCCTGGCTGACCTGGCACGTGGGCTGGTGGTGGAGCGTGGCCATCGACCATCTCCAGGGCCGGTCACCCCGGGAGCGCACCGACGTCCACTGGCCGGGCGACGGCGAGCCCACCGTCACCTGGCTGCGCGAACTGCGGGCGGAGTGGTCGACCGTGTTGGACCGGCTCACCGACACCGACCTCGACGAGGTTGCTCCGTTTCCCTGGCCGCGCGATCCGGAACACACCGTCGCGCACCTGCTCGCCTGGGTCAACGCCGAGCTGATGAAGAACGTCGCCGAGATCGGCCAACTCCGACTGGTGCAGGACGCCTCGTCCTGACCGGTGCCCGGACCGTCCGAGCCGTGGCCGAGGCTGAGGGCAGGCGACCTACAGCGGGGGCCCTGTCGAGCTGAACCGTCTGTGCTATCAGCTCGACAGCGGCCGGGTACCCCCTTGCTCTGTCGCAGCGGACCGCCCACCGGACCGACCGCGAAGCACTCCGACACGGTCCCGCAGACGCCTCCGCGATGGCCGACCCCTCGACCTCCGGTTCCGGCGCCACGACAGGGCCGGTCAGTCGTGTTCGGGGCTACCGGTCACGCGGTGGGAGGCGGCGTGCAGCGTCTCCGCGACCAGTCGGCGTACGTGGCCGTCGCGGGCGCGGTAGAGGGCGCGGCGACCGTCCCGGCGTACGCTGACCAGCCCGGCGAGGCGGAGTTTGCCGAGATGCTGGGAGACCGCCGGGCGGGCCGCACCGACGGCCGTGACCAGGGAACCGACGTCGTGTTCGCCCGTGCTGAGCAGCCACATCAGGCGGAGCCGGGTGCCGTCGGCCAGCATCCGCAGCATCTGCACGGCCGCCTCGACCTCACCGTCGCCAGGGGTGGGTTGTTGCCGCTCACTGGCTCCTGCAACGTTGTCGCGTGCGTACATGGGCACATATTATCGCCGGGACCACAGGCCCCGCTCTCCTCGGGGGGACACGTGACCCAGGGCCGGCACGACCATCACCACCACCACGACGACCACGACCGCCGCGACGACCACCGTCACCACGGCAGGCCCGGCCGGTGGCACCGGCTGCGGCACGCGGCCGTACCGCACTCGCACGACTCGCGTACCCGGGTGGACCCGGCGCTGGAGACCTCCCGCGAGGGGCTGCGGGCACTGTGGATCTCGCTGGTCGGGCTCGGTGTCACCGCCGCCGCCCAGGCGGTCATCGTGGTGTACTCCGGCTCGGTGGCGCTGCTCGGCGACACCCTGCACAACGTCACCGACGCGCTGACCGCCGTCCCGCTCGCCATCGCCTTCCTGCTCGGACGGAGGGCGGCCACCCGCAGCTACACGTACGGGTACGGGCGGGCCGAGGACATCGCCGGCATCATCATCGTGGCGGCCATCGCCGCGTCGGCTGTCGCCGCCGCGTGGACCGCGATCGGCCGGCTGCTGCACCCCACCGACATGAGTCATGTTCCCTGGGTAGCCGGTGCCGGTGTCGTCGGGTTCGTCGGCAACGAACTGGTCGCCCGCTACCGCATCCGGGTCGGACGGCGGATCGGATCGGCCGCCCTGGTCGCCGACGGCCTGCACGCCCGCACCGACGGCTACACCTCGCTGGCCGTGGTCGCGGCGGCGGGCGGCGCCGCACTCGGCTGGCGCTGGGCCGACCCCGTGGTCGGTCTCGCGATCGCCGTCGCCATCACCGTCGTGCTCGCCGACGCCGGACGGCAGATCTACCGCCGGCTGATGGACGCGGTCGACCCGACGCTGGTGGACCGGGCCGAACGTACGCTGCGCGACGTGGACGGCGTCCGGGACGTGACCGGGGTACGCCTGCGGTGGATCGGCCACCGCCTGCACGCCGAGGCGGACCTGGTCGTCGACGCCGGTCTCAGCCTCGTCGCCGCGCACGAGATCGCCGCCGACGCGGAGCACCGGCTCACCCACGCGGTGCCCCGGTTGACCAGCGCGACCGTGCACACCGACCCGGACAGCCACCCGGGCGGGCACCACCATGCCGACCTCTCCCACCGGCGACGGCAACCGGCTGGCTGATCCGCGCCGGCCCGACGCCGTGAGAGGCTTACCCGGCCCAGGATCCGCCGCACCACCACGCTCCGGCTCCGCGCCCGGCACGGCCCACCCGGCCCGCCGTCCGCCGGGTAGCCCCGCTCCACCTCGCCGTTCGTACCCTGAGGAATCCGCCATGTCATCTTCCGCTCTCCGGCGTCGGCTCGCCGGTGTGGCCGTCGTCGGCGTACTCGTCGCCACTGCCGTCGGCGGCGCGCCCGCCGCGGCCGAACCGACCTCCGCGCCGACCACCTCGGCTCCGACCACGACGCCTCCGGCCGCCGCCGACCGGACGGCCGCGCCGCGAAGCGACATTCGCCTGCGGAGCGTCACCGTCGCTCCCGGCGTCGGAGGCAAGTGGATGTCGGTCGAGCAGCGCGGCGGCAACTACGACACCACCTACCGGATGCGGGTGGACCGCAGTGACGTGATGGCGTTCGCCGACGTCCGACACGCGGGCGGTCCTCCGCTCTGCACGACGGCGGGACCCGTGCTGGACTGCGCTCTGACGACCGACACCGACTGGGGTACGGAGCTGTTCAGCCTGCGCGTGACGGCGGCGGCGGACGCGAAGCCGGGCCAACGCGGTGAGGTGGTCGTCACCGTCACGGAGCCTCGCTTCGCGGCCGGGACCTACCGGGCCACCGTCACCGTCGGCGAGGGCGTCGATCTCGTCAGCGCGAACGGCCGCGACCTCCGCCTCGACAGCAGTCTCGGTGCCCGCGTCGACGTCCCGTTGGCGGTGTCGAACCGTGGCACGACGACCGCCCACGGACTGCGGTTGTACGTGTCCGGCTCGCTCGGATTCACGCCGTCGAAGCGGTACCGGAACTGCGAGTACGGCGACCCTGCACGGGACGACAGCGTCTTCGTCTGCACGTTCGACGACTCGCTGGAGCCCGGGGAGACGGTGCGGGTGGACTCCACCTTCGGCGGGACCGTCCCGACCGACAGTTGGGCACCGAACCGGCACCACAGCCACTACACCTGGTTCACCCCGGCCGACTGGGAGGAGTACCAGGACCTGATCCGCAAGCCCGGACCGCTCGGCCCCCGGGGGACCGACGAGGAACTGACGCTGGCGGCGGTGGACGAGATGCGGGCCCGCTCGCACCCCCAGACCGACGTCGACGGATTCAGCAACGAGATCTCGGTACGGCTGGACGTCGCCGGTGACCTGCGGGGCGACGTCGCCGCCGAGGGCGCGACCGTCCGAGGCGCGGTCGGCGCCACCGTCCCGATGCGGGTCGGCTACCTCAACAACGGGCCGGCGCGCGCCGGGGCCGACGGCCAAAGCGGTCTGCAGGTCCCGACGCACGTGACCCTGCCGGACGGCGTCACCGCCGTCACCGTTCCGACGTCCTGCAGCGACCTGGACTCCGAGGAGTACGCGCCCGGCAAGCCCGGCGGACGGCGCTACGTGTGCCAGGCCGGCGGCACGATCAGCACGGGTGAGCGGGTGGCGTTCGAGTTCGGTCTCCGGGTCGACCGGGCCGGCGGTCAGACCGGCACGGTCACGCTCAAGACCAGGTCGGGTGAGGGCGCGATGGCGGATCTGGACCCCGGCAACGACACCGCCGCGATCCGGGTGAACCCGACCGGCGGCGGAGCAGGCGGTGAGTTGCCGATCACCGGCGCCTCCACCGGCCTGCTCGCCGGGGCGGGTCTCCTGCTGGTCGTCGCCGGTGCGGGCGGCTTCCTGCTGGCGCGTCGGCGGCGGACCCGCTTCGTCGCCTGATCCGACAGGCGTGGTGGGCACCGGGTCGGGGAGGTATCTCCGAGCCGGTGCCGCGTCCGGTCCGTGATCGACGACGGAAATATCACAACGCTGTGTGATTGCACGGAGACTCTGGGCAAGGTATCCGTCAGGCGACGTGGTGCGGTGGGGGCCCACCCACGTCGCTCCGGGGGCCGCCGACGGGCGGGCGCCACCCCCCGCCGACGGAGGAGGATCTGCCGTGCCCGCGACCAGAGCGGCGAACGTCGTACCCACCGCACGCTGCCGGGACCATGTGGCGTCCCGCCCCACCTGGCGGTGCCGAGCCTGCGGGACCGACTGGCCGTGCGGGCGGGCGAAGCGGGACCTCCTCGCCGAGTACGGCACCCGCCGCACCGATCTGCTGGTCTATCTGGCGATCCTCTGGGAGGAGGCGCTCCGGCAGCTCACCGAGCGGCACCCGGGGACCGGCCCGGCGGAACTGCATGAGCGGTTCGTCGGCTGGCTGCCACCCCGAACACCCTCCCGCTGACCACCCCGCCGTCCGACCTGGACGAATCATGCGCCGACATAACTGGCAGGAGTCTTGACAGTTACCTGTCACATCGACAGACTTGATCGTGAGAGCGCTCTCTTGGTCGAACTCCCGGTGATGCCCCCGCGTCGCCCCACCCCCGTAGGAGGAGTCCCATGCCACGAGCGCCACGCGCCCTGCGCGCGGCCCTGGCGGCCGTCCTGGTCGCCGGTCTCGCCCCACTCGCCGCTCCGCCGGCCGTGCTCGCCGCCGACACCGCCGGTACCCCCACCGCCGACACCTCGGTCACCGGCCTCGCGCCGGAGATGGTCCGCGCGATGCGCCGCGACCTCGGGCTGACCGACGCGCAGGTGCTGACCCGGCTCCGCGTCGAGGCCGGTGCCGCCACCGTCGAGCGACGCCTACGGGCCCGACTCGGTACGGCCTTCGCCGGTGCCTGGATCCCGGCCGGCGGAACGAGGCTGACCGTGGCGGTCACCGACCCGTCGCTGGCCGCCGCCGTCCGCGCCGAAGGTGCCGAGGTGACCACCGCCGCCCGCAGCGAATCCACCCTGGACGGCATCAAGCGGACGCTCGACCGACACGCCGGCAAGGCGCCACCGGACGCCGTCCACGGCTGGGCGGTCGACGTGACGACCAACCGGATCGTGGTGACCGCCGGCCGGGGTGCCACCGCCGAGGCCGCCGCCTTCGTCAAGGCCAGCGGCGTCGACGCGGCCCTGGTCCGGATCGTCGAGTCCGCCGAAGCGCCCCGGATCAACTACGACATCCGGGGTGGGGACCAGTACGTCATCAACGGCAACACGCTCTGCTCGGTCGGCTTCGCGGTGCAGGGCGGCTTCGTCACCGCCGGCCACTGCGGCCGGGTCGGCAGCCCGACGCTCGGCTACAACAACGTCTCGCAGGGCACCTTCGCCGGCTCGACGTTCCCCGGCCGCGACTACGGTTGGGTGCGGACCAACAGCAACTGGACCCCGCAACCGTGGGTGAACAACTACTCCGGCGGCAACGTGTCGGTGGCCGGCTCCCAGGACGCCGCGATCGGCAGCTCGGTCTGCCGGTCCGGTCGCACCACCGGCTGGCGGTGCGGCACGCTGCTGGGTCGCAACCAGACGGTCAACTACTCGCAGGGTGCCGTGCACGGCCTGACCCGCACCAACGCCTGCGCCCAGGGCGGCGACTCGGGTGGCGCCTGGCTCAGCGGCAACCAGGCGCAGGGCGTCACCTCCGGCGGCTGGGGCGACTGCTCCACCGGCGGAGAGACCTGGTTCCAGCCGGTCAACGAGATCCTCGGCGCGTACGGGCTCACGCTGGTCACCAGCGGCGGTGGCAGCGGGAACCGGCTGATCAGCAACTGGAACAACAAGTGCATCGACGTGCCGAGTTCGAACTTCTCCGACGGCGTACCGCTGCAGACCTGGAACTGCAACGGCACGGCGGCGCAGTCGTGGAGCTTCGTCAACGGCACGTTGCGTACCCAGAACAACATGTGCATGGACGTGGCCTGGGGTTCCCGGGACAACGGCGCGGCGATCCAGATCGCTACCTGTAGCGGCAACGCGGCCCAGCAGTTCGTCCTCTCCGCCGCGGGTGACCTGGTCAACCCGCAGGCGAACAAGTGCGTCGACATCAGTGGATGGGTCAACGCCGACGGTGCCCGCCTCGCCATCTGGGAGTGCCTCGGCGGCGCGAACCAGAAGTGGCGGCGCGGCTGACACCCGACCCCCGGATGTAAGGAAGGGTCCCCTGCTATCGCCTGGTGTATAGCAGGGGACCCTTCCTTGCACTCACGACGACGGCGCGGCGCCGTTGTCGTTGAAGCGGAAGCTGTCGAACGGCGCGGCGTCACCCAGCTCCTCCATGATCAGGCCGTTGTTCCGCGTGTTCCGCAGGTACGCCGAGTTGTTGCTGATCAGGTAGGTCTCCGCGTTCTCCGGGTTCGGCGCGATGGTGAAGAGCTGCCGCTGCTCGCTCTCCTGGCACTCCGCGCCCTGCACCACCAGCGGCTGCGAGTTGCCCGGGTTCTGCACCTGCCAGCAGACCGGCTCGCCGGTGCCGGGGCCACCGCCGGCACCCCGGTACGACTTGATCAGGAAGGTCTGCCCCTCGACCGGGGTCGCCACGAACAATTGCCGGCCCTCGTCGCCGTCGACCTCGGCCAGCCGCTCGTCGGTCAACGACAGCCCCGACTCGACCGCGTCGACCCGGGTGATCGTGACCTGGCGGTCGCCGGACAGCACCGGCGGATTGGCGCTGGTCGGCGACGGCGACGCCTCCGTCGGGGTGGGCGCGGCGGAGGTCGCGCTGGCGGCCGGCGTGCCCGTGGCCTCGGGGGTGGCGGCGGCATCCGGGGTGGCGTCACCGCACGCCCCCGTCGAGACGACCAACGCCACCACGCCCGCACCGGCAAGCCACCTACGCATCGACATCATCCACTCCTCCTCGGCGGCGGGGATTCCCGGTCGGGAGACCGGCGCACCATCCTCGCCACGGTCGCTGAAGATCGACGTACCCCGGGTGCCGGCGCGATATGCGAGGACGCGGCAACGGGGTGGTTTTCCGACAAAGGTCGTAGGTCGAATGCCGTCCTGCGCCAGATGGCACCACTCTCCCGTTCCCGCAGGCTTCTCTCAGGCACCGGGTGACGCCGCACGGACCCCTCCGGACACCCGATCGGCCTGGAAGGCAGCCCGACATGTCTCGCCACGATCCCGCCCGGTCCCGGGCGTTCCGCCTGCGTCGACTCGGCGCGGCCCTGGTCGCGGCGGTCGCCGTCGCCACCGCCGCCGGGTGCGGCGCCGCACCGACCGTCCTGTCCGTTCCCACGCCACCCGCTCCGGGCGTACCGGCCGACCCGGCCGCGCTGAACGCCGCCGACCTCGACGCCTGGCTCGACGGCCTGTTGCCCGCCGCGCTCCAGCGGACCGGCATCCCGGGTGCCACCGTCGCGGTCGTCCGCGGCGGCGAGATCCTGACCGCCCGTAGCTACGGCCACGCGGACACCGGCTCCGGCTCCGGCTCCGGCTCCGGCCAGGCCGTACCGGTCGACCCGGACCGGCACCTGTTCCGGGTCGGCTCGGTGTCGAAGCTGGTCACCGCCGTCGCGGTCCTCCAGCTCGTGCAGAGCGGCGACCTGGACCTCGACGCCGACGTCGACGAGTACCTGGACTTCACCGTGCCCCGCCGCTACGACGAGCCGGTCACCCTGCGGCACCTGTTGACCCACACCGCCGGATTCGAGGAGCGGGTCGCCGGCCTGATCGGCCTCGACGGTGGCAGCCCCGACCTGCGCAAGGCCCTGGCCACCGACCCGCCGGAGCAGATCTACCGGCCGGGCACCGTGCCCGCGTACTCCAACTACGGCAACGCGTTGGCCGGATACATCGTCGAGCACATCAGCGGGACGCGGTTCGAGGAGTACGTCGACCGCAACGTCCTGGCCCGGGCCGGGATGGCGTCGTCGACGTTCGCGCAGCCGCTGCCCCCGGCTCTGGCCGACCGGATGGCGAAGGGGTACGACGCCGCCGGCGTCGCCGGCCCGTTCGAGATCGTCGGCACTCCCCCGGCGGGCGCGTTGAGCGCACCCGCCACCGACATGGCCCGCTTCATGCTGGCGTTGACCGGCGAGACGGTCGGCGAGGGGCCGCTGCTCGACGCGCCCACCCGCGAGCTGATGCAGCGTCCCGGGCTCGACGCCACCTCGCTCGGCACCCTCGCGGACGGCCCCCGGATGACGCTCGGGCTCTTCGACGAGAGCCGCAACGGCCGACACATCCTCGGCCACGGCGGCGACACCATGTACTTCCACTCGCACCTGCAGATCTATCCCCAGGAACGGGCCGGCATCTTCCTCTCGCTCAACGGCGGTGGCCGGGGCCAGTTGGACAGCCACGAGTTGCGCCAGGCGGTGGTCAACGGCTTCGCCGACCGCTACTTCCCGGCCATGTCGGAGCGACCGGCGGGCGTCGACACGGAGACCAGCGCCGCACACGCCGCCGCCGCAGTCGGCACGTACACCGACTCACGCGGGATCCACAGCAACTTCCTGACCCTGATCGGTCTGGTCGGCCGGACCACGGTCAGCGTCGCCGACGACAACCGACTGCTGTTCGAGCCGGGCCCGCTGTCGGCCACCCCTGCCCTGTACGAGGAGGTGACCCCCTGGGTCTGGCGTGAGGTGGGCGGGCATCGCTTGCTGGCGATGCGGGTCACCGACGACCGGGTGACGGCGATCAGCTACGACTCCGCGTTCACCCTGCTGCCGGTCGAGCCGGCACGGGCCACGGCGGTGGTCGTACCGGTGCTCGGCGTCTCCGTCCTGGTGCTGGCGCTGACGGTGCTCTCCTGGCCGTTCGGCGCCCTCGTCCGACGGGTCCTCGGTCGGGCGCGTCGTGACCGGGCCGGACGCACCGCGCGGGTGCTCAGCCGCGTCGCGGTCGCCGGTGCGCTGCTCGCGCTGACCAGCTGGGCGGTGAGCGTCGTGGCCGTCATGGGGTTGCAGGACGTCTCCGCCACCTCGCTGCGCACCGTGCAGGCGCTCCAGTTGATCGGCCTGCTCGGGGTGCTGCCCGCCACGGTGCGGCTGGTCGACGACGTACGCCGTCGCGTCGGCTGGCACCGGATCACCGCCAGCGCCCTGATCCTGCTGGCCCTGGCCGGTACGGGCTGGTTCGCCGTCGAGTTCATGCTGCTCGCGCCTAGCATCTCCTTCTGACACGTCGATCCGGGACGGACCGGAGCAAGGATGTCCACCGCATGAGCACCCACCCTGATCCGCAGATCGAGGCGACGCCCCGGTCGCCCCGGCTGACCAGGCGGCTCGACGAGCAGCTCACCCGACTCGGCGTGACCGGCCGCTTCGCCCGGGACGGCCTGCTCGCGGCGGCGGTCACCGTGCTCACCCTGCTGCTGCTGGCGCTGCTGCTCTGGATCGTCGCACCGGCGGAGGGGCTCTCCGTCGACCCGGAGCGGGCCTGGCCGGTGCTCGGGCTCTGCGGCGTGCAGACGATGCTGCTCTGCCTGCGCCGGGTGCGTCCACGGCTCTGTCTCGCCCTGGTCGTCGCCCTGCAACTGGCGATCGTCGGGCTGTCCCTGCCGGAGATGTCGATCCGGGGCATCGCACCGTTCGTCGCCGCGTACACCGTCGGCACGCTGCGGCCGGTCCGGACGGCGCTGCTGATCGCGGGGGCCGCCACGCTGGTGGAGACGGCGGGGGCGGTGGTCACCACCGCCGTCCTCGCCGTCCCCGACGTCCTGCTCGCCGTGCTCGGCAGCTTCACCGCCAGTGCCCTGACCTACCTCGGCGCGGCCTTCGTCGGCGGTTACGTCGCCACCTACCGGCGCTACGTCGAGCTGGTCAAGGTACGCGCCGACGAGGCGGTCCGGGCACAGCGGGCAGGCGTGCAGGCGGCGATCGGCGCGGAGCGGTCCCGGATGGCGCGGGAGCTGCACGACGTGGCCGCCCACCACCTCTCCGGCATGGTGGTGCAGGCGGCGGCGGTGGAGCGGCTGATCGACCGCGATCCGGCGGCGGCCCGTGCCGGGGTGGCCTGGATCCGCGCCCAGGGCAAGCAGACCCTGGACAACCTGCGACTGGTGGTGGGGGTGCTGCGCGGACGGACCGGGGCGGACGCGGGCGACGGCACGGTCCCGGTGCCCGGCCTGGCCGTCCTCGACGACCTCGTCCGCACCGCCGGTGACCTCGGCGGCCCGGTCGGGTTCGTCCGGGAGGGGCAGCCGCGCGAGGTGCCGCCGATCGCCGACGTGGCGCTCTACCGGGTGGCGCAGGAGTCGCTCTCCAACGCCCGCCAGCACGCCCCCGGCGCCCCGGTCCGGGTGGCCCTGCGCTACCTGGACCGCCGGGTGACACTCGAGGTACGCAACGATCCGCCACCTCGACGGCCCGAGCCGGCCGCCCGCACCACCGGCGGCGTGGGCCTGGTGGGCATGCGGGAACGCGCCCAGCTCATCGGTGCCGAGTTCACCGCCGGGCCGACCGCCGACGGCGGCTGGTCGGTCACCGTGAGCCTGCCGACCGCATCGGAGGCCGCGCGCGCCGCGACGGCGACCGCGAAGGGGGACCCGACGTGATCAGGGTGATGCTCGTGGACGACCAGGCGGTGGTGCGGATGGGATTCCGGGTGATCCTGGAGCAGGCCGGGGACATCGAGGTGGTGGCCGAGGCGTCGAACGGCGACGCGGCGGTCGACCTGGCCCGCCGGCACCGGCCGGACGTCATCTGCATGGACGTCCGGATGCCCGGCGGCGACGGGCTCACCGCCACCCGCCGGATCGTCGCGGAGGCCACCGAGACGCCGCCCGCCGTGCTCGTGGTGACCACGTTCGACCTCGACGAGTACGTCTTCGGCGCGCTGGAGTCCGGTGCCAGCGGGTTCATCCTCAAGGACTGCGAACCCGACGAGCTGATCGAGGCGGTACGCCGCCTGGCCGGCGGGTACGGCCTCGTCGACCAGGCGGTCACCCGCCGGGTGATCAGCGAGTTCGCCCGCCGCACCGCCGCACCGCGCACCGACGCGGTGGCGGCGCACCAGCTCACCGCACGGGAGGCCGAGATCGTCGGGCTGCTCGCCCAGGGTCTGTCGAACGTGGAGATCGCCGCCGAGCTGTTCATCGAGACCAGCACCGTCAAGTCGCACCTCGGCCGGGCGATGGCCAAGATCGGCGTACGGGACCGGTTGCAGACGGTGGTCTGGGCGTACCAGAACGGTGTCGTGCCGCGCTGACCCACCCGCCGTCAGCGTCGACGGTCAGCTGACGAAGTCGCTGACGGCCTGCCCCAACTGGGTCAGTCCCGGTTGCTCGACGGGCAGGTGTCCGGCCCGCTCCAGCAGCACGAGCCGCTTGTCGGCGGCGATGCGGTCGAAGAAGGCACGGCTGAGCGCGACCGGCGTCCAGCGGTCGTCCGCCGGGTGCGTCATCAGCACCGGGCAGGCGGTGAACGCCTCCGGCTCCACCGGCGGGGCGGAGGTGAGGAAGGTCCGCAGGAAGCGGAGTGCGACCCGGTTGCCGCCGCCGGAGGGATCGGTGGCGACCAGCGCGGTGAGGGCCGGGTCGTTGCTCATCGCGCCCATGTTCGCGATCCAGCGCATCGGCACCCGCCAGGCGTCGAGCGGCCGGGCCGGGCCGAGCAGGGACGGCGTGACGCGGCCCATGGCCGGCAGACGGGTCATCCGCATCCGCGCGGTGACGTCACGCGGGTCCAGCAGGCAGGTGACGACCAGGCCGGCGACGTCGACGGTGGCGGCGACCGAGTACGCCAGCATGCCGCCCATGCTGGCACCGAGGAGGAAGACGGGACGGCCGTCGCGGGCCTGTTCCGCCGCCACGAGGTCGGCGACGCAGTCGATCCACTCCGGGTACGCCACCGGTCGGTCACCGCGGGTCAGTCCGTAACCGGGCAGGTCCGGGGCGAGCACCTCCACCGGGGCGAGATGGGCCAGCATCCGCGCGTACGGGGCGAGCATCCGCCCGTACCCACCGGCACCGTGCAGCAGGAGGAGCTTCACCGGGGCGTCCGGTGCGGCGAGCCGGTCCAGGTGCACGTCCAGCCCCCGCCAGCGCCACCACTCCTCGGCCGGGGCGTCGTCGACGTCGCTGCGCAGCCATGTGGGATAGAAGCGCTGGTAGTCGAGCCACCGGGTGACCTCCTGGTACGTACGCCGACCGGATTCCACACTCCACCTTTCATCGTTTTACCTGCTCATGGCTATGATATGAGGAATACCTCGCTTTGTTTACTCGCGTTTGGAGTCGCCCGGTGCCACCCCGGCCCGCACCGCATCAGCCCAGGAAGACGCCCCGGCAGCAGCGCGCCTGGCAGACCCGTCGGCGCATCCTCGACGCGGCGGCTCGCGTTTTCGCCGAGTACGGCCACGCCGCCGGCACCACCGACCGGATCGCCGCCGAGGCCCGACTCTCGGTGGGTTCGCTGTACCAGTACTTCCCGAACAAGGACTCGATCCTGCTGACCCTGGCGCTGGAACACGTCGACGAGACCGCCCAGGCGGTCCGGGTCAGCCTCGCCGGTCTCCCTGACGGCCCCGTCCCGGTGGACCGGTGGCTCCCGGCGGTGGTCGGCGCCTGCGCCGAGCTGCACACCCGCGACCCGCGCCTGCACCGGGTGCTGTTCGAGGAGTCACCGCGCCCGCCCGACCTGCTGGCCCGCTTCCACGAGGCCGAGCGTGAGGCGGCTGCCGCCGTCGAATCGTTGCTGCGGCGGGATCCCGACCTGACACCGGCCGACCCGGAGCGCAGCGCCCGAGTCGTGGTCGCGGTCGTCGAGTCGCTGGTGCACCGCTTCGTCGCACAGCAGCCGGAACTGACCGGCGAGCCGGAACTGACCGGCGAGATCGTCGCGGTGGTGACCGGCTACCTGGGCCGCGCGACCGTGAGCTGACCCGCCCGACGCGACCGAAGGGGCAACCCTGCCGCGTCGCCGTCGTCAGCCGTCGAGCAGACGCAGCGCGTTGCCGCCGGCGACGAGCCGGGTGGCGGTCTCGTCCAGTCCCGCCAGCGCCAGCGCCGACTCGACCCGCGCGCGGCTGGTGGCACGCGCACCGATCGGCCAGTCCCCACCGACCAGCACGTGGTCGGCACCGAGCAGGTCGGTGGCGAACCTGATCGCGGCCGGCGCGAACCCCATCGTGTCGAGATAGACGTGCGCGCGCTGCGACGCGGGCGCCGCCGATGTCAGGACCTCTCCCCCGTCGGTGGCGGCGGCCAGGGACAGGCCCGCGACCCCGAGCATCGGGAAGACCACGTGCAGCCCCGGCAGGTCGGCCAGCACGCCGTCGACCAGCAGCGACAGCAACGCGGCGGCGTTGATGGTGCCCCGGGCCAGCGAGGTGCCGAACCGGCCGAGACCGGCGAAGGCGGTGGTCATCGCCACCGGGCTGATCGGGTGCGCGAAGACGGGTACGCCGAGTTCCGCCGCGACCACCAGGGTGGGGCGGGCGGCCTTCGCGCCGAGCAGGAGCCCGTCGGTGGCGCAGTCCACGACCAGCCCGGACAACCCGAGGTCCCGTACGGCGCGTACCGCCTCGTCGGCCGCCGGCTCACCGGCGAAGGCGTCGACGGTGGCCAGACCTCGGAGGCGGTCCGGTGCGCTCGCCACCGCCTCGGCGAGGTGGTCGTTGAGCCGCCGCAGGTCGTCCGGGCGGGTGCGTTCGCCGTGCGGGGTCACCAGCGCCGGTGGCGCGCTGAGCACCCGCAGGTCGATGCCGTGCCGGCCGGTGTCGGCCAGCAGCCCCTCCAGGTCGGCGATCCGGCGGGCCAGCCCGCGCCAACGGTCGGCCAACTCCGGCGCGGCGTGCCGGGGCGGCAGCGCCGGATGGGCCGGACAGGCGTAGTGGGTGTGGAAGTCGGCGACGAACAACGGCGGCATCAGACCTCGATGAAGGTGTACGTGAAGCCGCGCTCGGCCCGGTGCACGTACCCGGCGGCGGGGAACGGGAAGTGCGTCGGCACCAGCAGGTCCCCGGAGTCGGCGGCCCGTTCCAGCAGGCGGCGACGCTGGTCGGCGGAGTCCCCCGGCACCACGCAGTACCGGATGCTCCACTCGGGACGCTCCAACTGCACCCCGTGGTGCAGCATGTCCCCGGCGAACAGGGCACGTCGGCCAGCGGACTCGACCACCAGATAGACGTTGCCGGGGGTGTGCCCGAACGCGGGCACGAGGTGGATCTCCGGCGTCAGCACGTGGTCGGCCGGCACCAGGTCGAGCACACCGGCGTCGCGCAGCGGCAGGATGCTGTCCGCGAGGTAGTCGCCGGTGCGCCGCATCGCCGCCGCGCCCTGCGGGCCGGTCCACCAGTCGAACTCCTCCCGGACCACCAGGTAGCGGGCGTTCGGGAAGGTCGGCACCCAGCCGCCGGAGCCGTCGGCGCTGGTGGCGAAGCCGACGTGGTCGACGTGCAGGTGGGTGAAGACCACCGTGTCGACGTCGTCGAGGCTGACCCCGGCGCGGGCGAACTGTTCGAGGAACGGCCGGTCGGCACGGTCGAAGACACCGCCGTTGCGCGGTTTGCCGTTGCCGCCACCGGCGTCGACCAGGATCAGCCGATCCCTGGTCCGGAGCAGGTGGGCCTCCTGGTTGAGCACGATCCGCCCGTCGCGGGTGAAGGGCTCGGCGGTGTAGAAGGCACCGTCGGTCCAGGACTCGGTCTCCAGTTGCGGAAAGAAGTCCGTCGGGAGCGGAAGGTAGTCGACCTCGCGGATCGGGAAGACCTCCACCTCGCCGACGGGGAAGGACCAGAGCGGGCCCTCTCCGCCGCCGGTGTCCTGCCAGCGTGGTGCGGTCTCCGGGGACTGCTCACTCATCGGGTCACCTCTGCTCGCGGGGTTTCGGGTTCGGGTGCGCGGCGGACCCGCGCGTAGACCTGGGCACGCAGTTCGCCGAAGCGGGCCGAGGAGCGGGTGCCGAGCTGGTCGCGGTCCGCCGGCAGGTCGACCGGGAACTCGGCGACGACGCCGGTCGGGGCGGCACCGAGGACGACGACCCGCTGGCCGAGGTACACCGCCTCGTCGATGTCGTGCGTGACGAACAGGACGGTCATCGCGTACCGCCGCCAGAGCGCGGCCAGCAGATCCTCCAGGTCACCGCGGGTCTGGGCGTCGACCGCGGAGAACGGCTCGTCCATCAACAGCAGCCGGGGCCGGTACGCGATCGCGCGGGCGATGGCGACCCGTTGCTGCATGCCGCCGGAGAGCTGCCACGGGTACGCCCGTGCCGTCTGGCCCAGCCCGACCGCGTCGAGCGCCTCGGCGACCGCCTCCCGGCGTGCGGCGCGACCGATGCCCCGGTGCCGCAGCGGCAGCTCGACGTTCTGCTGCACCGTCTTCCAGGCGAACAGGCTGCGGCCGTACTCCTGGAAGACCACGCCCAGGTCGGCCGGCGGCTCGGTCACCCGCTGCCCGGCCAGGTACACCTCGCCGGTCGAGGCGGGCAGCAGCCCGGCGACGATCTTCAGCAGCGTGGTCTTGCCGCAGCCGGACGGCCCGACGACGGTGACGAACTCGCCGTCGCCGACCGTGAGGCTCACCCCGGCCAGGGCGTCCACGGTGCGTTCCCGGGCCCGGTACGACTTGCCCAGCGCGACGATCCGCAGCAGGTCGGGTCCGACTGTCACGATGACTCCTCTCGTCCGGTGGCGCCTCGGTGCCACCGCAGGGCACGCCGCTCGACCAGCTCGAAGACCTTCGCCAGGGCGAAGCCGAGCAGGCCGAGCAGGAGTACGCCGCTCCACATCTGCGGGATGGCGAAGGTGCGCTGGAACCGGATCACGGTGAAACCGAGGCCGTCGGTGCTCATCAGCATCTCGCTGACCACCATGACGATGAGCGAGATGCCCAGCGCCTGGCGGGCACCGGCGAAGACCTGCGGGCTCGCGGCACGCAGGATCAGGCCGTGCCGGGTCCAGCCCGGCAGCCGGTACGCGGCGGCGGTCTCCAGGTGGACCTGGTCCACGGCCCGTACGCCGTCGGCGGTGTTCAGCAGGATCGGCCAGACCGCGCCCAGCACGATGACGATCAGTTTCGTGGCGTCGCCGATGCCGACCGCGACCAGCAGCACCGGGATCATCACCGGTGCCGGGAGCACCCGGAAGTAGGCGAGGATCGGGCCGGTCAGTGCGCGTACCACCGACCAGCGGCCGACCACGTAGCCGACGCCGACGCCGATCACCAGCGCTGCGGCGTAGCCGGTGGTGAGCCGACGCAGGCTCGGCACCACGTCGCGGACGAAGACGTCGGAGAGCCAGACCTGACCGAACGCCTCGACGATGCGGCGCAGCGGCGGCAGGAAGATGGTGGTGCTGTCCGCGCTGAGCACCCACCAGAGGGTGAACAGCAGCACCGGCAGCCCCAGCGCGAATCCGACGGCGGAGGCCCCCCGGGCCAGGCCGGCACGCAGCGGGACGGATCGTGGGCCGGTCATCCGGTCGCCACCTCCCGCCGGGTCGCCACGTGCCAGTGCAGCAGCCGGCGCTCGGCCAGGCGGGCGCCCAGGTCGAGCAGGATCCCCACCCCGCCGGTCAGCAGCACCAGCGCATACATGCCGGTGAACTCGCCGGACTCCTGGCTCCTCCAGATCAGCTCGCCGAGACCGGCGGCGCCCGTCACCAGACCGCCGGTGACGGCCAGCGCGAGCGCCACCGAGACGATCAGCCGCAGCGCGGTGCCGAGGTACGGCAGTACCGTCGGCCAGGTGACGTGCACGACCCGGGCCAGCGTGCCGAGTCGCATGCTGCGGGCGGTGTCCACGGCCACCCGGTCCACGTCGCGCAGCCCGTACAACACCTGGAACAGCACGATCCAGAAGCAGGAGACGGCGACGAGCAGGACGGTGATCTGGGCGACGTCCAGCACCAGGACCAGCACCGGGATCAACACGATCGACGGGACCGGGCGCAGGAAGTCCAGGGTGGACGAGGTGACCCGCAGCAGCCACGGCACCGAGCCGACGGCGAAGCCGACGACGATCCCGGCCACCACGGCGATCACCAGGCCGGACGCGACGGCCAGCAGGGTGCGGCCGGTCGCGGTCCAGAACCGGGCCTCGGTGAGCAGGCGGAACGCCTCCGGGGCGACGGCGGAGAGCGGTGGCACGTGCAGCGGCGAGAAGAACGCGCGGGTCACCGCCTCGTACCCCGCCGCCGCGACCAGCAGCCCGACCACGCCGAGCAGCCGGCGACCGGCGACCGGGCCGCCGGCCGACCCCCGGGTGGGGGCCGGCACGCGGCTGCTCGTGGTCACGGCAGGATCAGCTCGTCGAGGTTCGGCGCGGTGCTGATCAGGCCGTCGCGTTGGGCGTACCCGGCCAGCTTCTCGGCGGCCTGCCGGCTCACCTCGTCCCGCCAACCGGTGATGGTGATGCTGTTCGCCACCTCGGGGGTGATCTGGGTGAAGGTGGGGATCTTTGCGCGCACCTCGTCCTCGTGCTCGCGGGCGTACGCGTACGCCTCCCGGATCGCGTCGCGGAAGGCCGAGACGACCTCCGGGCGCTGCCCGATGTAGGTGCCCGAGGTGTACCAGGCGGAGACGGTCAGGTCCTCGGCCAGGTCGGTGAAACCCCAGCCGACCGGCACCGCACCCTGCGCCTTGGCCGCCGACAGGAACGGCTCGACCACCCAGGCGCCGTCCACCCTTCCCTCGCTGATCGCGGCCGGGACCTGCGGGAACGGGATCTCGACGAGCTTCACCGAGTCGGAGTCGCCACCGGCGGTGCGGACCGCCTCGCGGGCGGCAGCCGCCGCGATGTTGGTCAGGATGTTCACCGCCACCGTCTTGCCTTCGAGCTGCTTGGGGCTGGTGATGCCGGAGTCGCCGGCCACCACGAGCGCGCCGTAGTCCGCACCGGCCTTGCCGGTCGACGCGGACGCGGGCACCACCGCCTTGACGTCCAGCCCCTGGGTGCGCGCCACGATCAGCGTGGTGAGGTCACCGGTGGCGAAGTCCACCTTGCCGGCCAGCACCGAGGGCACCGAGGTCAGGTCGGAGGTCTGGGTGTCCACCTCGACCCTTAGGCCGTGCCTGGCGAATATCCCGTTGTCCTGGGCGAGGTAGATCGGGGCGAGGTGTCCGAGCGGCGCGGAGGCCAGCCGGACCGTGGTCAGGCCGTCCGCGCCGTCGGCCGCGTCGGCGGAGTCGTCGGCGGCGGAGCAGGCCGCGAGGGAACTGGTCAGCAGCGTGACGGCGAGGACACCGGCCAGGCCGCGACGAAGGGCGGGTGTGGCGGGTACGTGCCGGAGGGTCCGGGTGGTACGGAACATGCTCTGTCTCGATTCTCAGGGGGTGAACGGGGTCGGTCAGAAGCGCAGACGCAGGTCGAGGTCGTTGACGTGCTCCGGGAAGGGCACCGGCCCGCCGAGCGGCTGGGCGCCGACGCTCGACACGGCCGCCTCCTCGATCGCCACCACCAGGCTCGCCGCGTGCTTCGCGTCGTCCCCGGCGACGAGCAGGCCGTGGTTGCCGAGCAGGACGCCGTAGGTGTCGGGGTGGGCCCGGTAGGTGTCGGCGATGGCCCGTACCGCCTCGGCGGTGCCACGCGGTGCCCAGGGTGCGACCGGGACGTCGACGGCCTGGCCGTGCACCAGCAACGCCTCGTACCGGGCGGGCAGGCTGGTCGAGGCGAGGGCGTAGCTGGTGGCGTAGGGCGAGTGGGTGTGGATGACGGCGGCCACGTCCGGGCGGGTGCGGTAGACGCCGACGTGCATGGTGAGGATGGCGGCCACCGACGGGCTGGGCGTGCCGAACAGCACCTCGCCGTCGAGGTTCACCACGACGACCTCGTCGTTGACGGTGCGTAGTGCGGGTACGCCGACGCGCAGGTCGTCGGCGGGCCACGGGCGCAGCAGCTCACCGGCGTTGATCGCGAGCAGGTCGTGGTGGCCCGGCAGCCGGACGCTGATGTTGCCGTGTCCGCTGGCGGACATCGCCGAGGCGGCGAAGATCCGGTTGATGCCGGTGGTGAGGTCGGTCCGGGCGGCGGCCAGTTCGTCGGCACCGAAGGGTGCGTCCCGCAGTGCCGAGGGGGTGGGGATGTGCTGAGTCATGACGTCACTGCCTTGTCGTTGTCGGGGTGCCGGTCGACGCACCGTGCGGCGGGCAGGCGAAGGCAGCGTCCGAGGTCGGACGCGTGCGTGTACCGGTGCGTGGGGTGGGGGAATGCCGTGGCGCGGGCTCTCGGCGATCTGCGGCCGGGTCAGCGGCAGGGACAGAGCGCGCTGCCGGTGCGACCGTAGTCGACCGCGCGGCGGGCGGTCAGCGGCGTTGGCATAACCCTAGTATGCCCCTAGGATTTACAGGAGATCAAGCCGGTGGACGCTGTGACCTGCACCCCAGCCCCCACCCCCGCCCCGCCTCCGCCACGACAGGACCCCCACATGCCCAAAATCAACGTGTACCTGCCCGACGCGCTCGCCGAGCGGGTACGCCAGGCCCGGTTGCCGGTCTCGCGGATCTGCCAGGCCGCGCTGGCCCAGGCGCTCGACGGCGCCGACCGGGCCGCGCACGACGCGGTCGCCGACCTCGCGCTGCCCGAGCCGGTCGACCTGGCACCGCCGCCCAACCACCACGTCGCGGCGATCCTGCGCCAGGCGTACGACGTCGCGGCGGCTCGCGGGGCGGCGCTCGTCGAACCGGTCGACCTGCTCCAGGCGTTCCTCGACGAGGGCGAGAGCCTGGTGCTGAACGCCGTCGAGCTGCTCGGCTTCCCGGCCGCCTCGATCCAGGCCGCGATCGACGGAGCCGTCGGCCGTCGGCCGGGAGGGGCCCACACCCCGCGACGGAACGGCGGGGTCACGCCACCCGCCTTGAGCGCCGATGCCCGCACGACGGTGACCACGGCCGCCACCCAGGCCGCCGCACACGGGTCCGCCACCATCGCCGGCAGCCACCTGCTGCTCGGGCTGATGACCGATGACGGCACCGCCGGCACGGTACTGCGGGACGTGGGGGTCACCAAGGTGGTCACCCCCGCCGTCCTGTCCGCGCTCTACTACGGTGCGACCTTCGGCCGGGTGACCACGGACCGGGACGCGGACACCGCCTCGCTCCGGATCATGATGCTCGACGTGCTCGACCGGCTCGACCGGCTGCACCACCAGATCACCGGGCCCGCGCAGCGTCGCTGAGGCTCCGGCCGCTCCCCGCGCCGCCTCACCCGTCCGCGTCCGCTCACCGGCCGGAGTCACGTCGCTGCTCCCGAGTGGTCCCCTTCGACGCCTTTGCTCTGCTTCAACGGACGCACAGGTTTGCCGCTCTGATCGTTGCGCCGGTTGAAGCAGAGCAAAGGGGACGCAGGGCAGTAGTCGGCCGGGGCGGATCCGGTCCGGGGTCCCAAAGTCTGTCGAGCACGGCGCGGGCTGCCGGCGGGGCATCGGCCCGCTGGTGCGGTTCGCGAGGCGTTCGCCGGTCCCGGCGTCCGGGTGCCGTACGGTGTATCGATGACCGACTTGGTGGCGACCATCCGAAGGGTCTGCCTGGACCTGCCCGAGGTCACCGAACGCCCCAGCCACGGCACGCCGGCCTGGTTCATCCGGGGCAAGAAGTCCTTCGCCCAGGTGTGGCCGGACGGCCATCACCAGAACGACTTCCCGCACCTGTGGTGCGCCGCGCCACCGGGCTCGGCAGAGGAGCTGATCGCGTCCGCCCCGCAGACCTACTTCCGTCCGCCCTATGTGGGGCATCGGGGCTGGGTGGGCGTACGCCTCGACACCGGTGTGGACGAGACCGAACTCGCCGAGGTCGTCGAGGACGGGTACCGGGTGGTGGCGCCCAAGACCCTGCTCGCCCGGCTCGACGCCCGCTGAGAGGCACCGGTTCGACGCCCGCTGAGAGGCACTACCGTGGGCCCGGTCGGCGGCCGGGCCCACGGCGTGCGGCTCACTGGAACGACACGTCGTCCAGGTACAGGCCGTCGGTGCCCGCTGCCGTCTCGACATAGAGGCGGGCACCGGTCAGGCTGCCGCTCCACGACACGGTGGCGGTGCCGGTGAGCTGGGTCCAGCCGTTCGCGTTCACCGTCGCCGCCGGGGTCAGCTGCACGTAGTTCGTGGTGCCGTCGGCGGTCACCGCCAGCGTCGGGCGCACCGACGGGGTGCCGCTCTGCGACCGCACCCAGAGCGTCGTGGTGTACGTGCGGCCGTTGGTCAGCTTCGACGTCACGTCCTGGCTGGGGCCGTTCCACGACGCGGTCCGCCCCGAGTGCAGCAGCGAGCGCGTGCCGCCCCGGACCACGCTGGTGTTCGACGCCAGCGTGCCGGCGCCGAAGACCGTCCAGCCGGTCGTGCCGCTCTCCATGTCGCCGTTGGTGACCAGGTTGCCGCCGGTGCCGGTGCCGCCGGTGAAGCGCCAGTTGTTCATGTTGAACAGGTAGCCGCTGCCGCCGGTGAAGCGCAGGTACAGGTCGCGGGTGCCGGTGGCGCCGCTGACGTTGCAGGTGGTGTTCGCCCAGTTCTGCCAACCCCCGGTGCCCGGCACGGCACAGGTCCCGACCAGCGGGCCGGTGCTGCTGTCCAGCCGCAGCTCGATGGTCCCGCCGCTGGTGCCCGAGGCCACCCTGGCGGTGAAGGACGAGGCACCGGTGCCGAACGCGACGCCCTTGACCCGGATCCAGTCGCCGTTCTCGATGAACCCGACGTTCATCCCGCCCTCGCTGGACACCTCGGTCTCGATGCCGTTGGCCCAGTCGATGGTCTCGGCCTCCTGCGTCACGTACGGGTTGAGCGTGCCCACCTGGGGCGGCCCGGCGGTGGTCATGTTCATCGTCGGGATCGACCCGTCGGCGTTGTAGGTGAAGCGTTCCACCGCCACCGACCTGGTGTAACCGCCGCCGCCCGGCAGCGCGCCGTTGTGGTAGAAGAAGTACGAGTTCCCGGCGAAGTCGATGATGCCGGGGTGGTTGGTGAAGCTGCTGCCCTGCCTCGGCATGACGGTGCCCCGATAGGTCCACGGGCCGGTCGGGCCGGGGGCGGTGGAGTAGCCGATGAACTCCGAGCAGCACTCGGCGGCGAAGACGTTGTAGTAGACGCCGTTGCGCTTGTAGACCCACGGCCCCTCCTCGTAGAGGGTGGGTCGGCTCGCGTTGCCGGTGCGGGTGCCGAAGCCGGCCGTGGTCAGCGGGATCTGGGTCGGGCTGCCGGAGAACGAGATCATGTCCGAGTTCAGCCGGACGTACCACAGGTTCGGGTTGCCCCAGTAGAGATACGCCTGACCGTTGTCGTCGATGAAGGCGTGCGGGTCGATCTCGTTGTTGCCGACCAGCGGCCGACCCAACGCGTCGCGGAACGGCCCGGTCGGCGAGCTGGAGACGCCGACACCGATCACCATCTGCCCGTTGGAGCGTTGCCGCACCGGCACGTACCAGTAGAACTGGCCGTTGCGGGGGACCACGTGCCCGGCCCACGCGTTGGCGTCGGCCCAGGCGAACGTCCCCAGGTTCATCGGGGACCCGTGGTCGGTCCAGTTCACCATGTCGGCCGAGGAGAAGACCCGCCACTCCCGCATGGTGAAGTAGGTCGAGCCGTCCTCGTCGCGTCCGGTGTAGAGGTAGACCCGGCCGTTGTGCACCAGTGGCGCCGGGTCGGCCGTGTAGACGTGCTGCACGAGCGGATTGTCCGCCTTCGCCGGAGCGGCGAAGAAGATCACCATCATCAAGGGAACCGTCAGCCAGGCGATCCCACGTCTGGCTCTGGCGCTGCGCGGCAGCGCGGACACGAAGCTCACAACGGACTCCTGTAAGGGTGGTGGCGCGCTCGCCGGACCAGCCGTACGGGGACGGGAACGGCGGGACGAGCGGTGCCGGTCGACCGTGACCGAGGCGGTGTTAGCGACAACATCAATTCCTCGGCTGCCCGCCGGAGAGCCGCAGAGGGCGTGCTCACCATCACCACCGATGGGAACGCTAACATGTGAGCGATCACACGGACAAGGACAGGCATCTATCTCTTGGCGCGTCGGGCGGGAGCCCGGCACCGCCCCGCACCACGGCCGCCGAGGGGGTGCCGACCTGCACCCGTTACGGTGGCAGGCGTGTCGAGGGCGGGGTGGGTGACGGTGTGGTCGAGCTGACCTGGCACGGTCACAGCACCGTGTGGATCGAGGACTCCGGCACCCGACTGCTCACCGACCCGCTGCTCCGCGACCGGCTCGCCCACCTGCGGCGGCGACGGGGACCCACTCCCCGGTTGTCGGCCGCACCGGACGCCGTACTCGTCTCGCACCTGCACGCCGACCACCTGGACCTCGCGTCGCTGCGCCGGCTGCCCCCGGACACCCGGCTCGTCCTCCCGGCCGGGGCCGCGCCGCTGGTGCGGCGGGGCCTGGGCGCGACCGCCGACCGGTACACCGAGTTGGCCCCCGGCGAGGCGACCACGATCGGCGAGGTCACCGTCACCGCCGTGCCCGCCGCCCACCCCGCCGGACGCGGCCCCTGGTCGCGGCACCAGGCACCGGCCATCGGCTACCTCGTCGAGGGGCGGGCGCGGACCTGGTTCGCCGGGGACACCGGCTTCTTCGCCGAGATGGACTCGCTCGGCCCCCTCGACCTGGCGCTGATCCCGGTCGGCGGGTGGGGACCCACACTCGGCCCGGGCCACCTCGACCCGGAGGGCGCGGCCGAGACCGCCCGGCGGGTGGCGGCGGCGTGGGCAGTACCGATCCACTACGGCACCTTCTGGCCGATCGGGTGCGACCGGGTCCGGCCGGACCGGTTCTTCCAGCCGGGCGACGACTTCGCCCGGCACGCGCGACGGATCTCCCCCGACACCCGGGTACGCGTCCTCCAGCCGGGTGAGTCCCTCACCGTGCCCGGCGCATGACGGCGGCCCTCGGCACGCTGGCGTGGCTCACGCTGGTGGTGATGTTCGGCGCGGTCGTCCCGGTGGTGCCCACCGGGGCGGCGGTCAGCGGTGCCGCCGCCCTCGCCGCCCACCAGGACCCGGTGACCGTGCTCCTGGTCGTGTTCGCCGGGGCGCTCGGCGCGTACCTCGGTGATCTGGTGGTCTTCGCGGTGCTCGGCTGGGGCGGCGAACGCATCGCCCGGCGACTGCGCTGGCTGCGCGGGCCGCAACGGCTGGACCGGCTGTCGGCACGGGTACGCGAGGGCGGCGTCCCGATGCTCCTGGTCTCCCGGCTCGTGCCCGGCGGCCGGTTGCCGGTGCTGCTGGCCGCGGCGATGGCCGGGATGACCTGGCGGCGGTTCGCGGTGGCGAACCTGCCCGCCGTCCTGCTCTGGTCGGCCCTCTACGCGATGATCGGCGTGCTCGGCCGGGCCATCTTCCCCGAGCCGTGGCAGAGCGTGCTCGCCGCGATCGTGCTGGTCCTGCTGGTCACTCAGGGGTGGAGCCTGCTGGGGCGACGCCGGCCCGAGCCGGCTCATCCACCGGCGACGCCATAGCCGGTAACCGCACTCCGGTCTCCCCCGGACGCGGTCGGGGGGTCGGCTGACCCGGCCGGCCCGCCGGAGCGAGCCCGTCCCCCGCGTCGGACCCCGCCGCCGTACCGGCGGGCCCCTCCGCCATGCCGGACCGGGTCGGTGCGTCGCCCACCCCGTGCGCCGGGTCGTCGGGCTCGTCGGGGCTGCGCAGGCCGAGCCGGGACAGCCAGTCGAGCAACTGGCGGTGCACCGCGTCCGGGCCGACCAGCTCACCCTCCTGCGGCCAGCCGGCGGGATGCACCAGCAGCGCGTCGTTCTGCCAACCGCCCAGGCCGCCGTGGCTGCCGACCAGTTCCTCGAAGGCGGTCACCTCTTCCAGGCCGGGGTCCACGGAGCTGATCAGCACCAGGTCACCGACGTGGTCGATGCCCTGGTGCCGCAGCAGGTCGTGCCGGGCCCTCGGCCCGTACGGCAGCAGCGGGTCGTCGCCCTCGACGTGCCCGTCGGTCAGCCGGTGGGTCCCGGACCGGCCGACCGCCAGCGCTCCGGCGGCCGAGTCGACGACGACCACGCCGACGCCGGGATGCGCGGCCAGACCCGCCACCAGCCCCGGCGTCACCTCGTCGAGGCGCTCGCGGGTGAGCCGCCCCGGATGCCGGGTCAGATAGACCATCGCCAGATTCCCGGAGGCCACCACCACGGTCTCCGGTTCGGTACGCCCCGACGCGGCAGCCTGCTCGTGCGTCGGGTGGGTCGTCGGGTGCGGGCCACGGGCCGCCTCCGGCCGGGCACGTACCGCCATCCGGGTCGCGGTGGCGGTCACACCGCTGCGGCCGGACACCTCGCTGAGCAGGGTGTCGACCCGGGCCTGCTCCTCGGCGTTGCGGGTGGTCTCGTGCTCGCCACCGGCGAGCGCCGCGTCCCGGCCAGGCCCACGTGGGCGTCGGCGCGGTGCCGGCGCGGGCTCGTCGACGCCCGGGGCGACCAGTCGGGACACCACCTGGGTCAGGGTCTCGCCGTACCGCTGGCGGAACGTCGCGCCCTGGCTCTGGCCGTGGTCGCTGAGCACCACGATGTGATAGCGCCGCGTCGCCTCGGCGGCCAGCCGTTGCAGGATGCCGAGGGTGTGGTCGAGCGACTCCAGCGCCGCCATCGCCTCCGGCCGGGCCGGGCCGGCGTGGTGGGCCACCTCGTCGTAGTCGACGAAGTCGCAGAAGACGACGGGGGCGCCCCGGGCCATCTGCTCGGCGATGAGCGACACGTTGAGATCGCTGAGCAGGCTGGCCAGCGGACGCAACGCCAGGTAGGAGCCGCCCCGGTCGGCCCGGGGCTGTACGCCGCGCACCCGTCGCCGCCGGGCGGCGTGCAGTTCCCGCAGCACCTGCCCGGCACCGAGCACCACCGTCCGGGCGAAGCCGTACGGGCTGGTCATGAACGCCGCATAGCCGGGCGTGGAGCGGCCGGGCAACCCGGCGTGGCTGACCGTCAACAGGGTGGTGGGGGCGTCGCCGGAGAAGGCGGTGCTGATGCTCACCCCACCGTCGCGCAGCAGCCCCCGGCCGGTGGAGATCCGCCGCTCGACCTCGGCCGCGTCGCGGGGACGACTGGTCACCACGAGCCGTCCGGGCGGCACGGTCCCGTCGGGGCCGGCTGGTGCCTTCTCGTACCAGCGGTAGGCCGGCACCCGACCGAACTCGCCGTGCAGCAGGCCGGCCTGGGCGGCGGGCGTGGTGGCCGGCAGCCCGGTGTGCCAGCGGGTCATCCGGTGGCTGCGTGATCGCAGCCACCGGCCCATGGTGGGCAGGTTGCCGGCCCGGACCGCCCACTGCAGCACCGGGGCGGCCACCCCGTCGAGCTGGATGACGAGCAGGCCCTCGGTCGGGACCTCGCCGGGCGTGTCCCGCCGGGCCGGGACGCTGCGGCGCCAGCGCCACCAGCGGCGACCATCACGGTCGGTGGAACGCCGGACCCGGCTCATCAGCCGCAGCATCTCGCTGACGAAGGTGTCGTCGGTGCCGGCGTCGGCGAGCCAGTTGACCACGGCGGCCAGCGCCACGGCGAGCCAGGCGGCGGCGAACGCGACGGCGAACCCGGCGACGTGCGCCTCGGGGGCCAGTTGCAGTGCCACGTACATGACGACGGCCTGGACGCCCACGCCGATGGTCAACGCACCGAGTCCGCCGAGCGCGGTGGCCAGGGCCAGCAGCACCGGCCGCAGCACCGCCCCGACGCCGGTGACCAGGGCCACCAGCCAGAGCAGGCCGACCAGGCCGCTGATGGTGACGCCGGGCAGCAGCCAGAACGTCGTGCTGAGCACCAGGAACGAGGTGACCATGCTGCGCACCAGGGCGCGTACCCGGGCGAAGGTCGGCCGGTAGTCGCGCAGCACCCGCAGGGCGACCCGGACGGGTTCGGGCAGAGCGCGGCGCTCGGCATCCACCTGCGGTTCCATGCCGCCACCATGTCACACGGCACCAACAAGATCGAAAAGCCGGACCCGGGTTCCCGGCCGGTGGTGGACCCGCGCCGCGCGGACGGTCAGGGGTCGAGACTGGTGGCGTTCTCCGGCGGCCCGGACAGCGCGGTCGTGATCCATCGGCGCTGGGTCGCGTCCCACGACAGGAGCAACCAGCCGGGCCGGTACGGCGGCAGCGGGAGGTTCTCCAACCGCAGTGCCATCTCTGACGTGACCTGTTCCGGCAGCCGCAGCACCACCCGCGCGGCGGCAGCGGTGAGCGTGACGGTGCCCTCGGTGCGGATCTCGTCCTGCACGTCGCGGCGAGCCCGGCGGGACAGTCTGTCCCGGATCAGCTGGTAGACGTCCTCCCCCGCCTTCGTGGCCAGCGCCTGGACGAACGGCAGCAGGGTGGACCCGGCCAGCGCGCCGATGAGGAGTTCGGTGGCACCCCGGTCGGTGTCGTCACGTCGATCGGTCACATCGACCATCGTGTCACGGACCGACGTGCAGGAAGGGCGCCCAGAGCGCGGGCCGGTCCGGTTGCGCGGCGCGCAGCGTACGCACCGCCTGGTGCAGGGCCGACGCGGCGTCGTCGGCCCCGCTCAACCGGGCGTAGAAGTCGGCCGCGACGCCGGGCGCGACGGCGTCGTCGATCGCCCACGCGGTGCCGACCACGTGCCGGAACCCGGCGATGTGGCAGGCACCGGCCACGTGCAGCGCCTCGTCGTCCAGGTCCTCGTGGGAGACCCCGGTGTCGCACGCCGACAGGTAGGCGATCTCGGCACGCGTCAGCCGCAGCCGCGCGATGTCGGCGACGGTCAGCGGGGCGGCGGCGTGGTCGTGCAGGACGAGATGCCCGTCTGCGCTCCCGTCGGCGGCACTGACCGCGTGACCGGCGAAGTGCAGCCACGGGTGCCGGGGCAGCGCGTCGAGCACGGCCTGCCGGACCGCGCGCGCACCGAGGAGCACCGCGCTGCCCGGATACCGGGTGGTCAGCATCCGCACCTCGGCCGGCACGTTCGGCAGGTCGCCCAGTCCCGGCGTCTGCGGCAGGGCCACCACCAGCGGCGCGGCCGTCCGGGCCGCCGGGCGGGATCGCCAGGCGGTGACCAGGCTGCGCACCGTCGGCGCGTACGAGGAGACCACCCGGTCCAGCACGCCCGGTCCGTCCGCCGGCCCGGCGGCGTGCAGCGGGAGGCTGGTCAGCGGCCCGGTCGGCACCCACCACAGCCGCGAGCCGGGCGGCGGGGCGAGCACGTCGAGCACCGGCGCGGCGACGGTGACCCAGAGCCAGTCCAGCGTCTCGGCGACCGTGGACCGGGCCTCCTCGCGCAGTGGGGCGGGCATGCTCGGCCGGTGGGTGCGGGTGACGGCCGCGCGCAGCCGCCGGGCCCGGTCGACCACCTGGTCGAGACTCAGCCGCAGCGGTACCACCCGCACCCCGCCCCCGGCGAGCACCAGGGCGTCGCACCGCAGCCCACTGATGTTGAGCACCACCACGGGACCTCGCCGGGCGATCTCGGCGAGCAGGTCGTCGACGGGGGGCGGGCGCAGAAACCCGGCGAGATCGTCGACGCCCCGGATCTCCTCCAGCAGCGCGTCCCAGTCCCGGGCCAGCGCGTGCCGGTCCTCGCCGGGCACCGTCAGGTCGTCCGGCAGGGAACTGAAACCGATCCCTTCCGGCCGGTCGAACGCGTTCCGCACCGCCTCGAAGCGGTCCGCCAGGTCGGCACGCCGTCGACGCAGCTCGGTCAGCTCGGTCCGGGCGTCCAGGGCGTGCCCGAGCAGCACGCCCCGGCCGTGTTCAAGCAGCCGCAGCGCGTCGAGCGGGTCACCGGCCGAGATGGCGCAGGCGGCGGCGTCCCGGGCCAGACCGACGAAGGCACCCAGGTGCCGTTCCCGGTCGGCGTGCGTGACACGCCTCGGCGCGGTCCGGGGCAACAGCTCGACCGCCAGGTGGTACGCCTGCCGGGCCCCGGCGAGGTCCCGTCCCCGGCTGCTGGCGAGGAGGGCGTTGGCCCACCGTCGGGCGGCCTCGACACGTACGCGGACCGGTGCGGTCGGGTCCCGCGCCACCCGCCGGAGGATGGTGATGGCCTCCTGGTACGCCTTCGGCTCGCCGCTCACCGCCCACACCGCCAACGCGGCGGCCTCGCCGAGCAGGGCATCGGCCCGCAGGTAGTGCCCCTCGGGCACGGCCGCCGCCGCGTCCCGGGCGGCACGGGCGAGCCGGCGGGCCTCCCGGAGACGGGGTACCTCGGCGGCGAGTCGGGTCACCTCCGCCCGTCGGATGCCGGCGAGCACGAGCATCCGCTCCGCCCGGTTGGGGTGCCCCTCGGGCGTGGCCCGCACCGCGTGCTCGGCGAGCCGTCCCGCCTCGGCCAGGTCGGCCGGGTGCCGCCCGGCGGCGTACCGGTCGACCAGGACGAGCGCGAGGTTCGACTCGAACCGCGCCCGCAGCGGGTGTCGGTCGCCGGCCGCCGCCACCGCCTCACGTCCCCGCTCGACCGCCTCGTCCAGCAGGACCCGCTCCCGGCCGTTCGTCGAGCGGTACCGCAGCCGCAGTATCTCGGCGAGGTTGGAGAGCATCCCGGCGAGGTCGTCACCGGGCCCGGCCGCCGTGACCGCCTCGCGGGACACCTCGACCGCCTCGGCGAGGGCGGACGAGTCGTCGTACCGCAGCGACAGGGTGAGCAGCCCGTCGGCGAGGTTGGTCAGCCGGCCCGCGCGGCGCGGATGGGTGGGACCGGTCGCCGCCAGCGCCGCGCGGACCTGGGTCACCGACTCGACCAGGTCCGCCTCGACGCCGGTACGCCGCCAGCGCAACCGCAGCACACCACCGAGGTTGGCGTGGAAGGACGGCGTGGCGGGGGTGCGCTCGTTCGGATACATCGCCAGCGCGTCCCGGAACAACCCGACCGCCGCGTCCAGGTCGGCCAGGTCACCGAAGCGCTCGTAGCGGGACCAGCGGGCCGTCCCGAGACCGTTGGCGGCGGTGCTGCGGATGTCGACGTTCCGGGCGACCCTCAGCACCTCGGTGAAGACGGCGAGGGCGAACTCCAGGTCCCGCAGTGACCCGGTCCGCTCGTAACTGTCGTGGTGGGCCTCGGCCTGACCGCAGGCGCCGACGAGGAGGTGGTACTGCGGTGTCCCCCAGGCGTCGGGGATGCCGGTCACCGGTCGGGCGGAGTGTCGGGCTCCGACGACAACCGTCGCGCGAACGCCTCACCCAGCGGGTCGCCGATCCGGCGGAACCACTCGGCGGCCTCCTGGTTGCGTCCCTGACCCATCAGATAGAGGGCGAGGTTGGCCATCCCGTCGGTGCTGCCGGCCTCGGCGGCCCTGCGGAACCACTGCGCTGCCTCGTCCGCCCGGCCGCCGAGCTTGAGGGTGATCCCGAGACGGTTCATGTCCTCCGGTGACCCGCCCTGGGCGGCCTGCCGAGCCGCCGTCTCGGTGGGCAGTGGGGTGACGCTGATCCCCGGCCCCAGCCCAGGGCCCGGCCCGGCCGACGGTCGCGCCTCACCTGACGGTCGTTGCGTACCCGTCGGTCGTCGCGCACCCGACGGTGGTGCCTTCCGCTTGCGCCACCGACCGAACATCGCGCACCCCCGGGACATCGACTGTCGTCCAGTCTGTCACCGGGCCTTCACGCCGTGCAGTCCCCGAGGAGGAAACCCGACACTGCCCGCCGCCCCTCGCCGGGCGGACGGCGGCGGTCAACGGACGGCGGCCTCGTCGAGGTCGACGGCGAGCGACTCCGGCGCACGCATCCGCCAGGCGTCGGTCACCAGCTCGGCGAGTCGGTCGACCCCCACCGCCGCCAGGCGCAGCATGACCAGGGGCAGCCCGTCGTAGCCGGGGGTGGTGAAGAAGAGGTCGGGCTCGCCGAGCAGCAGGGCCTGCTTCTCGGCCTCGTCCCCGACGAAGAGCACGGCCACGTCGGTGCGGATCACGCGCGGCTTGCCGGGCCGGCGCTCGGGGTAGGACCAGACGAACCCCTTGTCGGCCACCCGGAAGTCGAAGCCATCGCTGTCGTTCTCGACCACGTGGGGCAGCGCGAGCGCCAACCGACGGACGTCGTCCGCGTCAGCCATCAGGACCCCTTCCGTCCGCACGGTCGCGACACGACGACAGGCTAGCCGCCGGGTCGGACATCACGGCGACTCGGCCGGGACGCCGTGGTCGGCGGGCGGTCATTCGCGGGCCCGTTCCTCGGTCGCCCTTACTGTCGGCCGGTGCGGCACCACGCTTCCCGTGCCGGTCGCGCCTGCCGGTACGACGACGGCGGGGGCAGGACCTCTCGGTCCCGCCCCCGCCGGTCAGGCGCCTGTGCTCAGGAGGTGAACTTGTCCAGGGCCAGCTCGATGGCGCCGTTGTCCGGCTGGGCGTACGACTTCAGGGTCTCCCGGTTGTAGGAGATGAAGCTCGGGCAGCGCCCGGCCGGGGCGTTGATCCGACCGCCGTCGCCGACCTTCTCGCCGGTCTGGGCGTTGTGGAAGGTCAGGGTGTAGCGCGAGGAGATGTAGTCGACCGTGATCTGCTTGTCGTCGCGGTCCTTGTACTGGCACTTGCGCGGCTCGCCCTCGCTGCCCTGCACGAAGGTGAGGCAGCCGACGACCGAGACGGTCGCCCAGTCGGAGGTCCGGGCGTAGTACGGCTTGTTGAAGCCGACCGACTTGCTCAGCCAGGAACCGGGGCGGTCCGGGTTGTTGGCGAAGGTGTAGACCTTGGCGCCCTTGGGGGAACTGTACGGCGCGGCGTTCAGCACCGGGTTGCCGTCGCACACCGCGTTGAAGTCGCTGGAGTTGCGGGCCGTGACGGCGTTGTTGTTGCCGTTGCCGCCGTCGTTGTCCGGCTCGGCCGGCGTCGGCGAGGGCTCCGAGCCTTCGCCGCCGCCGTTGTCGCCGTCGGGCGAGGGGCTGGTGCTGGCGGCGATCTGCGTGGGCTCGTCGTCGTCACCGAGCATGAAGTAGCCGATGGTGCTGCCGCAGGCGACCAGCACGGCCATCACGGCGGCACCGATGCCGAGGCCGAGCCAGACGTTCCGGTTACCGGACTTCTGCTGGCCCTGGACGGCGTAGGGCGGAGGAGGGGGCGTGGGTGCGCCGTACGGCGATGACGGGTACCCCGGGGCGCCAGGCCCGCTCGTGGGATATCCCGGCGCGCCGGGCCCGCTCGTGGGGTACCCGGGGGCACCGGGCCCGCTCGTGGGGTAGCCCGGGGCGCCGCTCGTGGGGTAGCCGGGGGCGCCCGGCCCGCTCGTGGGAGCACCCGGCGGCATCGGGTAGCCCGCCGGACTGCCGGGCGGCATCGGCGGCGGACCGGGCGGGTTACCCCACGGGGCGGCGTTCGGGTCCGGCTGCCCTCCGTACGGAGAGTGGCTGTCGCTCATCTGAAACCCTTGTCAAGTCGAGAGGCTCACTACCGATGATCAGAATCAGGGTAGTGAGCAGCGCAAATCGTGGTGGCACACCTGTGCCACCGTCCCGTGCCGTGGACACGTCACCCACCGGAAACAATCACTCTGAGTATCCACTGTGCTGCCGTCCGCGAATCTCGCGCTTCCCGCCGCACGGAAACGGGCAATCATAGGGACCCAGCGTGATCTTTGCCATACGGCAAGCGAGGCAACGATCCGGCAACGATCCGGGACATCGACGAACCCTTCCAGGCTCCTGATCGCGCGTTCAGGAATGGCGTTTCCTGGTCCGGGGTGGACGCACACGGCGGTGTGGGCCGCGCCGGTGGCGGGTACCAGAGCGACACACCGGCGACGAGGAGGACGACATGACCGAGCCCCGCTACACG
The DNA here is from genome assembly GCF_040642635.1 of Micromonospora sp. NPDC047793. Lineage (NCBI taxonomy): Bacteria > Bacillati > Actinomycetota > Actinomycetes > Micromonosporales > Micromonosporaceae > Micromonospora > Micromonospora sp. NPDC047793. The sequence goes on along the minus strand of NZ_JBEYSG010000003.1, from coordinate 69,762 downwards.
CCGATCGCGTTCGCCGCGGCCGGCGATCTCGCACGCACCGACGGCGACCCCGATGCCGGCGAGGTGGTGGGCGCGGACGACGCGGCGGCCGACGCCGCCCGGGCCGGCGCCGACATCGACCTGACCGGGGCGCAGCGCGACACCGACCCGACGCCGGTCGGCGCCGCCGACGCCGAGGCCGACCGGCGACGTGCCGCCGGTGAACTCTGACGTTCGGCGCCACGACACCGTCCACGGTGACGCCCCGGGAGAGTCTCCCGGGGCGTCACCGCGTCACCTCGCTTCGACGGCGCTAAATATTGCGCGGGTGTTTCCGACCATCGTAGGCTGCCGTGGGAGCGCTCCCGCGCCTTCGTCCTTTCTCGCCGGAGGGCCGTACCCCACCATGACCAGATTGCGACGGTTCCCATGAAGCATCCTCCGCGCCGCGCCCGGCGCCTCCTGGTCGCGGCCGGTGCCGTCGGCGCGCTGACCCTCGGCACGCTGGCCGTCCTGCCCACGACCGCCGCGATGGCCGCACCCGGCTGTTCGGTGACCTACACGACGAACAGCTGGTCCGGCGGGTTCACCGCCAGCGTGACCATCACCAACGTCGGCGACCCGATCAACGGGTGGACGCTCGGTTTCCGTTTCCCGGACGGCGGCCAGCGCCTGGCGCAGGGTTGGTCGGCGACCTGGAGTCAGAGCGGCAGCGAGGTCACCGCACGGAGCCTGAGCTGGAACGGGTCGCTGGCCACCCGCGCCAGCACCACCATCGGCTTCAACGGCACCTTCACCGGCGCCAATCCGGCACCGAGCTCGTACACCCTCAACGGCACGGTCTGCACCGGCTCGACCACACCGACCACTCCCCCGCCGACCACGCCGCCACCGACCACCCCACCGCCCGGCGGGCAGACCCCGGTGGCCGTCAACGGGCAGCTGCGGGTCTGCGGGGTCAACCTCTGCAACCAGTACGGCCGGCCGATCCAGTTGCGCGGCATGAGCAGCCACGGCCTCCAGTGGTTCGGCAACTGCTACAACGACGCCTCGCTGGACGCGCTCGCCACCGACTGGCGGGCCGACCTGTTCCGGATCGCCATGTACGTGCAGGAGGACGGGTACGAGACCGACCCGGCGGGCTTCACCAACCGGGTCAACGCCCTGGTCGAGGAGGCCACCGAGCGGGGCATGTACGCGATGATCGACTTCCACACGCTCACGCCCGGCGACCCGATGCACAACCTGGAGCGGGCCAAGACCTTCTTCGCGGCGGTGTCCGCACGGCACGCGTCGAAGAACAACGTGATCTACGAGATCACCAACGAGCCCAACGGGGTGAGCTGGTCGACCATCAAGAACTACGCCGACCAGGTCATCCCGGTCATCCGTGCCAACGACCCGGATGCGGTGGTCATCGTCGGCACCCGGGGCTGGTCCTCGCTGGGCGTCTCCGAGGGCTCCAACCACACCGAGATCGTCAACAACCCGGTGAACGCGAGCAACGTCATGTACGCGTTCCACTTCTACGCCGCGTCGCACCGGGACAACTACCGGGCCGAGGTCGAGCGGGCCGCCGCGCGGCTGCCGTTGTTCGTCACCGAGTTCGGCCTGGTGGACTACACCGGTGACGGCGCCGCCGACCTGGCCAGCAGCACCCAGTGGCTGGACCTGCTCGACCGGCTGAAGATCGGGTACGCCAACTGGACGTTCTCCGACAAGGCCGAGGGCAGTGCGGCGTTGCGGCCGGGCACCTGCAACGGCAGCAACTACACGGGTACGTCCATGCTGACCACCTCGGGCGCGTTCATGCGCGAGCGCATCCGGACCCCGGACAACTTCCCGACGAGCTGACCGACGGCGGCCCCGGCGCAGACCCGCCGGGGCCGCCGCTCACCGGGCGTTCCAGTAGCCCACCCCGGTCAACTGCTGGCGGCCCACGCCGAGACCGCGTCGGATGTGCTTGACGATGCTGCGGGCGGTGGCCGCCTCGCAGGCAACCCAGTAGTAGCCGCCGTCGCTGGCCTTCATCCCGTCGCGGACGGTGTCGACCAGGTGCCGCCCGTCGTCGCGGCGCGGCACCCACACCACCTCGTGGTGTGCACGGGCGCGGGCGGCCAGTTCCTTCTCGTCCTCGTGGGCGTACTCGATCCAGACCGTCGCCGGGATGTCCCGCGCGCTGTCCAGCAGGCTGTTCACCGCCGGCAGCGAGGCCGCGTCCCCGACCAGATAGAGGTGCCGGGGCGCCGGGTCGGGCAGGGCGAACCCGGTGCCGTGCACGGTGGCCTCGATGGTGTCGCCGGGGCGGGCCGCGCCGGCCCAGCGGGCGGCGACGCCGTCGTGCAGCGCGAACTCCAGGTGGAAGCGGCCGGTTTCCGGGTCCGGGTCGACGAGCGTGTACGCCCGCTGGTGCGCCCGTCCGTCGTTGTCGAACCAGAGCCGGATCCACATCGTCGGGTGGACCTCACACTCCTGGAGCAACCCGCCACCGTCGACCAGCAGACGTTGGTACCGCTCGTTCACCGGCGCGGAGTCCAGGACGGTCAGTCGGAAGTTCCGTCCTCCCATCGCCTTGAGGACCAGCGACTCCCAGTTCCGCTTCACCCGTGCCTCCTGCTACCGTCCCGAAAAGTTAGGTTAGGTTAACCTAACTCGCCGATCGTGGCGAGGACCCGGCGCTCCGACCGCGTGAGGGTCCACCCGCTCTGCCCATCCGAAGCGAGGCAGCATGTACCAGGAGAAGATCGCCGACCTCGGCACCCTCAGCCTGACCACCGTCGACCCGATGGTCGACGCCGAACTCCTGCACGGCTGGGTCACCCAGCCCCGCGCGGTGTTCTGGGGCATGGGTTCGCACACCCTCGACGAGGTGCGCGAGATCTACGAGTTCGTCGACGCTCTGACCACCCATCACGCGTACCTGATCCGGATCGACGACGTGCCGATCGGCCTGTTCCAGACGTACCAGCCGGCGGCCGACCCGGTCGGCGAGCGCTATCCCGTACGCCCCGGCGACATCGGCATGCACCTGCTGCTCGCCCCGCCGCCCGGCCTGCCCCGCGCGCTGGCCGGTCCGGTCGGCGCCGCCCTGGCCCGGTTCCTGTTCCTGGACCCGACCCGGGACCGCATCGTCGTCGAGCCCGACGTCCGCAACGACGCGGCCCGCCGCCGACTGCTCGCCGAGGGGTTCACCCTGGCCGAGGAGATCGACATGCCGGACAAGCGCGCCCGGCTCGCCTTCCTCACCCGGGCCCGGTTCGAGGCGGACCGACCGGTGCTGACCAGCCACTAGACCTAGACCCGGCACACGACACCGCCCGGCCACCAGTGGGGAGCCTGGCGACCGGGCGGCCGTCGCGGGTGGAGACCCGCTTCGTGGTGACGTCGACGGGGCGACGAGTCAGCGAGTCACTCCTCGCCGCCGTCGTCGCCCTCGTCGTCACCGAAGGAATCGAAGACCTCGTCGGCGACCATGCCGCCGGCAAATCCGAGCGCCGCACCGCCGACCACACCGGCGGCGACCGCGCCCATGCCCGGCCCGCGCCGCTCGTGGTGCTCCTCCTGGTGGTGCCCGTACATGGGCTGCTGCGGCGGGTAGCCGACCGGCTGGCCGTAGCCGGGTTGGCCGTAGGCGGGCTGGCCGTAACCCGGCTGCCCGTAGCCGGGTTGCCCGTAGCCCGGCTGGCCGTAGCCCTGCGGGCCGGGCTGGGCGAAGGCCGCGCCGGGGTGCAGGGTGCGGTACTGGTCGAGCGCCTGACGGAACCAGCCGTCGACCTCGGCGGCCCAGTCCCGCTGGTCGGCGTCGGCGTGCGCCACGCGGTAGCGGCCGTAGGAGTCGTGCCCACCGGTGAACAGGCCACCGCGCCGGTCGAACTCCAGCACGATGTCGACGCCCTGCTCGTCGGCGAGGAAGGTCAGCTCGACCTCGTTGATCTCGTGGGCGTACTGCGGCGCGGCGAAGTACTCGATCTCCTGATAGAAGGGCAGCGTCTGGCGCGCCCCGGCGATCTGCCCGTGCTCCAGGTCGGAGCCCTTGAACTGGAAGCCCAGCCGCCCGAACGCCTCGAGGATCCGCTCCTGCACCGGCAGCGGGTGCACGTACACCGGGTCGAGGTCGCCCTTGTCGACCGCGCCACGGATGGCGACCTCGGTGCGCAGGCCCATGGTCATGCCGGGCAGCCGCTGGCCGTAGACGTCGGTCACCGGGGTCTGCAACGGCATCGGGATCTGGAACGGCAGAGCCAGGTGCTGCCCCTCCGCGAGGCGCAGCCCGCCCGCGACCGGCACCCGGTGGAACTCGACGGTCGCGTCGTGGTCGCCGTCCGCGCCGTCGACCTCGACGCGGGTGACCAGGCTCAACACGACCTGGTCGATGTCCACGTCCTGGTTGCCGCCGGTCAGGTTCACCTGGCCGGTCAACACCGAGCCGGGGCGGGTGCCCGGATCGGACAGGACCGTGTCGACGCTGGGCGCGCCGATCCCGAAGGCACCCAGCATCTTCTTGAACACCACGAGCTTCTCCCTCGACCACAGGCGCGACCGTGGCACGGACGTGAAACTTCTACGCCTCAGCCGTTGTGTCGCAACGGAATCGGCGCCGTCCATCATGGATCCCGTCGAGACGGGAAGCTAGCACCGGTGCCTGAAAAGTAGCTGAGAGATATCGCACTGTCACCATCAGTGAGAATCCCTCACGCGGTGCAGCCGCCGGTCGCCCTGGTCAGCCGCGTACCGGGCCGAGCAACGAATCGTCCGGACCGGCCGAACCGGCCGCGTACTCCTGCAACGGCACGCTCCCCGCCTTCCAGGCCGCCAGCACCGGCTCGACGATGCGCCAGCACTCCTCGGCCACGTCGCCCCGCACCGACAGCGTCGGGTCGCCCTCGAACGCGCCGCGCAGCACCTCGCCGTACGCGGGCAGCTCGCCGGGGCCGAAGTCCGCCATCAGGTGCACCTGGTCCAGGTCGAACGGGTTGCCGGGGCCGTTGATGTTCAGGTTCAGCCCGAGACAGTCCGGCCCGAACCCGATCCGCAGGCGGTCCGGCTCCTCGTACCCGGTCAGGCCGTCGGGCACCCGGGCCGGCTGCTTGAAGGTGATGACGGCCTCCTTGCGTACCGCCGACGTGGCCTTGCCGGAGCGCAGCCGGAACGGGACGCCCGCCCAGCGCCAGGTGTCCACCTCCAGCACCACCTCGGCGAGGGTCTCGGTGTTCCGGCCCGGGTCCACGCCCTCCTCCGCCGCGTAGGCGGGCAGGTGGCGGCCGTCGATGTCGCCCGCCGTGTACCGGGCCCGGCGGCTCGCCGCCACCGGGTCGTCCTGCCACAGGCGGACGGCCCGCAACACCTGCGCCTTGCGCCCGCGCAGCTCCTTCGCGCTCAGCGTGGGCGGCGGCTCCATGCCGAGCAGGGCGAGCACCTGGAGCAGGTGGCTCTGCACCATGTCGACCAACGCGCCCGCACGGTCGTAGTAGCCGGCCCGACCCTCCAGGCCCAGGGTCTCGTCGAAGACGATGTCCACGCAGGCCACGTGGGTGTTGTTCAACACCGGCTCGAAGATCCGGTTGGCGAAGCGCAGGCCGAGCAGGTTCAGCACGGTGGACTTGCCGAGGAAGTGGTCGATGCGGTGCACCTGGTCCTCGGGCACCAACGTGGCCAGCAGCTCGTTGAGCGAACGCGCCGAGATCCGGTCGACGCCGAAGGGCTTCTCCAGCATCAGCCGGGTACCCGGCGGTACGCCGATGCGGGCCAACGCGGCGGCCGACCGGGCGGTCACGAACGGCGGCAGCGCGAAGAAGATCACCACCGGGCCGGCACAGCCGCTGAGCAGCCCCCGCAGGTCCTCCTCGCGGGTCACGTCGGCGGTCACGTACCGGGTCTCGCGGAGTACGTCGGCCTCGACCGGCCCCTGCGCGTCGACACTGGCGAACGAGTCCGCCACCCGGCGACGCCAGCGCTCGTCGTCCCAGTCGTCCATGCCGCTGCCGATCAGCCGCAGATTCGGCACCGCGCCGCTGGCCAGCAACCGGCCCAGCCCGGGCAGCAGCAACCGGCCGGTCAGGTCCCCGCTGGCGCCCAGCACCAGCAGCGTCTGCCGGAGGGCTGCGGAGGTCGCGGAGGCGGCTGCGGGATTCTTCGGTGCCGGCGTCGTCATGCCTCCACCTTGCCCTGTCCGTTCCCGCGTCGGGCAGCGACCCCGCCGACGTCCGCCGCCCGTGCGCACAGCGCATCGACACCCGCGCGGATCGTGACCGGTGACCCCGCGTCCGGCCCGGTGCGGCGATCTTCGTGTGGCAGGCTGGTCCCATCCCGCCGGCCGGACGACGCCGGCGGCGCGCCTACCCTGCGAGGAGACGATCGATCCGATGGCTGCGGACGTCACCACCACCGACGAGTGGCAGGCCCTGCGCAAGCACGCCGACGAGATCCGCGCGACGCACCTGCGGGACCTGTTCGCCGGTGATCCCGACCGGGGCGAGCGGTTGACCGTCGAGGTGGCCGATCTCTACGTCGACTACAGCAAGAACCTGGTCACCGAGGAGACCCTGGCCCTGCTGACCGCGCTGGCCGAGCGGGTCGGGCTCACCGACCGGATCGCCGCGATGTTCGCCGGAGCGCACATCAACGGCACCGAGGACCGGGCCGTCCTGCACACCGCCTTGCGGCTGCCCCGCGACGCCACGCTGACCGTGGACGGTCAGGACGTGGTGGCCGACGTGCACGCCGTCCGGCAGCGGATGGCCGACTTCGCCGACCAGGTGCGGTCCGGCCAGTGGCGCGGACACACCGGCGAGCGGATCCGCACCGTGGTCAACATCGGCATCGGCGGCTCCGACCTCGGACCGGTGATGGCGTACGAGGCGCTCAAGGCGTACCGCGACGCCGGCATCTCCTGCCGGTTCGTGTCGAACATCGACCCCACCGACATCCACGACACCACCGCCGACCTGGACCCGGCCAGCACGCTGTTCGTGATCGTGTCGAAGACCTTCTCCACCCAGGAGACCCTGGCCAACGCCCACCAGGCCCGACGCTGGCTGCTGGCCGGACTCGACGCGGGCGACGAGGCCGTGGCCCGGCACTTCGTCGCGGTCAGCACCAACGCCCAGCGGGTGACGGACTTCGGCATCGACCCGGCGAACATGTTCGGCTTCTGGGACTGGGTCGGCGGACGCTACTCGCTGCCGTCGGCGGTCGGCCTGTCGGTGATGCTCTCCATCGGCCCGGCGCGCTTCGACGAGATGCTGGCCGGCTACCACGCCATGGACGAGCACTTCCGCACCGCACCGCCGGCCCGCAACGCCCCGGTGCTGCTCGGCCTGCTGAACATCTGGTACGCCAACTTCCTCGGCGCGCAGACCCACGCGGTGCTGCCCTACTCGCAGTACCTGCACCGGTTCCCGGCCTACCTGCAACAGCTCACCATGGAGAGCAACGGCAAGTCGGTCCGCACCGACGGGCAGCCCGTGGCGTACGACACCGGCGAGATCTTCTGGGGCGAACCGGGCACCAACGGCCAGCACGCCTTCTATCAACTGCTGCACCAGGGCACCCGGCTGGTGCCGGCCGACTTCATCGGGTTCAGCGAACCCAATCACGAGATCGGCGACATGCACGACCTGTTCATGTCGAACTTCTTCGCCCAGACCGCCGCGCTGGCCTTCGGCCGCACCGCCGAGCAGGTCGCGGCGGAGGGTACTCCGGCCGACCTCGTACCGCACAAGGTGATGGTGGGCAACCACCCCACCACCTCGATCACGGCCGACCGCCTCACCCCCGCGACCCTCGGCCAACTGGTCGCCCTCTACGAGCACATCGTCCTCACCGAGGGCGCGATCTGGGACATCAACCCCTTCGACCAGTGGGGCGTGGAACTCGGCAAGGTGATGGCGAACCAGCTCGCTCCCCTGCTCAACGGCGACGGACCCGACCTGACGACGCTGGACAGCTCCACCGCCGCCCTCATCCGCCGCTACCGCACCCAGCGCAACCGCCCCTGACCGGACGCGTGACACACCACGGCGGGCGAGCCCGTCGTGGTGTGCAACGCGTACAGCGGGCGAGCGCCCGTCGTGTGGCGCGCGCACCGCACGGCGGGCGAGCACGCACGCTGCGGCGGCGCGCGCCCCAGCACAGCGGGCACGTGTCACGGCACGGCAGGAAGGCGGCAGGCACGCCAGGCACGGCGGGCACCTGGGTCACGGCGGGCAACCGGCTCGGCACACCGGATGCTCACCTGCCGTCCGCTTGCGCCGGCCCGAACAAGATCCGCGCAACTTCACCGAGGTTGCGGCCTCCAGGCGCCCCCGAGGCAGCAACTTCACCGAAGTTGCGCCGATCTCGATGAACTCATACGGGCCACGGGGGTACAGGACCCCCGCCCCGGCCCCCCGGCGAGTTGATCAAGAAGTTTTCATCACGCCACCTCGGTGTGAACGACCAGAACTTCTTGATCATCCAGGCCCGCGCCTTGCGCCCCCGCGATCATGGAGTCGTGGCGGCTAGGAGTTGGGCGTATCGGCACAATCCAGCGACCACGCCTCCATGATCGGCGTAGGAGTGCAGGGGCGGAGGGAAAGGCTGGGCAGGGCGGGAAGGCGTGGAGCGGGCGCGAGGGCGGAGGCAGGCGGGCGATGCTGGAGGTCGGAGGCCGGAACCCGCTACCGCTGTAGCGCACTGCGCCAGCCCACTCGCGCGCTGGGATCGAGGTCGTGCTCGATCCTGGATCGAGTGGTTATCGTGGCGCTGGGATGCCACTCGGTCCAGGATCGAGCGTGATCTTGGCGGGGGTGAGCCACCCGCTCATCTGGTGAATCAGTTCGCGACCGGAGACGGCGTACATGTGTGGGTATTAGCCCTGTCGAGCTGAACCGTTTGTGCTGTCACCGCGGGCGTCGGCGTGCGCGACGGCGAGCCATCCCACAAAGCGATCCGTCTGCGCCATCAGCTCGATAGCGCCCGCACACCCCACTCCACCTGCCCAGACGCTCTGTGCACCACACCACCGCGTCCACATGGCACCCCACCACTCGCCGAATCCGGTCCATCGGCCTGGCGGTGCCCGGCCTTCACGGTCGTCGTTCGGTTGGCTTTCGGGGGGCTCTGGCCCAATGGGTCAGGAGCGGGTCCCGGCCTCCCCCGCAGGTCGGGTACCCGCGTCCCTGACGCAACCGAGGAGCGAGTGCGTGACGACGACCGACATCCGCGAATTCGACGTCATCGGCGAGCACGCCGGGGCGGCCCGACTGTTGGAACAGACCCTGTTCGAGGTGAAGCGGGTCATCGTCGGCCAGGACCGGCTGGTGGAGCGGCTGTTGACCGCACTGTTGGCCCGGGGGCACTGCCTGTTGGAGGGCGTACCCGGGGTGGCGAAGACGCTCGCCGCCGAGACCCTGGCCACGGCGGTGGGTGGCAGCTTCGCCCGGATCCAGTTCACCCCGGACCTGGTGCCGTCGGACATCCTCGGCACCCGGATCTATCGCCCGTCGACGGAGAGCTTCGACGTGGAACTGGGACCGGTGATGGCCAACCTGGTGCTCGCCGACGAAATCAACCGGGCTCCGGCGAAGGTGCAGTCGGCGCTGCTGGAGGTGATGGCCGAGGGGCACGTGTCGCTCGGTGGGCGGACCTATCCGGTGCCGACTCCGTTCCTTGTGCTGGCCACCCAGAACCCGATCGAGTCCGAGGGGGTGTACCAGCTCCCGGAGGCGCAGCGGGACCGGTTCCTGATGAAGGTGGTGGTCGACTACCCGACCGACGACGAGGAGCTGGGCATCCTCTATCGGATGGGCACCAGCACGCCGGCCGCCCGGCCGGTGCTGGACCCGGCCCGGCTCGCGGCGCTCCAGGCCCGGGCGCGGGAGGTGTTCGTCCATCATGCGTTGGCCGAGTACGTCGTCCGCCTGGTGCTGGCCACCCGGGACCCGCGCCGCTTCGGGTTGGCCGACGTGGCGGACCAGCTCGCGTACGGTGCCAGCCCACGGGCCACGCTCGGCCTGGTCGCCGCGGCACGGGCGCTGGCCCTGCTGCGGGGCCGCGACTACGTCCTTCCCGCCGACGTGCGGGAGATCGCCGCCGACGTGCTGACCCACCGGCTGGTGCTCAGCTTCGACGCGGTCGCCGACGACGTGGACGCCGGTGAGCTGGTGCGGCGGATCGTGGAGGCGGTGCCGCCGCCGCAGATCGCCCCCGCGCAGGAGCAGCAGGGGCCCGGCCTGGGGGCGGCGGCGTGAACGCGCACACGACCAGTGTCGGGCGGCTCGCGCCGCAGCGTCGGTTGCGCCGGCTGGAGTTGACGATCAACCGCCGCCTGGACGGGCTGCTGCACGGCCAGCACCTGGGGCTACTGCCCGGTCCGGGCAGCGAGCCGGCGGGCAGCCGCGAGTACCGGGCCGGTGAGGACGAGGTCCGACGGATGGACTGGTCGGTGACGGCGCGTACCGCCGTGCCGCACGTGCGGACCGTGGACGCGGACCGGGAGTTGACGACCTGGACGCTCGTGGACGCCACGCCCAGCATGGACTTCGGCACCGCCGAGTTGGAGAAGCGGGAACTGGCGGTGGCGGCCGTGGCCGCCGTCGGGTTCCTCACCGCCGGCACCGGCAACCGGCTCGGCGCGCATCTGCTCGGTGACGCCGGGGTACGCCGCTTCCCCGCCCGCACCGGACGCCACCACCTGATCAATCTGCTGCGGACGTTGATGGAGGTGCCCCGGGGGCGGCCCGCCACCCAGCCGGTGCCGCTGGCCGACGCGATCGACGGGCTGCGCCGTTCCGCCGGTCAGCGCGGTCTCGCCGTGGTGGTCTCCGACTTCCTCGACGGCCTGCCCGACGAGGGGATGAGCGGCGCGGACGGGCCGCCGCCGGACTGGGAGCGACCGCTGCGGCGGCTGGCCGCCCGGCACCAGGTGCTCGCGGTCGAGGTCCGCGACCCGCGCGAGCTGGAACTGCCCGACGTCGGCCTGATCACGCTCGTCGACCCGGAGAGCGGCCAGCGCCGCGAGGTGTCCACCGGCAGCCGCAAGCTGCGGGAGCGGTACGCGGCGGCCGCCGCCGCCCAGCGCCTGGCGGTGACCCGGGCGTTGCGTCGGGCCGGTGCGTCACACCTGCCGCTGAGCACCGACCGGGACTGGATCGCCGACATCGTCCGCCACGTCCACGCCCAACGACGGCTCGCCCGAGCCACCCGACCCGGTGGAGGAGGACAAGCGTGAGCTGGGAGTCTCCGGAAAGGTTGTGGCTGCTCGCCGGGGTGGTCGCGCTGGTCGTCGGCTACCTGGTGATGCAGCGGCGACGCAGCCGGTACGCGGTGCGGTTCACCAACCTGCGGCTGCTGGACAAGGTCGCGCCGGCCCGCCCGGCGTGGCGGCGACACGTGCCCGCCGGTCTGTTCATCGCCATGTTGGCGCTGCTGGTGGTCGGGTTCGCCCGGCCCACCGACGAGGTGCGCGTACCCCGTGAACGGGCCACCGTGATGGTCGCGGTGGACGTGTCCCGGTCCATGCTCGCCGACGACGTACCGCCGGATCGGTTGGTCGCGGCCAAGGACGCGGCCCGGGAGTTCGTCGCGGACCTGCCGGAGGAGTTCAACGTGGGGTTGGTGGCGTTCGCGGGCAGCGCCTCGGTGATGGTGCCGCCGACCGGTGACCGGGAGATGATGGCGGCCGGCATCGACCGGCTCGACGAGGGCGTCACGGGCGTGCAGGGCACCGCGATCGGCGACGCCATCGACGCCTCGCTGGAGTCGATCCGCACGCTTGACGCGCAGGCGGTCGACGAGCCGCCGCCGGCCCGGGTGGTGATCCTCTCCGACGGGGCCAACACCACCGGGCGCAACCCGACCTCGGCGGCGGGCGACGCGGTGGAGGCCGGGGTACCGGTCGACACCATCTCCTTCGGCACGCTCGACGGCCAGATCGGCGCGGGACAGCGCGTCCCGGTCGACGGGGAGACCCTGCGGGTCGTGTCGGAGCAGTCCGGGGGCGGCTACTACGAGGCGGGCAGCAGCGCCGAACTTCGCGAGGCGTACGCCGACATCGGCTCGTCGGTGGGCTACCGGATGGAGCGGCAGGACGTGTCGGCCCGGTTCATCGGTGGCGGGCTGGTGTTCGCGCTGCTGGCCGCGGCGGCGTCGATGCTCTGGTTCTCCCGCCTGCCGTGACGACTTCGAAGGGACAGTTCATGACGAGCACGATTCCGGGCCTCGGTGAGCCGCGCGGGCCGCGGTTCGTCTCCCCGAACCTGTATGGCGATGCCGCCGCGGCGGGCGTACCGGGAGTCGCGTCGGCGCCGCCGGTCGTACCCGCCGTGCCGGGTGGGCCGGTCGGGCCGGTCGGGCCGGACACGCCGCCGGACGTCTCCCCCGGCGGCGGCCCGTCCCGGTGGCCCCGGTTGTTGCTGGTCGGGTTGACGCTGGTGGCGGTCTCGGCGGGCGCCGGTGGCGTGGCCGGTCACCTCGCCGCCCGCGACGATATGCCGGAGGCGGCGGAGGCCGCCGCGCCGCCGCTCGCCCTCGGCCCCGGGGGTGACCTGGTGGCCGCCGCCGACCGGGTGCTGGCCGGGGTGGTGTCGGTGCAGACCTCGTCCGGCGGGCGCGGTGCCTCCGGTTCCGGTTTCCTGATCGACGGTCGGGGGCATGTGGTCACCAACGACCACGTGGTGGCCCGGGGCGGCACGATCCAGGTGGTCGGTCAGGACGGCCGTCGGCTGACCGCGCGGTTGGTCGGCCGTGACCCGGGTACGGACATCGCCGTGCTGCGTGTCGATCCGGGCAACGGGCTGCGCCCGCTGCCGCTCGCCCCCACCGGGCAGACTCGGGTGGGCGAACCGGTGCTCGCCGTCGGTTCGCCGCTGGGGCTCTCCGGCACGGTGACCGCCGGGATCGTCAGCGCGCTGGACCGCCCGGTCCGACTCGGTGGCGGCAGCACCCGGCAACCGGCGGTGCAGACCGACGCGTCCATCAACCCCGGCAATTCGGGCGGGCCGTTGGTCAACGGGCGGGGCGAGGTGGTCGGGGTCAACACCGCCATCGCCACACTGGAGGGAGGCGGCAACATCGGGATCGGCTTCGCGGTCCCGATCGACCGCGCGTCGCAGGTGGCGCAGAGGCTGATCGCGAGAGGGTGACGGACAGATGCGGCTGCTCGTGGTGGAGGACGAGGAGGACCTGGCCGGCGCGTTGCGGCTCGGGCTGGTCCGCGCCGGTTACGCCGTCGACGTCGCGGTGGACGCGGCGCAGGCGTACGAGCTGCTGCTGGTCAACGCGTACGACCTGATGCTGTTGGACGTCAACCTGCCCGACGAGGACGGCTTCGCGGTGTGCCGGGCGATCCGCTCCGGCGCGGTCGAGGTCGCCGGTGGGCGGGACCTGCGCGTGTTGATGCTCACCGCGCGTGGCGCGCTCGGCGACCGGGTACGCGGGCTCGACGAGGGCGCGGACGACTACCTGGTGAAGCCGTTCGCCCTCGTCGAGCTGCTGGCGCGGGTGCGGGCCCTGTTGCGGCGGGACACCGGCGGCACCGGGGTGGTGCTGACCGTGGGGGCGTTGAGCCTGGACGTGGCGCGGCAGGAGGCCCGTCGGGGCGTACGGGAACTCCAGCTCACCCGCAAGGAGTTCGGGGTGCTGGAGTACCTGATGACGCATCCGGGCCGGGTGGTGCCCGCCGAGGAGCTGCTGGAGCACGTCTGGGACGCCAACGCCGACCCGTTCACCGAGACGGTCCGGGTCACCGTGGGTACGCTGCGGCGCAAACTCACCGGCACCGACACCGAGCCACCGATCGAGACGGTGATCGGGCGCGGCTACCGGTTGCGAGAGGTGGCGGCGTGAGCGAGCGGACTGGGGTGTAGACGTGAGGCTGTTCCGGTCGATCCGGTTCCGGTTGACGGTGCTCTACTCGACGCTGTTGTTCGCGCTGGCCGGGGCGGGGCTGGCGGTGGCGTACGTGGCGGTGGACCGGGCGGTCGACCCGAAGCCGATCTCCAAACGGTACGAGGCGCAGCTCTACAAGCAGAAGGCCGACGGCCGGACGGTGGCCACCGGCACCACCATCGAGGTGGCCGAGGTGCAGCAGATAGAGGACGAGGTCAATCTGCGACTGTTGCAGACCGTCCGGGACTACTCGCTGATCGCGCTCGGTGGACTCTTCGTGGCGAGTCTCGGCATCGGGTGGGTGCTGTCGGGGCGGGCGTTGCGTCCGGTGGGCGCGATCGCGCGTACCGCCCGGGACATCCAGGCCACCGACCTGTCCCGCCGGATCCGGCTGGCCGGTCCCCGCGACGAGCTGCGGGATCTCGGCGACACCATCGACTCGATGCTGGATCGGCTGGACCATGCCTTCCACGCCCAACGTCAGCTCATCGACGACGCCTCACACGAGTTGCGCAGTCCGTTGGCGATCATCCGGGCGAACCTGGACGCCTCGCTGAACTCGCCGGAGGCCACCGAGCCGGAACGGACGGCGGCGGTGGCGACGATAGACCGGGCCACCACCCGGATGTCGCGGCTGGTGGAGGACCTGCTGGCCACCGCCCGCCGGGACGCCGACGCGATGGCCGACACCGACGTCGACCTGAGCGCGGTGGCGCGCGAGGCGGGCGAGGACTTCTCCCCACTGGCCGCCGGGCGCGGGCTGCGGCTGCGGTACGCGCTCGGCAACGACCTGGGGCTCATCGGCGACCCGGACGCCCTGCGTCGGGCGGCGGGCAACCTGCTCTCCAACGCGGTACGCCTCTCCCCGCTGGGCGGAGCCGTCCAGGTGGCGACCGGGCGTGCGGGCGGCTGGTTGTGGCTGGCGGTGGCGGACGAGGGACCGGGTATCGCCGAGGACGACCAGCGCCGGGTCTTCGACCGGTTCTGGCGCGGCGAGACCGGGCGGGGCGAGCCGGGTGATCGGCGTACCGGACTCGGGCTGGCAATCGTGCGGCAGATCGTGGAGTCGCACGGCGGGCAGGCCGCGGTCTTCTCCCGGCCCGGAACGGGCAGCGTCTTCGTGTTGTGGTTGCCCGCCGCGGACCGGGCCGACGACACGCCGCCGCCGGTCACCTCACCGCTCTGATCTGGCCTTGCGCCGCACAGCCGCCGCGCCGGGACAGGCCCGACCGTCGGGCGCGGGCACCGGTCGGCGGCGGGCACCGGCAGGATCTGTCATGCAAATGTCATCCAACCGTGCGGTCCACTCCAAGGTCGTTGCGCAGTGTGGTGGTCGATCGGGACGGCGCCTCGCGTCGCCGGCGTCGACGACGAAGGAGACCGCTGTGGTGATGCCGTGGCCCTGGCCGATGCCGGACGACCACTCCTTCCGCGCACTCTGGGACGAACCGCAGCATCACGACGAGGATGTCCGACTGGCCGCCCTGGTCGCCCAGCGGCTGAGCGCCGACTGGACCACCCGGCGGCAGCAGATCACCGTGATGGTGCAGAACAGCGTGGTGATCCTCACCGGGTTGGTCGGCAGCGCGGAGACCCGCCGCGCCGCCAGCGAGCTGGCCTGGGACGTCGAGGGCGTGCTGGACGTCTGCAACGCCCTGCGGCTGGCCAATACCAGGCGCAGCCGCCACTGAGCTCCGGCTCGCCCGTACCGCCAGGCACCGGTTGGTACGGGCGGGCCGGATCTGTTCGAGTCGCCTATCCCCGGCCGGGTCCCGCGGCCGGTCCGATCCCGGGCCCCTCCCCCAGGGCCCGGGATCGGGCGACACGATCACCCCGGCCCCGTTCTGACCGCCCCGCCCTCGCTCCCGAGACGGAGTCGAGGGCGGCGTCCGTTCCGGCCACCAGGGGGCCAGCGAATTCCGTCGGTCAGTGGGCCGGGTCGGTGGTGGCGTCGGTCGGCGGCCGGCGGGTCTCAGGTGGCCTGCGGGAGCCGGCCGGCGGTCAGCGGGCCGGGTCGGTGGCGTCGAGGCGGGCCAGCGCGTCGGCGCGGGTCTCGACGAGCGGGAACACCTCGTCCAGGCGGGTGACCCGCAGTACCTGACGGATCAGCGGCGATCTCGCCGCGACACAGAGGGTCGCGCCACGCTCGGCGACGCGGTGGTGGGCCCGGACGAGCAGGCCCAGCGCGGTCGAGTCGATCAGGTCGGTGCGGCCGAGGTCGACCACCACGTGGCCGCCCATGTCGGTCGCGTGCCGCAACGCCAACTCCAGGGCGTCGCCGGTGTCGAGGTCGACGTCACCGGCGATGGTCACCACGGTCACGCCGTCGAGGTGCTCGATGCCGGTGACGCCTCCCGGTACGCCGTCGGGGGCCGGGCCGAGTCGGGTGCAGTGGGCGCATCGGTGCGGGCCGTCGGCGAGCGGGGAGCCGCTCCACCCGTGCTCGGAGAGCAGCGTCCACACCACCTCGCCGCCCGAGGGCGCACCCGACCCGGTGACGATGTCACCGCAGTTGTCGCAGGTCAGGGTGACCAGGTGGTCGTCCAGTGCAACGGCCATAGCGCGCTCCTTTCCACGTCAGAGGGGGTCGGCCCCACCCTGCCGCCGGCAGGTGGCGGGTACCGCGCGGACGCATGACGGTTCGGTGACGAATGCGTTTCCGGCCGACGGCGGGTCGGATGGCTGACGCGAGGTGTCGCACCGCCTGACCGATTTGCAATGATTGATACAGAGAGATCAACCGATGCCGGTATCTTCCGGGAGGTCGCAGATGCGCAACGGAATACCCACCGACGAGCCGGTCGGCAAGCTGGACGTGGTGCACCGCTTCCGAGGCCCGATGCCGACCGGGGTCACCGTCTCGCACCGGGGACGAATCTTCGTCAACTTTCCCCGCTGGGGCGACGAGGTGCCCGCGACCGTGGTCGAGCTGCGACGCGGACGCGAGGTCCCCTATCCCGACCGGGCGTGGAACACCCCGTCCGGCAACGACGACGCCTCGGCCTTCGTGTCCGTGCAGAGCGTCGTCGTCGACCCCGCCGACCGGCTCTGGGTGCTCGACACCGGCAGCCCGATGTTCCAACCGACCGAGCCGGGCGGGCCGAAACTGGTCCGGATCGACCTGCGTACCGACACCGTCGCCCAGGTGATCACGTTCCCGCCCGACGTGGCACTGCCCACCTCGTACCTCAACGACGTCCGCTTCGACCTGCGGCGCGGCGAGGCGGGCCTGGCGTACCTCACCGACTCGGCCGACGGGGCACCGAACGCGCTGATCGTGGTCGACCTGGCCAGCGGCGAGTCCTGGCGGCGGCTCAACGACCATCCGTCGACCAAGGCCGCGCCGCTGGCGGACTTCCGCCCGGTGGTCGAGGGCCGCCCGTTCCTGGTCCGGCCGCCGGACGGCCCGCCCCAACCGGTGGGCGTCGGCGTGGACGGCATCGCCATCTCCGCCGACGGGGCCCGGCTCTACTACTGCGCCCTCGCCACCCGCCGCTGGTACAGCGTCGCCACCGACGCGCTGGCCGACCGGACCCTGACCGACGCGGCGGTGGCGGCGACCGTGATGGACGAGGGCGACAAGGGCGGCGGCGCCGACGGGCTGGAGTCCGACGACGCCGGACGCCTCTACCTGACCAACTACGAACACAACGCCGTGCTGCGCCGACGACCCGACGGCGAGTACGAGACCGTGGTGCACGACGCACGGCTGCTCTGGCCGGACACGCTCAGCGTGGCCACCGACCGGCACCTGTACGTGATCGCCAACCAGGTGCACCGGCAGCCGCCGTTCAACCGGGGACGGGACCTGCGACGCAAGCCGTACGCACTGTTCCGGACCCGGATCGACGCCGGTCCGGTGCTGTTGCGGCCCTGACCCCGTTCGGGTGGTCGGCGGCATCGCCGCACCTGGCGTGCCGTCGGCCGCCCGTAGCGTCGGGGAGCAACGCCCACGAGCGGAGGAGAGGGTCGTGACCGAGCCGGAGGAAGAACGCGAGAAGACCGCGAAGACCGACCAGGTGCTCTTCTCCCCCGACGGCGATCCGCACCACGACCCGGCGCAGGCACCGCAACCCGACGAGCACCTGCCGTCGCTCTTCTCCCACGACGGCGAGACCGACGTGGTCGACGACGAGCAGTGAGCACGGGCACCCCGGTCAGGCGGCGCTGACAGTCCCGCGCCAGCCGGGACGGGTCGTGCGTCTTGCCAGCCGCCGCCCTGCCGACTGATAATCATCGATGTTCCTGAGCCGGACGACCACGGGCACCGGGCAGCCCTCGATCGGAACACCGCCCTGTCCGCACCCCCGTCCGGAGGACACGTCCCGATGAGAACGGCGATCAGACTGTGGTGCGCCGCCCTGGCGGCCATCGCGTTGACGGCGCTGGCCGCGCTGTCGGTCCCGACACCCGCTTCGGCAGCGACACTGACCGAGGTCACCAACTTCGGCACCAACCCGAGCAACCTGCGCATGTACCTCTACGTGCCCGACCGGGTCGCGCCCCGGCCGGGGCTGCTGGTCGCGGTGCACTACTGCACCGGAAGCGGGCCGGCACTGCACTCCGGCACCCAGTTCGCGGCACTGGCCGACCGGTACGGCTACATCGTCGTCTACCCGTCGGTGACCCGCAGCAGCCAGTGCTTCGACGTCTCCTCGCCGCAGGCGCTGCGCCGGGGTGGCGGCAGCGATCCGGTGGGCATCATGTCGATGGTGGACCACGTCCGGCAGCGCTACCCGGTCGACCCGGCACGGATCTTCGTCACCGGCGTCTCGTCCGGCGCGATGATGACCAATGTGCTGCTCGGGGTCTACCCGGACGTGTTCGCCGCCGGGGCGGCGTTCGCGGGCGTACCGTTCGGCTGCTTCGCCACCACCAACGGCTCGGAGTGGAACAGCGAGTGCGCCAACGGGCAGGTGACGCGTACTCCGCAGCAGTGGGGTGACCTGGTCCGCGCCGCGTACCCGGGCTACACCGGAGCACGACCGCGCATGCAGATCTGGCACGGCACCAACGACGACATCCTGCGGTATCCGAACTTCGGCGAGCAGGTCAAGCAGTGGACGAACGTGCACGGGGTGAGCCAGACCCCGACGACGACCGACAGTCCGCAGGCCGGCTACACCCGGACTCGGTACGGGGGCAGCGGCGGCACCGCGCCGGTCGAGGCGATCAGCATGCAGGGGGTGTCGCACAACCTGCCGGTCGACGCCGCCGGTGCGCTGCGGTTCTTCGGTCTGGACAGCACGCCGCCGACCACCACCCCGACGCCGACGATCACCCCCACCACCCCGCCGCCGACCCCGACCGTGCCGCCCAGCCCGACCGTGCCGCCGGGCGCGGGTTGCCGGGTGGGGTACACGGTCAACGCCTGGAACACCGGGCTGACCGCCTCGGTGACGATCACCAACACCGGCCCGACCACGGTCAACGGCTGGAGCCTGGCCTTCACGCTGCCCGGTGGGCAGAGCATCACCGGCGGCTGGAACGCCACCTACGCCCCGACCTCAGGCGCAGTGACCGCCCGTAACGCCACCTACAACGGCACCATCGCCCCCAACGGCTCGGTCACCATCGGCTTCCAGGCCACCCACGGCGGCAACACCGCCACCCCGTCGGCCTTCGCCCTCAACGGCACGCCCTGCGCGGTCGCCTGACCCGGACCGGCGTACCCCTCGCCACCCGGCGGCGCCCGCGCGGTCCACGGCCGCGCGGGCGTCGCCACGTTGTCACTAATCGTCTTATGTCGATATATTGGTGTCAAGGAAAGCGTTTGCCCATCCCACCGCCCCGCCCGGCAGGCGCGCCACCACCGATCCACACACCGGAGGAACCGCATGCTGCTCAGGACAACGAAGGGACGACCACGCCTCGGCCTGGTGGTCGTCGCCGCGCTGGTGCTCCTCGGCACCGCCGAGACGGTCACCGCGCCGGCTGCACGGGCCGCCACCGTCGACCCCAACGCCACGTACGTGTTCGTCAACCGGCACAGCGGCAAGGCGATGGACGTGTGGAACTGGTCCACCGCCGACAACGCCCCGGTCAACCAGTTCACCCGCAACGACGCGGCGGTGCAGCAGTGGCGCTTCGTCGACGTGGGCAACGGCTACTACCAGATCCGCTCCGTGCACAGCGGCAAGGTCCTCGAACTGCCCAACGCCAACGACGGCGTCCAACTCGTGCAGAACGCGCCGGTCAGCGGCAACAACCGGCAGCACTTCCGGCTGGCCGACTCCGACAGCGGTTACGTCCGCTTCGTCAACCGACACTCCAACAAGGCGCTCGACGTGTGGGAGTGGTCCACCGCGGACGGCGGCATGATCTCGCAGTACCAGGACGTCGGCGGCACCAACCAGCAGTGGCAGTTGGCCGTCCTGGGCGGCTCCAGCGGCTGCGGCAGCGGTGCGTTCCAGGCGGAGGCCGTCCTGGCCGGCGGCACCTGGACCGCCCGTAACGGCGGCAGCACGGTCTACACCGGCACCGACATGCGCGCCGCCGTCCAGGCGGCGGTGAACAGCCTCAGCGCCGGCCGGACCAGCAAGCAGCGGGTCGTGGTCCGGGGCTCCGGAACGATCAGCGCCGGGTCCCGCATCTCGCTGCCCAGCTACACCACGATCGACGTGTGCGGCACCATCAACGTCACCGGGTCCGGCACCGGCGACCAGGCCCCGATCTACTCCCGCGGCACCACCCAGGTCGAGGTGCAGAACCTCAGCGTCACCGGCGCCCCGTTGTACGGCATCTTCATGCGCAACGTCACCAACGTGATCCTCGGGCAGATCGACATGCGGCTCTCCGGCGGTCTGGGCGTCCGCATCGACAACCGGGGCGACACCAGCCAGTGGTCGCGCAACATCCGCATCGACAACGTGTACGTCTCCGGCGCCCGGGCGCACGCGGTCGAGACGTACGGGGTGGACGGGCTGACCATCGGCACGGTGACCGCCCGCAACGTCGGCGAGTCGGGTCTGCTGCTCAACGAGACCATCAACGCCACGGTGACCACCGTGGACGCGGAGAACGCCGGTACCGGTACCGGTTACGCCGCCTTCCGGGTCGCCAACCGCGCGGGTCGGATCGGCTCGTCGTACCCGATCAACATCCGGGTCGGTACGGTCCGCGCGCGCGGCGGCGGCCGGGGCGTCTTCTGCGTCTCGGAGTCCGGCGGCACGGCGATCAACCGGGTGGACATCGCCAACACCGGCAACAACGCCGTCCTGATCGAGAACTGCACGGGCGTGGACATCGCGGCGGGCGGCGGCACCATCAGCGGTGGCGGGGAGGTCCGCCTGGCGGCCCGTGCCGAGTTCCCCGGCAACCGGGACATCACCCTGCGGAACTTCACGCTGGCCAACAACCGGATCGTGGAGAACCCCTGTGCCACCAACCTGACCATCAGCAACGTCACGCTCTCCAACGCGAGCATCAGCCGCTGCTGACCCCCCGCACACCGCGCCCGGCGCGCCGGGCGCGGTGTGCGGTGTGCGGTGTGCGGAGTGCGGTGTGCGGAGTGCGGAGTGCGGTGTGCGGAGTGCGGAGTGCGGAGTGCAGTGTTAGCAAGGGCCCCCTGCTATGCACGAGGCGTTAGCAGGGGGCCCTTCCTTTCATCTCAGCTGGCGGTGCAGGTGGGGGTGGCGGTCGGGCCGGTCCCGTTGCCCTGGAAGCCGAACTCGGTGGTGGTACCCGCATTCACGGTGCCGTTGTAGCTGACGTTGCGGAAACTCACGTTGCCGCTGGTGCCGCTGCCCTGGGCGTTCCAGGTGTTGGTCACCGTGCTGCCGCTGGGCAGTGCCACCGTCACCGACCA
The DNA here is from genome assembly GCF_040642635.1 of Micromonospora sp. NPDC047793. Taxonomy (NCBI): domain Bacteria; kingdom Bacillati; phylum Actinomycetota; class Actinomycetes; order Micromonosporales; family Micromonosporaceae; genus Micromonospora; species Micromonospora sp. NPDC047793. The sequence goes on along the minus strand of NZ_JBEYSG010000003.1, from coordinate 48,110 downwards.
GCCGTTCAGTCTGGTCGAGCCGGCGGTGACCCGGACGGTGGCGACGAATCCGCCGGTCCAGGAGTTCAGCGACACGGTCGCGGTGCAGCCGGATCCGCCGGGCGGCGGAGTGGTCGGCGGCGGGGTCGTGGGCGGCGGCGGGGTCGTGGTGGGCGGCGGGGTGGTGCCGCCCGCGTTCAGGGCCTCCAGCGTCGAGTTGTACGCGGCCTTCTTGTTGCCGCTGCCGTCGAAGAGCAGCGGGGTGCCGCCGGAGCGCCACGAGTCGGTGTCCCGGATGCCCCACACCGTGATGCCGGTGCAGCGGGCGACGGCGAGGCAGTCGGTGACCACGCCGCGGTACGCGTTCGCCTGCGAGGTGCCGGAGCCCTCGATGTCCAGCTCGGTGATCTGCACGTCCACCCCGAGGGCGGCGAAGCTGGAGAGCGTGGTCCGGTAGTTGCCCGGGTACGGCGAGTTGGCGTTGAAGTGCGACTGGAGGCCGACGCAGTCGATCGGCACGCCCCGCTGCTTGAAGTCCTGGACCATCCGGTAGACGGCCTGGGTCTTGGCGTGGGTCCAGTCGTCGGTGTTGTAGTCGTTGTAGCAGAGCTTGGCGCCGGGGTCGGCGGCCCGGGCGGCGCGGAACGCCGCCTCGATCCAGTCGTTGCCGGTGCGCTGGAGGTTGGAGTCGCGGCGGGCGCCGCTGCTGCCGTCGGCGAACGCCTCGTTCACCACGTCCCAGGAGTGGATCTTGCCCCGGTAGTAGGTGGCGACCTGGGTGACGTGGTTCAGCATGGCGTTGCGCAACTGGGTGCCGGACATGTTCTGCATCCAGCCCGGCTGCTGCGAGTGCCAGGCCAGGGTGTGCCCCCGGACGGACATGCCGCGTGCGATGGCGTGGTTGACGATCCGGTCCGCGTTGGCGAAGTTGAACTGCCCCTGCTGCGGCTCCGTCGCGTCGATCTTCATCTCGTTCTCGGCGGTCACCGAGTTGAATTCGCGGTTGAGGATGCCGACGTAGGTGGAGTCGGAGAGCTTGTTGGCCGCCACGGCCGCGCCGAAGTAGCGGCCCTTCTCGGCGGCCGAGGCGCCCAGGGTGGTCGCGGCGCTCGCGCTGGAGGCCACCACCACGCTGGTGGAGACGAGGGCGAGACCGACGGCGGCAGCGACCAACGCGATGCGTGGCCGCAGTCGGGGAGCCGGACGCCCGCTACCGCGGGCGAAGGCGTTGTTCATGGCATGAGCCTTTCGACGAAGCCGTGCTTGATGGAAGCCGGCCCCGACTACTGCCCAAACATGGTGGCTCCCGCCGTCTGCGCGGTTGCCCGTGAGCCGCGCCGGTCGGTGCCTGCAGCCCGCCACCATGAGTAGATCGAGGCTGTTGTATCGAAAACAGTATCGAAACACGTCGGAAAGCTCAACGCGCGTCGACACACTTTCGGCCCTGCGGAACCGGAGCGCGGCGCGTCCCACAGCGGGATCACGCTGTGGCCAGGCCCTCAGCCGGTCCCGACCGACGTCTCCGGAAGTTTCGGTGCCCCGGGCCCGTCCACCGCCCCGGAGAACAGGTCGGCCAACCACCGCAGCTGACGGCGCACGTGGGTCGCGTCGCCGTGCTCGTGGCCGTTGAACGGGTACACGTGCATGCTCCGCTGCGGGGCGGGACCGCCGGTGGCGGCACCGTACTGGTTGTAGGCGGCGAAACCGGTGCTCGGCGGACAGACGGTGTCCCGCAGGCCGATCCCGAAGTGCGCGGGCGCCTGGGCCCGCCGGGCGAAGCTGACCCCGTCGACGTAGGACAGGGTGCGCCGCACCGCCGCCTCCGCCTCCCGGTGCACCGCGAGGTAGGTGACGATGTCGCCGTACGGGCCGGCGTCGGTGATCTCGATGGCCCGCTGCACGTGGCACAGGAACGGCGCGGAGGTGACCAGCGCGGCGAGGTCGGGCACCAGACCGGCGACGGCCAGCGCCAGTCCCCCGCCCTGGCTGTTGCCGGCGGCGACCACCCGCGCCGGGTCGGCGCCGGGCAGGGCACGGGCGGCGTGCACGGCCCGGACCGCATCGGTGACGAGCCGGCGGTAGTAGTAGCCCTCCGGTGCCAGGATGCCCCGGGTCACCGGCGTCGGCCCGCCGGGCGTCGCGCCGTGCGGGTCGGGCGTGTCACCCAGGCCGTAGAGGCCGGACTGGCCCCGGGCGTCCATCAGCAGGTGCGCGTACCCGGCCACCGGCCAGGTCAGCCGCTCGTGCGGCAGGCCCCGGCCACGCCCGTAGCCGACGTACTCCACCACCACCGGCAGCGGTCCGTCCACCCCGGAGGGGCGGGTGTACCAGGCCCGGACCGGCTCCCCGGCGAACCCGGCGAACGTGACGTCCCAGCTGTCGACGAGACGAAGGTCGGTCGGCTCGGGCCGGACGTCGATGAGCACCGGTGTCGCCGCCGTCGCGTGCAGGGTGTCCTGCCAGAAGGCGTCGAAGTCGGCGGGCTCCGGCACGGCCGGGGCATACCGTCGCAGGTCGTCCAGGGGCAGGTCGAACAGGGGCATGGCACCTCGCAGCAGGTCGCTCAGGTGGGTGGAGGGGCGGTGCTCTCGCGGATCATCAACTCGGCGACCAGGTCGATGCGGCTGGTCGGCAGCGCGACCCCGTTCGCGAGGTCGAGCAGCATCTGGGTCGCCGTACCGGCCATGTCGCGCAGCGGCTGGTGGACGGTGGTGAGCGCGGGTCCGATCCAGGCCGACATGGGCAGGTTGTCGTAGCCGACCACGGAGAGGTCCCCGGGCACGTCCAGGCCGAGTTGCCGGGCGGCGCGCAGCACCCCCATCGCCTGGAGGTCGGACCCGGCGAAGACGGCCGTCGGGCGGTCCGGGCGATCGAGCAACTGCATGCCGTGGGTGTAGCCGGCATCGACGTGGAAGTTGCCGAAGCGGACCAGGTCGGGTGCGACGGGTACGCCCATCTCCTCGTGCGCGCAGCGGAACCCCGCCGTCCGCGCCCGCGCGCAGAGCACGTCCTGCGGACCGGAGATGACCGCGACCCGCCGGTGGCCGAGCTCCAACAGGTGACGGGTGGCCAGCAGCCCACCGTTCCAGTTGTTCGAGCCGACCGCCGGCACCGAGGCGACGCTGGCGCTGTCGTTGTCGATCACCACCACCGGGATCGACTGCCGGTCGAACCGTCGTCGCTGCTGGTCGGTCAGGTTGCACATGACCAGCAGCACGCCGAGCGGGCGCCGGGCGAGCACCGCGTCCACCCAGGACTGCGGCGGTCGACGTGCCCCGCCGAGCTGGGAGAGCACCAGGTTCACCGGAGGCAGGGCGGCGACGGCCTCGACACCACGGATGATCTCCAGGGCCCAGTCCGAACCGAACTCGTGGAACACCAGCTCGATCTGTCCCGCACCCGGGGACCGTCGGGCGCGGCGACGATACCGGTGTCGCTCCAGACTGGCCTCGACCCGCGCCCTGGTGCCGGCAGCCACGTCGGACCGGCCGTTGAGAACCTTCGAGACGGTCGCTGCCGAGACCCCCACCTCCCGGGCGATGGTCGCGATGGTGGTGGGGCCGAGCACGTCCGGCGATCGGTTCTCCGTCATACCGACCCTCTGCAACGATCCCGAAAATTTCGGGGAACCATAGCACGGGATCCCTCCACTGGCGACGACGACAGTCGATATGGCGGGAGCGTGCACGAAGGTCCGGAAATCGCTTGCCTGCCCTGTGGGAACCGTGTGGGCAGTCGGTTCGTGAGCCCTTGACACACTCCATCGACACCCATAGGTTCCCGACACAGGTGACGAACTGGTTTCCGAAACTATCGAGAATCGCCGTCCGCAGCGGCGTCCGTGTGGCCTGCCGGAACGACCTGCCCCGGTGCGGCCAGAGGGGTTCGCATGACGAGTCAGCTACCTGTCGACGATCGATTGACGTCCCCGGACGACGATCGGTGGCGCGACCCGACGCGGCGCCCCGACGAACGGGCCGACGCGCTCATCCCGCTGATGTCGCTGGAGGAGAAGGTCGCCCAGTTGGTCGGCCTCTGGGTCGGCGCCGACGCCTCCGGCGAGGGTGTCGCGCCCCACCAGACCGACATGGTCGAGCACACTCCGCCCTGGCCCGAGGCGATCCGGTACGGCCTGGGGCAGCTGACCCGACCGTTCGGCACCGCACCGGTCGATCCGGTTCTCGGCGCCCGGTCGCTGGCCGCCAGCCAGGCGCAGATCGTGGCGGCGAGCCGCTTCGGCATACCGGCGCAGGTGCACGAGGAGTGCCTGACCGGCTTCGCCGCCTGGCGGGCCACCGTCTACCCGGCACCACTGAGCTGGGGCGCCGCCTTCGACCCGGAACTGGTCGAGGAGATGGCCGACCGGATCGGACGGTCCATGCGGGCGGCCGGCATCCACCAGGGACTCGCCCCGGTGCTCGACGTGACCCGCGACTACCGGTGGGGACGCACCGAGGAGACCATCGGTGAGGACCCGTACCTCGTCGGGACCACCGGCGCGGCGTACGTACGGGGGTTGGAACGGGCCGGGGTGGTGGCGACCCTCAAGCACTTCGCCGGCTACTCGGCCTCCCGGGGCGGGCGGAACCTGGCGCCGGTGCCGATGGGCCGCCGGGAACTCGCCGACGTGATCCTGCCGCCGTTCGAGATGGCGTTGCGGCTCGGTGGCGCCCGCTCGGTGATGCACTCCTACGCCGAGATCGACGGGGTGCCGGTGGCCGCCGACGAGGAGCTGCTCACCGGAGTGCTGCGCGACCGGTGGGGCTTCGCCGGGGTCCTCGTCGCCGACTACTTCGCGGTCCGCTTCCTGCAGAGCCTGCACGGGGTGGCCGCCGACGCCGGGGAGGCCGCCGGTCTCGCGTTGCGCGCCGGCATCGACGTGGAACTGCCCACCGTGGACGCCTACGGTCCCCCGCTGGTGGCGGCGGTCCGTTCCGGTGCCGTCGCGGAGACGCTCGTCGACCGCGCGCTGCGCCGGGTCCTGATTCAGAAGATCGAGTTGGGGCTGCTCGACGAGGGCTGGCAGGAACTGCCCGCCGACGTCGACGAACTACGCCTGGACGACGAGGCCGGCCGGTCCGTCGCGCTGCGGCTGGCCCGCCAGTCCGTCGTCCTGCTGCGCAACTCCGACGGCGCGCTGCCGCTCGCCGCCGACCGGCAGGTGGCCCTGATCGGCCCGGTGGCCGACGACCCGATGGCGATGCTCGGCTGCTACTCGTTCCCGCTGCACGTGGGCGTGCACCATCCGGAGCACGGCGTGGGGGTCGAGATCCCGTCGCTGCGCACGGCCCTCCAGCAGCGCCACCCCCGCCTGACGTACCACCCGGGGACCGCCGTCACCGGCGACGACACCTCCGGCATCGCCGCGGCGGTCCAGGCCGCCACCGAGGCCGACGTCTGCGTCCTGGCGGTCGGCGACCGGGCGGGCATGTTCGGCCGGGGCACCTCCGGCGAGGGTTGCGACGCCGTCGACCTCGACCTGCCCGGCGTCCAGGCCGAACTGGTCCGCGCGGTGCTGGCCACCGGTACGCCGGTGGTGCTGGTGGTGCTCTCCGGCCGGCCGTACGCGCTCGGCGCGCAGGTGGCCGACGCCGCCGCCGTCGTGCAGGCGTTCTTCCCCGGCCAGCTCGGCGGTCAGGCGCTGGCCGAGGTGCTCACCGGTGAGGTCGACCCGTCCGGACGGCTGCCGGTCAGCGTCCCCCGGCACGGCGGGGGCCTGCCCGGCACGTACCTCTCCCCGCCGCTCGGCCACCGGACGCAGGTGTCGTCGGTGGACCCGACGCCCGCGTTCCCGTTCGGGCACGGCCTGAGCTTCACCACCTTCGAGTGGGACGACGCGGCGGTGACCGACCCCGAGGACAGCGGTCCCACGCCGTGGCCGGTCGACGGCACCGCCACGGTCGGCGTCACGGTCCGCAACACCGGAGCGCGGGACGGCACCGAGGTGGTCCAGCTCTACCTGCACGATCCGGTGGCGCAGACCACCAGACCGGTGGTCCGCCTGGTCGGGTACGCGCGGGTGCCGCTGCGACCGGGCGAGGCGGCCCGGGTCACCTTCGAGGTTCCCGCCGACGTCACCTCCTTCACCGGACTGCACGGCCGGCGCGTGGTGGAACCCGGTGACGTCGAGCTGCGGCTGGCCCGGTCCAGCGGCGACCCGGTGGCGCGGCTGGCGCTGCGGCTGGTGGGCGCCGAACGCGAGGTCGGCACCGACCGGGAACTGGTCTCCCGCGCTTACGTCACGCCCGCCACCCAGGGCCGGCGATGAGTGCCCCGGCCTCGGTGACGGCACCAGCCCCCGACCCACCGACGCGCCCACCCGGCACCCCGCGCCCGACCCGGCGCACGTGGCGGCGGGCGCTGCGCCGGGACTGGCAGCTCTATTCGCTGGCGATCCTGCCGCTGCTGTTCTTCCTGATCTTCCGGTACCTGCCGATGCTGGGCAACGTGATCGCCTTCCGCCGGTTCCAGCCCGGCGGGAGCATCTTCGGCGAGTACTGGGTCGGCATGCGGTACGTGAAGATGTTCCTGGCCGACCCGACGTTCTGGAACGTCTTCACCAACACGCTGGTGCTGGGCGGGTTGACCCTGCTGTTCTGCTTCCCGCTGCCGATCGTGCTGGCGCTGCTGCTCAACGAGGTCCGGGCCCGCCGGCTCAAGCGGTTCGTGCAGTCCGTGTCGTACCTGCCGCACTTTCTGTCGATCGTGATCGTGGCCGCCATGGTGATGCAGTTGCTCTCCATGGACGGCACGGTGAACTCACTGGTCACGTCCGCCGGCGGCGAGGCGGTGCCGTTCCTGCAACGCCCCGAGTGGTTCCGGACCATCTACATCTCGTCCGAGGTCTGGCAGACCGTCGGCTGGGGCACCATCCTCTATCTGGCCGCGCTGACCACCATCGACGAGGACCTGTACGAGGCGTCCCGCATCGACGGCGCGAACCGCTGGCGGCAGACCTGGCACGTCACGCTGCCGGGGATCCGGCCGACCATGGTGACGTTGCTGATCCTCAACATCGGCACGTTCATGGCGGTCGGGTTCGAGAAGATCCTGCTGCTGTACAACCCGCTCACCTACCCGACCGCCGACGTGATCTCCACGTACCTGTTCCGGATGGGCTTCGGGTCCAGCAACTTCAGCTACGCCGCCGCGATCGGTCTGTTCGAGGCCGTGATCGGGCTGATCCTGGTGCTGTCGGCGAACCTGATCGCCCGTCGCACGGTGGGGACGAGCCTGTGGTGACCGTCGACTCCACCACCGCCCGGTCCCGTCCCCGCCGCCGACGGGGCATCCGGCAGAGCCGGGGCTACCGGGCGTTCCAGGTGGCCAACGCGATCGTGTTGACCCTGGTCGTGCTGGTGACGCTCTATCCGTTCGTCAACATCGTGGCCCGCTCGCTGAGCAGTGAGGCGTTCATCATCGCGGGCGAGGTGAACCTGGTGCCGCGCGGGTTCACCGTCGACACGTACCGCCTGGTGTTGTCCGACTCGCTGTTCTGGACGAACTACCGCAACACTCTGGTCTACACGGTGACCGCCACGCTGATCTCGATCGTGCTCACCACCTGCTACGCGTACGTGCTGTCCAAGAAGGACCTGAAGGGACGCGGCGCGCTGGTCGGCATCGCGGTGTTCACGATGTTCTTCTCCGGCGGTCTGATCCCCAACTACGTGCTGGTCACCAGCCTCGGCCTGAAGAACAGCGTCTGGGCCATCGCGCTGCCCAACGCGATCAACGTGTTCAACCTGCTGGTGATGAAGGCGTTCTTCGAGAGCCTGCCGAACGACCTGGAGGAGGCCGCCGCCGTCGACGGGCTGAACACGTACGGCATCCTGCTGCGGATCGTGCTCCCGCTGTCGAAGGCCATCGTCGCCACCATGGTGCTGTTCTACGCGGTGGCCTTCTGGAACTCGTGGTTCGCCGCCTTCCTCTACATGGACCAGCAGGAGCTGTGGCCGGTCACCGTGTACCTGCGCAACCTGATCGCCGGTGCCACCGGCGCCGAGAACGTCGGCGCGATCGCCGAGGCCAACGAGGTGCAGGCCGAGGCGACCCTCAAGTCCGTGACCATCGTGCTCACCACCCTGCCCATCCTCCTGGTCTATCCCTTCGTCCAGCGGTACTTCGTCCGGGGCATCATGCTCGGCGCGGTCAAGGGCTGACCAGCGGTTCCATCCCCGCTCCCACCACACCGAAAGGACCGCCATGTTCCGCAGATCGTGGCGACAGGTGGCGATTGCCGCTGCCGCCCTGCTCACCGCCTCCACCCTCGTCGCCTGTGGTGACGACCCGTCCGACAACCAGGACCTGTCGGAGAACCGGGCCGGGGCGATGGAGAACTACGCGGTCGGTACGCAGTTCAAGGCCACCGACCCGATCTCCTTCTCCGTCCTCTACAACAACCACCCGAACTACCCGTTGAAGAACGACTGGCTGTTCTGGTCCGAGCTGACGTCCCGGACGAACGTCACGCTGGAACCGGTCGCGGTGCCGCTGAGCGACTACAACCAGAAGCGCAGCCTGCTGATCGGTGCCGGCGACGCACCTCTGCTGATCCCCAAGACGTACCCGCCGGACGTGAACACGTTCGTCTCCTCCGGGGCGATCCTGCCGGTCAGCGACTACCTCGATCTGATGCCGAACCTCAAGGAGAAGATCGAGAAGTGGAACCTCCAGCCTGAGATCGACACGCTCCGCCAGCAGGACGGCAAGTTCTATCTGCTGCCCGGTCTACACGAGAAGCCGTGGCACGACTACTCGCTGGCGATGCGCACCGACATCCTGGAGGAGCTGAACCTGGAGGTCCCGAAGACCTGGGACGAGCTCTACACCGTGCTCAAGGCGATGAAGGCCGCGTACCCGGACGTCTACCCGTTCTCCGACCGGTGGAGCCAGCCCAACCCGGCCGGCAACCTGCTCAACCTGCTGGCCGTCACGCACGGGCTGGACGGCGCCGGCTGGAACTTCCAGCACATGAGCTGGAACGCGCAGGCGCAGAAGTTCGAGTACACCGGCGCCACCGAGCACTACCGGCACGTGCTGGAGTACCTCAACAAGCTGGTCGCCGAGAAGCTGCTCGACCCGGAGAGCTTCACCCAGACCGACGACGCCGCCCGGCAGAAGCTCGCCAACGGCAAGTCCTTCGTGATCAGCGCGAACGCCCAGGCCGTCGTGAACGACTACCGGCCGGACCTGGCGGCGACCAACCCGAAGGCGAAGATCGCCAAGATCCCGCTGCTGGTCGGACCGGCCGGTGAGATCAACCCCTCCAGCCGGCTGGAGAACGGCATGATGATCTCGTCGAAGGCGCGGGACAGCAAGAACTTCGTGGCCATGATGCAGTTCGTCGACTGGCTCTGGTATTCCGACGCCGGCCAGGAGTTCGCCAAGTGGGGCGTGGAGGGCACCACCTTCGTCAAGGACGCCTCCGGCAAGCCCACGCTGGCACCCGACGTCAACGTCATCGGCCTCAACCCGAGCGCGCCCAAGCACCTGCAGAAGGACTTCGGCTTCTACAACGGCGTGTTCGCCTACGGTGGCAAGCCCGAGCTGGTCCAGGCGTTCTTCTCCCCCGAGGAGCAGGAGTTCCAGCAGGTGATGAACGCCCGTGCGCCGAAGTCACCGCCGCCGCCGTACCCGCTCAACGACGAGGAACGCGAGCAGGTGTCGCTCTGGGAGACGCCGCTGCGTGACCACGTCTACCAGGCCACCCTCCAGTTCATCCTCGGCCAACGGGACCTCGGCCAGTGGGACGCCTACCTGGCGGAGTTGAAGGCCAAGAACATGGACGCGTACGTGGAGCTGGCGAACAAGGCGCACGCGCGCTACAAGGAGGCGAACGGCTGACCCCGGGGCCGGTCCGATCGTGTCGGTGCGATCGGACCGGCCACTTTCCCCGCCCCGCCCCCGCGAGCCCCCGAGGACGAGGATGCGCACCGTTGTCGACCACACCGCGCCCTGCGGGAACGCGAGCCGCCTGCGCGGCCAGGAGCGGCCGTGAGCGCCGTGGTGCGGGAGTTCGGCGACGGGCCGCTGTCGCGGGGGGCCGCGCTGATCTACACGCTGCTGGTGGTCGAGGTGCTGCTGCTGGTCTGCGCGGCCCCCGGCCTGATCGCACTCTTCGCGCTCGAACGGCACCCGAGCAACCTGCCACTGGTCGCGCTCTGCGCGGTGCCGCTCGGCCCGGCGCTGTCCGCCGCGCTCTACACGCTGCACCACCAACGCCTCGACCTGACCGACCTGCACCCGGGTCGCCTGTTCTGGCGCGGCTACCGGGCCAACCTGGTCGGTGCGCTGCTGGTCTGGGTGGCGACGCTGGCGTGGCTGACCGTCATCGCGGTCAACCTGGTCAACCTGCCGGTGGCCGGAGTTCCCGGCTGGTGGGTGGTGCCGCTGGTGGCGGTCGGTGTCGGGGTCGCCGTGGTCGGGATCAACGCGCTGGTCATCACCTCGCTGTTCGCGTTCCGGCTGCGCGACGTGCTGCGGCTGGCCGGTTACTTCGTGCTGCGTACGCCGGTGGTGGCGGTCGGCACCGCGTTGTTGCTGGTGGCGGCGACGGCGCTGACGCTTGTCGCGTCGGAGGCGGCGACCGCGGCCCTGGGGTCGCTGCTGGCACTGGCGCTGGTACGCGGCGCGGTGCCGATGACCGACGTGGTCCGCGAGGAGTTCGTGCGGTGACGGATGTAAGGAAGGGCCCCTTCCTAACGTCTCGTGTATAGCAGGGGTCCCCTCCTTACATCTCGGCGCGACGGGCGACGGCGCGGGCGTGCGCGATCGCCAGCAACCGGTCGATCTCGGGCAGCATCTGCGGGCCGGGCATGACGATGCCGACGAAGCCGTGCCGGGCGTACGCGGGATGCGGCAGCACGGTGTCCAGCCGGGCGAAGTCGTACTCGTGTCGATGCTGCGGGAAGTCGGCGGGCGGGAAGCCGAACAGCCGCGTGAACTCGGTCCGTCCCAGGTCGAGGTTGAGCCGGAAGACACCGGGCCGGTCGAGTCCGGCCTCCTCGTCGAAGCCGGGCACGTCGCGTTCCACGATGGTGGCGAACGGCCGGCGGTGATCCGGGCCGACGGAGAAGAACCTGTCGCCCCAGGCGCCCTCCGGCGCCCCGGTCTCCTCGCTCGCCACGAGTTGCGTGGTGCCGGGCAGCGCCAGGATCCGGGCCGCGAGCATCGCCGGGTCGGTGCCGGTCGGCACGTGCAGCAGCACGTCCGCGTGGTCGACGGTCGCCTGCTCCAGCGGGAAGTAGCGGTAGTCGTGGGTCCGTTTCCCGGCGGGTCGCACCGTCGAAGCGGGGACGTACCGGGGCAGGTCGCCGTCGCGCTGGAGGGCTCCTTCGAAGGAGTCGGGCTCGGGCTCCCCGATGCCGAGGGCCGGGCTGACGCCGAGGCTGCCGACCACCACCGCGTACCCGTCGCCCAGCAGCGAGCCGACGATCGCACCGGCGCTGCACCAGGTGACCTCGGTGCCGGCCATCGTCGTCGTGCCCGGGTCGCGTTGCAGGTGCCGGTGGTGCGCGAACACGAGGGTCGGGCCCCGGTCCGCCTCGGCCGCGCGGATCGCGAGCAGGTTCTCCGCCATCAGCGCGGCCCGGACCGCCACCAGTCGGGCGAAGCGTTCCTCCCGGCCCAGCGGCGCGGCCGCCGCCGCGTGGTAACGCAGCACCGCGACCGCCGACGTGGCCTGCGCGTACGCCGCCCGCCAGCCGTCCGGCCTCCGGGGCGCGTGCAGGTACAACTCGGTCAGCAGGTCGTCGGCGAGCACCCGCAGACGCTGTGCCTCGGGCGTGCCGCCGACCGACCGCCCCGGCTCCCAGATCGCCGCCTGGTCGCTCCATCGGGTCTCGTCACCCACCAGGGAGTCGATCTCGGCCGTCCGGTCCTGGCCCAGGTACTCGCAGACCCGCAGCAGGAACGCACGGGGGCTCGGCGCACCGGTGATCTCCAGCGGGGCGTCGAAGCCGTGGAACGTCAGGCGCTCGGCCGTCGGCCGCCCCGCGTTGTACTCCCGCATCCGCACCAGCAGGTCCCGGTTGGCCGGGGCGTCACCGAACCCGTGGCTGAACCCCTCGGCGAGCGCACGCTCCAGGGTCACCGTGGCGGAGCCCTGCACGAACTCGTCGGCGACCAGGCCGGCGGCGCGGTCGCTCTCCAACGCGATCGACCGGTATCCCCGCTGCGCCAACGCCAGGAACAGCTCGGTGCGGATCTGGAGGAAGGCGGATTCGCCGTGTGTCGGTTCGCCGAGCGCGAGCAGGGTCGGCGGTACGGGAAGCAGGTCCAGGAGATTCGTCACTCCATCGACCGTATCGCTGAACCATCCGTTGAGACTTTCGAGCAGACTGGCACGGTGAACGTGGTGCAACCCTCAAACAGCGTGACACGTCGGCCGATCGACCTTGCCCGTCCGCACGGCCTGTCCCCCCAGGCGGTGCGCAACTACGAGCGGGACGGGGTCCTGCCGCCCGCCCCGCGCAGTCCGAGCGGCTACCGCCGATACACCGAGCGGCACGCCCGGGCCCTGGACGCGTACCTGGCGTTGATTCCGGGGCACGGGTACGCGGCGAGTGGCGAGATCATGCGCGCCGTGCACCGGGGCGAGATCGACACGGCGTTGCGGGTGATCGACCAGGGTCACGCTCTGCTGCACCGCGACCGGGAGACCCTGGACGCGGTCGAGACGGCGGTGGCGGTCCTCACCGGGGCCGCGCCCGACGCGCCCCGCCGGGCGGAGCTGTCGATCGGTGCCCTGGCGCACCGGCTCGGCGTACGGCCGGCGACCCTGCGCAAGTGGGAACGGGCCGGCGTGCTGCGACCGGACCGTGACCCGGCGACCCGCTACCGCGTCTACGCCCCCGACGACGTGCGGGACGCCGAACTCGCCCATCTGCTGCGGCGCGGCGGATACCGGCTCGACCACATCGCCGACGTGCTCGACCGGGTACGCGCCGCCGGGGGCGCCGCGCCGCTCGCCGCGTCGCTGCACGGCTGGCGGGAGCGCCTCACCGTCCGCGGCCGGCACCTGCTCACCGGCGCGGCGCGACTCGCCGCGTACCTGGACTCTCCTGCGGAGACGCCGCTGCCCGGCCGGTGAGGGGTGCTCACCGACCGGGCAGTCGTGGTGGTTCCGGGTCAGGAGGTCAGGTCCCCGAGGCCCTTCATCATCTCGGCGAAGTCGGTGGTCTCCGCCGCCGGCGGGGTCTCGATGTTCACCGGCTTGCCGTAGTCGGTGTAGTCGACGGTGATGTCGCCGAGGTTGCCGGTGACGACCTTGGCCCGACGGGGCTGGTACTGCCCGTCGACCCAGAGGTCGATGGTGATCTCCTTGACGCCCTGCTTGGCCAGCTCCTGCTCGACGCCCTTGCGCATCTCGGCGTCGACCTGCTGGAGGTACTCATCCATCGTCTGGGTCACGGTGTAGTGGACGGTGTCCACCCCGTTCACGTTCTCCTCGCCCACGACCTTGACGTTCTCGCTGGCGAGCAGCGCCTTGACCTGCTTGCTCGGGTCGACGTCCTCGAGCTGCTTGGTGAAGTTCGCCCCGCCCTCCGCGCCGGCGGCAGCCACGTCGATCTTCAGCCAACGCTTGCCGCCCATGCTGGCGCGCTCGGTCTCCGGGACCTCGACGTAGACCGCGGTCTCGATCATCCGGATCGTCGTCGGCTTGCCGTCCGAGTCGGTGGTCGTCATCTCGACCTTGACCGGATCACGCAGATCGATGACGCCCTTGGCGGTGATCTTCTCACCGGCCGCCGTGCCCTCCATCGAGATGGTCACCGAGTCGCTGGACTGGGTCTTCTCCACGGTCTTCTGCAGCGACCCCTTGAGGTCCTTGGCGAGCTGCTCCAGCACGTTCGGCTGCGCCGCAGCATCCGAGTCGGACGCCGAACCGCCGCCGCCGCAGGCGGTCATCGCGAGTGCCGTGAGCGCGGAGACCGCCACGACGGCGACCCTCTTGGACAGTGACAACTGACAGCCCCATTCCCTTGACAAACTCTGGGGGACCTCCCCCAGCCAGACCGCCGACACGCTACCGGAGTCGGTCAACCCCCGTGCGACCCACCGACGTCCGCGCGGCCTCAGAACAGCGGACGACCGTACGTGTCCGGCACTCCGGACTTGCGATGGAAGTACGCGTTGATCTGATCGCACCACTCCTGGGCGCTGCGCCGCTGCTCCGCCAGGCGCTCGTCCACCCGGGCGTACACGACCGGGTCGACCAGCCCGTCCAGCGCCGCCCAGCGATCGCTCATCGCCGCCACCTCCGCCACCCCGGCGAAGTGCGTGTCGTAGATGTGCTGCACGACGGTGCTGCCACTGTGCAGCACGTGGTCGTAGCGCACGTGGTGGAAGAAGAGCAGCAGCTCGTCGGGGCACTGCTCCACCGATTCGTACACCTGCGACCAGGGTGGCGGGTACTGGCCGGTGAAGCCGGTGCCGGTGGCCCGGGTGCGGTCCACGCCCACCCCGTCCCGGTCGGCGAAGTGGTAGGTGCCCCAGCTCGTGTACTCGTACCCGTCGACGTCCGGGCCGTAGTGACGCCCGGGGCGCACCATGAAACCCACCCCCAGCGGGGCGGTGTACCGCTCGTAGGTGCGCCACGAGTCGTCCATGACCCCGTGCAGCGTCCGCCGCAGCAGCTCGGGATCGGCGCTGGCCGCCGGATCGAAGGTCAGGTCGATCCACTCGTCGAGCACGTCCTCCGGGCGCAGACGCGGGTCCCAGGCGAGCCGGCCGTAGGCGTACAGGTTGGCCTGGGCCAGTGGGTGACCGGTCCAGAACGGGTCGTCGCCCACGTTGGAGACGGCGGCCAGCCCGCCCCCGTCGGCGGCCACGTCGGCGACCGTCGGCCCGTCCTCGCCCCACGGCGTGAACCGCAGCACCTCGTGCCACCAGGGCGCCAGATAGCAGACGTGCCGCTGCTGCCCGGTGTACTCCTGGGTCACCTGGAACTCCACCGCCAACCGGGTGTCCGGCATCGCCGTGATCACCGGTGACACCGGCTCCCGGGTCTGGAAGTCCAGCGGACCGTGCTTGACCTGCACGATCACGTTGTCCCGGAAGCGACCGTCGAGCGGGGCGAAGTGGTCACCGGCGGCGCGGGCCCGGTCGGTGGAGCGGTCCCGCCAGTCCTGGCGGTGGTTGTAGACGAAGGCCCGCCAGTGCACCACGCCCCCGTACGGTGCCAGCGCCTCGGCCAGCAGGTTCGCCCCGTCGGCGTGGTCGCGGCCGTAGCTGAACGGGCCGGGCTGTCCCTCCGAGTCGGCCTTCACGAGGTATCCGCCGAAGTCCGGGATGCGGGCGTAGACCCGGGCGGTGGTCCCGGCCCACCAGGCACGCACCGTCTCGTCGAGCGGGTCGGCGGTGGGTAGCCCACCGACCATCACCGGCGCGGCGAAGTTCACCGACAGGTGCACCCGGATGCCGTACGGACGCAGGTCCTCGGCGATCTCGGCGACGTCGTCGAGCCGGTCGGTGAGCAGCCGCGCCTCGGTGGCGTGCACGTTGACGTTGTTCACCGACACCGCGTTGATCCCGCACGCCGCCAGTAACCGCGCGTACGCCCGCACCCGCGCCCGGTCCGGATGTGCCCGGCCGGCACGCCAGAGGATCGACCCGCCGGCGTACCCGCGTTCGACCTGGCCCATCACCGGATGCACGTCGACGTTGTCCCAGTGGTTCAGCATCCGTCGCCGCATCACCGGCCGGTACGCCCGCGCCGGATGCGGTGCGCCGAACGCCGACTCCCCGAGCCGGACCACGTGGAACAGCCCGTGGAGCAGGCCCGCCGGTGCGTCGGCCAGCACCACCGTGACCTCGCCGTGGCGGACGACCGCGTACCCCTCGGGACCGAGCGGACCGCCACCGGCGGCGTCCAGGTCGGCCCGCGCGGCGTCGAGGACGCCCTGCGTCCCGTCGCCGTCCACTGTGGACGCACGGTGGTCGGTCAGGGTGAGGACGAGGTGGGCGGGTGGGCCGTCGGCGGACCGGCGGACCGTGCCGCCGTGGGTGGCGCAGGCGGTCCGGACCTCGTGCCACACGGTGTCGACGAGCAGGCCGTCACCGTGGACGAGGGTGTGCCGGGAACCGACGGCGCGGAACGCGGCCGGCGGCAGCCAGGCGGGGTGGACGTCGGTCGGGTCGAAGCCGGTGTCGCGCTCCGGGCAAATCCGTCGCATTACGCAGATCGTAACTAAGTCGATCGATGCGTCAAGGTCCTTCCGGAACCTTTCGGGCGGTACCGACCGGAGTCTCCAGGAGCCGCGCCAACTCCCCCGGGGTACGCGGACGGGCCCCGGCCAGGCCGGGCACGCGGTCCAGCAGCCGATGCACCACCGGTGCCCACGCCGGAGTCAACGCGGCACCGTCGAGCAGGTCCCCGCCGCCCAACTCGGCGCCGGACACCCCCTGCCGGATCCGGCCACCCGCCACCAGCACCCGTTCGTCGGCCCACCGGTACGCCAGGTCCACGTCGTGCGTGGCGAGCAGCAGCGTGGTGCCGGCCCGGTGCAGGGCGTCGAGCGTCCGCAGCAACGCCTCCACCCCCGACGGGTCGAGTCCGGCGGTCGGCTCGTCCAGGATCAGCACCCGGGGCCGCAACGCCACCGCCCCGGCGATCGCCACCCGCTTACGCTGGCCGTACGAGAGCAGGTGGGTGGGACGGTCGGCGAGGTCGCCGATCTCCAACGCGGCCAGCGCCTCGGTACACCGCTGCCGCACCTGCGCGTCGTCCAGACCGAGGTTGACCGGCCCGAACGAGACGTCCTGGAAGACGGTCGCGGCGAACAACTGGTCGTCGGGGTCCTGGAGCACCAGCTGCACCTGCTGACGGACGTCCAGCAGCCCCGCCCGGGTCCGGCGCAGCGGCACCCCGCCGACCAGCACCGTGCCGGCGTCGGCGGCCAGCGATCCGACCATCAGCCGGAACAGGGTCGTCTTGCCACCGCCGTTGGGCCCCAGCACGGCCATCCGCCGCCCGGCCGGCACCGACAGGTCGGCGCCGGTCAGTACCGGACGCTCCGCCTCGTACCCGAAACTGACCCCGCGCAGCTCCAACAGCGGCGGATCGCCGCTCACCCGAGCACCACCAGCAACCGGGTGGCCAGCACCACCGCCGCCAGCAGCAGCACGGTGACGACCAGGAACGCCGCCGACGGCTGGCGGACCTCGGTGCGTACCGCCAACGAGCCGGTGTAACCGCGCAGCGCCAACCCCTCCTCCCAGCGCCGGGCCAGCGAGAACGCCCGGACGAAGACCGCGCCGGCCTGCCCGGCCAGCGACCGGTAGGTGCTGGCCCAGGTCCGGTAACCCAGCCGGGCCGCCTGGGCCTGCCGCACCGCGTGCACACTCTCCAGCAGCAGGAACAGCATCCGATAGATCAGCGCGGCCACCTCGGTGACCGCGCTGGGCACCCCGAGACGCTGGAGCCGGGGCAGCACGTCGGCCAGCGGCGTGGTGGCGGCGAACAGCAGCAGGCAGAGCAGCGCGGCGCAGGCCCGACCGGCGGTCGTGGCGGCCGTCACCAGCCCCTCCGGCGCCCACCGGAACTGCGTCGGACCGGAGACCGCCACCAGCATCGGCACCGAGCCGGTCAGGATGAACAGCAACGGCGTCCGGGCCACCCGCACCAGCAGACGCGGCGGCAGCGCCGCCGGCCCGAGCAACGCCACCGCTGCGGTCAGGCCCACCACCAGGGCGCCCGGCCACGGCGGCAGGAGCAGGGAACAGCTCAACAGCCCCAGGGCCAACAGGGCCTTCTCCACCGGGTGGCGGCGTCGCCAGGGGCTGGCGTACGCCGCCACGTCCAACGCGAGCACTAGTCGGTGGTCTTCTCCCCGGTCGCGGACTGCTCGCCACGCAGCCGCTGCCGGGTCCGGGCCACCCCGAAGTAATAGCCGAGGAACCCGGCACCGAGGGCGGCCTGAAGCGCGAACAACGCCGACTCGATCTCACCCGACGGCGGTTCGTAGATCGAACTGAACCACGGCTCGTAGTCGGGATGGTCGTTGACGATCGCCTCCTCGGCGAGGGCGTCGGCACCGGCGAACGGCTCCTCGCCGCTGCCGAGCCCCAGCACCAGCGGCGCCACCGCCAACGCCACCACGGCGAGCAGCAACAACAGGTTGGTCCGGCCGAACGACTTCACGCCACCGCTCCCTGGGTCGTCGGGGCCGGACGGCGCAGGATGCCGAGCCGGCGGAGTTCCTGCGGGCTCACCCGGACCAGCAGCCGGACCACCAGGACCGTGAGCAGCCCCTCGCTGATCGCCAGCGGGATCTGGGTGACCGCGAAGATGGACCCGAACTTGGCCAGCGCGCCGACGAAGCCCGAATCCGGATCCGGGAAGGCCAGCGCGAGCTGCGCGCTGGTCACGCAGTACGTCGCCAGGTCGGCCAGGGCAGCGGCGAAGAACACCGAGATGCCGAGGCCGCCACCGAACCGGCGGATCAACGCGTACACGCCGAAGGCCACCCAGGGGCCGACGATGGCCATCGAGAAGACGTTCGCGCCGAGCGTGCTCAACCCGCCGTGCGCCAGGAGGAGCGCCTGGAACAGCAACACGATCGTGCCGAGCACACTCATCACCGGTGCCCGGAACAGGATCGCGCCGAGACCCACTCCCGTCGGATGGGAACAGGAGCCGGTCACCGAAGGGATCTTCAGCGCCGACAGGACGAAGGTGAACGCCCCGGCCGCGCCGAGCAACAGCTTCGCGTCGGGGTTCGCGCGGACCTGCTGGACCAGGTTGCGCGCACCGTGGATGACGAACGGTGTCGAGACCGCGAACCATGCCGCCGCCTGCACCGGTGGTAGGTAGCCCTCAGCGATGTGCATGAGTCGACCTCCCCTTCCAACACCTCGTGGACGAGATCACATGTCGGGGTCGGTCTCCTGGCTCCCGGATCGTCGCGTACTCCGGCCTTCCCAGGTCCTCCACGGACCCAGTGGCGTACAAGTCGGAGTGAACTCCCCGGTCACAGTGGCGAGGGCCGCGCCGGTATCACACCGGCTTCCCGTTACCGCGACGGCGCGACGTTATCCGTTCTGCACACCGACGCACAAGACTCGTCGATGCCACCGCGACCGTACGCGGGTGAAGAGTGCCGTTTGTCACGACGATTCACGGGTAGACGCCAGATCCGTTGCGAGAAGGGGCCGACCGGTTGGACGAGAACGAGTTCATCGACTCCGTGGCGCACCGCACCGGCGCGTCGACGGAGCAGGCGACCGCCATCGCGCGCGCCACCCTGACCACGCTCGCCGAGCGGATCGACGGCGGCGAGGCACGGGACCTGGCCGACCGACTCCCGGAAGGGCTGCGGGCGTACACGTTCGCGCCCAGCGAGACCGCCGAACGCTTCGGGCTCGACGTGTTCGTCGACCGCGTCGGCGGCCGTGCCGACGTCGATCCCGACCTGGCCGAGGCCGGCATCCGGGCGGTCCTGGACACCATTCGAGGTGACGTCGCCCCCGCCGACCACGACGACGTCATCGCGAACCTGCCGGCCGAACTGTGGCAGGCGGCCAACCCGGCGCCGTCGTACGACGCGCAGCGCGACCGCGGCTAGCGGGTCACCGCCCGGTCAGGTGGGGCGCCGGCTCCACGTACACCGGCAGGTGGTGCCCGGCCCTGGCACAGAAGAGGGCGACCTCGTACGCCATGTCCCCCACCTCCGCCGAGCCGTCGATACCGACGGTGAGGATCGCCCCGTTGCCGGTGGTGGCGTGGAACAGGAACGCCCGCGACATCTGCACCACCACCTGGTGCAGCTCACCCTCACCGCACAATCGGGCGGCGGCCAGACCGAGCGCCTGGAGCCCACAGACCACACTGGACAGTTCCTCGGCGATCTCCTCGTCGATGCCCCGCGAGGCCCCCAGCATGATGCCGTCCGGGGAGAGCACCACCGCGAACTTGGCACCGGGCACCCGATCCACGATGTCGTCGAGCGCGTCGTTGAGGTTCTCGGCGGTGACCAGGGCATGGGTCATAAGGGCGCTGTCCTCTCGTCGAAACTCCTACGTTCGTACCAGAGAAGACGCGGCCTCAGGAGCCCACTGGTGGCCCGATCCTGTTCTCTGATCCCCCTAACGTACGACGACGCTGGTCACCCTAATCGGACGGGTCGGACGTCCCGGTCACACCGGGAATCCCTCTTCTGACCGACGGTGACACCCGCTCAGGACGACGGCACCGGACCCCGCAACCCCACCAGGCCGGGCACGGCGACACGACCCAGTTCGGCACCGCTGGTCGGGTCGAGCCACCGCACCGCCGACGGCCCACCCACATAGAGACGGCCGCCGTCGGGGCCGAGGACGAGACCAGTGACGGGGGCGTCGACCGGTCGTTCGGCGACGACCCGCAGACCGACCGCATCCACCGTACGCAGCACACCGGCCCCGCCGAGGAAGAGCCGATCGTGGTCCGCCGTCGCGTACGCCGGGCCGGACGCCCCGGGCACGACGGCGGTACGGCGTACCGTCAGTTCCTCGGTGGAGATCTCGGCGACGGTCCCGGAGGTCAGGTCGGCGACGTACAGCCGGGAACCGTCCGGGGCGATCGCCATGGCGTGCCCGTCGGCCGTTCCCTCCCCGAACGGGTGCGGCAGATCCACGCAGTACGCCCACCGCTCGTGCAGGTGCAGCGTGTGCACGAAAGCGTGGACGTCGCTCCCCGGCCGTCCACTGATGCGGTCCCGGGTGTGCCGATGCTCGGGCTGATGGGTGTAGAGCGTGTACAGGACGCGACGGTCCGGGGCGAGTACCGCCTGACGCCCGTCACCGCGCATCTCCTCCTCCGCGCCCGCCGGGATCGCCTGCTTGAGGCGGGTCTGCAACGGGCCGGCCACACCGGTGGCGAGGTCGACCACCCGAACCCGGTACCGGTCCGGCGTCTGCGGCGGCAGCCACTCCAGCACGAAGAGGCCGGTGTGGTCGTGGGTGAACGCCTCCGGGACGACGTTGCCCGGCAGTCGCCGCCGGTGCCGCACCCCACCCGCGTCGGCGATCAGCACCGGCGTGGCGTCCCGCCCGGCCGGAGACGCTGCGGTGACGCTCACCGCCTCGGTGGTCAGTGCCACCCACGTGCCGTCGGCGGAGACCGTCTGCGGCACCCAGCGGCCGGGCAGCCGCACCCGGGCGGAGGCGACACCGGTGGCGGTCTCGATCCGCCAGAACGCGGTGTCGGCACCCTCCGGCGTGCTCGCGTACACCGACCGCCCGTCGGCGGTGGCGACGGCGTGCGGGACCACCTGCCGTTCGGCACCACGAAGCAGGCCGAGTCCGTCGGCCAGGTCCACGAGCAGCGGATCCGGCGGCACGCCTGCCACCGGTGACCCGGTCGGATCACACCCGACCAGCGTCGCGGCACCCGCGCCCACCAGCGCGGACAACAGGGTACGGCGGGTGGTCGTCCTCGTCGCCATCATGCCCGGATGACACCGTCACGCCGATTCCGGTTCCGTCGGCGGAGAGTGGAACCTGAACGCCACGACCGGTGTCAGGACAGTGATCCCACCGGAGGTTCCCCTGGACGACGAGGAACTCGTCACCCGCGCGCAGGCAGGTGACCTGGAGGCGTACGAACTCCTGGTCGCCCGGCACACCGCGTCCGCGTACCGGACGGCGATCCTGCTCGGCGCGGGAGCTGACGCGGAGGACATGGTCCAGGAGGCGTTCGTGAAGGGCTACCGGAAACTGTCTCGCTATCGCGGCGACGCCTCGTTCCGATCGTGGCTGCTGGCGATCGTGGCGAACGAGACACGCAACCTGCACCGGTCGCGCGACCGGCGTACCGGTCTGGTGCTGCGGGCCGCCCGGGCGGCACCGTACTCGGAGGCCGCCGAGGACGGGGCCGTCGACGCCGTCCTCGCCGGGGAAAGGCGAGCCACCCTGGTCCAGGCTCTGCGGTCGTTGCCGGAGCGCGACCGCGAGGTGATCGTCTGCCGCTACTTCCTCGACCTGTCCGAGGACGAGACGGTCGCCATGCTCGGCTGGGCACGCGGCACGGTGAAGTCGCGGACGTCCCGCGCCCTGGTGAAGCTGCGTGGCCTGCTCGACGTCGAGGAGCTGAGCCGTGGCTGACCTCGAACGGGAGTTGCGCGAGCTGTCCGCCTGGCTGGAGACCCCCGAGCCGCCGGACGTCACCGCCCGGGTCCGCGCCCGGCTGGCCGCCCCCGCCCGATCCTCGCGGACCATCGAGGGACGCCGTCGTCGATGGCGGTACGCGGTGGCCGCGCTTCTCGCCGCCCTGCTGGTGATCGCCCTGCCGCCCGGACGGGCCGCGCTGGCCGACGCGGTGGCCGGACTGCTGCGCTTCGCCGGCATCACGATCAGCACCGCACCCGACCCGCCGCCACCGACGGCTTCCCCGTCGCCGCTGCCCGCGCAACGCCTGACCGATCTGGGCGAGGTGCACCGGCTGGTGCGGTTCCCGGTCCGGGTACCGTCCGCGCTCGGCCCGCCCGACCGGGTGCTGGTGGCCGACCCGGACGGCGCGGGGGGACACCGGGTGGCGACGCTGCTCTACCGGGGCGGTCAGATCCGGCTGGACGCCTTCGACGGACGGCTCGACGGCGTCTTCCTCAAACAGGCCGGCGGATCCGGGGCGCAGTGGACGGAGGTCGGCGGACGACAGGCGGCGTGGATTCCCGGCCCGCACCCGATCTCGTACGTGGATCGGGACGGGGTGGTGCGGGAGGAGAGCGCCCGGCTCGCCGCCGCGACGCTGATCTGGGAGCAGGACGGGGTGACCTACCGCCTCGAAGGCGAGCTGACGGTGATCGAGGCGGTCGAGATCGCATCGTCGCTCGGATAGCGGAATCCAGCGCGCCGGCGCCGCCGGATGTAAGGAGGGGTCCCCTGCTATGCATGAGGCGTTAGCAGGGGACCCCTCCTAACCTCCACACCTCGCCCGGCGACCTCGAGTCGCGGTGGTTGCCTGGGGTGATCAGAATGGCGGGATGACGCGTACCCGCTGGACCGCCCTGATCGCGGTGGCCGCTCTCGCGACGGTCGCCGGCTGCTCCGACGGGGCGGAGTCGGAGTTGCCGGTGCGGTCGGCGCCCCTGCCGGCCGAGGTGCGGGGGCTCGGTGCGGCGGTGTTGGCGGTGCCGGTGGCGGACGAGCGACGTAGCGACCTGGTCGGCTTGCTGGCGGTGGACCGGTTCGGGGACGACGTGGCGGGGGTGACGCCGGTCCGGCGGCACGTCGACCTCGCCCTGGGTGATCCCCGGTTCCCGACGGTCGCGCGAGGGCTGGCGGAGGACCGGCGGGACGCGCTGCTCGTGGGCGGTCGGCTGCGGGACGTCACGTTGCCCGAGCACACGTACGCCCGGGAGGTCACCGGCGTCGCTGCCGGGCTGTCGATCACGGGATCCCGGTGCCTCACGGTGACCGGCGAGGGTGCGATCGCGCAGCCGTCGGTGGAGGCGTCCTGCACGGCCGCCGAGCTGGGTGGTGTGATGTGGCAGGACCGGCCGCGCACCGGGTACGGGGGGATCGACCTGACGACCGGAGCGGCGAGTCCGCCCGTGACGTTGCCGTCGTACCCGATCGCCGCCAGCGCGGACGGCCGCTACCTCGCGGCGCTCAGCAAGGATCGGCCCCGGCGGCTCGTCGTGGCGGACACCTCGAACGGGCGGTCCCGGCCCACCGTCGAGCTCGGCGGCGGGACCGTCCAGGGGGCGATGACAGAGGGCGGCTTCGCGGTGCTGCACCTGGTCGACCGGCAGCGGGCGGTCAGTGTGGTCGCCCCGGACGGTGCGGTGCGGACCCTGCTCAGCCCGGTCGGAGAGGTCGCCTTCGCGCCGGACGGGAGTCGGGCCGTGGTGGTGGACACCCGCTCCGACAGTAAACGGCTCGCCGTGCTCGATCTCTCGTCGGGCGCGGTCACGCCGGTGGCGGACCTGCCGCCGATGACGGGGTCGGTGACCGCGACCGTGTCCGGGGACACCGCCCTGGTGGTGGACGTGCCGTTCGGGCCGGACAGCGGCGAGCCGACGCCGCGACCCACGCGCGCCTGGTCGGTGCGGCTCGCCGAGGCCACCGCGACGCCGCAGCCGAACCCGCCCGCCGCGTCGGCGGTGCTGGTACGCAAGACCGACACCCCGCCGGCCGTCGCGTCGACGGTGTCGGCGGTGATGTTCCAGCCGGGCGGCGAGACGCTCACCCTCACTCCCGACGGTACGGTGACCACCGCCCCGCCGGGAGCCACGCCCACCGCGAGCCTCGGTGGCGGTGCGGTGCTGCACACGCTGGTCGACTCCGACGGGGAGGAGCGGGCCGACCGGGTGTTGGTGACCGACGGGTCCGGCGGTGCGACCGAGGTGTCCACCGGCGCCGGCGACGACCAGCGTGTCGACCGGGTGATCCTCACTCCGGACGGTGGACATCTGTTGTTCTCGCTGCGTCCGACCCGTCCCCGGGGGCAGCCGAGCGATCTCGACGCCGTGGTGGTGGCGCGGCGCGACGGCTCCGGCGAACCGGTCGTCGTCTACCGGGGCGCGGTGCTGGCCGGTCTCGGTGTGGAGCAGACGAGCACCCCGTGACCGGGTGACGGTCGGGCGGTCAGTGCATCGCCTGGGTGCCGATGACGGCCAGTAGTTGCAGCTTCTCGTAGCTCTCGCTGCCGGGGACGGCGGTGTAGACGAGCAGCGAGTGGCCCTGCCCCGGGTCGACGAGCGCCTGGCAGGTCAGCTCCAACATGCCCAGCTCGGGGTGGACGAAGTGTTTCACCTCGTGCGGGCGGATGCCGACCTCGTGGTCCTCCCACACCTGCCGGAACTCGTCGCTCTGCGTCAGGAGCAGGTCGGCCAGGTACGCGGCGCGGGAGCCGGGGCCGCGCAGCGTGACGATCTCGCGTAGTCCGGAGGCGAACATCCGGGTGAGGTGCGGGTGGTCGCGGGGGTCGTAGCGGGCGCGGGTATCCGGGTCGGTGAACCAGCGGTAGCCGATGCTGCGGGCCGGGCCCTGGTAGCGGGTCAGGTCGCCGGTGAGCGCGACACCGAGCGCGCTCTGTCGGAGCGTCTCGCCGAGTTCGGTGACGATCTCCGCGGGCGTGTCCTGGAGGCGGTCGAGGATGCGAAGCAGCCCCGGACTGATGTGGGTGCCGGCGGCGCTGGGCGCGGGCGGGTTGTGCCCGGCGAGCCGGAACAGGTGGTCGCGCTCGTCGAGGGAGAGGTGCAGGCCCTGGGCGATGGAGGCGATCATCTGCTCCGAGGGTTGCGGGCCGCGTTCGCGTTCCAGCCGGGAGTAGTAGTCGGTCGACATGTGGCAGAGCGCCGCGACCTCCTCGCGCCGCAGCCCGCTCGTGCGGCGGCGTTGCCCGCGCGGCAGGCCGACGTCGGCGGGTTGCAGCGACTCGCGACGCCGCCGCAGGAACTGCGCCAGTCCGGTCCGGTCGATCGCCATGGGTGCCTCCTTCGGTGCCGCCTCGTTTCTACCGCCCGCGTCGGCCGGTAGCCACGGCCCGCCGATCCCCCCTTCGCCGCGCTGACCCGGCCGCGCGATCCGGGGATCGACGGTCCCTGAATAACGCCGCCGGGATCTCCGAGGGTGGAGACACCGACACGATCCCAGGAGTACGAACATGCCAGGTAAGACGATCGACATCAGCGTTCCCGACCTGTCCGGACAGCGGGCGGTCGTCACCGGCGCCAGCGACGGCATCGGGCTCGGCATCGCCGGCCGGCTCGCCGCAGCCGGAGCCGAGGTGATCCTGCCGGTACGCAATCCGGGCAAGGGCGAGGCGGCGGTCGCCGCGATCCGCCGTCAGCACCCGAGGGCGACCGTGTCGCTGCGGGCGCTCGACCTCTCCTCGCTCGCCTCCGTCGCCACGCTGGGCGAGACGCTGCGTGCGGAGGGTCGGCCGATCCATCTCCTGGTCAACAATGCGGGTGTGATGACCCCGCCGCAGTTGCAACGCACCACCGACGGATTCGAGCTGCAGTTCGGCACCAACCATCTGGGGCATGTCGCGCTCGTGGGTCACCTGCTGCCGCTGCTGCGCGCCGGTCGGGCGCGGGTGACGTCGCAGCTCAGCATCGCGGCGAACCGCAACGCCATCAACTGGGACGACCTGAACTGGGAGCGCTCGTACGACGGGATGCGCGCATACAGCCAGTCCAAGATCGCGTTCGGGTTGTTCGGGCTCGAACTGGACCGCCGCAGTCGGGCCCACGGCTGGGGCATCACCAGCAACCTGTCCCACCCGGGGATCGCCCCGACCAGCCTGCTCGCCGCGCGTCCCGAGGTGGGCCGCCAGCGGGACACCATGGGCCGACGCATGATCCGGACCATGTCCGCGCTCGGCATCGTCGCCGGGACGGTCCGCACCGCGCAGCTTCCCGCCCTGTACGCCGCCACCTCCCCCGACGCCGCCGGTGGCCGGTTCTACGGGCCGAGCGGCATCGGGAACCTGGGAGGTGCGCCGGCCGAGCAGAAGCTCTACTCCCGGTTGGGTGACGCCGCCGAGGCGCAGCGCGTCTGGCGGGTGTCGGAGGAGTTGACGTCGGTGTCGTACCCGACCGACTGAGGCGAGTGCGGTGGGTGCCCCGGATGCCGCCCGGCGCGGCACCCGGGGCGTCCCGGGCCCCGTCGGCCCGTCATCCGCGTACCGCGACGGGATCGACCGTCGCGGTACGCCGCTGGTGGGTGCGGATCAGGTCGGCGTAGCGGGCACCGCTGGCCTTGAGCGTGCGCCGCTGGGTGGCGTAGTCGACGTGCACCAGGCCGAAACGCTTGTCGTAGCCGTACGCCCACTCGAAGTTGTCCAGCAGGGACCAGGCGAAGTAGCCGGTCACCGGGGCGCCCCGGTTCACCGCCGCCGCGCACGCCGCCAGGTGCCGTTCCAGGTGGTCGGTGCGTTCCGGGTCGGTGACGGTGCCGTCGGCGGCGACCACGTCCGGCCAGGCCGAGCCGCTCTCGGTGACCAGGATGCGGGGCGGGGCGTACTCCTGGCCGACCTCGACCAGCAGGCGTTCCAGGCCGGCCGGATGCACCTCCCAGTCCATCGCGGTGTGCGGCACGTCGGGCACCGGCACCTGCCGGGCGTACGGTGCCGGGCCGTCCGGGTCGTCGGCGGCGACCTGCCGGAAGTAGTAGTTGACGCCGAGGAAGTCGGTCGGGGTGGCGATGATCGCGAGGTCGTCGCCGCGCACCGGCGGTTCCACGCCATAGGTGGCGACCATGTCGGTCGGGTAGCCCCGGCCGTGCAGCGGATCCAGCCACCAGCGGTTGACGTGCCCGTCGAGTCGGCGGGCGGCGGCCAGGTCGGCGGGTCGGTCGCTGGCCGGGTCGATCGGGCTGAGGTTGAGCACCGGCCCGATCGACGCGGGGGCGGCGGCGTGCGCCCGGATCGCGGTGGTGGCCAGACCGTGGCCGAGCAGCACGTGGTGGGCGGTGTGCACGGCACGGCCCAGGTCCCGCTCGCCGGGGGCCATCCGCCCTTCGAGGTGACCGATCCAGGCGACGCAGAGCGGCTCGTTCACGGTGCACCAGTCGGTGACCCGGTCGCCGAGGCGGGCCGCGACCACGGCGGCGTAGTCGGCGAACGCCTCGGCGGTGTCCCGCTGCGGCCAGCCGCCCCGGTCCTGCATCGCCTGCGGCAGGTCCCAGTGGTAGAGCGTGACGAAGGGGCGGATCCCGGCGGCCAGCAGCGCGTCGGTCAGCCGGTCGTAGAAGTCCAGCCCGGCGGCGTTGACCGGGCCGACGCCGTCGGGTCGGACCCGGGGCCAGGCCACCGAGAAGCGGTACGCCTCGACGCCGAGCTCGCGCATCAGCGACACGTCCTGCGGCCACCGGTGGTAGTGGTCGCAGGCGACCTCGCCGGTGTCGCCGTTGTCGATGGCACCCGGCCGGGTGCAGAAGGTGTCCCAGATGGAGGGTCTGCGGCCGTCGGCGTGGACGGCGCCCTCGATCTGGTAGGCCGAGGTGGCGACTCCCCAGAGGAAGTCGGGCGGCAGCGGGGACAGGTCCGGCACGGGCGGGTTCTCCTCGGTTATCACGGTGGACGGGCTCACTTGACCGCACCGGCGGTGAGGCCGGCGACGAAGTAGCGCTGCAACGCCAGGAAGCCGGCGACCACCGGCACGCTGACCACCAGCGAGGCGGCCATCACCTGGTTCCAGTAGACGTTGAACTGGGTGGAGTAGCCCTGGAGGCCGACGGCGAGGGTGCGGCTGCTCTCGTTGGTCAGCACCGAGGCGAACAGCACCTCGCCCCAGGCGGTCATGAAGGCGTACACGGTCACCGCGACCACGCCGGGCACCGCCGCCGGCAGCACCACCTGGAACAGGGTGCGCAGCGGGCCGGCGCCGTCGACCTGGGCGGCCTCGTCGAGCCCGCGCGGGATCGAGTCGAAGTAGCCGACCAGCATCCAGATCGAGAACGGCAGCGAGAAGGTGAGGTACGTGATGATCAGCCCGGTGCGGGTGGCGTAGAGCGCGATGCCGGTGGCGTTGCCCAGGTTGACGTAGATCAGGAACAGCGGCAGCAGGAACAGGATGCCGGGGAACATCTGGGTGGAGAGCACGGTCACCGAGAAGATCTGGCGGCCCCGGAACCGGTAGCGGCTGACCGCGTACGCGGCGAAGACCGCCACAGTGACCGAGAAGAGGGCCGCCACGCTCGCCACCAGCAGGCTGTTGAGCAGGTACCGGCCGAGCGGGACGGTCGACCACATGTCCACGAACGCCTGCACGGTCGGGCGTCGGGGCCACCAGGTGAAGGCGGCCTGCACGTCCTGCAACGGTTTGAGCGCCGAGCTGACCATCACGTAGAGCGGAACGAGCACGAACCCGGCGAGCAGCGTCAGCACGATCCGGCGGGACCAGCGTTCGGCGGCGGTCTCACGCATCGTTCCTCCGTCGGTTGGTCAGCAGCAGGTATCCGGCGGTGACCAGCAGCAGGAACAGCAGCAGCACCACCGACATGGCCGAGCCGGTGCCGAAGTCCCAGGTCTGGAAGGAGCTGCGGTAGATGTGCAGCGAGATCAGGTCGGCCTCGGCCGGTGCCGAGCCGCCGAAGAGCACGTACGGGGTGTTGAAGTCGTTGAACGTCCAGAGGAAGAGCACCAGCAGCAGCACCAGGTTGACCGGGCGCAGCATCGGCAGGGTCACCGAGCGCAGCCGACGCCAGAACCCGGCGCCGTCCATGGCGGCGGCCTCGTACAGCTCGTCGGGGATGTTCTGCAGCCCGGCCATGATGCAGAGGAAGGCGAAGGGCCAGGTCCGCCAGATCGACACGATCAGCAGCGCGACGAAGCTGTTGTCGCCGATCAGCCAGAACGGTGGCTCGTCGACCAACCCCAACTGGTCGACCAGCACGTGGTTGACCAGGCCGGTGTCGCGCTGGAACAGGAAGGTCCAGGTGATCACGGCGGTGTAGACCGGCAGCGCGTACGGGGTGAGGAACAGTGCGCGCAGCACCGCCCGGCCCCGGAAGGGGCGTTGCAGCAGGACGGCGGCGGTGGTGCCGAGCACCCAGGACAGCCCGACGGAGAGCACCGTGTAGACGACGGTGACCCGGAACGAGCGCAGCAGTTCGGCTCCGGCGGCGGAGTCGACGTCCAGCACGACGCGGTAGTTGTCCAGCCCGACGAAGGGTGCGCCGGACCAGTCGCGGATGTGGAACTGGGTGAGTTCCAGCAGGCTCATCCACGTGCCGACGAGCATCGGCACGACGTGGATCGCCAACTCCAGCACGATGGCCGGGGCGAGCAGGAGGTACGGCAGCAGCGAGCGGCGGGGTCGGCGGGAGCGTCGTCGCGCGGGCGGCCCGGTCTCGGTGGGGGTGCCGACGGGCGGCGAGGTGGTGACGGCCATCAGGGTCCTTCCGCAGGCTGGCCGTGGGAGGGTCGGCGGGCACCTCCCACGGCCAGCGGTCCGTGGTCAGCGCATCTGCTGCTGGGCCCGGGTCAACTTCTCCCGGACGCTGTCCTCGGTGACCGGCCTGCCACTGGCCGCGTCGGCGAAGAGTTCCTTGATGGCGGTGCCGACCAGGGTCTCGAAGGTGCTCTCCTCGGGCACCTGCGGCAGCGGGGCCGCGCTGGTGGCCAGCGTCTGGGCGAGGACCTTCTGCTCGTCGGCGGCGAACGCCGGGTCGGCGGCGACGGTGTTGACCGCCGGCAGCGAGCCGTACGTCTTGTTCAGCGTCACCTGCGCGGTGTCGCTGGTCATGAACTTAACGAAGTCCAGTGCGCCGTCGAGGTTCCCGGTGTGCTTGAACACGGCGATGTTGATGCCGGCGACCATGCTGTTGACCTGCTTGCCGCCGGCCGGCGGGGTGGCCGGGAACGGCACCGGCGCCACCCCGTACGCGTCCGGGGCCATGTTCTGTGACCGCAGGTTGGCTCCGGCGGCCTGCCAGAGCAGCATGGCGGCCTTGCCGTTGGCGAAGTCGGAGACCGACTGGTTCTGCGCGTACTCGGCGTTGCTCGGGTTGACGATCTTGTCGGCGGCCATCAGGTCGACGTAGCGCTTGACGGCCGCGACGTTCTGCGGGGTGTCGAAGCTGGGCTTGCCGGCCGCGTCGAACCAGTCGCCGCCGTACTGCTGGCCGAAGGTGAAGGCGTGGTGGGCGTTCTCCGACGGGTTGGCGCCCTCCACGGCCAGGCCCCACCTGCCGTCGCCGGTGAGCTTCTTCCCGACCTCGGTCAACTCCTCCCAGGTGGTCGGCGGGGCGGTGACGCCGGCGTCGGCGAACGCCTTCTTGTTGTAGTACAGCGCGTAGGCGAGGCTGTAGAGCGGGACGGCGGCCGGCGGCTTGTCGGCGGCACCGGCGGCGGCCAGGGCGGCGGGGACGAAGCGGTCCTTGCCGCCGATCTTGTCGAGCGTGGCGTCGTCGAACTCGACCAGCGCGCCGGTGGCCTGCAACGAGGCGGACCAGGTGTTGCCGATGTTGACCACGTCCGGGCCCTGCCCGGTGGTGGCCGCGGCGAGCAGCCGGTTGAGCAGGTCCGACCAGGGGACCACCTCGACGTTGACCGTGATGCCGGTCTGCTGGGTGAACCTGTCCAGCTCGGGCTGGAGGATCGCCTTGTCGGCCTCCAGGCTGGCGCCCTGGTTGCTGGCCCAGTAGGTGAGGGTCTTGCCGGACCCGCCGGAGGAGTCGCCGGAGCCGCAGGCGGTGAGCGACGCGGCGGCCAGCACGGTCGCGGTGAGGATCGCGAGGTGTCGTCTCGACACGGTCTGCCCTTTCGATGGGGGTGGTGGGGACGCCGGTCGGGCCCGGGAGGACGGGGCAGGGTGGGCGGGACCGGGCGGTGGGTGGAGGCGGAGAGGCTCCCGCCGAGTTACATCACGGCTTAATTAATGTCGTCATTAAAATGGCTCGGCGGGGGGCCGTCAAGCACGGGCCGTACAGTCGCCCCGGGGCGGGCCGATCAGGATGAGGTGACACGTGGAGCTGGCGCGGGCGACGAACCGCAGCGTCCGGGTGCGCAACCGGTCGGCCCTGCTGTCCCGGATCTTCCTCGACGGCCCGCTGACCCGGCAGGATCTCGTCCGCAGCACCGGCCTGAGCCAGCCGGCGGTGAGCAACGTCGTCGGCGACCTGATCGACGAGGGCCTGGTGATGGAGGCCGGTGCCGCCGAGTCCGACGGTGGCCGACCGAGCATGATGCTGCGGATCGCGCCCCGGCACGCCGTGGTCGTCGGGGTGGACGTCGGCGAGACCCGGGTCCGGGTCGAGCTGTTCGACCTGGCGATGATCCTGCTGGCCAGCGCCGAGTACCCGTTGGAGGACGGCGGCACCGAGCCGGCCACGGTGGCCGGGCACGTGCTGACCGGCATCGACCGGGTGCTCGCCGAGGCCGACGCACGCCACGACGAGGTCCTCGGCGTCGGCATCGGCGTCTCCGGGGTGGTCGAGCAGGGCGACCGGGCCGTGGTGGACGCGCAGACCCTCGGCTGGGACCACGTGCCGCTGGAACGCCTGATCGCCGAGGGCACCGACCTGCCGCTGCACATCGACAACGGCGCCAAGACCCTCGGCCAGGCCGAGATGTGGTTCGGTGCCGGCCGGGGCGCCCGGCACGCGGTGTTCGCCCTGGTCGGCTCCGGTGTCGGCGCGTCCGTGGTGACCAACGGCGTCACCTACCGGGGCGCGTCCAGCAGCGCCGGCGAGTGGGGGCACACCACCCTCGTGTACGGCGGACGCCCCTGCCGCTGCGGTGCCCGGGGCTGCCTTGAGGCGTACGTCGGGGCCGAGGCGATCATCGACCGCTATCGCGAGGCCCGGCGCGGTCGGGCGGTGCCCGGAGCCGACGAGGAGTCGCAGATCGCCGCGCTGGTGGCGGCGGCCGAGACGTCGTCGACCGCCCGCCGGGTGCTCGACGAGACGGCCGACTACCTGGGCGCCGGGGTCGCCAACCTGATCAACCTGTTCAACCCCGAGCGGGTGGTGCTGGGCGGCTGGGCCATCATGGCGTTGGCCGAGCTGCTGCCCGCCGTCCGGGCCGCCGCCGGTCGCCAGGCGCTGCGCCTGCCGTACGCCCAGGTCTCGATCGAGCTGGGCGAACTCGGCGTGGACGCGGTGGCGCTCGGTGCGGCCACCCTGCCGATCGCCCGGCTGCTCGCCACCGGCGGCGCCCGTCGCTGAACGACAAAGCGAACCTTCGGGATAAATAACGAAGTTATAGATCGATGTCTTGACGCCGCCGTGTCGCCACCGCAACACTCTGCGGCAGACGCCCCGGCGTCCACGGTGCCCTCCCGGCGGCACCACCCTCGGTGCGAGGAAAGGCCCCTGCCAACGCCTGCGGTAGTAGCGGGGTCCCCTCCTCACACCCGGCCTCACCACCAGCCCGTCCCGTCCCGCACCCCGTCGCGCCCGACGTCCGCACCCCACGACCGACAGGCGACGTCATGACCGCACGCGCACCCCACGCACCGCCACCGCACCTCCGCCGACGACCCACCACCCGGCGCCTGCTCGCCGGGCTGGCGGTGACCCTGGTCGCCGCCCTCGTCCCGACCGTCGGCGCGGCACCCGCCCAGGCCGCGCCCACCCTGCTGTCCCAGGGCCGCCCGGCCACCGCGTCCTCCACCGAGGGTGGCGCCTACCCCGCCTCGGCCGCCGTCGACGGCAACTCCGGCACCCGCTGGTCCAGCGCGTTCGGCGACCCGCAGTGGCTCCGCGTCGACCTGGGCGTCCGGGCCACCCTCACCCAGGTCACGTTGGCCTGGGAGGCCGCGCACGCCCGTGCCTTCCAGATCCAGGTCTCCGACGACGGCGCCGCCTGGACCACCGTGTACAGCACGGGTACCGCGACCGGCGGCACCCAGACCGTCGCCGTCAGCGGCGCCGGCCGCTACGTGCGGATGTACGGCACCCAGCGGGCCACCGGATACGGCTACTCGCTGTGGGAGTTCCAGGTCTGGGGCGAGACCGGCGGCGGCACCGGTGACCCGGTCGAGCCGACCGACCCGCGTAACCCGAACCTCGGCCCGAACACGTTCGTCTTCGACCCGTCCACCCCCACCGCGACCATCCAGAGCCGGCTGAACACGCTCTTCACCCAGCAGGAGACCAACCAGTTCGGGCCGCAGCGCTACGCCGTGCTGTTCAAGCCCGGCACCTACACCGCCGACGTCAACCTCGGCTTCTTCACCCAGGTCGCCGGACTCGGCATGTCACCCGACGACGTCAACCTCAACGGGCACGTGCGGGTCGAGGCGAACTGGTTCAACGGCAACGCCACCCAGAACTTCTGGCGGGCCGCCGAGAACCTGTCGGTGACGCTGCCCACCGGGGTGCAGGTGGAACGCTGGGCGGTGTCGCAGGCCGCACCGTACCGGCGGATGCACCTGCGCGGCGCGCAGAACCAGATCCAACTCTGGAACGGCCACGACGGCTGGTCCAGCGGCGGCCTGATGGCCGACACCCGCATCGACGGCCTGGTCGTCTCCGGCTCACAACAGCAGTGGTACTCCCGCAACAGCGAGTTCGGCAACGGCTGGACCGGCTCGGTGTGGAACATGGTCTTCCAGGGCGTGGCCGGCGCACCCGCACCGAGCTTCCCCAACCCGTCGCACACCGTCGTCCCCACCACCCCCGTGGTGCGGGAGAAGCCGTTCCTCTACGTCGACGGCACCGGCGAGTACCGCGTCTTCGTGCCCGCGCTGCGCACCAACTCCACCGGCACCACCTGGTACAACAAGACCCCCGCCGGCTCGTCGATCTCGCTGGCCGACTTCTTCGTCGTCCGGCCCGGCACCTCGGCGGCCACCATCAACGCCGCCCTCACCCAGGGCAAGAACCTGCTGTTCACCCCCGGCGTGCACCGGGTCACCGCACCGATCCAGGTCAACCGGGCCAACACGGTGGTCCTCGGCCTCGGCCTGGCCACCATCCAGACCGACAACGGCACCGTCGGCATGCGGGTCGCCGACGTGGACGGCGTCAAGGTCGCCGGCATCATGTTCGAGGCCGGCACCACCACCTCACCGGTCCTGATGGAGGTCGGCCCGTCCGGCTCGTCGGCCGACCACGCCGCCAACCCCACCTCGCTGCACGACGTCTTCTTCCGCATCGGCGGACCGGGCGTCGGCCGCGCCACCACCAGCCTCGTCGTCAACAGCGACGACGTGATCGGCGACCACATGTGGCTGTGGCGCGCCGACCACGGTGACGGCGTCGGCTGGACCGTCAACACCGCCGACACCGGGCTGGTCGTCAACGGCGACGACGTCACCATGTACGGCCTCTTCGTCGAGCACTACCAGAAGTACCAGACGATCTGGAACGGCGACCGCGGGCGCACGTACTTCTACCAGAACGAGCTGCCGTACGACCCGCCGAACCAGGCCGCCTGGATGAACGGGTCGACCCGGGGTTACGCCGCGTACAAGGTGGCCGACTCGGTGACCGGTCACCAGGCGTGGGGGCTGGGCAGCTACGCCTACTTCAACGTCGACCCGTCGGTGGTCGCCGAACGCTCCTTCGAGGTCCCGAACAACCCGAACGTGCGCTTCACCAACATGGTGACCGTGTCGCTCGGCGGCGTCGGCACCATCAACCGGATGATCAACAACACCGGGAACACGGTCAACAGCGCCAACCAGGTCGCGTACCTGACCACCTACCCGTAGGACCACCGTCGGGTGCCGGGCCGTGCGCCCGGCACCCGACGCCGGTCTAGAGCGCGGCCGCGGTGCGGACCAGCCCGGCCACCGACCGCGAGCGGCTGTGCGCGGGCCAGGCGAGCACGGTCGATACGTACGCGGCGTCGGTCAGCGGTACGGCGGTGTGCGCGCTCCACAGCCAGGACCGCGACGAGGCACAGAGGACCGCCATGGTGTGCCCGAGGGCGATCAACTGGGCCACCTGCGACTGGTCGTGGATCTCCGGCCCCGGGCCCGGTTCGTAGCTGCCGTCCGGACGCGGCCACCGGGCCACCGGCAGATCCGGCAGGTCACTGATCTCCGCCATGCTCAGCGAGGTACGCGCGGCGAGCGGATGCCCGGCCGGCAGGATCGCCACCTGCTGCTCGGTCAGCAGGTCCTCGGTGTCGAAGCCGGCCAGGTCGTCGAAGGGCCGCTGCATCAACGCCACGTCGGCGCGACCGTCCCGCAGCATCCGCGCCTGGTCCCCCATCCCGCACAACAGCACCTCGATCTCGGCCGCGCCGGGCTCCGCCGCGTACGCCGTGAGAAGTGTGCGCAGCAGCTCGTGGTTGGTGCCGGCCTTGGTGGCCAGCGTCAGTCGGTCCGGGGCGGTCGCCGCCCGACGGGTCCGGCGGGCGGCCGCCGACGTGGCGTCGAGGATCGTGCGGGCCTCGTCCAGCAGCACCCGACCCGCGCCGGTGAGCGTGACGCCGCGCCGGTCACGGTCGAACAGCGTCACTCCGAGACGCCGTTCGAGCTGCCGGATCGCCCGCGACAGCGGCGGCTGGGCCATGCCGAGGCGCTCCGCCGCGCGGGTGAAGTGCAGCTCCTCCGCGACGGCCACGAAGTACCGCAACTCGCGGGTCTCCAGCGTGTCCACCTCCCGACGGTACTGCGCCGATACCGGTGAGGTATCAGCACGGACCGAAACGGTGTAAGGACACCGCTGCCCGCCGCGCCACCATCGGCGTCATGAACGACACGAAGACCGCGCTGATCACCGGCGCGAACAAGGGACTCGGCTACCAGATCGCGGCCGGCCTGGGCGTACGCGGCTACCGGATCGCGGTCGGTGCCCGCGACGAGGCCCGGGGCGAGGCGGCCGTGAAGACGCTGCACGCCGCCGGGGTGGACGCGTTCACCGTGCCCCTGGACGTCACCAGCGACCGCAGCGTCACCGAGGCCGCCCACCGTATCGATCGCCAGGGCGGACGCCTGGACGTCCTGGTCAACAACGCCGGCATCTCCGGACCGACCGGGCCGGGGTGGGCGCAGGACCCGACCACCCTCGACCTGGACGTCGTCCGCGCCGTCGTGGACACCAACGTCCACGGCGTCATCCGGGTGACCAATGCGATGCTGCCGCTGCTGCGCCGCTCCCCCGCCCCGCGCATCGTCAACGTCTCCAGCAGCGTCGGATCCCTCACCTGGCAGACCGATCCCACCGTCGAGGTCGGCCCGATCATGGCCGCCTACTCACCGACGAAGTCGTACCTCAACGCGGTGACCGTGCACTACGCCCGACAACTCGCCGGCACCGGCATCCTGGTCAACGCCGCCTGCCCCGGCCTGGTCGCCACCGACTTCACCGGCGGCCTCGGACGCCCGGCCGACGAGGCAGCCGCCACCCCGATCCGGCTCGCCACCCTGCCCGACGACGGCCCCACCGGCACCTTCTCCAACGACGACGGCCCCATCCCCTGGTGATCTCCGGCTGCCCCCTCGACCGCTCTCCGGCCGCCGAGGGGGCGGCCCTCGGTCCCGGTCGCCCCGCGAGTGCTCTCGCGGGCGGCGTGCGCCTGACGACCGCCGACCACCTGACCCCGGCGTGCAGGGCGATCTCCGGCTTCCGGCCCGGCTGCTACGGCACCGCAGTCTCGCGGTCCCGGTGACCGGTGCCATACCGGGCGACGATGGTGCGGACGGCTTCTTCCACCACCGCCGTCGTGCGGTCCGGGGTCACCGTCCAGTCTGGAAGCAGAAGACGCGGCCAGAACAGGTAGTTGGAGATCATCCCGAGGAACTGCGTGGCGGCCATCTCCGGGTCGGCGATGTCCGCGGTCCCCGCGTCGCACTCCGCCAGGAGGTAGATCCGGACGGACTCGAAGTACGGCAGTTTGCCCTGCGAGAAGTGCGCCTTGGCCAACTCGGGAAAGCGTGGCAGTTCGGCGATGACGATGCGGAACAGATCGGTCATCTCCGGCTGGCTCACCAGCGTCGCGTAGCGCCGTCCGAGAGCCGTCAGCCCGGTCGTCAGGTCACCGGCGGGTGGCACGTCGGCGACGTCGCTCTCGGCCCACGAGTCGATGACGATGGCATCGAACAATGCCGCCTTCGTCGGAAACTGCTTGAACAGCGTCGCTTTCGAGACGCCGGCGCTGTCGGCGACACGCGCCAGGGACGCCCGGTCGTAGCCCAACTCAAGGAAGAGCTCGGTGGCGGCCTGCACGATGAGCGCGCGCTTCTCCTCCGCCACGCGCTGGTGATAGGCCGACGGCGCTGGAGTCATGCGACCATCATAGCGAGGTGAGTGGGTTGACTCACCACCTGACAGGGCGTAACTTCGGGGTAGTGAGTCGCTCGACTCACCACCCGGTCTCGGGTAGTCGTCTCTCGTCCGTACTCGGAGGATCCGATGTCCCTCTTCGCTGATCAGACCGTTCTCGTGACCGGCGGCACCGGCGGGCAGGGGGCCAGCCACGTGCGGGCCCTGCACGCCGAAGGCGCCAACGTCGTCATCGGTGCCAGGAACGCCGAGCGTGGGGCTGACCTCGCCGCCGAGTTGGGCGACAGGGCGCGTTCCGTCCGCCTCGACGTGTCCCAGGAGGAGTCGTGGGCCGCTGCCGTCACGGAAAGCGAGAACGCCTTCGGCGCACTCACGATCCTGGTCAACAACGCCGGGGTACAGAACCCGCCGGCCCTCATCGAGTCCACCGACGTGGCCACCTGGGCTCGCATCCTCGACGTCAACCTCACCGGCACCTTCCTCGGCATCAAGGCAGCCGCCCCGGCGCTACGGCGCGCGGGGGGAGGATCGATCATCAACATCGCCTCCACCATGGGCCTCACCGGCACTGCCTTCTATGCGCCCTACGCCGCCAGCAAGTGGGCGATTCGAGGGCTCACTCAGACCGCCGCCATCGAGTTGGGCCGCGACAACATCCGCGTCAACACCATCCACCCCGGGGTGATCGCCACCCCGTTCATCACCGAGCCGGCGGCCGGCGCCGACGCCCCGATCGCCGACTTCTACTCGCCCGAGCCGTTCGCCGTCCCGCGACTCGGGCAGCCCGCCGACATCACCGCGCTGCTGTTGTTCCTCACCTCGCCGCACGCGACCTTCATCACCGGCGCCGAGTACGTCATAGACGGGGGACTACTCCTCGGCCCCGCACTGCAGAAGGAAGCCGCGTGACCGGCGGCAGCGTCACTTGGCGTTGAAGTAGCTGGCCTCCGGGTGGTGCACCACGATGGCGTCGGTGGCCTGCTCCGGCATGAGCTGGAACTCCTCGGACAACTCCACGCCGATCCGCTCCGCGCCGAGCAGCTCCACGATCTTCGCCCGGTCCTCGAGGTCGGGGCAGGCCGGATAGCCGAACGCGTACCGGCAGCCCCGGTAGTCGGTGCGGAGCAGACCGGCGAGGTCCGTGGGGTCGTCGGCGGCGAGGGTACGGCCGTCGGGCAGGGTCAGCTCGGCCCGGACCCGCTGGTGCCAGTACTCGGCCAGCGCCTCGGTGAGCTGCACGGACAGCCCGTGCACCTCCAGGTAGTCGCGATACTCGTTGCGGGCGAAGAGCTTGGCCGCGTACTCGCTGACCGGATGACCGACGGTGACCAGTTGCAGGGCGACCACGTCCAGGTCGTCGCCGCGCGGACGGAAGAAGTCGGCCAGACAGAGCCGCCGTTCCTGGCGCTGCCGGGGGAAGGTGAACCTGGCCCGCTCGGCGTGGCCGTTCTCGTCCAGCACCACCAGGTCGTTGCCCTCGGAGTACGCCGGGAAGTAGCCGTACACCACGGCCGCCTCCAGCACCTTGTCGGCGATCAGGCGGTCCAGCCAGTAGCGCAGCCGGGGCCGGCCCTCGGTCTCCACCAGTTCCTCGTAGGACGGACCCTTGCCGCCGCGTGCGCCGCGCAGGCCCCACTGGCCCATGAAGGTGGCCCGCTCGTCCAGCAGCGCCGCGTAGTCGGCCAGCGGCACGCCCTTGACGACCCGCGTGCCGAAGAACGGTGCGCTCGGCACCGGCACGTCGGCGGCCACGTCGGAGCGGACCGAGGTGTCGCTCAGCTCCGGAAGCGACTCGGAGACGACGGCGCGCTGCCGTTCCCGACGGGCCCGGCGGGCCGCGAGGGCCGCCTCCCGCTCGGCGTCGACCACGGGAGCGCCGCCGCGCTTGGCGGTCATCACCCGGTCCATCAGAGAGAGTCCCTCGAAGGCGTCGCGGGCGTAGTGCACCTGTCCGGGGAACATCGACCGCAGGTCGTCCTCGACGTACGCCCGGGTCAGTGCCGCACCGCCGAGCAGGACCGGCCAGCGCTCCGCGACCCCGCGCGTGGCCATCTCGACCAGGTTCTCCTTCATGATGACCGTGCTCTTGACCAGCAGGCCCGACATGCCGATGGCGTCGGCGCGGTGCTGCTCGGCCGCGTCGAGGATGGCGGAGATCGGCTGCTTGATGCCGATGTTCACCACCTCGTAGCCGTTGTTGGAGAGGATGATGTCGACCAGGTTCTTGCCGATGTCGTGCACGTCGCCCTTGACGGTGGCGAGCACGATGCGGCCCTTGCCACCGTCGTCGTTCTTCTCCATGTGCGGTTCGAGGTACGCCACCGCGGTCTTCATCACCTCGGCGGACTGGAGCACGAACGGCAGCTGCATCTGGCCGGAGCCGAACAGCTCACCGACGACCTTCATGCCGTCCAGCAGGATGTCGTTGATGATGAGCAGCGGCGCGGTGCCAGCGGCCATCGCCGCGTCCAGGTCGGCCTCCAGGCCGTTGCGCTCGCCGTCGATGATCCGCCGCTTGAGCCGCTCGTTGAGCGGCAGCGCGGCCAACTCCTCGGCCCGGGTGGCGCGCGCCGACGCGGCGTCCACGCCCTCGAAGACCTCGATGAACCGCTGCACCGGGTCGTAGCCCTCGCGACGGCGGTCGTAGACCAGGTCGAGGGCGATCTCGCGCTGCTCGTCGGGAATCTTGGACATCGGCAGGATCTTGCTGGCGTGCACGATCGCCGAGGTGAGGCCGGCCTGCACGCACTCGTGCAGGAAGACCGAGTTGAGCACCTGCCGGGCCGCCGGGTTGAGCCCGAACGAGACGTTCGAGATGCCCAGCGTGAAGTTCACGCCCGGCCAGCGGCGGGCGATCTCCCGAATCGCCTCGATGGTCTCGATGCCGTCGCGGCGGGTCTCCTCCTGACCGGTGGCGATCGGGAAGGTCAGCGCGTCGATCAGGATGTCGGCCCGGCGCAGTCCCCACCGGCCGGTCAGGTCCTCGATCAACCGCTCGGCGACGCGTACCTTCCACTCCGCCGTGCGGGCCTGGCCCTCCTCGTCGATGAGCAGCGCGACCACGGCGGCGCCGTGCTCGGCGACCACCGGCATGATCCGCGCGTAGCGGGAGTCCGGGCCGTCGCCGTCCTCGAAGTTGACCGAGTTGACCACGCACCGGCCGCCGAGCGTCTCCAGCCCGGCCTCGATCACCGCCGGCTCGGTGGAGTCCAGCATGATCGGCAGCGTGGAGGCGGTGGCGAAGCGTCCGGCCAGCTCCCGCATGTCGGTGGTGCCGTCGCGGCCGACGTAGTCGATGCAGAGGTCCAGCAGGTGCGAGCCGTCCCGGGCCTGAGCACGGGCGATCTCCACGCAGGACTGCCAGTCGGCGGCGAGCATCGCGTCCCGGAACGCCTTGGAACCGTTGGCGTTGGTCCGCTCCCCCACCATCAGCACGCTGGCGTCCTGCGCGAACGGCACATGGTGGTAGATCGAGGAGACACCGGCGTCGGCCCGCGGCTCGCGGGCCACCGGCCGCAGCTCGCGCATCCGCTCGGAGAGGACCCGGATGTGCTCCGGCGTGGTGCCGCAACAGCCACCGACCAGCGCGACGCCGTACTCGACGACGAACCGCTCCAGGGCGTCGGCCATGTCCTCCGGGCCGAGCGGGAAGTACGCGCCGTCGGCGGTGAGCACCGGCAGGCCGGCGTTGGGCATCACCGACACCGGGATGCGGGAGTGCTGGGCCAGGTAGCGCAGGTGCTCGCCCATCTCGGCCGGGCCGGTCGAGCAGTTCAGCCCGATCAGGTCCACGCCGAGCGGCTCGATCGCGGTCAGCGCCGCGCCGATCTCGCTGCCCAGCAGCATGGTGCCGGTGGTCTCGACCGCGACGTGACAGATGATCGGCACCTGGACGCCCGCCTCGGCCATGGCCCGCTTCGACCCGGTCACCGCTGCCTTGACCTGGAGCAGGTCCTGGCAGGTCTCGATGATCAGCGCGTCCGCGCCACCGGCGATCAGACCACCGGCGTTCTGCTGGTACGCGTCGCGCAGCGTGGCGTACGCGGCATGCCCGAGCGTGGGCAGCTTGGTCCCGGGGCCGATCGAGCCGAGCACCCAGCGCGGCCGTTCCGGCGTCGAGTACGCGTCGGCGGCCTCCCGGGCCAGCCGCGCCCCCACCTCGGACAGCTCCCAGATCCGCTCGGGGATGTCGTACTCCGCGAGGTTCGGCAGGTTGGCACCGAAGGTGTTCGTCTCCACACAGTCCGCGCCCGCGGCCAGGTACGCCTCGTGCACCCCGCGCACCACGTCCGGACGGGTGACGTTGAGAATTTCGTTGCACCCCTCCAGACCGTCGAAGTCGTCGAGGCTCAGGTCCGCGGCCTGCAGCATCGTGCCCATCGCCCCGTCGGTGACGAGGATCCGGTCTGTCAGCGCATCGAGCAACGAAGTCCGCACGCTCTCAGGTTAGTGCGACCCGGGTGCCGCGCATCCCCACGTACGGCTCGTTCCCACAATGTGTCGCCGGGATCACCTGCCCGAATTCGACCACTATGCGAGCTACCGGTGGCCGATCCGGTCGCCACCGACGGTGGTGGCCAGCGCCGGATCCGGCGCGGCCGACGGGCCGGGTACGGGCGCGGCACGTAGGCTGACTGATGTGAGGGACATCAGCGACACCACCACGCACGGCGGGCGGCCGACCGGGGCCGTCGGCGACGAGCAGGGTGAGGTGACGGCGTGACCGAGTTCGACGGGTTGCCGGTGCTGCGATCCCCGGTGGCCATCGCCGCCTTCGAGGGGTGGAACGACGCCGCCGACGCCTCGACCGCCGCAGTGGAACATCTGGAACAGGTGTGGGAGGCGCGGCCGATCACCGAACTGGACCCGGAGGACTTCTACGACTTCCAGGTCAGCCGGCCCACCATCACGATGGCCGAGGGCGCCACCCGACGGGTGGAGTGGCCGACCACGCGGTTCACGGTGGCCAGCCCGTCCGGCACCGAACGCGACGTGGTGCTGATCCGGGGCATCGAGCCGAGCATGCGCTGGCGCACCTTCTGCGAGCAGGTGCTGGAGATCTGCCACAGCCTGGAGGTCGAACGGGTGGTCCTGCTCGGCGCGCTGCTGGCCGACGTGCCGTACACCCGGCCACTGCCGATCAGCGGCAGCGCCTCCGACGCCGACGCCGCCCGCCGCTACCAGCTCACCCCCACCCGGTACGACGGACCGACCGGCATCGTCGGCGTGCTGCACGACGCCTGCACCCGCGCGGAGGTGGACGCGGTCTC
Source organism: Micromonospora sp. NPDC047793 (assembly GCF_040642635.1). NCBI lineage: Bacteria > Bacillati > Actinomycetota > Actinomycetes > Micromonosporales > Micromonosporaceae > Micromonospora > Micromonospora sp. NPDC047793. The sequence goes on along the minus strand of NZ_JBEYSG010000003.1, from coordinate 5,247 downwards.
GTTCTGGGTGCACGTGCCGCACTACGCCAACAACCCGCCCTGCCCCAAGGCCACGCTCGCCCTGCTGCACCGGGTCGAGGAGGTCCTCGACCTGCCGGTGCCGATGGCCGACCTGGCCGAGGAGGCCGCCGAGTGGGAGCAGCGCGTGCGCAGCGCCGCCGAGCAGGACGCCGAACTCGGCGAGTACGTCCGCGAGCTGGAGGAACGCGTCGGCGACGCGGGCATCACCCCGTTGACCGGGGACGAGATCGCGCAGGAGTTCGAGAAGTACCTGCGCCGCCGGGGCGGGTCCGCCGGCCCGACCGCCGGATCCTGGTAGCCCTTCCCCGTTTCTTCGCGACGCCCCGGACACGGTCCACGTGTCCGGGGCGTTCCTGTCTCGCTGGGCGTGTCCGTCGGGTGCTCGTTTCAGGGTGGCGCGGCACGTACCGCGTAGGGCATCCTAGGAACCTAGCTGAGGAGGTCGGGGATGCAGATCAACCCGGGTGCCGCGGAGTTCCCGCACCGGCAGATCGCCGCGCAGCTCAAGACGCAGATCCGCCGGGGCGACTGGGGTCCGGGTGAGCGTCTGCCGTCGATCCCGGCGATCGCCGAGATGTTCGGCGTGGCCAAGCAGACCGTGCAACGCGCCGTCGACCAGCTCCGCGTCGAAGGCATCCTGATCACCAAGCCCGGCTCCGGCACGTACGTACGCGGCACCCGGCGGCGACTCAACCGGCTCTCCCGAGGCCGCTACGGCGGCTTCCGGGGCTACCACACCGACCTGGCCGCCCGGTACCGGCAGCAACTCGTCGCCGTCGGCCGCTCCCCCGCACCGCCCGAGGTCGCCGACGCGTTCGGCGTACCCGACGGCACCGAACTGCTCTGCCGCCGCCACCTGGTCCGCACCGAGGACTCACCGGTCGAGGTGGGCGCCTCCTGGTTCCTGCCCACCGACACCGCCGGCACCACACTGGAACGCGCCGAGGCCTTCGGCCGCCCGCTCTACCAGGAGGCCGAGGAGGCCACCGGACGCCGGTACGCGACCGCCACCGACACGATCACCGCACGCCAGCCCAGCCGCGAGGAGGCGGAGACCCTCCAGATCCGGCCGGACACCCCGGTGCTGCACCTGCTGCACGTGGCGTACGACGAGCGGCGCAGACCGATCGAGGTCGCCCAGGCCACCTGGCCCGGCCCGGTCACCACGCTGACCGAGGAGTACCCGATCCCCGCCCCCACCAGCACCCCCGACCCCGACCCCGGCCTGGTCCTCGGCTGACCCCGCTCCCCGGTCCGCGCTCCGGGCCACGCGTCACTGGCGGGGCCCACGTGTCGCCGATCATGGACTTACGGCAGGGTCATATCGGCTCATAAACCAGCGAAACGACTGCCACCACTCCATGATCGACGCAGGCGCAGGCGCAGGCACAGCGCGGCGTGGGGGTCAGAGGCGGATGCCGAGGAGGGCGTCCAGGGTGGTGGCGAAGAGGGCCGGAGCGGACGGATCCTCGACGTCACCGGCCAGCGTGCGGTCGGCCCACTCGTCGGCCAGCCGTACGGCACCCGGGGAGTCGAGGTCGTCGGTGAGGCGGTCGCGTACGCCCGAGAGGAAGGTCTCGCCGGACGGCCCGGCTGGCGCGACGGCGGCCCGGCGCCAGCGGGCCAGGCGCTCCTCTGCGGTGGTCAGCAGGTCGTCGGTCCAGGAGCGGTCGGCGCGGTAGTGGCCGGTGAGCAGGGCCAGCCGGACGGCCATCGGGTCGATCCGGTCGGCGCGCAGCCGGGAGACGAAGACGAGGTTGCCGCGGGACTTGGACATCTTCTCGCCGTCCAGGCCGATCATGCCGGCGTGCACGTAGTGCTCGGCGAAGGGCAGCGTGCCGGTCAGCCGTTCGGCGTGCGCGGCGGAGCACTCGTGGTGCGGGAAGACCAGGTCGTTGCCGCCGCCCTGGACACCGATGGTGGCGCCGAGCAGGTTCAGCGCGATGACGGTGCACTCGATGTGCCAGCCGGGGCGGCCGGGGCCGAGGTCGCCGCCCGGCCAGGAGGGTTCGCCCTCGCGGGCGCCGCGCCACAGCAACGGGTCCAGCGGGTCGCGCTTGCCGGCCCGGTCCGGGTCGCCGCCGCGCTCGGGGAAGATCTCCAGCATCTCGTCCCGGGACAGGTTCGACTCGTAGCCGAAGCGCGGTGCGGTGGAGACGTCGAAGTAGACGTCGCCGGTGCCGTCCTCGATGCGGTACGCGGCGCCGTCCTTGAGCAGCAGCAACACCTTCTCGGCGATGTCCGGGATCGACTCCACGGCGCCGACGTAGTGTGCCGGCGGGATGATCCGCAGCGCCTCCATGTCCTCCCGGAACAGCGCTGTCTCCCGCATCGCCAGGACCTTCCAGTCCTCGCCGTCGCGTTCGGCGCGCTCCAGCAGGGGGTCGTCGATGTCGGTGACGTTCTGCACGTACCGCACCTCGTGGCCCGCGTCGCGCCACATCCGCTGCACCAGATCAAAGGTGATCATGGTGGCGGCGTGTCCCAGGTGGGTGGCGTCGTACGGGGTGATACCGCAGACGTACATGGAGGTCGGTCCCTCGGTCGGGTGCACACCCTGCCGCGCCGAGTCGTACAACCTCAGCGGCCCACCCCTGCCCGGCAGCCGCGGCACCTCGTGCCCCACCCAAGACTCCATGACCGCCAGCCTAGCCAGCCGACCGTAGGCGTCACGCCGGGCTCTCCAGTGATCAAGCCGACATGGTCACACCGGCGGCCACGGCACGGCCGGCCAGTCGTGGGACGGCTGCGGGAAACGGCACTCCTCGCGGAGCCGACCGATCCGAGCGGCCAGTTCGGTGATCTCACCGATGGTGAGGTGGTCGGCGAGGTCGTCGCCGAGCGGACCGGCGACCTGGACGGCGAGCCGGTCCAACGTCTCGACGGCGTCGGGCGGCAACTGTCGGCCGGCCCAACCCCACAGCACCGTCCGCAGCTTCTCCTCCACGTGGAAGCTGACGCCGTGGTCGACGCCGTACAGCCGGTCGTCCGGACCGACCAGCACATGGCCGCCCTTGCGGTCGGCATTGTTGATCACCGCGTCGAGCACCGCGAGTCGGGCCAGTCGCGGGTCGTCGGCGTGGGCCAGCGCGTACGCCGTGCCGTCGTCGTCGCGGGCCGCCGCCACCGGGAACCAGCGGGGCGGTACGGCGTCGGCCGGCACGAACCCGACGAGCGGCTCGGCGTCGTCCGGCTCGTCGATCCACAGTTGGCAGGAGCCCGGGCCGAACGGGCCGTCCCGCAGCACCGTGGGCGGCACCAGGTCCCAGCCGCTGGCGGCGGAGACCAGGTAGGCAGCCACCTCCCGGCCGGCCAGCGTGCCGTCCGGGAAGTCCCACAGCGGGCGCTCACCGCGTACCGGCTTGTAGACGCAGCGGGCGGTCTCGCCGCCCAGGGTGAGGACACCCCGCAGGGTGGTGTTGGAGGCGTCGACCAGCCGGCCCTCGATGCTCAGGTCACCGTCGCGCAGCAGCCGCAACGCCGCGCCACCGTCCTGCCGAGGTGCCAGGCCGGACGAGGTCACCGGTGGTAGCCGTTGTTCCGGGGGCAGAGGTGGCCGGCCGGGTCGAGCGGCTGGCCGCACAGCGGACACGGGGGACGGCCGGCGTTGACCACCCGCCGCGCCCGCTCGATGAACTCGCGGGTCGCCTCCGGCGTCAGCCGGACCCGGAGCCGGTCGAGGTCCTCGTCCGGCTCGACGTCGTCGGCCTCGTCCTCCTCCGACTCCCCCAGCTCCAACTCGCTCTCCGCCTCGCCGACGGCGATCGCCTCGATGACCACGGTCGCGGTGTCCGCGTCGAAGGCCAACCCCAGGGTGCCGACCCGGAACTCCTCGTCGACCGGCGTCTCCAACGGCTCGTTGTCGCCCAGTGCGGCGGGAGCCTCGGGCAGGTCGACGCCGAAGCGGCGCTGCGCCTCGGTGAGCAGTTCCTCCAGCTTCTCGGCGAGCAACGAGACCTGGACCTTCTCCAGCGCGACGCTGACCACCCGGCCGCCGCCACGGGCCTGGAGGAAGAACGTACGCTCCCCCGGCGGCCCGACGGTCCCGGCGACGAACCGCTCAGGCGGCTCGAAGGCGTGCACCTGGTGCGTCATACCCACGACCCTATCCGGCGGCCCGACACGCCGCGCACCCCACCAAGCCGCGTCACCGGGCACCACCCGCGCCACCGCCGACGGCGGCGTCCGAGTCCGCCGGCCGGGTCGCCCGGCGACGCCGCTTGCGGACCGGCGGCACCAACCCGGTCAGGTCGCCGCCGACGTCGTTGAGGCGTACCAGGAAGGGACGCAGCGGCGTGTAGCGGATCGCGGTCACCGACGCCGGGTCGACCACGATGCGCTGGAAGAGATCCAGGTGTACGCCGATCGCGTCGGCGACGATCGCCTTGATCACGTCGCCGTGGCCACAGGCCAGCCAGACCGCCTCCGGGCCGTGTTCGGCGGTGATCCGGGCGTCCCAGGCGCGTACCGCCGCGACCGCGCGGGCCGCCATCTGCGCCATCGACTCCCCCTCGGGGAAGACCGCCGCGCTCGGATGTTGCTGCACCACCGCCCAGAGTGGCTCCTTGGCCAGCTTCTTCAACGGCTGGCCCTCCCAGGTGCCGTACCCGCACTCGATGAGCCCGTCCTCGACGACCGGCACGGCCTGCGGAAGGGCGAGTTCCAGGGTCTGCCGGCAGCGGATCAGCGGACTGGTCACCACGGCGGCCAGCGGCAGGCCGCCCAACCGCTCGCCGACGGCGCTGGCCTGGGCGCGGCCGGTGTCGTCCAGCTCGACCGGTTGCCGACCGGCCAGGCCGCCGTCGGCGTTGGCGGTGGTGCGTCCGTGCCGCAGGAGGAGAAGAGTCGCCACCCGCACCACCCTAGGCCCTCGCCGCCGCCTGTCCCGGCCCGTCCCGCCGCCAGCGCGAACCCGGACATACCTCACACGCCCGGGGGTGGGTGCGCAAGGAGGGGTCCCCTGCTAACGCCTGGTGCATAGCAGGGGACCCCTCCTAACATCCGGGTACGAGGAGAGCCGCGCGACGCATCTGGGTGATATGTCTGTTACGCCCTAGTTGGCGATGGAATTCTCGTCGGCCGCGTGTCGTTGTAATGAGGGACCGGCCAGGCCAGCGCCCGAGACGGCTATGCCGGATCCCCACGGGAATGGCCCGCCTCCGCCAGTCGTTACACCTGGACCCGGCACCGCGAGCGGCCACCACGCCCCGCCAGCCAGGGCCACCC